>JAZRQW010000067.1:0-90972 GCA_045650165.1 Acutalibacteraceae bacterium | reverse complement strand
TCTTCAAGGGTTTGTTCTTTCAATCGTTGTTTAATTTTCAAGGTGCGTTTCGTGCTGTCGTTTAGCGACAACGTTTATGAAGTATATCACAAACCTGTCAGCTTGTCAACACTTTTTTTAAACTTTTTTCAAAAACTTTTTTCAAGCTTTCGTCTGAAGTTTTGCTGCGCTCTTGCGAGTGCTTTGCTATAATAGCACTAATTGGAAAAGATGTCAACACTTTTTTTCTAATTTTTTTGCCAAAAATCACTTCTTGTTAAATATTGATATTAATCAAAAGATTAGAGAAATACTCTTGTATATTTTGATAATATCTGTTATTATATACATTATATTTCAGCTTATTCACGGAGGATAACCATGCCGATTAAAATAGACGGCAACCTGCCTGCACGCAGCAGCCTTGAAAGCGAAAACATATTCGTGATGACAAATGAGCGTGCGATGACACAGGACATTCGCCCGCTTAAAATATTAATACTTAACTTAATGCCCACAAAGATTGAAACGGAAACGCAGATACTGCGTCTGCTGAGTAATTCCCCGATTCAGGTTGAGGTGGAACTGTTGCAGACAGCGACACATAAGGCTACTCACGTTTCAAGTGAGCACATGCTTGCCTTTTACAAGACCTTTGACGATATCAAGCACAAAAAGTACGACGGTATGATTGTAACCGGAGCACCTGTTGAGAAGTTTGAGTTTGAAGAGGTTGACTATTGGGACGAGCTTTGCACGATATTCGACTGGGCTGACAAAAACGTATATTCCACATTCCACATCTGTTGGGGTGCACAGGCAGGACTTTACCACCGGTACGGTCTGAAGAAGCACAAGCTTGACAAGAAAATGTTTGGTGTATTCAAGCACAGGGCACTTGACCTTTTCCACCCGTTACTCAGAGGCTTTGATGAGGAGTTCTATGTTCCGCACTCACGCCACACAGAGGTAAGGATTGACGAGATTGCACTGATTAAGGATTTGCAGGTACTCGCATATTCAAGCAAGGCAGGAGTACATCTGCTCTCTGATATGCAATGCCGCAACTTCTACGCCTGCGGCCACGCCGAATACGACCGCGACACGCTGGCGAGAGAGTATTTCAGAGATGTCAACGCAGGGCTTGAAATTGAGGTGCCTGAAAACTACTTCCCCGATGGCGACCCCGAAAAGGTGCCGGTTATCAAATGGAGAGGCGCAGGCAGCCTGCTTTTCAGCAACTGGTTGAACTATTTTGTTTACCAGAGAACACCGTACGATTTATCTACAATGTAATATGTTATTATAATACATATAAAAGCACCGATGCGTTCCGTAATTGGAAAGCATCGGTGCTTAATTTGTTAAGGTTTATGCAAGAAGTGAAGCTACAAGACCTTTGAGGATAATAGTCAGGTCAAAGGCACTTGCAGGGACAGCGAAAACGCTATCGTCAACCGAGAAAGAGATATTCTCGAAATATGTGTACTGGATTGAACCCGTCTGGGCATCTGTTACCTTGAGCATTTTGAGAGTGTCGCCGACGTAGTAGAATTTGCTTGTGACCTGTGCTCTGTCGTCGAACTCCTCGACATAGTATTCAACACCGTCAACGGTTTCGTTATAGCTTTTGAGGTAACGGAGAACGCCGAGGGTTATATTGCTTGCACCTTCGATAAGCGACCATACGTCGGGCTTGCCGATAACCGAGCCATCAAGTTTGACATAGAAGAAAGGAAGCATCGGAAGAATGCCGTAGATATTGTCACCATCGTAAATAGCACGGGCAGACAGGAAGCCTGCTTTATATTCATAGGCAACCTTGTTGTCCTTTATGTAAACAGTATCAGTTGCGCTTGTACGAAGGAAGCCGAATAGATTTACATCACCTGCTTTGAGTGTGACTGTAACCTCTTTGGCGGAGTTGAGCTTTGCAAACAGAGCCTCAGTCTTGTTGGTTTCGGCAGCTGAAGCACCAAAAGCAAATGTTGAAAGTGCAATAACGAGCGCAAGAACAATGCTTAACGTTTTTTTCATTATCATTATACCTCCTTGGTTTTAATATATTATAGCACAGGTTGACCTTTCTTTCAATCGCATTTATGTTACACAAACATAAAAAAAGACCATCGACTTTGCGATGGTCTTAATTTAACGAAAATCAGTCTTCTTTTCTCTTGATTGCAACAACTGCTGCGGAAGCGAGAGCAACGACAGAAGCGAGAGCGAAGCCAAGGCTGACAGATGAGCCTGTGCTCGGGCTCTTGGAATCGTCCTTATCTTCCTTAACATCCTCAGCTGTGGGCCACTCTGCGTTTACAAGGCTGTCAACAAATGCCTGGAAGGCATCGATTGTTTCGTTGATAGCAAAAACCTGAGCCTTTACAAACTGGCTGTAGTCGATGCTGCCGAAAGCCTGAGCAGCTGCACCGAGAACGGTTGCAGGAACGTTGACCTGATCGAGGTAAACTGTGTAAACATTCTGAGCAGGTTCTGCAGAGAAGGTTTCTTTACCTGTCATCTTGGCGTTGTTGAAGCCTACAACTGTTTCATCGAGAACGAAATCGCCGAGGTCATACTTGCCGTCGGACTCTTCCTTGATGTGCTGGTTGATTGCAACACCGTCAAGGTTGTAATCGTCGATACCGTCATCATCAACATCAAGGTCGCCCTTCATTGAGTTGAAGAAGTCGATATAATTCTTGATGTATGTAAGGATTGTTGCCTGTGAATAGACAGTCTTGCCGACATAAGCTGTCATTGAGATATCGTAATCGGAAATGTCAGAGCTATGATAGAGTGTTCTGTCCTCAAGTGCGGGTCTGAAAACAAGTCTGATTGTTGCCTTGGTTTCATTAAGCTGCTGGAGAGTTACGGACCAAACATATTCCTTGCCCTCTTCATACTTTGTGGCTTCCGGTACTTTAACGGAAGAAGCTACGATATCAAATGCATCATAGTTGATTTTCTCGTTGCCTGCAACAGCCTGGATAGCCTCGGTGATAACCTTTGCGTTTTCATCAAGGAAAGCAGGAAGCTTATCCTTAGCCATAACTGCTGTACCGCAGATAGCGTCATCAATCTTGATTTCAACGGGGTCAACAGCCTTCATTGCGCTGCCCTCATAAGGCTTAAGAGTTACGACAACCTTTGCATCAGCGATGGGAGCATCCTTACCGGCCGCCTTGACAAAGCCCTTGAGGCCGATACCTACGAAATTATTGTAAACGTCGGGAGCTTCTTCGCCCTTGATACGAGTAACACCAAAAGCTTCACCCGCAATTGTTGCATCCTCTTCAGCGTTAATCTTGCCTGTAGTTGCAGCAAACTCGACAAGGCCCTTGGCATCTGCAGCAAAATCGAACTTGATTGTGAAGAGAGTCATATCCTTGGCTGCATCTTTATTAGCAGCAGATGTTACCTTAAGGGTGATTTCGCCATCTTTGACAGAAGCTTCACCGCTGACACCTGTAGCAACAACTACGCTTTCATCTTTAAGAGCGTCCTTATCCTCGTAAGTGAGGACAATGGATGCGTTTTTAAGCTCTGTATCGGGAGAAAGGCTGACTGTTACTGTCTGGCCCTTTGAACCGAGAGCAACATTTGAAATGCCGGAAACTTTAACATAGGGGTCTGTGTTAGCTGCGCCTGCCATAACGGAAACCGCACCGAAAACAAGGGCGATTGCAAGAAGAGCAGCAACAAGCTTGTTCATTCTGATTTTCACTTGAAATTCATCCTTTCGCTTAAGCGGTAAAACCGCTTCAGGAACTTATTGTCCCTTTATAATAAGCATTATAATACCAAATGGAAATGTTTGTCAACAAAATATTGTGTATTTTGTCCGAAATTAACACAAAATCAGTATGCTTTTTGTGTTTTTCTCTTTTTATTCTGCTCAACAGAGAAATTGAGGTCAGTAGTGAGTACCTTTTCCTGCCTTGTGCTGTCTTTGACGAGCACAGGCTCACTGCCGTTTTTAACGCAATCTGCAGTAACGACAACCTTACACACAGCAGCATCAGAGGGAATTGAGTACATAATCGGAATGAGTGTTTTTTCCATAATTGAGCGCAGACCTCTTGCGCCCGTTTTCTTTTCAAGAGTCATATCGGCAATTGCCTCAAGTGCCTCGGGTTCAAACTCAAGCTCAACATCGTCCATACCGACAAGCTGTGTGTACTGCTTGACTATGGAATTCTTAGGCTCGAGAAGAATACGGACAAGGGATTCCCTGTCAAGCTCGTGGAGAGCAGTCATAACGGGCATACGGCCGACAAGTTCGGGAATAAGGCCGAATTTGACCAGATCCTGGTGGATTGCCTGACCCATAATATAGTCCGAATCGAGCTGCCTCTTATCTCTGATTTCAGCTTCAAAGCCGAGCGCAGAGCCACCGATACGCTTTTCGATGATTTTCTCAATTCCGTCAAACGCACCGCCGCAAATAAAGAGAATGTTTGCGGTATTGATCTGAATAAATTCCTGCTGAGGATGCTTTCTGCCGCCTCCGGGAGGAACATTGGAAACAGTACCCTCAATAATTTTGAGAAGTGCCTGCTGAACGCCTTCACCGCTGACATCTCGTGTGATGGAAGCGTTTTCGGATTTTCTTGCAATCTTGTCTATTTCATCGACATAGATAATGCCGCGCTCTGCCTTTTCAATATCAAAATCTGCCGCCTGGATAAGACGAAGGAGTATATTTTCAACGTCTTCACCGACATAACCGGCCTCGGTAAGCGTAGTGGCATCGGCTATTGCAAAGGGAACGTCGAGGGTTTTTGCAAGAGTCTGTGCAAGCATTGTTTTGCCGACACCCGTGGGGCCAAGCATAAGGATATTGCTCTTCTGAATCTCCGCACCCGAATCATGACCGAAGAAAATGCGTTTGTAATGGTTATAAACAGCAACACTCAGGACGATTTTAGCCTCGTCCTGACCTATTACGTATTCATCGAGTTTTGCTTTTATCTGCATAGGCTTGGGCAGAGTGAAGCCGCCGTGCTGAGTAGTTTTTCTGCTCTTGCGGGACTCCCCTTCTTCCTCAATTATGCTGCGGCACAGTTCGACACATTCGTCACAGATAAAGACACCCGGGCCTGCGATAAGCTTATCGACCTGGCTCTGGAGCTTATTGCAGAACGAACAGCGCACTGCCTTTTCTCTCATATCGCCGTCTCTTGGCATTTTGTGTTTCTCCTTAAATTTTATCTCTTATAAAGAACCTTATCAACAAGACCGTAAGCAGCTGCTTCCTCTGCACTCATCCAGTTGTTTCTGTCTGTATCAACGGCAATGGTCTCGATGTCCTTGCCTGTGTTTTCGGCGAGGATTTTGTTGAGGTTGTTTTTGATTTTGAGAATGTGCTCAGCCTCAATTGCGATATCGGATGCTTGACCCTTTGTACCGCCCAGGGGCTGATGAATCATAATTTCGCTGTTGGGAAGAGCGTAACGCTTGCCCTTGGCGCCCGAAGAAAGCAGGAAAGCGCCCATACTTGCAGCCATACCCATACAGATTGTTGAAACATCGCACTTGATGTACTGCATGGTGTCGTAAATTGCAAGGCCTGCGGAAACAGAACCGCCGGGGCTGTTAATATAAAGGCTGATATCCTTTTCGCTGTCCTGACCCTCAAGGAAAAGAAGCTGGGCAACAACAAGGCTTGCTGTTGCGTCATTAACCTCGTCGGAAAGAACGATGATTCTGTCTGTGAGCAGTCTTGAGAAAATGTCAAACTGTCTTTCGCCTCTGCTCGTCTGTTCTACAACATACGGTACCAAACTCATTTTTCATTACTCCTTCTAAAATTGATTTTTGACCGGCAGAAACTTTTACTACAAAGGCTCTGCCGGTCTTACAGACATTAAATCTTATTATTGGCAATTACGCTTAATGATTATTCAGCGTCCTCTGCCTTTTTCTCTGCAGCCTTCTTGGTTGCGCGCTTCTTGGGAGCGGGCTTTTCCTCACCCTCTGCAGCCTCTGCCTTGGGAGCAGCCTTCTTCTTGGGAGCGGCCTTCTTCTTTGCAGCCTTTGCGTTGTCAACAACAACCTTCATAGCCTTCTGTACGGAAACATCAGCCTTTACACTTTCAACAGGAGCGAACTTCTTGACTGTTTCAAGGTCGATGCCGTAGGTTGTGGCAATCTTGTCGTACTCTGCGTTGACGTCGTCGTCAGTAACCTCGATATTCTCGAGCTTTGCAATCTTCTCGAGTGCAAGGCGAAGCTTAACCTGCTTCTCTGCCTCAGCTCTGATCTGCTCGTCGAGAACCTTCTCATCCATACCAGTGTATGCAAGGTACTGCTCGTAGCTGATACCCTGGGACTCAAAACGCTGGATAAAGCTGTCCTTATTCTGCTGTGCAGCCTCATCAATGATGATTGCGGGGATTTCTGCCTTTACGTTTTCAACAAGCTGAGTTCTGAGTGCATTTTCAAATGCATCGTCAGCATTTCTCTGCTTTGCTTCGCCGAGCTCCTTCTTGATACCGTCCTTAAGCTCTGCGATTGTGTCGTACTCGCCGAGATCCTTTGCGAACTCATCATCAACCTCGGGAAGCTCCTTGAAGGAGAGCTTGTTAAGCTTGCACTTGAAAACAGCTTCCTTGCCTGCGAGCTCGGGTGTGTATTCTGTGGGGAATGTGACGTTTACGTCAAACTCTTCACCTATGTTCTTACCAACAATCTGCTCCTCGAAACCGGGAATGAATGCGCCGGAGCCGAGAACAAGGTCATAATCCTCTGCCTTGCCGCCTTCGAAAGCTACACCGTCAACAAAGCCCTCGAAGTTGATGTTTGCCATGTCGCCGTCCTTGGCTGCTCTGTCGTCAACATCGACAAGTCTGGAATTCTGCTCACGAAGCTGGTCGATTTCGCGGTTAACCTCTTCGTCTGTAACCTCTGCAGCAGGCTTCTCTGCGCTGAGGCCCTTATATTCGCCGACATCTGCATCAGGCTGAGTTGCAACCTTGACTGTGAACTCGACGCCGTTGTCGCCGATTTCAACAACATTTGCATCGTATGCGCCGCTTGCAGCTTCAATGCCGGACTCTTTGATTGCTTCATCAACAGCAGCGGGGAAAAGATCATTGAGAGCATCCTCATAGAAAACGCCCTTGCCGTACATCTTCTCTACCATCTGCATGGGAACCTTACCCTTACGGAAGCCGGGGATAGCAATATCCTTCTTCTGCTTGTTGTAAACCTTGACTGTAGCTGCCTTGAAAGTAGCACCGTCGATGGTTATGGTAAGTTCCTGTACGTTAGCTTCTGCTTCTTTGACTGATTTTAAGCTCATTTTTAAAATCCTCCTAGTATTTAGACCCAAGTATTATAGCACGTTAAAACTCAAATGGCTATAGTTTTAATAATAAATTTTGGCAAAATTTCAAGTTTTTTCTATTAATTTCGGACAAAAACCGAGGCTGTCGCCCGAAATCAGATGAAAACGGATACCCTCATACTCCGAAACAAAGGCATTTTTGATTGAAGCACCGTGAAGGTGGGCGTAGTAACACCGCTTGACGTCAAACTCCTTGAGCACGCCGATAAATTCATCAACAGCCGCCTTGTTGCTAACGGGCGGATAGTGAAGAAATGCCACCGGCTCGCCGCCGAGAAGTTTCGCAACCGAAAGAGAGCGTCTGAGTCTGCCGGCTTCACGCCTGAGTGCCTTGGCTTCATCCTCCGCACCGCTTTCGTAAAACCAGCCCTTGGTGCCGGCAATGCAGATATCGCCGAAACGGTAGGCATTGTTGAAAAGAAAATCAATCGAATCAATGCCGTTATCGGCAAGGAAGCGTTGCATTTTCGCCTTGGTTTCCCACCAGTAGTCGTGATTGCCCTTCATGAGAATTTTCTTACCGGGCAAGGAGTGGATAAAGCGGAAATCCTCAAGTGCTTCGGGTAGCTTCATTCCCCAGGAAACATCACCGCAGATAAGCACGGTGTCGTCCTCTTTAACTATCTTGCGCCAGTTTTCTTCGAGCCTTTGCTCGTAGCCGCTCCAGCCGTGAAAAACATCCATAGGCTTTTCAACGCCGAAGGAAAGGTGTGTATCCCCTATTGCAAAAAGAGACATTTTATCAGCCTTCTATACCAAGCATATTATAGACTGCACCGTACATTTCAGTCTTATCGATAACGGAGGAGAAACGAATCTCTTTGTTCTCAAGACCTGTAAGCTGTACGGGACAGGGCACGCCTGTTTCGTCTGCAAGTACCTTTGCCATTTCGTATTCCTCACCCTCAACGAGTACGGGATTGATTGCAGAAAGAACGCTTGCGGTGAACTTGAACGGGCTTGCTGTGGAAGCGATGATTGTGGGTGTTGTATCGCCTGTTGCCTTGCGATATTCATCGTAAACCTTGACTGCAACAGCTGTATGAGTATCGCACAGATACTTCTTATCCTCGTAAACAGAGCCGATTGTTGCCTTGGTCTGCTCGTCGTCGCAGCAGCCTGCACAGAAGAGAGCTCTGATTTTCTCAAGGATATCGGCATCTACCGTGTACTTGCCTTCCTTGGAAAGCTCAGCCATATAGCCGCCGACCTTCTTGTCGTCGCCACCGCTGAGGATGTAGAGGAGACGCTCAAGGTTGGAAGAAATAAGAATATCCATTGAGGGAGAAATTGTTGTGAAGAAGTTACGGTTTCTGTCGTAAGTACCGTCGGAAAGGAAGTCTGTAAGGACATTGTTTGCGTTGGATGCGCAGATAAGCTTACCTACGGGCAGACCCATTTCCTTTGCATAATAAGCGGCAAGGATATTACCGAAGTTACCTGTGGGAACGGCAACATTCATCTTGTCGCCGAGCTTGATTGCGCCCTGCTCAACAAGGTCGCAGTAAGCGGAAACGTAGTAAACAATCTGGGGTGCGAGTCTGCCCCAGTTGATGGAGTTTGCAGAGGAGAACTGCATACCGTTATCTTCAAGAAGCTTCGCAACGTCGGGGCTTGTGAATATTGTTTTCACACCGCTCTGTGCGTCGTCAAAATTACCTCTGATAGCACAGACACCGACATTGTTACCTTCCTGAGTTACCATCTGAAGCTTCTGCATTACACTGACGCCGTCCGACGGATAGAAAACGAGAATCTTTGTGTTGGGAACATCCTTGAAGCCTTCAAGGGCAGCCTTACCTGTATCGCCTGAGGTTGCAACAAGAATAACAATCTGCTTGTCACCTACTGTTTTGCTTGCCGCACGGGTGAGAAGGTGAGGAAGAATCTGGAGTGCCATATCCTTGAATGCACAGGTAGGGCCGTGCCAGAGTTCCTGAATATATGCGCTCTCGTCGAGCTTTACAACGGGAGCAGTTTTATCGCTGCTGAATTTACCGCCGCCGTAAGCACCGCTTACGCAATCGACAAGCTCTTCGTTAGTGAAATCGGACAGATATTTGCCGAGCACCTTTACTGCTCTGCCCTGATAATCCATACCGACCAGCTCTTTAAGCTCATCAAGTGTGAGTGTGGGGATTTCGGTGGGGACAAAAAGTCCGCCATCCTTTGAGATACCGTTGGCAATAGCCTGTGCTGCTGTTACCTTAACGGAATTGTCTCTTGTGCTTGTGTACATCAAATTAAAGACCACCTTTAAATTATTATCAGAAAATATTATTCGCCGAAAGCATTTTCTATATAGTTAAACTCTTTGACTCTGTCCGCCTCGGTTATAACCTCCGCTATATCGAAACGGGGCTGCAAATCGCTCGGGTGAGCCATAAGATAATGCTGTGCAGTTATAAGTATCCTGCGCTGTTTATTGTAATCCACCGCCGTAACGGGTCTTTCAAGCGAAGAAGAATCCCTTGTTTTTACTTCGACAAAACAGATATATTCACCCTTGCGGGCAATGATATCAATTTCGCCGAAACGGCAGGAATAGTTGGTATCAAGTATTTTATAAAACTTTTTTACAAGGCGCTTGCGGGTATATTCTTCGCCGATATCGCCTTTCATTCTTTTAGCATTCATAATATCTTTTTAAGGAATGAACGTCTGTGCACAGGTGATATACCGTGCTTTTCAAGCATTTCGTAGTGTAAAGCCGTGCCGTAGCCCTTATGCTGTGAAAAGAGATACTGCGGATATTCCTTATCAATTTCAAGCATCAGTCTGTCACGGGTAACCTTTGCGATTATTGATGCGGCGGCAATGCTCATTGAAAGCGAGTCGCCTTTTATAACCGTTTCGCCGTTTATATCAAGCGGAGGCATACGATTACCGTCAATCAGCGCATAATCGGCTTTTACCGTCAGACCCTCGACCGCTCTTTTCATTGCAAGGAAGGTTGCCTGAAGAATGTTTATTTCATCAATTTCCGCTTCGCTTGCAAAGGCAACAGACCACGCAAGTGCGTTTTCGACCACCTTGTCGTAAAGCTGCTCTCTTTTCTTTTCGCTGAGCTTTTTGGAATCGTTAAGGCCCTCTATAACAAGGCCCTGAGGCAATATTACTGCAGCTGCACAAACAGGACCGGCGAGCGGACCTCTGCCCGCTTCATCGACACCGCAGACGGCAGTATAGCCACTTTCGGCAGCCCTTGCTTCGTATTCGTAATCGGGCATATATGTCACGGCCTTTCGAGTGTGATTTTACCGAGCTTACCGCCTCTGTACTCATCGAGAAGAGTTGTTGCGGCACGCTGTGTGTCTATCTCTCCCCTGCTGATAAGCATACCTCTTTTTCTGCCTATTAGCTCGAGGATTTCGTAGGTCTCAAGACCGTCAATACTACCAAGCTTATAACGCTCAAGAAGCATGTCACGGTAATCCCTTGCAAGAACTTCGATAAGGCGCACAGCCATTGTTTCAGCATCGACAACCTCATCCTTGACAGAGCCGATAAAGGAAAGCTTATCGCCCACGGCAGGGTCGTCAAATTTAGGCCAGAGGACGCCGGGAGTATCGAGAAGCTCTATGCCGTTACCGATTGCAAACCACTGGTTACTGCGTGTGACACCGGGCTTGTCCGCAACCTTGGCACGGTTGGAACCTGCCATACGGTTGATAAACGAGGATTTACCCGTATTGGGAATACCGACAACCATCATACGCAGCGGTTTACCTGCCATGCCTTTCTCTTCATTGGAACGGATTTTATCGGCAAGCACCTTGCGAACAAGCGGACGGTAATTGTTTAATCCCTTTCCGCTTCGGCAGTCAACCGCAATTGCGGCGGCACCGCTTGAATTAAAATAATCAAGCCAGAGCTTTGTTGCTCTTTCGTCTGCCATATCGCATTTGTTGAGCAGAATTATTCTGGGCTTTTTGCCCGTCATTTCGTCAAGCTCGGGATTGCGGCTTGACACGGGGATACGTGCATCAAGCAGTTCCGTTACGGCATCGACAAGCGGCAGACTCTCTTTGATAAGCCTGCGTGTTTTTGCCATATGACCGGGGAACCACTGCACTACCTGCTTTTGTGTATCATTCATAATCGTAATCACCGAAAATCTTAAAGCTTGTTATGGGTGAAAACCTGACCATAACCTGACCGAGGATATAGTTTTCGTCTATCAGACCTATATCAGGTGATCGGCTGTCAGTCGAGTGCTGACGGTTGTCGCCCATTACGAAAACCTGACCCTCTTTGAGCGTGATGGGATAACTCCACGCATACTCGTCATTTGTTGTGGGCGAGCCGAGATAAGGCTCGTTCAATACTTCACCGTTGATGTAAACGGTAGCAGAATCAAAATCAATATCAATCGTATCACCGCCAACGGCGATAACACGCTTGACTATAGGTTCATTGAATGAATTGGGCTGTGTGACGATAACTATATCGCCTCTTTCCGGCTCGGTTATAAACGCAGAAACCAGAAGCCAATCGCCGTTCTGAAGAGTATTCATCATAGACGGACCGCTGACACCTACAATACGGAAAACAAAGGTGAATATAACCATAATGGCAACAATAGAGGAAGCTATTACAGAAACAATATCAACCAACGCCTGGGCAATTGTGCGTTTCTGAGGAGCAGGCTGAGTTTCCTGTGCTACGGTATTCATTTCAAGATCTTCGTTCATTTGCTTACTCCTTTGATGCATTCATAAAGTTTGTTTCAAACGGCATAACCCTCATTCTGACACTGCCCAGCACATAGCGCTCATCAATAAGACCTATTCGTGTTGTACGGCTGTCAAGAGAGTCGTTGCGGTTATCGCCCATTACGAATAAATGACCTTCGGGCACGGTAAGCGGAAAAGAAACATCAAAACTTCTGTAGGTCGGGTCCTTGATATAAGGCTCGTCCAACGCTTTGCCATCCACATAGACAACGCCTCGGTCAAAATCAATATCCACAGTCTGTCCGCCTGTTGCTATAACCCGCTTGATAACAGGTTCGCCCGTCTGGGTCTTGTTAGGCTGAGTTGAAACAATAATATCTCCGTAATCGGGTGAAAAATCAAACGCTGAGATAATGAGCCAGTTACCGTCCTGAAGCGTGGGAAGCATTGAATCGCCCACAACCTGGACAGGACGCAGAACAAATGTGAACACGAAAAACAGCACACATATCGCAACCACAACCGACTGAGCCCATTCAAGCATACCTGCAGCACGCTTGCGTGAGCGTGACTCAGCCTCAGGCACGGGCGCAACAGGCTCGTCATAATATTTACGGTATTCGGTAATTTTCAAAATGTCACCTGCTGATTCTTTTTCATAATTCCTTTTTAAGCAATTACAGATACTCACATATTATAGATACCTATAAAATCGCTCATTTTACATTATAGCAAAAAAAAGGAACAAGTACAAGACTTGTTCCCATTTTTTGTTGAGAAAATTTTAGCTTATTTAAGATCCTGCTTAACCTTTGCAGCCTTACCGACTCTGTCACGAAGGTAGTAGAGCTTTGCTCTGCGAACCTTACCTTTTCTGATTGTTGTGACCTTGTCAACATTGGGAGAGTGAACAGGGAATACTCTCTCGATGCCTACACCGTAGGAAACACGGCGGACTGTGAAGGTTTCGGAAACACCGCTGCCCTTGTGAGCAATAACGATACCTTCGAAAGCCTGAATTCTTTCTCTTTCGCCTTCGCGAATCTTAACGTCGACTCTTACTGTGTCGCCGACTTCAGCAACGGGCTTTTCTGCCTTGATGCTGTCCTGTGCAATGAGTTTCAATGCGTCCATCTTAATTTTCCTCCAAATAAATTTTCAGGCGTTCATAACAAAGAGTTTTGAAAGAGGACCGCCAGCATTAATGTGTTGTGCATTAATTCCCGTCTTTGGAAAGCGACGGATAACAAACGCTAAAGTATATTAACACAAACATTTCCAAAATGCAAGTGTTTTTTTAAAATTTTTCGAGGTTTGCAAGTAAAATTGCTTTACGGGTAATATTCTTATATTCTATGCTCTCACCGATAACCGTTGAAAGCGCATCAAGAAGCAGGAACGGGCTTGCGTTTTTCGTACTTCCTGCAGCAAGAACAATATCAATTTCAATGAACTCGCCGTTTTCTTCTACGGAGTAATCTCCCATCATTTCAGCAATATTAACCTGCTTTGTAACCTTGTGTCTGCCTGACTTACCAGTCTTTTCGGCAGGAAGATTTCCCGAGCCCAAAGCCGAAAGTATTTTTTCTTTTGCGCCCTCAAAGCCGTAAATGACTATATTGTATTTTGCAAAAGCTATATCGCCGGGCTTATTGACGGCGTTTTCAACGCGGACAACCTCTATCCCCTCGGGCAGAACGGGATTGAGCTTTCTTTTAACCTCTGTGTTGGATATATCACCCTCAAGGCGGATATCGACAGGCTCGCCGTCACTCTCGACGCCAAGAGGAAGAGGAAGAGCAAAGGTTACATAAGGGTGAGGGTTAAAGCCCTCTGTATACCAAAGGTCAATACCTGCACGACGCACGGCTCGCATCATACACCTTTGCATATCAAGGTGCGAGGTGTATTTAGCCCTGCCCTTTTTGGCAAGCACTACTCTTACGCAACGCATCGCATTCACCTCCGTTAATTTTGTTTGCACCGCAACCCGAACACTTCTCACGGCAATGCGGAGTTGTTTCATTGTTGTGTGCCTTGGTATATTCTCTGATTAAATGATTCTTGGTTACACCGTAATCAAGATGATCCCACGGCAGAATTTCATCGAGAGTTCTTTCTCTGCCTGCATAGAAAGTCGGGTCTATGCCGCAGTCGTCAAAGCTTGCCATCCAGTCATCAAGGCGGAAGCATTCATCCCAGCCATCGAGCTTACAGCCTCTTTTCCAAGCGGCTTCGACAACCGCGGAAAGGCGTCTGTCACCTCTTGCGAATACGCCCTCAAGGAAGCTCATATCCGTGTTATGGCGTGTGAGCGAGATTTTACGGCTTGTGAGACTGTTGATAACAAGCTGCTGCTTACGCAGAAGCTCTTCCTTGCTGTTCTGACCTTCCCACTGGAAGGGTGTGAAGGGCTTGGGTACGAAGGGAGCAACGCTGATGCTGACATTGACACCCTTGCCCTTGGGCTTGTTGGGATTGCGGTAGAACTCATCGACAACCTTCTGAGCAAGCTGTGCAATAGCAACAATATCCTCATCCGTTTCGGTAGGCAGACCGAGCATAAAGTAGAGTTTAACGCTTGTCCAGCCCGCATCAAAAGCCTTTCTTGCGGCGGAAAGGATTTCTTCCTCGGTAAGGTTTTTATTGATTACGTCACGCATACGCTGTGAGCCTGCTTCGGGTGCAAAGGTAAGACCGCTCCTGCGAACGGAAGCAAGGCGCTCGGAAAGCTCTTTTGAGAAGTTATCCGCACGAAGCGACGGCAGAGCGATATTGACCCTATCCTTTACCGTCCAGTCAAGGAGTTTATTAAGAAGCGGCTCAAGCTCGGTATAGTCGCTTGTGCTGAGTGAACAAAGAGAAACCTCATCGTAACCTGTTGAATCGCAGATACGCTTACAGTCGCGGTTAACCGTATCAGCTGTCTTTTCTCTTATCGGGCGGTAGATATAACCCGCCTGACAGAAACGGCAGCCACGGATACAACCGCGGAAGATTTCCGCAACGGTTCTGTCGTGAATAATCTCGACAGAGGGCACAATAAAGGTTTCGGGAAAATAGACCTTATCAAGGTCGCTGACTATCCTTTTTTCAACTCTTTCGGGTGCTGTGCCAATCGGTTTTATTGCCTTTACGGTATTGTCGTCATTGTACTCCACATCATAAAGTGACGGTACATATACGCCCTTTATCTTTGCAGCTTCAAGTAAAAATTCCTGCTTTGTCGAACCCTTGGCCTTGTGGATTTTAAGCAGGTCTATAAGGTCGTTTGTGACCTCCTCACCCTCACCTGGGAGCATAATGTCAAAAAAGTCCGCCATAGGCTCCGCATTACACACACAGGGACCGCCGGCAATCACAATCGGCGCAAGGTCTTTTCTGTCCTTTGCGTAAATGGGCAGGCCTGCAAGATCAAGCATATTCAGCACGTTGGAATAGCCCATTTCATATTGCAGGGTAAATCCGATAAGGTCGAATTCCTTAATCGGATCGCCACTTTCAAGACCGTAGAGAAGTATGCCGTTTTCACGCATCTTCTCCTCCATATCCACCCACGGTGCAAATACACGCTCGCACCACGCATCCTCTCTTTCGTTTACAAGCGAATAGAGAATTTTGATACCGAGGTGCGACATACCGACCTCATAGGTATCAGGAAAACAGAAGGCATAACGGATATCAATATTTTCTTTATCCTTTACAATACTGTTAAGCTCTCCGCCCGTATATCTGCCGGGCTTTTGGACGAGCGGAAGTATTCTTTCAAGCTTTTCGGAAAGCATAAACGTCCTCCAAAATTAAATTCATTTAATTTTACAACATTATTCTTTTCTTTTCAAGAGTGTAAAGGATAAATATATGCTCGCCAGCACAAGAGTTATGTTGTATCGGCTACGGATAAGGATATAAAAACCGAAAGCAGAAAGAGGAATAAGGCAGATTACACCTATTATAAAAACCGTTTTTTCTGCCTTTGCGGAATTCATACGGCACATCAGGCGGCATTTGACCGCTCTGCCGCAGTCAAGAGGCTCAATCGGCAGAAGATTAAACAGAGCAAGGCTGACATTGACAGCTATCGGCTTAAAAAGACCGTGTAAATCGCAGATGCACATAACAGCAAGCATCACTGCCGCCGCAAAAAGGTTTGCGGCAGGCCCCGCAAGAGCTATGCACATTTCCCTGCGGTGACTGCAGTTTGAAAAACGGGTTATGCACATACCGAAAGGGGCTAAAAGCACCTTGCTCGGCCTTTCACCGCAGGCAAGCATGCAAAGCAGGTGTCCGCTTTCGTGAATAACTGCAGCAAAAATTGTCAGCACAGCAGTATCGGTAGTATCAAGCACCAAAGCAATGCAGACGGTAAAGAAAAAGAAAAAGCTGATGCTTACACGGCTGTTTTTTACATTAAAGGTCATTCAACAGCCACTCCGGGTTGCAGTATTTACCGCCGATGATAACCGAGAAATGCAGATGCGGGCCTGTTGACCAGCCCGTATTTCCGACAAGCGCTATAATTTCGCCCTGCCTTACCACAGCACCCTCGGGCGCAATAATTTCAGAGCAATGCATATAAAGCGTTTTTGTTTCGCCGCCGTGGGCAATAAGAATATAATTACCTCTCACATCGTTATACCCTACATCTTCAACAACGCCGTTGAAGGCGGCAGAGATTTTTGTGCCCTCGGATGCAGCGATATCGAGCCCGTTATGTATGCCGAATTTGCCGGTTATCGGGTGGGTACGGTAGCCAAAGCGCGAGGTCACCTCTCCCTCAACAGGCAAACAAATGTCAACCGTGGTTTCTATCGGCGCAAAACAGACGTTTTCCGTAGCCTCATAAAGCGCAACATCCTCACCGCCCGACGGAAAGCTTGTTTCTTCCGTGGTTACAGGCATATCCGGCAGAAGATTTTTCACCGCATCCACAACCTGCGAAACACTCATATCGGTGCTCATAATAGAGTTAAAGCGTGCCCTCAGGTCGTTAAACCCTGCAGGAGAAGTCTTTGACACAAGCAGAAGCAAAGCTATTCCCGCAACAGCAAGCATCAACTGCGCCGAGGAAATACCGACAAGCCAGTCGGGCTTATTGTTCGGCTTTTTCCTTTTAGAAACAGCCGTACGCTTTTTCGGGTAAGTTTCGTCAAAGCCGTCCATATTCAACCTCCTTATAACAACTTATAAATAGTTATGTAATTAAAATTACAGATATGACACGAAGCTGTTGCCAAAATGTTAAATGAGTGTTAAAACCGTTGCCTATCAGCAGGCTTTATGTTAAAATTAATTCAAAGGAAAAGGAGACCGATACATTATGAAAAGAATTATTGTAGCAGACGACGAAGCAAGAATCCGCAGACTTGTATGCGATTTTTTAAGCTGTGAAGGCTATGAGGCAATTGAGGCAAACGACGGCGATGTGGCGCTTGAAATTTTCAACACACAGGGCAATATCGACGCACTTATACTCGACGTTATGATGCCGAACATGGACGGCTGGGAAGTTTGCCGAAGGATAAGAGAAAAATCCAACGTGCCCGTTCTTATGCTAACGGCAAGAAGTGAGGAATTTGACGAGCTTATGGGCTTTGAGGTAGGTGCAGATGATTACGTCACCAAACCGTTCAGCCCCGGTGTACTTATGAAGAGGGTCGCCGCACTTCTGAGAAGAGCAGGCGGCGAAGCCGAAGAAACAGGCAAACTCCCCTATCTGTGCGGACTGACGGTAGATGAAACCGCACACGTTGTAACGCTCGACGGTACGGCGCTTGAGCTCACCCTGAAGGAATACAACATCCTTTTAAAACTTCTTTCGTCCGTGGGCAGAGTTTTTTCCAGAGAACAGCTGCTTGACGATATCTGGGGTTACGATTACGCAGGTGACATACGCACGGTTGACAGCCACGTTGCCCGCCTTCGTACAAAGCTCGGCCAATGGGGCAACGATCACCTCAAAACAGTTTACGGCATAGGCTACAAAATAGAGGCTGAATAATGAAAAAAAGGATAAGAAGCAGAATTGACAGAATAAAAAGTAAAAAGTATTCCCTGAGGACTCAGTTCTTCGGGGTTACTGCTTTTTTTATCTGCGCAGGCACTTTCGCAATACTTCTTGCCAACACACAGTTAATTCCGATAATATACACGCTCAGGCAAACAAAAAACCTGACTATTGCCGCAGAACAGATAGGTATGGCGCTGTATGAAAGCAAGGACTTTTACAGCGATATGACGGTTATTGAGGACAATTACAACGTTGAGGTTGAAATCTACAACAACGACGGCAGGCTTGTTTACATTTCCGCCATCAATGACTTTCTTCAGGACTGGGTTGAAGATTCGGGCATTAACCTTTTTGACGTAATGCGAACGAGAAACCTGACACTTGTTGAGCGGAAGGTACTTGACAACGGAACATACTACGAAACACTCAGAGATGACAGTAACGATCTGCAATACCTGATGTTCGGCGCACCGCTTGGCACTTCGGGCACGCTTAAGGTTTATGCACAGATGGATTACCTTTCCGCAACGGCAAACGCAACAACACGGTATGTGAGCATAATCGCCTGCGCAACCTTTATGTTCATTATCATTTCGATGTATGTTTATCTTCACCATTTCAGTAAGCCGCTTATTGAAATGAACAAGATAACCAGGGATATGGCAAAAATGGACTTTTCGCAGAAGTGTCCGCCGTATGCCAACAACGAAATCGGTGAGCTAGGAAAAAGCATAAACACGCTTTCTGCTTCGCTTGATTCAACACTCAAGGACTTACAGCAGAAGAACGAACAGCTTGAAGCGGATATTGAGCACAAAATCAAAATTGAGCAAATGCGCAAGGAATTTGTTTCCAACTCCTCACACGAACTCAAAACCCCGATAGCCATTATTCAGGGTTATGCGGAAGGTCTTAAACTCGGTATGAAATCGGGCAGAATGAATACGGACGACTACTGCGACATCATTATTGAAGAAACACACAGGATGAACAGACTTGTCTGTGATATGCTTGAGCTTTCCAAATACGAAACGGGCAGCTACACACTTGAACAAAGGGTATTCGACATAGGCGAATTCGTAAGAGAAAGCATTGAATCCTATGATATTCTCGCAAAAGAAAGCGGAATTGAAATTATCAACAATATTCCCGATGGTCTGTACGGCTACGGCGACCCCGAAAGACTTGAAATGGTTATTCACAACTACGTTTCAAACGCCCTGTCCCACGCAAAGTACGACAAAAAAATCATCCTCGGTGCAACCGAAACCGAGGACAGCGTAAGAGTAAGCGTATTCAACACGGGTGACCCGATTGCGGAAAGCGACCTTGAAAACATCTGGCAGAGCTTCTACAGGGCCGACAAGGCACATTCAAGAGAAGAAGGCAGATTCGGACTTGGGCTTTCAATAGTCAAGGCTATTCAGGATTTGCACGGTATGCCCTACTCCGCAGAAAATGTTGAAGGCGGAGTAACATTCAGTTTCGATATTAAGAAAGCGTACAACTAAAAAGCAAAACAAAAAAAGCAAGGTAAAAGCCGTTCGGCAATTACCTTGCTTAATTTTTTGTTAATACAATCAGTTTTCAATTGAAACGTTGCTTGCTTTTTCAAACATTGCAACAACTTCCTTGGTGGGCTTCTTGTCAATGAGTGAAACGATTGCACAGCAAAGACCGCCTGCAATAAAGCCGGGAAGAAGCTCGTAAATGCCTGTTTCGGAAAGAAGGAGCATCCACGCAACGTCAACAACCGCACCGCCGATAACGCCTGCGATTGCGCCCTTGTATGTAGTTCTCTTCCAGAAGAGGGAAAGGAGAATTACGGGACCAAATGCTGAGCCGAAGCCGCCCCATGCATTGTCAACAAGGCTCATAATGCTTGATGCGCCCTCTGACTTGCTGCTTGCAATGAAGTAAGCAACAACAGCAATGATAAGAACAACGATACGACCTACCCAAAGGGTTTCCTTGTCGGAAGCGTTCTTGCGGAAAACGGGCTTGTAAATATCGCTTGTGAAGGATGAAGAAGCAACGAGAAGCTGTGAGTCAGCAGTACTCATTGCAGCGGCAACAATAGCAGAAAGAAGCAAACCTGCAATAAAACCGGGGAAGAGTTTCTGGGCAAGAGTTACAAAAATAAGCTCCTGCTGACCTGCACCGACGAGTGCCTGTGTGGGTGCGAAGGCTCTGCCGAGGATAGCCATTGCAATAGCTGCACCGAGTGAAAGAACGACCCATACGATACCGATTGTTGCAGACTTTTTAAGAACCTTAACGTTCTTTGTAGACATAAATCTTACGATAATGTGGGGCATACCGAAGTAGCCAAGACCCCATGCAAGACCGGAGGCAATATCCTTCCACGAAGCAGAGAAGGGATTGAGGGGATTAACACCGCCGTCAGCCGCTTCAAACACGCCGAAATCGAGTTCCTGAACAAAAATAAGCATAAAGGGAACTGCAAGAAGTGCAGCGAGCATCATAAGACCCTGGAAGAAGTCTGTCCAGCAAACAGCCTTAAAGCCGCCGAGAAATGTATAAACAATAATGATTGCTGCAAAAATGATGAGTGCAAGGTTGGGGTTATCAGCAAGCTGGGGAACAACCTGAATAAATACCTTCTGACCCGCAACAAAGCTTGATGCAACATAGATTGTGAAGAAAACGAGGAAAACAATCGCGCAGATAATCTGAAGTGCACGGCTTTTTGCCATAAAACGATTGGAAAGATACTGCGGAATTGTGATTGAATCGTTGCAGACCTGTGAGAACTTACGCAGTCTTCTTGCAACGAAAATCCAGTTGGCGGCTGTGCCGAGTGCAAGGCCGATACCAATCCAGACCTGACCCATACCGAAGGCAAGAATACTGCCGGGGAAGCCCATAAGAAGCCAACCTGACATATCGGATGCCTGTGCGCTGAGTGCTGTTACCCACGGACCCATTGAACGGCCGCCGAGGAAATAGTCCTTTTCGCCGGTACCCTTTGACTTAAAGAAGAAGAAAAGACCTATGCCAAGGACAACAACAAAATAGAGAACAAATGCTATAAACTGTGATGTCATAATCTCATAACCTTTCTGTGTGTGCTGCATAATATTGTAAAAATATAAGTATGATTATACAATCAAACACAAACTAATGTCAATAGTTTAAAAAGAAATATTTTAGCGTATTAAATTGAAAAAGCATAACCCAAAAGAGCTGTGTGCTTCACTTGTTGTTTGCGCTTGACAGTACAATTCACCATCCAGTAAAACAAGTCGTCTGCAGAACAGACGGCTTGTTGGTCGGATAAGGTGAATATTAGTTTTATTCTATACCGAAAATGTTTTTGAAGGTATTTACCACAAACTGAACAATCTTAACAAGGAAGTCCCAGAGCCTTGCGAAGAACGATTCGCCATCGTTGCCTGTAGGAGGCTCTTCGGTCGTAGGCTCTTCGGTCGTAGGCTCTTCGGTTGTAGGCTCCTCGGTTGTAGGCTCCTCGGTTGTAGGTTCCTCTGTCGTGGGCTCCTCGGTCGTAGACTCTTTAGGCAATTCCGCCGAAACTAAATCAATTTTAATTACAGGACGTAAGGCAGGTATCTGATAGAAAAAACTCATATACAAAGGATATTCATCTTTTGATTGGCACACACCACAATGAACTTGTTCAGCCCAGGAAAGCTCTTTATAGACACGTAAAGCAGGGTGATTGCCGCAGCCAACAAAAAGCGGATTAACATTATGCGTGTTTGCATATTCCAGAGTACCAACTATGGGGGTTCTCAAAGTCCACTCCGGTGTGTCTGACTGCCTGCCCTGTGAATAAGAGTATTCCGTGGAATCTGCTTCAAGCGTTCCGATATTCTCACTCCACTCTATCAGCTCTCCTACAGAAAGCAAAGAAACCTTATCGTTGGTTGTACGATAATAATTTTTATTACTAAATGAGTAATCAAAAATCTCCCCACAAAAATCTGTCGCTTGATTGTTGAGTTCTCTGGACATTAACAGCTCTTGTTCTTCGTGGCTAAATGCAGTTTTTACAAAGGTTTCGTTTAGCCAAATCCTTAATGAGCTTTGAGAATAATCGCCCACATGTGCAAGTATCTTTTCTCCTGTATCTGTGTATCTAATCGAGTTTGCTTCATCTGCAGAGTGACTATAATAATAGGACTCATTCATTTGTTGCGAATCTATAACATATTCACTTATAAGGATACCTTCATCGGAATCTACAACACGCCACACCAAAGGTTCATATTTAAACCAATAAATCTTATTCAGTTCAAACCCCAGTTCCTTTTGGCTGGTTATATCTTCATAATGTGGATTCATTAATTGACGATATTGCTCAATTAACACACCGCGGTATTTCCCACCGTTGTGTTCAATATCAACATATTTCATCCAGTCCTTTTCTACTGACTTAATAAAATAATTTGCAACACCGCCACTATAACTCCAATAGTAATAACCGTATGAAACCCAATCAAGCGACAGAGAATTGAGCTCAGCTATTAACTGTTCGTCCGTTACCATAGACTGGGGATAAGTACCAAAGGTGACTAAATCACCGGCAACATATTCATCCTCAGCACTAACGCCGATAAACAAAACCGAAACAGAGAGCATTACGCTCAGCAGTAAAGAAACTACTCTTTTACCATTCTTCATTATAAAATCTCCTTTCGCCCGATTGGGTTTATATTAGTTTATACTATATCAATGCTCTGTTAAAGTGAGCAAAGACAAATCAAAGCTGGACATTGGACATCAAATCATTAAAGCGAGTGATTTTTCCGTTAGTAATTCGGCAACAATTGGCAGAATAAGCACCTGTAAATGTTCCGATTTTATCTTGAGTTGGTCTAATATGTGTTGCGCCAACAGGAATCATAGATTTCACATAATAGTACCAATTTTTTACGGTAGAATAGCCCCATCTATCATAAATATTGTTTTCAAAGTGCAACCAAGGATAACTTCTGTTTTGTTCCTGGTGCCAACAACCTCTGCCAGTTTGTAGCGGGCAATATGCAGCCTGTTCACATCCCTCTGTTTGCGCAGGGAATTCACAAACATAAAAGAACGGCGGTTGACTTCTGCTTTCTGAACTATTAACCATATAACAATTTCTGTATGTAAGCCCGTTCAGCTTCTTGTTGATAGCCTTTAATCGGGTTAACGGAGCACTTGATTTAAATCTCAAAGTACAATTATCATAATATTCACCGCAAGAAACATTAGCATCGGCATATCGAACAGTTTGAGAAACATCGTCAATTTTGGGATAACTCTCAACCAAGTCACACAAATAATACTGTGTATCACTCTTAGTTGATTCTATTTCCGAGCCGGTAAACTTAAAACGAAGCTCTGCTATATCACGGTCAGGTCCTATGTGATATCGCCTGTCCTCAAGACCGCAGTTCATAAAAGAAGCACTCATTTTATTAATAAACGAATCTTCAGAATAAACTATAGTCTGACCTGCCCTGTGATGACCCGAATAAACAATATGCGAATCCTGCATCCAAAAGCGTGCGGCATGCCAAGCGATGATAAAAAACGATTTGGCTTCATCAACTTCACTGTTGGCGATTATGCAGTTGGTTGACGCACCGGTTACAAGCACACGGTCTATTTCTGTTGCAAAGTTGCTGTCACACATAGTATTATCGCAAAAATAAGCAATACACCAACAGGTTTCCGCATTATGAATAAACACATCCGTATAAAACTGGTTGCGTGAAATATCGCCGCGTACAATCTGTCCTTCTCCCGGCGAATAGTTTTTGTGTATTGCGCCGCCGGCGGTATTGCCGAGATAGGTATTGGTTGTGCGTATGTTTGAGCAGTTACTGCTGAAATACAGGCAATGGTCACCTTTGTTGGCGATATAGCCAAAAATATTGCTGTTTTAATAATTATACCATCTGTTTTTCCGTGTTTCAAGAATGTTTTTTGTCGAGTTTTATATTCATCCAGTAAAACAAGCCGTCTGCAGAGCAGACGGCTTGTTGGTCGGATAAGGTGAATATCACCTCAAGATAGTTTTATTCTATACCGAAAATGTTTTTGAAGGTATTTACAACAAACTGAACAATCTTAACAAGGAAGTTCCAGAGCCTTGTGAAGAACGATTCGCCGTCGTTGCCTGTTGTAGGTTCCTCTGTAGTGGGTTCCTCGGTTGTGGGTTTTTCTGCCCGTCAGTCCTTGGTTTAATTAATATTTAATGTTCAGTCCATATCAACCTGTACCCATAATGGTATGGATGAACACTATTGTGCTGTTGCGGATTTTGTAACAATTAAGCACCTGTCACCCAAGAATAAGCATCAAAACCATTTTGAGCAAGTATTCTGTTTGTGCAAATCACCGAAAATCATATTAAAACCTTGTGATATAATCGCATTGAGTTTTATGTATTTATTTGGTAAAATCTCTTTATTATAAGTAAAGGGGAAATACACAAATGAAATTTACAAAAGTAATCAGTATTGTTCTCGCTGTGTCAATGCTGCTTTCCGTTTCCGCTTTTGCAAGCGACTCGGGGTATGTGGCGGATTATGACACAGAAACACCTGTAATTATTGTTCACGGTATGAGCCAGAACAACACCTATCTTGTTGACGAAAACGGCAAGTGGGTGCCCGACGAGACAGGCTATGTCACAGGCTGGCCGCTTGAAATTGATGTTATGCCGCTTGTCAAGAGAGCGTTGCCGAATATGCTCGCTTCAATTGTTACAAGGCAGAATATCGGCCTTACAAAGGCTATGTATGAGGGTACATACAATGCCCTGAGCCTTATCGAAAAAGACAACGACGGCAAGTACATTCAGAACATTGAGGTACCTTGCTACGAAATGCCTATGAGCGAGCTTCCCGAGGCTGTCAGAGAAGAATATTACACCTTCCTTCCCATTCAGGAGCTCAGCGAAATTGTCGGTGAGGACGATGTTTACTACTTCGGCTACGATTCACTCGGCGACGTTATGTACGAAACTGAAAAGCTTCACCACTATATCCACGATGTTGTTCTGCCCAAGTCACCCAACGGTCAGGTCAAGCTTTGCCACATCAGCCTTGGCGGCACTATTGCAATCAACTACCTTGAGATGTATCCCGAAGATTACGAGCTTATCCGCAAGATGGTTTTCGTAATTCCCGCTATTGACGGTTCTAACATCATCGGCGACCTGCTCACAGGTAACCTGAGCGTTTTCTATGACGACAACACACTTTACGAGGACCTTTTCGTAACCCTTATGGGTGAAACATCACTTGCATATCTGTTGAATATGGTGCTTCGTATTCTGCCGACAGATGTGCTCAAATCCGCTCTTTCGGGCCTTGCAAACGGCCTTGTCGATGTTGCTGCGCTTCGCACAACAATGATATGGGCCCTCTGCCCCGATGCATATTATGAGCAGGCAAAGAAAATATGGCTTGAAGGCAAGCCCGAGCTTGCAGGCATACTTGAAGACGTTGAATACTTTATGAATGCAAGAGCAAACTTTGAAGAAAACCTCTTTGAGCTTCGTGATACAGGCTGTGAAATTTTCAACCTCGCCTGCTATGACGTAAATCTCTTCCCGCTTTGCAAGGATTACAAGACAACCAATGCAGACCGCGTTATCCACGCCGCTTCTCCTGCAATGGGCGCAACCTTTGCTGACCTGGGTACAACACTCGGCGAAGGCTATGTTGCCAAAGGCACATACTGCAACAACCCCGACCACAACCACCTTTCACCCGACGGTGTTGTTGACGCAACAACAGGTCTTCTGCCCTGCACAACCTGGTATTTCAAAGCACAGGCACACGAGCAGCTTCCGCAGAATGACGTTGCGCTCAAGCTTGCAATCAGAGTTATGGCTGACAATAATATGAAGGATGTCTATTCTAACCCTGCATATCCCCAGTTCAACGAAGGCAGACTTACCCACAACGCCATAGGCAATATGGAAGCCTGGGCTGCAGCAGACAAGAGCGGTATCGCAGCCGAAAAGGCAGCTGCAGTTGACGCCGCAATTGCAAAAATCAACGCTCTGCTTAATGAAACAATAGTTGATCAATCCGCATGGAACGAGGCAGATGCCGAGCTTGAAAAGGCACTTGTCGACGCAAAGGTAATCGAGGACGAAGCTCCAAGCTTACTTGACAACGCACTTACCGCAATTCTTCGAACTCTTAACCGCGGCGTAAATAAAATTTATTCCATTTTCTGATATCCTCAAACAAAAATGCAACCTCATTCAGAGGTTGCATTTTTTATTCTCGGGTTATAAATCAGGGCATATACGGATTTTCGTCGTATGAATAGTCCTCCGGCATAATGAAGGGCTTGACAAAGTTAATTGTATAATCAACGCCCCACTGACCGACTGCGCCATTCCACTTGCCCGAATGAGGCTCGATTGAGAGCATACCGTTGTACTTCTTTATGTAGAGCAGAGCAAAAACAGGGCCCCATTTAACGTCATCAAGGCCTGCAGGCGGATCGTCGTAGTTCTCGCCGCCGATGTAGAGCGTACCCTTGATGTGGAAGTGGTAGAATCTGTCACCCCATTTTTCCATTTCGGCGAGGTAATCGCCGCCACGGTTGATGCAATGAGAGGTATCGTATTTTATGCCGAGCTCAGGCAGTCTGCCGAGAACAACGCTCCATGCAGGATCTTCGACAACGAAGTTTTCCCAGTCGCAGTTGTAAACAGCAATTTTAACATTACGCTCTTTACCGTATTCAATAAGACCTGCGAGGTACTCTACGGCAAGGTCGCAGTTTTCCATAAATCTCTTGCCTTCAACATAGTTACAGCCGCAGTTAAAAACGGGACAACCGACCTTCGAGGCAAGGTCAATGCAGTTTTTGTCGTGCTGTAAGGCTTCGGGAATAACTGCACCGTTTTCGTCAAAGCGCTCCATGCCCCAGCGGCCGATTGAGCCGACCTTCACGCCGTATTTTTTACAGCTTTCGTTGATTCTGTCTGCCTGGGCGAGAACCTCTGCGCTGTCATAATTGTAATTCACGCAGAATTCAACCCACTTGAGACCCTTTTTACTGACGGCTTCGATACAGCCGTCCGACCAACCATTGATAATACCGAGATACATATATTTTACCTCCATTAAAAAATCTTTGTTTTATAATAAGCGCCGCACTCACGGGCAGGCGCAAAACTCAGCGCATAAACATCGTCCGCTTTACATTCAAGGGCAAATATCTCCCCTGCCCTACCGCCAAGCTCTTTGAACTGTGAGGCTCTTCCGACAAGCGGTATATCGGGTGTTACATGGGCGAGGATTTCTTTGCCTTTTTCATTGCAGGCAAGTATTCTGATATAAGGCGGTGTACCGAATGAATCCTGTGCCTTTACACCGAGGAAAAGACTTAAAATAATACGCCTTATTCTGGCGGCAGTATAACGTTTTGTTTTGATTTTTTCGAACAAATCCTCAACGCTTACCGCTTCACGGATTGCGGAATATATGCGGTTTTCCAGGCCCTCGGAAATATCGGGCGCAAGTGCTATTTCCCCAACTGAAAGAGTACGAAGTTTTGAAAGCACCGCTAAATCAAGCCGTGAAAACGACGAAAAATCATCCGTATATAATTCTCTCACCTCTTCAGGTACAAGTGACGAATCAAAGCAATTGTTGCGTATTGTTTCCCTTATTGCCGTTGCCGAAGCAAAGCCGTTGCCGCTGTAGGCAGTTTCGTTATAACCGTCACCAACACGGGGAACGGCGTTGAAAGCGAAATCGCAGCCCATATTTTTTGCCGCAGCAATATATTCAACGGCAAGAATATTGTTTGGCTTTTCAAGCAGGGCTGATACATCCGCACCGCAAAGCTCTGCAACAGCACTTTGACGGATAGAAGCAAAGGTTTTGTTTTGGGCAAGCATTGAAGAAATGATATTTTCGTATTCGTCGGAATAAAGCGTATCCGCAAGCTTTTCAAGGGCAGGCAAATCCGAATTTTCACAGCCGAAAGAAAGCATATCTGCAACGCCGAGTGACTTTGCGACACCCACAGCACCCCTTGCAAAGGTCTGTGCCGTACCTGTTGCCCATGGCAAGGGAAGCTCAACCACGAGGTCAGCGCCGCACTTAACGGCGGCATCTGCACGCAGGTATTTGTCATATATTGCCGCTTCGCCGCGCTGGACAAAATTACCGCTCATAACAGCAACAATATGTGTTGCGCCTGCGGCACGTGTTTGTTCAAGCTGATATTTATGACCCGAATGAAAGGGATTGTATTCGGCAACAACCGCCGCAGTTTTCATTTTTTCACCACCTGAAATAAATTATGGGCAGAGTACATCTGCCCATATAATACATTATTTTTATTTCTATTTCAATACTGTTTCCATTTCATTTTTTATACGCTCTATTATTCTTTTTTCAAGCCGTGAAATATAGCTCTGCGATATTCCGAGCAAGTCGGCAACCTCCTTTTGTGTGCGCTCAGTTTCACCGCCTATGCCAAAACGCATACACATTATCATCCTTTCCCTTTCGCCAAGTGAATTTACGATTTTCCGTAACATCCTCGCTTCATCCTCGTGTTCAAGGTCAGCGTTAATGAGATCAACATCGCTGCCAAGCACATCAGACAGAAGCAGCTCATTTCCGTCCCAATCGACATTCAGAGGCTCATCAATTGAAACCTCCGCTTTGAGGTTGGAAATTTTGCGCAGGTGCATTAATATCTCATTTTCCACACAGCGCGAAGCGTAGGTTGCAAGCTTGATATTGCGTGACGGGCTGAAGGTGTTCACCGCCTTTATAAGCCCTATTGTGCCGATTGATATCAGGTCTTCAATTCCGACACCCGAATTTTCAAACTTCCTTGCAATGTACACAACGAGGCGCAGGTTGTGCACTATCAGCAGTTCACGGGCAGAGTCGTCACCCTGCTCTATTCTGAGCATTATTTCGCTTTCCTTGTTTGGTGTCAGCGGTGCCGGGAGGGTCTGCGGTCCGTTTATGTAATAAACTTCGTTTTTCTTTTTTCTGCACAAGAGTATTTTTATTTTTTGTAACAGCTTTTTCAGCATTGAGTTCACCTCCTCCGTTTTCTTTTACAAGACTGAAAACATCTGAATTGACCAGCACTGATACACCTTTTGAAAAACTTTCAACGGTACTGACCGCAAGTGCACAGTCTGTAATTTCGGCAATACCCGTCTGTGTTTCTACCCGCATTTTTTCCGCAGTAAAAACGGGTAGCAGACCTTCACCGCCAACTGTGTTTGAAACGGTTAAATGCATACCAACGGGAAGATTGCCATTGAATATGCTCTGTGCCGTTTTTTCATCAAAAAGCAGAAATGCCGCTGCACGGTCAATCACACTGATACTCTTGCCCGTAAAGCTGTCCGTGAGTGTGTTGCCTGTATCGATTATTCCCTTCAGGCTCAACAGCTTACCGTTATAATGCAATAAAACCGTACATTCACAGTTATCTTTAGTATTGCGTGAAAAGAAACGCATAAACACAGTAACGGTGAGATAAACCGCCGCCGAAAGCAATACAAGCGGCAAAAAGCCTATATCAAGATAAACGCCTGAATTTCTGATTACAAGCCCCTGCGGTCTGAACACAAGCCAGATTCCGAGCACCGCACCCGCAAACAGAAAGCTGACAGCACAAAGGCAGGCAAATATCCTGAAAAAGCGTTTTTTATAACCGAAACCGAAAACACCAAGTGTTACTGCAAGCAGAAAAGCCCCCCTTAATGCAACGCTTACCGCCGTAGGTATTTCCGGCAGAAAGATACAAAGCGAATAAGCCCCGCCCATAAAACTGCCAAGCAGCATACGCCACCGATTTGTGTACTCACGGCAAATCAGCCGCACCGCACCGAGCATAAAAAAGCTGATTATTGTATTAAGGCAAACCAGCACATCGACATATATTATCTGTTTTATTTTTCTCACCGCCTTCAGGGAGAATTAGGCTTAGTCAGCCCTCCCTACGCGCTTTAATTCTATACCCTACCCTATAAAAAAAGCGTCGTATTTGAATGAGAAAAATTTATATTTTATTGTAATATTATTTAATTTATGATAAACTTTAAAAAGCATATTACGGAGGTATAAAAATGAACTTCAAAGATTTTGCACCTACTCCGCCTATGGGCTGGAACAGCTGGGACTGCTACGGTGCAGCTGTTAACGAAGAACAGCTTCTTGCCAACGCAGATTACATGGCAAAGCACCTGAAGGACTATGGTTGGGAATATATCGTCTGCGACATCCAATGGTCCGAGCCCACTGCAAACAGCTTCTACTACAACTATTTTGCACCGCTTTGCATGGATGAATACTCACGACTTATCCCTGCAGTTGAACGTTTTCCTTCCTCCGCCGGCGGAAAGGGCTTTAAGCCCATTGCCGATTACATACACTCACTTGGTCTTAAATTCGGCATACATATTATGAGAGGTATTCCCCGACAGGCGGCACACCTCAACACCAAAATCAAGTGTGAAGGCGTTACGGCAAAGGATATTGCAAACCCCACTTCAATTTGTGCGTGGAACCCTGATATGTACGGTCTCTATCCCGACAAAAAAGGCGCACAGGAATATTACGATTCCATATTTGAACTTTATGCTTCATGGGATGTTGATTTCATTAAGTGTGATGACATTGCCAACACCGAGATGTACCCTGACAACCCTTATTCCGCAAGAAAAGAAATTGAAATGTTAAGAAAGGCTATTGACAAATGCGGCAGAGATATGGTCCTCAGCCTTTCCCCCGGACCCGCACCTGTCCGGGAGCACGAACACCTTGCGGCAAATGCAAACATGTGGCGTATGACAGGAGATTTTTGGGATGAATGGAGCAAGCTCCACGCGATGTTTGAACGTTGCTGCACATGGCAGGAATATGTTCAGCCGGGCACATGGCCGGATTGCGATATGCTTCCCCTTGGCAGAATCCAGATTACAGAAGAGCTCCCTGAATACAGAAACCGTTACACACGCTTTACCCCCGATGAGCAGATAACGATGATGACGCTTTGGGGAATTTTCCGTTCGCCACTTATGATGGGCGGAGAAATGCGTGAAAACGACGAATTTACCCTTTCACTTCTTCAGAACAGAGAGCTTATTGACATGCTCAAAAATTCAAGCGGCGCAAAGCAGTTCAAGCGTGAAGAAACCGACGGCAAGGGTGAAATCATCTGGACATCAACCGGTGAAAGTTGCAAATATGTTGCTCTTTTCAACACAGATGACAAGGAAAGAGAAATCAGCTTTGATATTACCGACATTTCAATCGGCGGTGTTAAATACAGCGTTTGGGATATGTGGAAACACGCAGAACACGCAGTAACCGACGGTGAGTTTTCCGCAAAGGTTAACCCCCACGGTGCAAGACTTTTTAAAATCAAGATAAAATAAACGGTTTAATATTCTTTAACCTATCTGTAATTATCAAAAAATATAAAAAGCAAGGTAACTCGAAAACGAATCACCTTGCTTTATTTATTTTTATTCAAATCTGAGGAGCGACTGACAACTCTGTCGGGTTACCTGTGAGGAACTGCGGATAATCGGGGTTATCCCATACAGTAGGCTGACCGTCATACCAATAGAGCCAATTAATAAACTCTTCGCAGGTGTTCCAATGCGTAAAGCCCGAAACAAACCAGGTGTATTCGGGGAACATACAGGTTGAAGCATCCACTACACCGTCGGGTGAAAGGTGGTTGTGACTGTCATCAACTTTCTGCTTGTAACCGTCTGCAAAGGTTTCGCCAAACGGAGCAAAAGTAGCACCGCCCGAAGTGTTTGCGGAATCAATCAGCATATCGGACTGATAGGTTGTATCACCGATGAGCGGCATGGAACAGACACCGTAATTTGAAACAATCGCCACGGCAACACCGTTCTGACGTGCTGTTTCAATAATATTCTTAGCGTTCACCTGCGCATTGTGATATCTTGTGACACGCTCGATCAGAGTGGCGTACTTTGCCTTATTGTCTCCGAAAAGCATATCGACAGCCTTGTCAAAATAATCCGCCGGAACAAAGCCAAAGATGCCGGGCATACAGGCAAACATATCACGTGCCAGAGTGGCATAAATATCGTCAAAACAGTTTTCAAACACCGAATCCAGCAACATCGAAAGCAGGGAATATATACCTGTATAACGAAGAACATCAAGCAACCTGGCAACGCTGTCGTCTGCACCCGTTGAGGCTATTACGCTGACAAGGAAGTCTGCAATAACACCACCGTCAACGCCGACGTTGTTTGTGAAAACCTCACCTATGAGCGTAAGGCCCTGAAAAGCCGAACACTGTGCAACGTACTTTTCAAGTTTATCTGAACCGTATGCATCAAGGTAAGCGAGTGTTACTTCGCCACCCTCGCTGTAGGCGCTGAGCACAACCTTGTCATGACCCGTCGCAGCAATAATTGCATCAATGTATTCGTCAAGCTGTGCGGCAATTACATAAGGATCAAGACGCCAGTCATAGCGGAAGGTGTAAATATTATCGCCGTAGATATGCTCCGCTACCTCGGTATCAACAGGCGGATGTGAAACAACCAGCTCAACAGAGTCACCGTTTTCATCACAGTCAACCTCTGAAAAAAGCTCACATACAAAAACCGAAAGCGAACTGCTGAAGCCTGACCAACCGCCAAACACGGTAGAAATGAGTACTGCGGGAATAAATTTAGCAAGGGATGTGAGAATAATATCCGTCGACATAGGGAAAACCGTTTTTCTCTCGCCGCTGTCATCCCATATATAAAGCGTAGTGCCTATACCCTCAACAAACACGACGGGAGCCTTGCCGCAATCACAGCCTGCCTGTTCCGCAAAAGCAACTGCATTTGTACCGAATGCAACCGTCAACGCAAGAACAATGCTGATAATTGCCTTAACAGATTTTTTCATTGCAAAAGCCACCTTTCTATATGTGCCTTTCGTTTAATTATTCTATACCGAGCTGTTCCTTTACTCTCTGAGTAACTCTGTGCATCTGCTCAATTTCGTACTTACGGCCGATAAAGAAATCGTCCATATTGCGTGCACGGGATGTGTAACCCATATCAATACCCTCAAGACCGAGGTAGTATTTTGCGTTGATGGGGTAAACCTGGCACTCTGCAACGGAGAAGAAACCGACGACATCCTGTACCATTTCTGCCTTTTCGGGCTCCTTGTCGTAATTCTTGCAAAGCCAAGCGTAAAGCTCGGGGTGGAAGTTTGCCATAACGCCGGAGAAGCCTGCACAACCCATACGGAGTGTTTCAAGAAGTGTTGCGGAGTTAGCGTTATAGATTTTAAGACCTGTGCCCTTAACAGCATCAAGCTTTGCCTTAATCATAGCGGGGTTACAGCAGGTATCCTTGAGGAAAGTAAATCTGCCCGTGCGTGCAAGCTCGCCGAGAGTTTCGGGAGTCATAAGACGCTTATAGGGATACGGACACTCATAGATACCGAAGGCTATATCCTTGATTTCATCCATAAATATATCTACGTTGCGAAGGAAAACGCTGTCATCCTCGTCCTGCTTTGCAAGGCGGTTGGAAATGAAAACATAGCCGTCTATACCGACATCGACAAATGCCTTTGCTTCTTCAATCTGTGTGCCGATATCGTCAGCAGTATGACCGGAAGCAACAATAGAAATGTTCTTGGGTGCACGCTCAACGATAAACTTGAGAAGCTCAAGTCTTTCCTCGAAAGAGAGGAAGAAGATTTCGCTGGACTGGCAGATGGCAAAGATACCGTCAACGCCCTTTTTGACGTACCAGTCAATAAGCTGCTCTACAGCGTTGTAGTCAATCTTGTTGTCTGCGGTGTAGGGGGTAATCATGGTCGGGAAAACACCGTTGGGAATGGATTTAATCATAGCATATATCTCCTTTTATATAATTCGTTTTTATTTCAGTTTTTCTTTAACTTTGCAAATTTTGCCATAAGCTTCTTTGTGCCTGCCTTATCAAAGGCGATTTCAAGCAGGGCATCGTTGCCCATAGGCTTGACAGAAAGCACAACACCCGTACCGAAGGTAGCGTGTGAAACGCTGTCACCCGTGTTGAAGCTTTCAACCGGTGCATCGGGCTTTTTGGGAGCTGTGAGCGGTGCAGCCTTCGGCTTTGAAGCGCCGACAGGGGTTCTTGTACCACCCGAATATCCGCCGCCGAAGCCGCCTGTTGCCGACATAAACGGTGACTGTTGCTTTGCAACACCCGTTTCTTTAATCAACCCCATCGGGATTTCATCGGCAAAGCGTGAGGTACGGTTGTGGGTGGTTGAGCCGTAGAGCATTCTTGTTTTTGTCTTTGTGAGGTAAAGCTGTTTTTTTGCTCTTGTAATGCCGACGTATGCAAGTCTGCGTTCTTCCTCGATTTCGGCAGGGTTGTATACCGCCTGCATACCGGGGAAAACGCCCTCCTCCATACCGACAATAAAGACGTTGTTGAATTCCAGACCCTTTGCGGAGTGCAGAGTCATCATAACCGCTCTTTCCGCTTCTTCGTTCATTGCATCAAGGTCTGTCATAAGGGCAACTTCCTCAAGGAAGCCCGTGAGAGTTGCCTCGTCGTTCTCCTCGGTATAACGCTGAAGGTTGTTGGAAAGCTCGTTTATGTTGGCAAGCCTGTCCGTTGCGGTTTCAGCGTCGAGCATAAGCGAATCGACATATCCGCTTTCTTTCATAGCGTAATCAAACAGCTCTTTAAGCGAAAGCTCTTCCGACTTGAGAGTGAAGTCCTTTATCATATCGGCAAAGGCGACCAGCTTTGAAGCCGCACGGCTGAGCTGAGGATAATCCTGCGCCTGCGATATAACTTCAAACATGCTGATTCCAAGCGAATTTGCTATATCTGCCGCGTGGGCAACGGTAGTATCGCCTATCCCCCTCTTTGGCTCGTTGATAATTCTGCGAAGCCTTATATCATCGGAAGTGTTGTTGATAACGGTAAGATAGGCAATTGCATCACGGATTTCCTTACGGTCATAGAACTTGTGACCGCCGAAAATCGAGTAAGGAATGCCCATACGAACAAAGGCGTTTTCAACTGCGTTGGATTGTGCATTTGCACGGTAGAGCACGGCAAAATCGTTGAAGCGCTGACCGCCTGCTACACCGTCAAGCACGGTATCGGCAATATACCTTGCCTCGGACTGCTCATCATAGGATGTGTTGAGTATGATTTTTCCGCCCTCGCCGTTGTCCGTCCAGAGGTTTTTGCCTTTACGCTGTGAGTTGTGGGCAATAACCGCATTGGCGGCGTCGAGAATAGTCTGGGTTGAGCGGTAGTTCTGCTCAAGGCGGATAACCTCGGCATTGAACTGCTGCTCAAAGGAGAGGATATTCTCAATCGTAGCACCACGGAACTTGTAAATACTCTGATCGTCGTCACCGACAACGCAAAGGTTTCTGTTCTTTGCGGCAAGAAGGCTGACAAGCTGGTACTGTGCGTGGTTTGTATCCTGATACTCGTCAACCATTATGTACTTGAACCTGTTCTGGTAGTATTCAAGCACATCCTCATTATTTCGTAAAAGATAAACGGTATTTGTTATAATATCGTCGAAGTCCATTGCATCGGCTTTTTTGAGGTTAGCCTGATACATTTCGTAAAGGTCAGCGATTTTCTTGAGCCTGAAATCGCTGCCTGCCTGCTGCTTAAACTCCTCGGGAGTAATAAGACTGTCCTTTGCGCGACTGATTTCGGCAAGTGCCGCCTTATGGTTAATCACCCTGTCCTCAATACCGAGGGCACGCTGACACTCTTTCATTGCACGGCGTGAATCATCCGTATCATAGATTGTGAAATGGTTTGAAAAGCCGAGTCTTTCGCCGTAACGCCTTAAGATTCTTGCGCAGGCGGAGTGGAATGTGCTCGCCCAGATTTCACTTCCGTCGGGGCCAAGCATTTTTTCGAGCCTTTCTTTAAGCTCATTTGCGGCTTTGTTTGTGAAAGTGATTGCAAGAATTTCCCACGGACGGGGTGCATCGACCTGCATCAGGTCTTCAAAAAAAGTATATGTGAAATCGTCACCGTCGAGGTAAGCCTCAATTGCGTCAATATCCCTCTGCTCAACTGGACGGCAGGTATAATCGGAATAATACGCCTTTCCGAACTGCATAATGTTTGCAATGCGGTTGACAAGAACGGTTGTTTTACCACTGCCTGCACCTGCAAGCACAAGCAATGGTCCCTGCGTACGGAAAATCGCCTTGCGCTGCATATCGTTCATTCGACCGAACTGTTTTTCTATAGCCTGTTTTCTCAACTGAATAAATTTATCGCTGAACATAATATACCACCATAATAAGATAGAATTATTTTACTATATATAGACCTAAAAGGCAAGAAGGAAAAATTAAATAATTCATTCTTTTAGCAACAATTTATTTATGCGTTAAACTGTAATTTTGAATACCCTCTTGACAATTTTGTTCTAACACATTAGAATGATATTATACTAATGCATTAGAACAACAAGAAGGAAGTGAAAATATGTCTGCACCCAAGGTTTTTGAAAGCGAATATCGTTTCTGCCTTATTCTCTGGGAAAACGAGCCCGTGTCCTCACGCAGGCTCAGCGAACTTTGCAAAGAACAGCTCGGCTGGTCGAAAACGACTACCTACACGGTAATTAAGCGATTATCCGACAGAGGTGTACTCAAAAACGAAAACACGGTTGTTACCTCGCTTGTTTCAAAGGAGGAGGTACAGCAGGCGGAAATTGAGGAGCTTATGGAGAAAAAGTTTGAAAACTCCGTACCCGCCTTTATTGCCGCCTTTGCAAAATCCAAAGCGTTGAGCGATGACGAAATCGAGCAGATCCGCAGAATTATTGAAAAGTAAGGAGGGGTAAAAATGGATGATTTTATTTATCTGATTCAGAAATTTTTAACCTTTATTACCGTGCCTTTTCTTGAAATTGTAAATATCAGCATAACAGTGAGCTGGATAGTGCTTGCGGTTTTTTTACTGCGACTGATATTCAGAAAAGCGCCAAAATGGCTCAACTGCGTGCTTTGGGGCATTGTTGCGCTAAGGCTCATATTCCCGTTTTCAATCGAAAGCATGTTCAGCCTTATTCCCAGTGCTCAGACTTTTGAGCCAAACCTGCCCTACCTGAATGAGTTTGAAATCAATTCGGGCATTGAGGTACTTGACAACGCCGTGAACACACAGTACGCCGATTTCGTGCCGATGGCAGAAAGAACGGTTGACGTTACGATTATAGTCGCCTGCGTATGGCTGGCAGGGCTTGAAATAATGCTGCTTTATGCGCTTGCAAGCTGGATGAAACTCAAAAGCAAGCTTAAAACCGCAACAAAAAAGGAAGGGAACATATATCATAGCGAGTTTGTGCAATCCCCTTTTGTACTCGGAATTATAAAGCCTAAAATTTATATTCCTTATAAAACAAACGAGAGTGACCTACCGCTTGTGATTGCGCACGAAAAAGCGCACATAAAACGCCTTGACCACTTTATAAAGCCGCTGGGCTTTGTACTGCTGAGCATTTACTGGTTTAACCCTCTGCTGTGGGTCGCCTATATTCTGCTTTGCAGAGATATAGAAGCTGCCTGCGACGAAAAGGTGGTAAAAGAGCTGACGGATGAACAACGAAAAGAATACTCTTTAGCCTTACTCAACGCAAGCATCAGCCGAAAATCCATTGCTGCCTGCCCCCTTGCCTTTGGTGAAACGGGCGTAAAAGAAAGAATAAAGGGGGTTATGAATTACAAAAAGCCTGCATTCTGGGTTGTTATAATTGCAGTTGTTGTTTGTATTATTGCGGCAGTCTGCTTCCTTACAAACCCGACAGATACCAGGAAAATTGACTATTCGCCGGATATTTCACCCGAGCTTGACAGGAATATAACCGTACAGATTATCAACCGCAACCAGGGTCATTACCTTGACGGTATGGTTTCGTGCGAGGCACACAAAATTCTTGCAACGGAAACCACGAGTGAGCACGACGAAAACGGCATTGCAATTACTGTTTACCTTGTATCTGTTTACAACGAATACAGCGTTGAAGACGGCAAACTCATTGAAATGGGCGGTAATTCAACTCCGCTTGCACTCAGCTTTGTCGTTGACAGCGAAGACAGCTATGCACTGTACGAATACTGGGAGCCGGGTATGGGCAGCGCATATATTAAGGATTTGCAGGCAAAATTTCCGCCTGCCGTAATTTCGGATATTGCTAACCACAGCTATTCACAGGAGCTTATAGCCGACTGTGAAGCACAGGCGATTGAGTATTTCAGGCTTAACCCTGAAGATGTTACCGTTACCTTCTCCGAACCGTACACAACGGTTATGCTTGAAGCCAAGAGCGATTATGAGCTGACCGTTGAAAGAAGCAAGGCTGAGGGCATTACTTGGATGACTGACGATGTATTTTACAAAAGCAACGGTTATCACGCCTACCTCTACTGCCTTGACAAGGCTTACGTAACGCTCGGCAGTAAGAGCATTTATATCGGAGATGCGCTCAATTCGGGCAATCTCGACGTTGACATCCTACTAAAAAAAGCGGAAGAAGACGCCCAGAACGGCAAAGCCAAGACGGATATGCTCAAGGATGGCGGAACAAAATTCTATTGGTATGACGGTTATACAATAATCAAGCGTAATGCCATAGGCAGTTCCGACGAAGACAAAAACCAAGACCTTATTATTGGCTACGCTGATATGAGCACAACGGAATATTCGGCGGCGGTTGAGTTTATAAACAACAGCCTGAAGAACTATGTTGAAGCCACTACCGTTGCCGATGATATTGTCGGCTACGATGACGAGCCGAATTTTGATGCTGTAATTATTGAAAACAACGGCAAATCTTTGCTTGTTGAAGTCTACGGCGAAAACGCAGGTATAGCAGAAGGTTCACAAGCATATGTCAGTTTAAGAAACGTATTGTCACACATTGAACTGCCCGAAATGAATAATGGCGACAAGGTACGCTTCATCTATGACGGCACGATTCAGGAAAGCTATCCCCTGCAAATCCCGACAGTATGGGCAGTTTATAATTTAAAAGAATAACACAAACTATAAAAAGGCTCTGCACACAAAAGTGCAGAGCCTTTGATGTATTTTGATATAAACTTACAGAGAAATCTCCATAGCGCAGTTGTAAAGATCCATATCGATGGTCTTCTTCATATTGAGCGCTTCGTTGATGTCGTGGTCCATAATCTTCTCGCCGTGCATTACGACAACACGGTTGCTCTTACCCTCGTGAAGGAGGTGAACAGCCTTGTTACCCATCTGGCTTGCTGTAACACGGTCACGAACAGAGGGAGAACCGCCACGCTGAATGTGGCCGAGGACTGTTGCACGGGTTTCGATACCTGTCTTTTCCTCGATTTCCTTTGCCATCTGCTCAACAGTTACGCCGTCACGGAAACGGACGCCTTCAGCAACCATAACGATGAAGTGGTTTTTGCCTGTTGCCTTTGTGCGGTTAATCTTGCTGATAACATCCTTTTCGATGTCGTAGGGAATTTCGGGGATAACGATAGCTGTAGCACCGACAGCGATACCTGCGTTAAGTGTAAGATAACCTGCGCGTGCACCCATAACCTCTACAACAGAGCAACGGCTGTGGCTTTCAATTGTATCACGAAGGCGGTCAACAAGCTGCTGAATTGTATCAAGGCAGGTGTCAAAGCCGATTGTATAGTCTGTGCAGACGATATCGTTATCTATTGTGCCGGGGATTGCAACACAGGGAAGACCGAAATTGGAAAGGTCTCTTGCGCCGCGGAAAGAACCGTCACCACCGATGACAACAAGGCCCTCGATGCCGTTCTTCTTTGCAATTTCAACTGCCTTACGTACTGCTTCCTCGCCCTTGAACTCAGGGCAACGTGCGGTATAAATCTTTGTGCCGCCGCGGTGAATAATATCGCAGACGTTACGCATATTCAGTTCAATAAAATCCTCCTCAAGAAGACCCTTGTAGCCGTAGCGGATACCTACAACCTCCATATCGTTGTAGCAGGCTGTACGGACAACTGCACGCACAGCAGCGTTCATACCGGGTGCGTCGCCGCCGCTTGTGAGAACACCAATCTTTTTCATAACCATATCTCTCCTATTAATAAATGCTGATAATATAATACACAAATAAAAAAATATGTCAAGATTTTAATCCAAAGTTTCACTGTAAAACGACATTTTCCGCACCGAGCAAACGCCGCAATTCACCAAGCAACGGCTCATTTACATCAACACCGACAGTCTGTTTTGAATATTCCTTAATATCATTATAGTAAATATACGCCGGTGTGTTGCCCTCGTCAAATATCTGCAAGAGATTCATTGCACGTTTTTCCTGCTCGCCGCCCTTTGTACCGACACGCAGAAACAGACCGTGTCTTACCTTCTTTACAGGTTTTGCTTCCGTAACATTTTCCGGGCAGGGCGAAATTTTTTCGCATACAAGGCTCGGCTCTTTGTCTTCACGAAGGCTTAATCTGCCTTCAAGCAGCACGACATTACCTGTCTGCAATATCTGCATTGACGAGGAAACCGTTTTCGGGAAAAGAAGCGCTTCTATATTTCCGCTCATATCCTCGAGCGTAATAAACGCCATTTCGGAATTGCTTCTGGTTATTTTTTTCTTTATTGAGGTTATGATACCCAAAACCTTAACATTTTCGTTGTCTGAATATCCGTCACCGTCTGTCAGATCAAAAATCTTTGCGCAGCCAAGCTTTTCGGAAAGTGAAGCATAACCCGACATCGGATGGCCGCTGACATAGAAGCCGACAACCTCTTTTTCACGCATAAGCTTTTCGTCCTGCGGCAATTCACTAACCTGAGGAATTTCGGGCTCTGCGCTCTTTTCCTCGCCGATAAGGCTGAATATATTAATCTGACCATTCATGCTGTATGCCTTGTCCGCTTCAAGCTGTGACATAACAGCAGGTAACATCTGCAACATCTGACGGCGGTTAAGACCGAGTCCGTCCAATGCGCCCGAATAAACAAGGCTTTCTGCGGCACGGCGGTTGAAATTATTGCCGTAAACTCGCTTGCAGAAGGAATAAAAGCTTGTAAAAGAGCCGTTTTTCTCTCTTTCCTCAACAATAGCCTTAATAAGGTTTCTTCCGAGGTTTTTAACGGCAAGCAAGCCGAAAAGAATCTTTCCGTTTTCGGCAACAAAGCCGCCATAGCTTGAATTGACATCGGGCGGCATAACGCGTATTCCAAGCCGCTCACATTCGTTGATATAGCCGCAGACCTTTGCAGTCTGATCGAGCACGCTTGTGAGAAGCGCTGCCATAAACTGCTGCGGATAGTGGCACTTGAGGTAGGCTGTACGGTATGCCACCAATGAATACGCGGCAGCGTGTGATTTATTAAAGGCGTATGAAGCAAATGAGGACATATCCTCAAATATCGAATTTGCGGCGGCAGGCTCAACACCCCTGTCCACAGCGCCCTCGATAAAGGTTTTTCGCTCCATTTCCATTACGTCGTGTTTTTTCTTCGACATGGCACGGCGCACAACATCCGCCCTGCCGTAAGAGTAGCCTGCAAGCTCACGGAAAACCTGCATAACCTGCTCCTGATAGATAAGACAGCCGTGCGTGACTTCCATAATACTTCTGAGCTTGTCCGCCTTATAGGTTGTCTTATCGGGGTTTCTTCTGTTTTCAATATATGTGTCAATTGAATCCATAGGACCCGGACGGTAAAGTGAAACAACCGCTATCAGGTCTTCAAGCACCTTTGGTTTAATTCTCGTGAGTACGCTTCGCATACCTGCGGATTCAAACTGAAACACGCCGAGAGTCTGACCCGAGGCAAACATTTTATAGGTATCCACATCGTCAAGCGGTATTTTTTCGATATCGAAACCGGGCTCAATTTTACGCACAGCCTTTTCAGCATCCGAAATAACCGTAAGCGTTTTAAGACCGAGAAAATCCATCTTCAGAAGACCCAGTTCTTCAAGTGAAACCATAGTGTACTGGGTAACGGCTAAATCGTCACTCAACGCAAGGGGCACATATTCTTTTACGGGGTCACGGGTAATTACAACGCCTGCAGCGTGCTTTGAAGCGTGGCGTGGCATACCCTCAATCTGCATAGCGTTGTCAATCAGCTCTTTCACCGTTTCGTCGCTGTCGTAACGCTTGCGCAAATCCGAAGAGCGAGCAAGCGCTTTATCGAGAGTTATATTGAGCTCAAACGGTATGAGCTTTGCAACAGAATCAACCGTTGCATATGGTAAGCCCATAACCCTGCCGACATCACGCACGGCGGCCTTTGCGGCAAGCGTACCGAAGGTAACTATCTGCGAAACGTGGTCAGAGCCGTATTTTGAAATGACATAATCAATGACCTCCTGCCGTCTTTCGTAGCAGAAGTCGATATCAAAGTCGGGCATACTTACCCTTTCGGGGTTGAGGAAACGCTCGAAAAGCAGGTTGTATTTCATCGGGTCTATGCCCGTGATTCCTATACAGTAGGCGGCGATACTGCCCGCACCCGAGCCTCTGCCGGGGCCGACGGGTATGCCGTTATTCTTGGCGTACTGAACAAAGTCGTTAACTATAAGGTAATAATCTGTATAACCCATTTTGTTGACGACCTGAAGCTCGTATTCAAGCCGTTCTTTATATTCCTGCGGAGCGTTTTCGCCGTAACGCTTTATAAAACCGTCACGGCAGAGCGAAGCGAAATACTCAAAATGATCTTCGCCGTTGGGTGTATCGAAATTCGGCAGTTTCGTGTTGCCGAACTCAATTTCAATGTTACACCTTTCAGCAATTTTCGCGGTATTGTCCACCGCCTCGGGAAAATCAGCAAAAAGCGCACGCATTTCGCTTTCGCTCTTGAGGTAAAACTCATCCGCCTCAAATTCTATTCCCGTGTTTTCGCCTAAAATGTGGTTAGTCTGTATGCATATGAGAATCTGCTGAATTTTGGAATCCTGCTTGCGGATATAGTGGGTATCGTTTGTGGCTACAAGGCCTATCCCCTGCTCTCTTGCAAGGCGGACAAGCTGAGGCAGGACACGAAGTTCCTCTTCAATACCGTGGTTCTGAATTTCAATAAAGAAATTATTTTCGCCAAAGGTTTCCTTATACCACAGAGCAGTTTTCACCGCCTGCTCATAGTCGTTTTTGAGCAGTGCCTGCGGAATTTCGCCAGCAAGGCAGGCAGAAAGTGCAATTATACCCTCATGATATTTTTCGAGCAGTTCTTTATCAACACGTGGCTTTGTATAAAAGCCCTGAGTCCACGCATCGGACACAATTTTGATAAGGTTTCGGTAGCCCGTATCATTTTCTGCAAGCAGAACAAGGTGGTAACGCTCACTGTCAATGCCGTAAACTTTATCAAAACGTTTTCTTGTCGCAACATATACCTCACAGCCGATAATCGGCTTGATTCCCTGCTTTCTGGCTTCTTTATAGAAATCTATCGCGCCGAAAAGAGAACCGTGATCGGTAATTGCAAGGCTTGTCTGCCCGAGCTCTTTTGCGGCGGCAACAAGAGGCCTGATACGGCAGGCACCGTCAAGCAAGCTGTACTCGGTATGCAGATGTAAATGCGTAAAGCCCGACATATCATAACCTCACTTTCTTACAAACTTAATCTTCAGCCTCGGCAAGGCTGACTATTCTGTTGAGCCTGTGATATACGCCCGAGCGTGAAAGACTGACAGAGAGCATATTGCCAAGCTCCTTCAGACTGCTTTCGGGATTTTCCTCGCGCAAGGTCGCAAGCTCACGCAATTCTTCAGGCAGACCGTCAAACTTGCCGCTCACACGAAGCTTGCGTATAGCCTCAATCTGACCCATTGCCGCATCAACAGAACGGTCGATGTTTGCGGTTTCAAAATTGACCTTGCGGTTTATACGGTTGCGCATATCTTTTTCGATTTTAACCTGCATTATTTCAAGTGCAGATGACTGTGCACCAAGCAGCATAAGTATATCCTCTATCGTTTCACTGCTCTTGAAATATATTACGTAGCTGCCCTTACGCCTTGTCATTTTGGCGTTAATTTCAAGTTCCTGCATTAATTTGAGCATATCGTCGCTCAGGTGCAAGAAGGGCAGAATAAAGTCCAGCTGATAGCTTTTTTGTGGCTGCGTTACCGTTGCACACGCAAGAAAAGCACCTTTAAGAAAAGCCGAAAGGCAGCATTCATCGACAAGGTTTGAACGGTTTATGCGCACGCCTACCATTCTTTCGGACACGCCGAAATGCTCGAGCACCTTAAGCCTGTCCTCTTTTTTTGTAACGCTTACGGAAAACTTTCCGCTTTCTGAGCCTTTTATCACGGGTACTCTGCCCGTTATTTTTTCAACAGCTGCGGCGTACATTTCCGCCGTGCCCTCGTGCTCGGTAACGAGCATCATAGAGGTTGAATTGAAAGACCTGCCGCACAGCAACAGCCCGTAGGTCATCGCATGGTCACAGCAGGTCTGCATATCGGCTGTTGAACAGATTTCATCTTTTACCGAAGATGTAAATGACATATTTTATTACTCCGTCAACCATCAGGGTATCTTTTTTCAGAATTACCCGATATATTTTACTTCTCTTTCGAGCATTATGCCCGTTTCATTAAATACTTTTTCGGCAACAAGTCTGCCGAGCTCCATAATATCGGCAGTTGTTGCACCGCCCTTGTTTACAACAAAGCCTGCGTGCTTTTCACTGACCTGAGCACCGCCCACAGAAAAGCCCTTCAAACCGCATTGCTCAATCAGAGCGCCTGCAAAATGGCCCTCCGGGCGTTTGAAGAAGCTGCCTGCACTCGGTAAATCAAGCGGCTGTTTGTCAACACGGCGTCCGAGAAGGTCCTGCATTTTTGCATCTATCTCAGCCTTATCGCCTTTTTTGAGAGAAAGTATCAGGCCGGTTATGACAAAATACTTGTCTGTATACGCACTTCTTCTGTAACCAAGCCCCAACATATCGCCCGTAAGTCTGCCCGGGTTGCCAACATAGTCAAGATGTGTACAGCAGGTAAGCACATCCTTCATTTCGCCGCCGTAAGCACCTGCGTTCATATATGCCGCGCCGCCTGCCGTACCGGGTATACCATAGGCAAACTCAAGTCCCGTAAGCGAATGCTCCAATGCAAATTTACAGAGTGTAGCGAGTTTTGTGCCCGCCGAGCAATATATTGTTATTTCGTCAACAAGGCGTATTTCCTCGAAATTGTTGGCAAGGCGGATTGAAACACCCCTTATGCCATCATCCGAAACGAGAAGATTTGAGCCGTTACCGAAAACAAAAGGCTTCACTTCCTCATCCGAACACATACGAAGCATACTGCGAAGCTGCAGTTCAGAGGACGGCAGAAAGACAACGTCTGCCTTTCCGCCTGTTCTGAAGCTTGTATATTCGGACATGGGTGCGTCAAGGCGGTATTTTATGCCGAGCTTATCAGCACCCTCAATTATGTTAGTAATGTTATTCATTCAAAAAATCCCGAATCAATAATTAGTTGTCGAGCATTGCGGCACCGATGATACCTGCATCGTTACCGAGTGTTGCACAGCAGATTTCAGTCTGCTTCTCTGAATAGATGCTGTATCTGCCGCGGTTGATATGCTTGCGGATGGGATTAAGGAGATTATCCTTCTCGTGGCTGATACCGCCGCCGATACAAATCATATCAGGCTGAAGAGCGTTAATAACGTTTGTAAGGCCCTCTGCAACATAGCGGATGTAGTTATCTACAACCTGCTTACCTGCAGCATCACCCTTTCGCATTGCGTCAAAAGCTGTTCTGCCGCTGACCTTTGAAATATTATCGTCAACGAGATCCCACATTATGCTGTCAACATTCTTTTTCATAGCGTCCTTTGTCTGTGCGATGAGAGCAGTTGCGGAAGCATATCTCTCCCAGCAGCCTCTTCTGCCGCAGTTACACTGCTCACCGTCCATACAGATAACCATATGGCCCATTTCGCCTGCGGCGTAGTTACAGCCGACTACAAGCTTGCCGTCGATAACGATACCGCTGCCGACACCTGTGCCGAGTGTGATTGCAACAAAGCTGTCCTTACCCTTGCCGGCACCAGCGAGCGCTTCACCGAGAGCAGCACAGTTTGCATCGTTATCAATATAAATCTTATCCATACCCAGATTTTCGGAAAGCATTTCCCTTGCGGGAACATGATTGAAATCAAGGTTGTTAGCAAAGTCGATAACACCCTCTGCCTTGTTAACAGAGCCGGGTGTGCCGATACCGATGGACTTAACCTCGTCAAGTGTGATTTCTGCATCAGCAACAGCCATTCTGATTGCCGTTGCAATATCGTCAAATATTGCCTTTGCAGGACGGGGAGTATTAGTCTTCATTTTTCCTCGGCCGATAATGTTGAAGTTCTTGTCAACAACACCTACTGCAATGTTTGTACCACCGAGATCTACGCCTATTCTGTACATAATTTGTTACCTCCAAAATATATTACATCTTTTATTTTAATTTTTATTTAATGAGTACCAGTCGGGTACAGCCTATTACTCTTCCATACCAAGACCGTTCAAAAGCTCACGTGCGGCGTTATAGCCGAGCTTTTTCTGTCTGTTGTTCATGGCAGCCGCCTCGATAATAACCGAAAGGTTTCTGCCGGGGTGAACGGGAACAACGTGACTGGGAATGTCTATGCCGAGAATTTCAGTATACTGTTCGTCAAGACCGAGACGCTCGTATGCCTTTTCGCTGTCCCACGGCTCAAGCTCGACAACCATATCAATTTTTTCAGTGAGTTTAACGGAACCCATACCGAAAATGCGCTGAGCATTGATAATGCCGACACCGCGCACCTCGATAAAGTGGCGGATATTTTCAGGAGCAGAGCCGACAAGCGTACGCGAAGAAACCTTACGGATTTCAACAGCATCGTCCGCGATAAGACGGTGGCCGCGCTTAATAAGCTCAAGTGCTGTTTCACTCTTACCTACGCCGCTGTCACCATGAATCAGCACGCCTTCACCGTAAACCTCGACAAGAACGCCGTGGCGAGTGATACGGGGCGCAAGTTGAACGCCGAGGAAAGAAATGATTGCTGACATACATCCTGAAGTTGAATCCTTGGTAGACAACACGGGTACGCCATACTTTTCCGCAAGCGGCAAAAATTCCTGCGGCAATTCAAGCGAGCGTGTGATTATGCACACAACAGGCTTGTGCGAAAGGTAAAAATCAAGCCTTTGTGCCCTTACATCATCAGGCAGACTGCGCAGATATTCAATTTCCGTCAGACCGAGGAACTGAACTCTGCCGGGATCGAAATAATCGTCATAACCCGTAAGGATAAAGCCGGGGCGGATAACCTCCTGCATAGTGACGGCAATATCGCCGGGATCGCAAGGAGAATAAACAACGCTGAAGCCGTGTTCATCTATAATCCGCTGAAGCGAAACTGAATACTTGGAAGCCATTTAAACATCACACCAATCAAGCATTTTGATTAATTATAAATAACTTCTTTTCAAACTGCAAGTATTTTATAAAAATTTTTTATTCAGTTGTCTTATATTTCTCTTTTGTTGCAAGTCCGCCCCTGATATGTCTTTGCGCTTTGTTGACATCGAGTACCGCCCTCACCTCTTCGAAAAGTTGAGGATTAAGCTTTGCAAGGCGCCGTGAAACATCTGTATGTACCGTGGATTTGCTTATACCGAACTGCTTTGCCGCCGTGCGCACGGTTGCACCGTTTTCAACAATATAGCGGCCAAGTTCAACCGCCCTTTCTTCAACTATACATCTCAAAAAAACAACCTCCCGAATTCATATCGCTACATTGATATGACGGGAGGTGTGATTTTATTACGGACTTGTCCGAATCAATTTTTAAAAAAGTCTGCCTCAAGCATTGCGCAAAGGCAATGGTAAACAGGAAGTGTGAGCTCCTGAATTTTAAAGGTTTCGGTTTCGGGCAGCTTTATACAAACCGTACACTTTTCATTCATAGCACTTTCTCTTTTACCCGTTATGCCGATGCTTGCAATCCCCGTTGCACAAGCAGCACGCACGGCGTTGACAACGCTTTTGGAATTGCCCGAGGTACTTAAAGCTATTAGCACGTCATTTTCACGGGCATAACCGTAAACCTGCTGGGCGTAGGCGCAGTCAAACTCAAGGTCGTTTGCAAACGCCGAAAGCAAAGCGGAATGAGCGTTGAGCGAAATTGCAGGCAATGCACCCTGAAGGCAGGAAAGTATTTCATCATCACCGTTCACAGCAGGCTTTTCAATCTTTCTTTTAAGCAGAAAACCTTTCATAAGCTCGCCTACGATATGGTCGGCATCCGCCGTACTTCCGCCGTTTCCGCAAACAAGCACCTTGCCGTCCTTTTCGTAGCAGACTTTCAACAATTTATACGCATTGTATATATCATCCTTGCAAACTTCCAGCACAGGAAAACGGATTAAAAGCTCTTCAAATATCTGTAACGAAGTCATATTATATCACCTTTACATTTTTTATTCATTCATAAAAGCTACACCCAATGCGGCAAAATCACCTATTGAGTCACCCAACTCGGCAGGCAGAATACGGCAGACGCCGTACGAGAGTGAGAGTGCTTCTTTTTCGAGTGTTTCCTGCATTTTTTCTTTGAGCAATGCCGAGGACCGCTCGTAAATACTGCCGATGACTATTGCCTCGGGATTCAATATATCAATTATAACGGCAAGACCTTTGCCCAGATGCTCACCGCAGATGCCGTAAATCTCTTCAGCGGTTTCATCACCCATAACAGCCGCTTGGGCAACAGATTTTGCGGTAATTGAGTCAAGCTGACTTTTATCTTTACAGAAGGACATTTCAACGCCTTCGCTCAGTTTCTTTTCAGCTATCCCCTTTGCTAGCCTTGCTATACCGCCACCGCTGCAAAAGCCCTCAAATGAGCCTTTTTTGCCGTAACCCTCAGGGCCGTCAGGTGCAACGCGGATATGTCCGACCTCGCCTGCCATATCATTTGTGCCGCTGTAAAGCCTGCCATCAAGAATAAGACCTGCACCCATACCCGTACCGAAGGTGAGAAAAACCATGTTGTGTGTGCCTCTGCCTGCACCGAACTTCCATTCCGCAACCGCACAGGCGTTTGCATCATTCTGCAAAACGGTTTTAATGCCAAGCCTTTTTTCTGTCATTTCAACAAGCGGCACATTGTCCCAGTCGGGAAGATTTGGTGGACACATTATAACGCCTTTTTTACTGTCAAGAGGGCCGCCGCAGCTTATGCCACAGCCTATAACCTGCTCGGACTTCACCGAGTTTCTTTTGAGTATTTCTTCTGCGCAGGATAAAAGTTCTTCTGCGATTTCACGCCAGCCTCTTTCCTGCATTGTTTCAAAGCGGATTTTGTCAACAATAAAGTCCTTTGTCGGCTTTTCGGGAATTTCTCCCCTACCGAGAATAACGGCGCATTTTGTGCCGCCGATATCAAATCCGAGCGAGTATTTTTCCATTGGCTATCACCTCATACCGTTTGAATATAACACGAAAAAACGTTTCAGGTCAATAATTTCCGAGCATATTTGAACATAATAGTAACAAATAATTGATTGGAGATTTACTATGTCTACACTACTGTTAAGAACGGTTATACTGTTTTTATTGGCTATCGTTTCCGTGCGGCTGATGGGCAAAAGGCAAATAGGTGAAATGCAGCCAACCGAGCTGGTTGTAACAATTCTGCTATCCGAGGTTGCGGCGGCACCGATGCAAGATATTGATATGCCGCTGATAAATTCGGCGCTTAGCGTTTTACTGCTTGTCGCGCTTTCAATACTCAGTTCCGTACTGTCAATGCGCTTCGGGCGTTTCAGAGAAGCCTTTGACGGACACCCCGCAATAGTAATAAACAACGGTGAACTCGACCAGAATAAAATGCGTGCGCTCAGGTTGACGATACAGGATTTGATGTCATCACTGCGGCAGAAGGACGTGTTTGACATCGCCCAGGTACAGTATGCAATTGTTGAAACAAACGGCACTGTAAGCGTTATGCTCAAACCCGAATACACACCGCTTACAAGTTCACTTGCAGGAAAAAAAGCACCCGACGAAGGCCTGCCGCATCTTGTTATATGTGACGGAAAAATAGTAGAGAAAGCGCTCAAGGGCGCTGACCTTGATTTGGATATTCTCAAAAGCCACTTAAAAGAGATCGGCAGGAACGAAAGCGAAATTATGGCCCTTACCTACAGCAAAAACGGATTCGGAATCCCTATCGAAAAAAAGAAAAAGGAGAATACTTAAAATGAAACGCGGATATATTGCACTCGGTATAATTGCGGCAATATGCCTGCTGTCATACTTTGCAACCAGCGCAGTGGTTGTAAGAGCAGAAAAGCTTGAGCAGCTTGCAAGAGCTGCCTGTACTGACGAAAAAAGCATTCAGACAATGGCAGACGAATGGGAAAGCAGCAGGAATTTTTTCTCTTTCTTTGTCAGTCATACTCACCTTGAACCGATAGATTACAGAATAGACGGGCTTGACTATGTCAGCAAGGATGAACGGCAGGAAAGCTGTGCCGAAGTCGTAGCCTATGCCAAGGAAATAAAGGAACTTATCGCCCTGTCACTTTACAATATTTTTTAGCCACTTTTTTCGTGTGTGTTCACAAATTATTTACAACCGAAAAGCATACTAGAGCAAGTATTTAAATCTGCCATATCCACAACCTGTAGTAGCAAAATATATCACAAGCACATTATGTTCTGATTTCCCGTCTGAAATTTCTTGCAAAGGAAAGAGTTTTGTGATAAGATTGGGACAAAGGAGGTGATAATGTGGTTTTCGTATGGATCGGCGCACTCATAGCGTTCATCGTAATCGAAGCACTGACGGTACAGCTGCTGACAATCTGGTTTGCCCTGGGTGCTCTTGCAGCACTTATAGCAACACTTTGCTCGGCGAGCATACCCGTTCAGATTGCAATCTTTGCCGCCGTTTCGCTTGTTGCTCTTGCTGCGACAAGGCCGTTTGTCAAAAAGTTCACGGGGCGCAGATATTCCCCCACCAATGCAGACAGGTTTATAAACGAAACAGGCATCGTAACCCAGAAAATTGACAACATCCGCGAAACAGGCTGTGTCAAGATAAAGGGCAGCGTATGGACAGCTCGTTCTGCCGATAACGGCATTATCGAAGAGGGAGAAACCGTTACCGTCAAACAGATTGAGGGCGTTAAACTTATTGTTGAAAAAGTTGCACAGACTATTCAGACAAAGTAATGTAAAAGAAAAAGAAGTTAAACATTAATTTTGAGGAGGAAATATTGCAATGTTACCTTACATCATTTTAGGCTTATTTATTCTGGCTATTGTCATAATCGCACTCAATGTCAAAATTGTTCCGCAGTCAAAGGCTTATGTTGTTGAAAGACTCGGCGCATATCAGGACACATGGCAGACAGGTATCCACTTCAAAATCCCGTTGTTTGAAAAAATTGCTAAAATAGTTTCGCTCAAGGAGCAGGTTGTCGATTTTCCGCCCCAGCCCGTTATCACAAAGGATAACGTTACAATGCAGATAGACACAGTCGTTTTCTACCAGATTACAGACCCGAAGCTCTACTGCTACGGTGTTGAGCGTCCCCTTTCCGCTATTGAAAACCTTACAGCTACCACGCTGCGTAACATTATAGGTGAGCTTGAGCTTGACCACACGCTCACCTCCCGTGACACTATCAACGCCAAAATCAGAGGAATCCTCGACGAGGCAACAGACGCATGGGGTATCAAAGTAAACCGTGTTGAGCTCAAAAACATTCTGCCCCCCAAGGAAATTCAGGATGCTATGGAGAAGCAGATGAAGGCAGAGCGTGAGCGCCGTGAGGCTATCCTTCGTGCAGAGGGTGAAAAGGAAAGCCAGGTTCTTGTTGCAGAAGGTCAGAAAAGATCGAAGATTCTTGCTGCCGAGGCTGACAAGCAGGCTGCCATTCTTCGTGCGGAAGCTGTCAAGGAAGCAAAAATCCGTGAATCCGAGGGTGAGGCACAGGCTATCATCGCCGTTGAAGAGGCAAGAGCAAAAGCGATTGCACTTATCAACGAGTCAGAGCCGAGCAACGCTTTCCTCACAATCCGCAGTCTTGACGCCTTTGAAAAGGCTGCTGACGGTCAGGCAACCAAGATTATCATTCCGTCGGAAATCCAGGGCATGGCAGGCCTTGCAAAGGGCATAGTTGAAAGCATAAAAGAATAAGAAAAAGTAACACTAAAAGGCTCATCGGTCACCGCCGGTGAGCCTTTTAAATTTTACAAAGTTGTGTTAATTTTATAAAAAATAAAATTAGGCTTGTATATTTTCTTAAAATAGTATATAATCAAATGCGTTAGTGTGTTTTAAACACTTCAATTACTCGAAAAGGATGATTAGATGGCTACTCAGAAAACATCAAACGACTACCGTGAGGAACGCAAGGCACGCCTTGCCAAGGCCTCAAAGCAGAACGCAAAGAAGTCCCGCAAAATCGGCGGCCACAAGATGAACAAGAAGGTTAAGAGCGTTATCGCTATTGTTCTTGTTGTTGCAATTGTCGGCGTTGCAGGCTTTTTCGGCTGCAAAAGCTTCGGCGTGTTCGACAGAATGAAGTCTATCGAAACCGTCGGCGGTGACAAGTATTCGGCTGTTGAATACGAATACTACTACAAATCAGTTCACAACTACATCTACAACATGGCTGCACAGTATGACCAGTACTACGGCGCAGGCTACGGCTACCAGTACACAGGCTACGATTATTCAAAGGACCCTGCAGAGCAGGACTATCCCTTTGATGATTACAAGCTTGAGGACGGCAAGACAGCCACATGGAAGCAGTATTTCGAGGCTATGGCTCTTGAGCGTATGCAGTACTACAACGTTGTTGTAGATATGGCAAATGAGGCAGGCTTTGAAGTAAGCGCAGAGGCAAAGGCACAGACAGAAGCCCAGATTGAAGAGCTTCGCGAAAGCATCAAGTCAAACGCTGAGCAGCAGGGCGGTCAGGTTGTTTCCCTCGGTGCATACCTTCGTGCCAGCTACGGCAACGGCATGAACGAAAAGACCTTTATGGAAATCGTCGAAAACGAAACCCTTGCTCAGGAATACAGCCAGCACCTTCTTGAAACTAAGGGCGAAGGCTACACAATCGAAGAGCTTGAAAAGGTTTACAAAGAGGACAAGTCTGCATACGATGTTGTTGACTTCCGTATGTTTGCAATTGACCCCGTAACAGAAGAGCTTGACGAAAAGGCTACAGACGAAGAGAAGAAGGCTGCTGAAGAAAAGGCAAAGACAGAGGCCAAGAAAAAGGCTGATGAAATGTTCGGTAAGATTACCGATTCCGCTTCCTTTGTAAAGCTTGCAGAGGAATATGCTACAGAAGAGCAGAAGCAAGCCAATGACTTCAAGGACAGCAAGACAACACTCAGTAAGTACATCCAGAAATCTACCGTTCAGTCCAGCTTCAGTGAGGACATAATCAAGTGGCTCTACAGCGACAAGACAAAGGCCGGCGAGAAGAAGATGTTCGATGTAAGCGGTTCCCAGTACATTTTCCTTATGGAGAAGCCCGCATACAGAGATGACGAGACTATCCCCGTTGATGTCCGCCACATCCTCTACCAGCTTGACGAGCAGGCAACAGACAAGAATGCTGAAAAGGAAAAGCAGAAGGCTCTTGCAGATGCAGCACTCAAGGAAATCCAGGCTGCTCCGGATCCCCTTGCAAAGTTCCTTGAGCTTGTCGAAAGCGACAGCAAGGACACCGGTTCCAACACAACAGGCGGTCTTTACGAGTATGTCGGCAGAGGCCAGTATGTTGAAGCATTCGAGGCTTGGTCACTCGATGCAGCACGTAAGGAAGGCGACCTTGGAGTTGTTGAAACAGAGTATGGCTACCACGTAATGTACTTCGTCCAGAAGCACGACAAGCCCATGTGGCAGATTACAATCAGCCAGAACCTTGCAAGCGAAGCTCTTCAGGAAGAGCTTGACGCAGCATACAAGACAGATGCTTATGCAGTAACAGAAGGCAACGCTGTTCTTGCAGAAATGAACACCAAGATTTATGACGAGCTCAAGTCCCTTTACTACGCAGGCTGATAAGTCAATATAATAAAATCAACGCCCTGAGAGGAGTAATCCTTTCAGGGCGTTATTTATAGTTTATTATTTAATTATTATACATTTCATTATAACTGAACTGTACTCTTTCGCCGTTTGGTTGGATATGGAAGCAGTTTTCGCCAAGCGAGAAAATCCACTTGTCGCTCTTAAGGCTGTCAGAGCTTACATTCACGACACGACACTTACCGATCTCTTCATTGAAACGTCTGACCTTTTCTTCCCTCTTGCAGTTTTTGCCGATTATTCTGCCGTTTTTCGGGTTGTGCACGGTGCAGATGAGTTTATGCACATTCAGCCTTGAAGAGATTTCACGGAGCAGAAAATCGGGACTTGCGCTTATTACAACCGCAGGTCTTTCCCTTTTTTCAGTCTTAAACCAATCAAAAACTGTTTTCTCGTACTTATCCCAGAACTTTGCGACATTCTTTTCAAGATTAATAAAACGCACAAAACAGAAAAAACGTCCCTTGGCAAAGGTGAGATCCTTTATGCCAAGAACATAGCTCAGCATCATAACCAACTGATACGGAAGGCAGAAAATAATCCACGGGTTGTGCACAAGGCAGAAAAGCCAGAAGCGTGAGCCGCTGTCAAACGGGATCAGCGTTTTGTCGAAATCAAAAACATCAATTTCTTTCATATCAGACCTGCCTCACATCGAGAAAATGCCCTGGTACATAACCGGAAGGGTAGCATTTTCAAGATCTCCGCCATTTTTGAGAAAGAGGTCATACAGCTCTTTTTTACGCTCATCGGTGTATGTATAACCCCATAGACGCTCGATTTTGCCAAAATCCTCAAAGGTTTCGTCGGGCAGCACCTCTACCCCACCCTTTTTATAAGGAAGCGGGATTTTAACAGTACCGTCCGAGGTTATATAGTAAGCTGAAGCCAGTTCAATTGCCTTTCTGTTAGCCGCCTGCCTCGGGTATTCCTCGTCAAACTTAATTCTCGTTATCGGGAACACGGCAACATCTGCAGCAAGGAATTCATAGGCGGTTTCAAACAAGCCCCTGTGACCGTGGTGAGAAACCTGAACAATATCGCACTTAAGTGTTTCGCCATAGCGTTTTTCAAGTTCAACGCTTGCAAGGTTACTCGCATCGCCGGGGATGAAAATTCTTGTACCCTCTGCAGTAAGCATAACCATACACGACGAATCGTTATAATCGCTTACGGTCTGCGGATATATATCCTCGTGTGTGCCCATAACATCAAAGCAAAGATTTCTGATATAGAAACGCTGACCCGTGTGGAGCTTATAGGTAGGTATATCTGTTTCAGCAAGCATTTTAAAAAGTTTGGGTGCAAGGCGTCTTTCCTCGGGGTCCCAGTGCTCTTCGCTCGCAGAGTTATCCGCAGGGATGAGGTTTGAATAGATGCCCTCAATTTCAACATCGTACCTGTTGTAACGAAGGAAATCCATAAACTTTGAAACGTGGTCGGAATGGGCGTGGGTAAGCAGCCATCCGTTAACAACCACTTTCTGTCCGTCGGGTGTACGCTCTCGCATAAATTTATAGATTCTGTCGTTGTCGTTGAACTGCAGATAGTGACCCGAATCAACTATAAAGAAGCTGTAATCGGAACATTGCACAAGCAGGCACATACCGCAATCGATAAGCGTCTGGTCGCTTTCAAAGCCATAAAAAGCGGTTTTACATTCACCCTCACAGTCCGTTTTGCTGAACACGGGTGTGCGCTCATTTTCGCTTGCGGCAACACGGAGAATACCGTCGCAAGGGGTATAAAATGCGTTTACAACCACATCACCTTTGAGGCAGGTATAGAGATTAGAGTTGTTTTCCGTCTGCTGTAAAACAGCAAAACCGTCAGCAACAAGCAGGTTTATCCAATCTTTATACTGCTGAGCCTCAACATTCCTGTAAAGGCGCATAAAGCAACCCTCTCGGCAATCGTAATCAGGCTCGTCTGCTGTTAAACGAAACTGTCTGAACTTTTCAAAAATACCGTTCATAATAACATTCCTCTTTTATAACAAAAGGCAAGGTTAAGCCCTTGCCTTTTTATGTTAATAATTATTCTGCGTCGTCTGCGTTTTCCCAGTTGTGCCAGACTTCCTGAATGTCGTCGTTATCGTCGAACATTTCAAGCATCTTGTTCATATTCTTGATATCGTCCTCGCTTGTAAGTGCGGTATAAGTTGAGGGAACATACTGCACCTCTGCAACGACAAAGGTATAACCTGCTGCTTCAAGAGCATCGCGCACTGCACCAAGGTCGTTGGGCTCTGTACGGATTTCGAAAACAGCCTCATCCTCTGTGATAAAGTCAACTGCACCTGCTTCAAGAGCAGCATCCATAAGAGTTTCCTCGTCAACATCCTCGGACTCAACAAGGATTACACCGTAGCGTGTGAACATAAAGGAAACACAACCGCTCTGGCCCATATTTCCGCCGTACTTATCGAAATAGTGGCGTACATCGCCTGCTGTTCTGTTGCGGTTGTCTGTAAGTGCTTCTACAATAACGGCAACGCCTGAGGGACCATAGCCTTCATAAACGATGTTTTCGTAGTCTGCGCCGCCTGTTTCGCCGCTTGCCTTCTTGATGATACGCTCGATATTATCGTTGGGTACGTTTGCAGCCTTAGCCTTTGCGATAATATCCTTGAGTTTGGAGTTGGAAGCAGGGTCGGGACCGCCATCACGAACTGCAACAGCAATCTCTCTGCCGATTTTTGTAAACACCTTTGCACGTGCGCCGTCGGTCTTTTCCTTCTTGCGCTTAATCGTGCTCCATTTGTTATGTCCTGACATATTTTTCACCGTTCCTTAATTTATATCCTATATACTATATCACAAGTATTTCGATTTTTCAACAGGAGATTTTATGTTTTTTGGTGTTTGTGATACTGCAGTTTATCTGTTGCGACAGGTAAACTGCAACGATACAATAAAACAACCGATATGAGGCAATTTACTTCATATCGGTTCCACTTGGTTATAACGAAAATATATTTCTCAGTTTATCTGCTATAAAGTCAAAGCCGTTTACCGTACCGAGGTTGACGGGATTCTGATTCTTTCCGTAAATGATAAGCGGCACATATTCACGGGAATGATCTGTACTCGGGGTTGACGGGTCACAGCCGTGGTCTGCGGTAATAATGAGCAAGTCTGTATCTTTCATTTTATCAATAAAAACCGGCAGCCAATTGTCAAATTCGGCTGTTGCCTTTGCGTAGCCGTCAACATCGTTTCTATGACCGTAGAGCATATCAAAATCCACAAGGTTTGTGAAACACAGACCGTTAAATTTCTTATCAGCCAGTTCAAGTGTTTTGGCCATACCCTCGGTATTATTGGCTGTGCGGTGGGCTTCGGTTATGCCGTCACCTGCAAAAATATCGCTGATTTTGCCCACAGAAATAACGTCAAAGCCGTTTTCTTTAAGTTCATCAAGTACGGTTTTACCTGTTGGTGCAAGCGAAAAATCGTGGCGGTTTGAGGTGCGGACAAAGTTCGGATATTCACCCGTAAACGGTCTCGCTATTACTCTGCCGACAGCTAAATCACCGCAAAGCATTTCTCTTGCAATTTCACAGTATTTATACAGTTTTTCAACCGATACAACATCTTCGTGTGCGGCAATCTGAAAAACGCTGTCTGCCGAGGTATAGACAATCAGCGCACCCGTTTTTATGTGCTCCTCACCGTAATCGGCAATAACAGCCGTACCCGAATAAGGCTTGTTGCAAAGGCACTTTCGACCTGTCGCCTTTTCAAACTCCTCAATAAATTTCTGCGGGAAACCGTCAGGGAATGTCGGCATTGCGCTTTCGCTGACAAGTCCTGCTATTTCCCAATGACCCGTGGTTGTGTCCTTGCCTGCGGATTTTTCGCTCAGCCTGCCGAAAAAAGCGACAGGCTTCTCACAAGGTGTGCCGCAAACAACACCGTCTATATTGAAAAGGCCGAGCTTTTTCAGGTTTTCAGCCTTAAAAAAGGCGGAATGTGATATTGCGGCAAGCGTATTGCTGCCCTCATCGCCGAAAGAAGTGCTGTCGGGCATTTCGCCTATGCCGAAGCTGTCAAGCACTATAAGAAAAACTCGTTCAATCAAAACAATCACCTTTTAAAAACGGGCAAATTGCCGTGCAATTCACCCGTTAAGAATATCATTGATTTTATCTGACACCTTATAAAGCATATCCGCTCTTGTCGGGTCGGCGCAGCGCATACTGTCCGCATCACGCGAAAGACGGAAGGCAAGGTTGGACAGATATGTGTTTGCCAACTCGGTTTTGCATTGCGGAATTTCGCCGTAATACTCATAAAACACCGGTCGCTTTATGTATTCGCCACAAAACTCAACGCTCATTACACAGTAGAGCTTTCCGGCATCCTCACAGACGGTTTCACAAATGATATTGTAGCCGTTGGTTACAAGAAATTTACGAAGCACCTCAGGGTGGCTCATAGGCTGAAGCACAAGGTGCTTATCGCCCTTTTGCAGCCAGGGGGCCGCCTCAATAATCTGCGCTATGAGTATTCCGCCCATACCTGCGATTACAATTTCATCAACCTCGTCGGGCTGAAAATTCTGCAAGCCGTCAGACAGACGCAGGGTGATTTTATCCTCAAGACCTGCTTCTTCTACCGCTTTTTTAGCGTTTTCAAGAGGACCCTTGCGCAGATCTGCGGCAACTGCAAAATCCGTAACACCGCTTTGCACAAGATAGACGGGCAGATAGGCGTGGTCGGTGCCGATATCGGCTACTCTCCTGCCCTTTCGGACAAGAGAGGCAACCGCTTCAAGACGTGGAGAAAGATTTTTCATTGCTTATTTTGCAAGGAAAGCGTTAATCTTTTCAACAAGCTCGTCTGCATTTACGCCGTGAACACGGCAAGCCTGCTCAACGCTCTCGCTTCTTGCGGAAGGACAGCCGAGGCAATGCATACCCATTTCAAAGAAGAAGGGTGCTACTTCACGGTTAGCATCGAGAATATCGCCGATAGTCATTGTCTTATCAATCTGTGTCATTTTTATAATCTCCTTTTCTTTTTTACTATTACATATTTTATCAGCGTTTATTCTTTTTGTCAACGCCGCTTGACAGTAAAGTATTTACAGTGGTAAAATTTAGGAACACTAATTCAACAATAGGAAACTGTGCTTGAGTTAAAAAAAGCGAAGGTTTCAAACACAAATCCTCCTTGTTTTCGTATACCGGTTTGAGCTATAATTTCAATGTTTTATTGTATTATTAAATATGTTGAGGTGATTTGTTATGAAAAAACATTTTAAAGCTATTATATCCGGATTGCTAATCATATGTATGCTTTTTCTTGTGACTTTATCAATATATAAAACTGAAAACAAATCTTATATTCACATTTCCTTTGATGACACTTTTGAAATACTAAAAGACCTTACAATTAACGAAAAAACATATGACAGTATTTTTGATAATGAAACATTAGCATTTTTACACAGGCTTCACAAAACCTTTGGAGCTGTTTTCAGTATGTATTGTTTTTACGAAAATGGTGAGTACAACTTAAGTCAATTTACCGATAGTTTTTCAGAGGAGTTTTCAGAAAATTCCGATTGGCTGAAATTTGGTTTTCACAGTTATAATCCCGATGCTAATTTTTCAGAACTTGATTACGATACAGCCAAAGAACAGTACACCCAAACAACCACTCAGTTAAAGCGAATCGTAGGCGATAGTGCTCTTGATGACACTTTACGATTACATAATTTTGCAGGAAATGCCGCTTCGATAAATGCCATCAGTAGTGAAGAAATTGACGGACTGTTTACTGCTGATGACGACAGAATAAGTTACGATTTAAATGAATCTGACAGCAATTACATATCAAACAACGACTATCTCTATGTTAAAGAAAACAACGTTCATTATATATCGACAGATTTACGTCTCGAAAGAACAGACAAACCATACAAAGAACTAAACAAAATAAGATCTGATATAAAACAAAATGGATTTATGGAAGTCTTCACTCACGAATATTTACTCAGCAACAAAGAAATGAAAACCAAACTGATTATTACGTGCTTTTGGGCAATGAGTAACGGATATACTTGGGCTTTTCCAAATAGTGTTTATAATTACTGATTAGCAAACACCTGCAGCTTTATTTAAGTACAAAACACAGAAAGAAGAAACTAACTATGAACCTTCAATTCAAAAACTCAAAATTCAGAATTTTACAGGTCAGCGACCCGCAGGATATGCACTACCCAAGGCGGTCGATGGTGAGAATGCTTGACAAGGCTTACGATACCATCAAGCCCGACCTTGTGGTTTTTACGGGCGACAATATTCTGAGCAACCACCTACTTGACGCACGCTTTGGTAACAAGCACGTTGCTGAAGGATACGAGGCAACGAGGGACAGGATGAAAAAATCCCTTAAAATCATTCTTGAGCCGCTTGAAAAGAGAAATATCCCCTTCGGCATGATATTCGGTAACCACGACGATATGTGCTGTATGACCAAGGAAGAAATAATTGACCTGTACCGTGAATACAGTTGTTTTGTAGGGCTTGTTGACACCTACGGCAACGGTGACATCGGCACACACAACATTCTCATTTATTCGGGAGATACGCCGAAATTCAACCTGTGGATGATGGACACCTCCCGCCAGAACAAAGAAGAGGACAGAGGATACGAGGGTGTTACAACTCAAGCTGTTGAATGGTACAAAGCGGAAAGCGACAAACTCGGCAGACTGCCCTCACTTATGTTCCAGCACATTCCTATGCCTGAAACCGAAAACTGCATTGAAGAATGCGGCAAAGATGATGAAGGTGCCATTGCAGATTATGACGGCAAAAGATACATCCGCTTAAAACCCGAATGTGTCAATTCCGGCAGACTGCGCGAGCCTTCACCCGGCTGCAAGGCAAACTACGGCCAGTACGATGCCGTAAAAGCACAGGGCGATGTGCTTGCAGTTGTTTACGGACACCACCACATGAATCTGTTTGATATCAACTGTGACGGAGTGAGAATGATTCAGACCCCTGCCGCCTCCTTCCGTTGTTACGGCAACGAAAACAAGGGCGTAAGGCTTTTTGAAATTGACGAAAACAACCCCAACGAATTCACAACACGCCACATTACATATTTTGATTTAATGGGCAAAACACCGCTTTCAATGCTCGGCTATTTTATTGACGCAGACGAGCTTGAAAAGCCCAGAAGAATTACACTTGCAGCACTTGGCGCAACAGCAACAGTTGCGGCTGCCGCAGGAATTATCAAGGCAATAAGAAAATAATTGTGAACAAATTGTAAACAAATACGTTGATTCCCAAAAAATTCTTAAATACACTTGAATTTTATAAAAAATTAGGTAGAATATGTATTAGCACTCATCACCCGAGAGTGCTAAACTATGAAATAATTACTTAACAGGAGGAGTTATAAATGACAATCAGACCCCTTGCAGACAGAGTAGTCGTTAAGGCTGCAGAAGTTGAAGAAACAACCCAGAGCGGCATCATTCTCGCCGCTTCCGCACAGGAAAAGCCCCAGTTTGCAGAAGTAGTTGCTGTCGGCCCCGGCGGCGATGTTGACGGCAAAAATGTTGAAATGTACATCAACGTCGGCGACAAGGTTATCATCGGCAAGTATGCAGGCACAGAGGTTAAGCTCAACAAGGAAGAATTTACAATCGTCCGTCAGGGCGACATTCTCGCAGTTATTGAATAATTAAAGGAGAAAATGAGAAATGGCAAAGCAGATTATTTACGGTGAAGACGCCCGCAAGGCTCTTCAGGCAGGCATCGACAAGCTTGCAGACACAGTTAAAATCACACTCGGCCCCAAGGGCAGAAACGTTGTTCTTGACAAGAAATACGGCGCTCCCCTCATCACAAACGACGGCGTTACAATCGCAAAAGAAGTTGAGCTTGAGGACCCGTTTGAGAATATGGGCGCACAGCTTGTAAAGGAAGTTGCAACAAAGACAAACGACGTTGCAGGTGACGGTACAACAACCGCTACACTTCTCGCTCAGGCACTTGTACGCGAGGGCATCAAGAACGTTACCGCAGGTGCAAATCCGATGGTAATCAAGAAGGGCATCAAGCTTGCAGTTGACGCAGCTACAGCAGCAGTCAAGGCTAACTCCAAGCCCGTAAGCAGTTCCGCAGACATCGAGATGATTGCTACAATCTCCTCTGCTGACGCTGAAATCGGCAAGATTATTGCTGACGCTATGGATAAGGTTTCCGCAGACGGCGTTATCACCGTTGAAGAGAGCAAGACAGCAATCACTGATTCCGATATCGTTGAGGGTATGCAGTTCGACCGTGGCTACATCTCCCCCTACATGGTAACAGATACAGACAAGATGGAAGCAGTTATTGACGACGCTTTCATCCTTATCACAGACAAGAAGATTTCCAACATTCAGGAAATCCTTCCCCTTCTTGAGCAGATTCTTCAGTCCGGCAAGAAGCTCGTAATCGTTGCAGAAGACCTTGAGGGCGAGGCTCTTTCCACAATCCTTGTCAACAAGCTCCGTGGCACATTCACCTGCGTTGCAGTCAAGGCTCCCGGCTTCGGCGACAGACGTAAGGAAATGCTCCGTGACATTGCTACTCTCACAGGTGGTGAGGTTATCACAGAAGAGCTTGGTCTTGAGCTCAAGGACACACAGCTCACACAGCTTGGCCGTGCACGCCAGGTTAAGATCAGCAAGGAAAACACAATCATTGTTGACGGCGCAGGCGACAAGGCAGAAATCGCAGCAAGAGTTGCACAGATCAGAACACAGATCGGCACAACAACCTCCGATTTTGACCGTGAGAAGCTCCAGGAAAGACTTGCAAAGCTCGCAGGCGGTGTTGCAGTTATCCGCGTAGGTGCTGCAACAGAAACAGAAATGAAGGAAAAGAAGCTCCGCATCGAGGACGCTCTTGCAGCTACAAAGGCAGCTGTTGAAGAGGGTTGCGTTGCAGGCGGCGGTGTTGCACTTATCAACGCTATCCCCGCTGTTGAGGCTCTTCTCGATACAGACGATGCAGACATCAAGACAGGTGTTAAGATTGTTCTCAAGGCTCTTGAGGCTCCCGTACGCCAGATTGCCGCTAACGCAGGTCTTGAAGGCAGCGTTATCGTAAACGAAATCCGCACAAGCGGTAAGACCGGCTACGGTTACAACTTCGCAAACGACGGCTATGTTGATATGTTCGAGGCAGGCATCCTTGACCCGACAAAGGTTACACGCTCCGCACTTGAAAACGCATCCTCTGTTGCAGCAATGGTACTCACAACAGAGTCCCTTGTAACAGATAAGCCCGACCCCCAGGCAGAAGCAGCACAGGCAGCAGCTATGGCAGCAGCACAGGGCGGCGGAATGTATTAATTAAATAACCGCATAAATTTTAAAGCACCGTTGGTTTAATACCGACGGTGCTTTTGTCTTTTGCCTAAGTGCAAAACAAAAAGGTTGTATCGTTGAAGATACAACCTTTTATCAATTACTTAACCTTTATTGTAACAATTTCAAACGGCTTTACGGGAATGGTTACGCTGTTATTGGTAACCTCGAGGGTTTCAAGCTCGTTTTCCATAAGGTCGCAGAGTACTGCGCTCGTGACATCAAAGCCGAAGGTAAGAGTTGCGTTGTTGACACGCTTATTCCAGCTTTCGTACATACGTACAATTGTTGTGTCGCTGTCCTCTGCCTTCTTGACGGTATCAACAACCACATTCTCGTGTGAAACCGAAACGAGGCTGTAGCTTTCGGGAAGCGTACCGCTCTGCTTGCCGAGTTTAACGGCAGTCATGGGGTTATTGAGGTCGTAAGCAAGGCGGACTGTGCCTGCCTGCTTAAAGCAGCCCTCATGCGGACGGAATGAGTAAGTAAACTCGTGGTGACCCTTGTCAGCCTTGGGGCTGGGATGGGTTGCACACTTGAGAAGAGTGAGTCTGATTACACTGTCGTGAATATCGTGGCCGTACTTACAATCGTTGAGGATACTTACGCCGTAATCGCATTCGGAAAGGTCAGCAAACTTGTGTGCACAGACCTCAAATTTTGCGGCATCCCAACTTGTGTTGGAGTGTGTCGGGCGCTCAACGCAACCGAACTGAATTTCATAGCTTGCCTTGTCTGCATTGATTTCAACGGGGAAAGCAGCCTTGACAAGGATATGCTCCTGCCACCATTCTGCGGTTGTATCAAAGTCAATCTTATCAATGTCGTTATAGAGCCATACCTTCTGCTCGATTACGGAATCGAGGAACTTTCTTGTAATCTTGAAGCCCTTTCTGACACCCTCGTTAAGCTCTTCAACAGCGCTGACATCGTTGATTTCCCAACGCTTTTCCTTGTAGTAAACGGAGATTTCCCAAGCGTCGTACTCTCTGGGGAAGTCCTCGTAAGCTTCGATTACGTTTGCACGCTCGCCTGCTTTGAGCACTTCTCTGCCGCAACGCTTATCGTAAATGCGGCTGATGGTATAATCGTCTGCAAATTCGACTGTGAAGAAAGCATTATCAAGCTTCTTGTCGCTGATTTCTACGCTGCCCTTACTTTCGTTGCCCTTGACAACCTTCCAGCCCTTTGCAGGGATATCCTCTACATAAATCTTCTCACCGTCAACGTCAACTACGCCGCTGTTAGTGAAGGAGTTGGGGTTAAATACGGCAATACCGCCGTCAGTGGCGATATTTGCAGCAATTTCTGCCTTGGCACCGTCGAGAAGCTCGTTACCTGCCTTGCCGATAGCCTCGTACTGGAGAGTGCTTTCCTCGTAAACCTGCGCAATGGATGAGCCGGGAATGATATCGTGGAACTGGTTGAGAAGTATGCACTCCCAGCCCTCGTTAATCTTTTCCTGCGGATACTGTGCCTTATTGAGAAGGCGGTTGATTTCGCTGTAAAGCTCGATGTTCTGATAGAGGAACTCGCTCTTTCTGTTGTAGCGCTTGTTGCAGGCGTTGGAGGTATAAGTACCTCTGTGGAATTCGAGGTAGAGCTCGCCAACCCAAGTGGGCAGTTTCTCGTCCTTTTCAACCTTCTGCTTCGTACGCTCAAGGTAATCGCCTGCAAACTCGATAACCGAATTCGGGAAGGACGGTAAGCCCTTATTGAGTCTGCGGTGGATTTCGATATGCTCCTGTGTCGGGCCGCCACCACCGTCACCGTGGCCGAAGGTGAGAAGAACCTCGTTGTTGAGGTGCTTCTGCTGATAACGGTTCCACGCACCCTTCACAAGAGAGGGTGTAAGCATAGCGTTGTATGTAGTGTTGTTCCTCCATTTTCCGGGCGGCTGTGTATCCTGCGCTGTAAGGAAGTGGGTGAAGATACCCGTTGAATCTATACCCTTCCAGGTGAAGGTATCGTAAGGCATTGTGTTGGTTTCGTTCCAGCTGATTTTGGATGTTACGAACTTGTCAACACCGCTCTTACGAAGAATTTGCGGAAGCGCTGCGCTGTAGCCAAATACGTCGGGCAACCAGAGCACCTTACTGTCAACGCCGAATTCCTGATTGAAGAAACGCTTGCCGAAAAGCACCTGACGGACAAGGCTTTCACCGCTTGTGAGGTTACAGTCAGCTTCAACCCACATTGCGCCTTCAACTTCCCAGCGGCCTGCGGCAACCATTTTCTTGACTTCCTCATAGGTTTCGGGGCTTTCCTCTTTGAGGTATTTGTAAAGCTGTGCCTGCGAGGACATAAACTTGTACTCGGGGTACTGCTTCATCATTGAAATAACGGTAGAGAAGGAACGGACTGTCTTTTCTCTGGTCTGTGCAAGTGTCCACAGCCAAGCAACGTCGATATGAGTGTGGCCGATACAGATACAGTTCATCTCCTGCGAAGAGCAGACTTTACCGTAAAACTCTGTTTTAAGGTAATCGAGAGCCTTTTCAACGCTGAGTCTGCACTCAGGTGAGCCGGGAACACGCATATCAATAAGGTTGAGAGCGTTATTGATGCAACGGAGCATATCGTTATACTCCTTGCTGTCGTTCTGAAGAAGACGGATAGCGTCATAGGGAATCTTCAGGTCGAAATAGAGCTGCTTGTAAAGCTCGTCCACAACGTAAAGGCTGCTGAAAACGCTGTGACGGCAGGTGTTCATACCCGTATAGGCATAAACGTAAATATCATACTCTTCACCTGCGGGAAGCTCGCAGTAGCGGTGGTTGGAATCAACACCGTGAAGAAGTTCTCCGTTAGCATAAACTGTGAACTGTGCGTCACGCTGAACATCGCCGAAGGGACCTGATGTTTCAAAATAGAACTGTACCTTTTTGCCCTTCATATTTTCGGGCAAGGTAACCTTTTTATAGAACCAACCGTGGCTGTCGGTTTCATCGCCCCAGCGGTCATACTTTCTGAAATCCTGCCATTCATCCGTAACCTCGGGAAGAGCGTTACCCGACGGTTTGTAACCGCAGGGTATGTATTTGAAGCCCGTAAGCTCATAAGACTCGGCAAAAACGAGCTTGCTTACCTCGGGCAGAAATACACGAAGTTTATCAAGAAGAAATTTCAAAACCTTATCCTCCTATTTTTGCTTTTTGGTTTTTATAAGTGTAGCACACAAAGCCGTAAAATAAAAGAGTTTATTTATTATTTTTAAAAATATTTCATATATATTTCTGATGAAATATGAAAGGAGAATTTTGTGAAGCACTGTATAGCAACGCTCAAGACAAAAGAGGTAATCAACAAAAAGGACGGTTGCCGCCTGGGGCATGTGTGCGATGTTGAAATTGACTGTTCCACGGGGCAGGTAGTCAACATTGTTGTATGCAGAGGCGGAAGAACGTTTTCACCCTACGCCTGCGAAAGAGATTTGCGCATTGCGTGGTGTGATGTGGATGTTGTCGGAAATGATATCATCCTCGTATGCTACACGGCACCGCCACCCCCGCCCCGACCCGAAAACTGTTCAAAGCATGGGTTCGGATTTTTCAGATAAATCAAGCTTCGGAACTGTAGTGCGCACCGTTACGGTTACAGGCTGTGTAGGATTAAGCCGCAGGCTGTCTATCACAAGCATTCCCCCTGCGCTGTCGCAAGTGAAAGAGAAGAAATATCCTTGGGTTTCGCACCGGGCAACACCCTTTGTGCTGTCCGGCAGCATTTTTGCTATGCCGAGTGTTTCCAGCACCGTCAAAGTCTGAGCTTCACTATACAAACACGCACTCATAACAATAGCTTTCGCAAGAGAAATAAAATCCTTTTCCCCTTTTCCCGAATATGCTGCCGATACCCTGTAAAGCTTATAGTCCGCATTGGAAAACAGAGATATTTTATATTCGCCTATGTAACAGCTTTCCTTTGTTTCTTCTCCGCTTTCGGTTTCTTCTACAACACAATCAAAGCCGTAAGCAGCCATTGCCCAAATAAAATCAAGGCTGTCCCTTTCACCCGTGCGCACACAACCGCAAAACAGAAAGCAGAAAACAGTAAGCGTTAAAATTAATCTTTTCATTTTCAATTATTCTCCCTGTAGTTATAATCACCAAAATGATGTAATTAAGTGTAAATATATACATATATATGTAGAATTTAATATTTTAATGATATAACTCTTGAAAAAACTTAAAAGATACTTTAAAATAGGATTATCTTGATTTCGGGAGTGGGCGACTATGGTAATGTGCTTGTCTTTTGTTCACGGCGGCTCATACTGCCCTGCCGAAGTCTGCAAAAAAATGAAATAAAAAGGGGCTGTTGCGCTTAAATGTGCGACAGCCTTAATCATTTAAAGGACGGTACGATTATGAAAAAAGTTGCAATCGTAATGGGCAGCGACAGCGATCTGCCCGTAGTAAGCAAAGCTATCAAAAAGCTCAAGGAGTTCGGCGTAGAGGTTGAGGCACACGTTATGTCCGCCCACAGAACACCCGATGCCGCCGCAGAGTTTTCAAAGAACGCTGTTGCAAACGGCTTCGGCGTTATCATTTCCGCAGCAGGCAAGGCTGCTCACCTTGGCGGTGTGCTTGCCGCACACACAACCCTCCCCGTTATCGGTATTCCGATAAAATCCTCTACACTTGACGGTCTCGATGCGCTCCTTGCAACAGTTCAGATGCCTGCAGGCATTCCCGTTGCAACAGTTGCTATCGACGGCGCAGAAAACGCCGCTATCCTTGCCGTCCAGATGCTCGCTCTTTCCGAGCCCGTGCTCGCAGACAAGCTCACAGCTATGAAAGAGGATATGGCAAAGAAGGTTCTTGAAAAGGATGCCGCACTTGCCGCACAGGTTGCAGAGCTTTAATTCCACAGGAGGAATTGCTTTATGCCTTTACATGAAGAATGCGGCGTTTTCGGCATTTTCAACCGAGGCCTTGAACACAACGCCGTTCACGAAACATACCTTGCGCTTTATGCGCTTCAGCACCGTGGTCAGGTTAGCTGCGGTATCGCTGTGCGAAACGGAAAAACCGTTGACTGCATAACGGATATGGGCACTGTACCCAACGTATTCACCGCAGACAAGCTTGCCGCCCTCACCGAAAACGGCAAGGGGGATGTTGCACTCGGCCACGTACGTTATTCCACCCACGGTGAAGAGGACGAGATAAACAACCAACCTATGGTTATGTCCTACGCCAGAGGTTCAATTTCAGTTGCCAACAACGGCTGTCTTGTCAACACGGCAAAGCTCAGGGAAAAACTCCAGAGCGAGGGTGCCGTTTTCCAGACAAACAGCAACGCAGAGCTTATAGTTCACTGCATAGCACGTCACCGACTTGAAACAGAAAACATCGAAACAGCAATAGCCGAAACGATGAAGGAGATTGAGGGCGCATATTCGCTTGTAATAATGTCTCCCAAAAAGCTGGTTGCCGTGCGTGACCCCAAGGGCTTCCGCCCGCTGTGCATGGGTAAACTCGGCGAAGCATATGTTGTCGCTTCCGAATCCTGCGCCCTGCAAAGTATCGGCGCAGAGTTTGTAAGAGATATCGAGCCGGGCGAAATTGTTGTAATAACCAAAGACGATGTTTATTCAAACAAGACACATTGCGGACAGAAAACATCGCTTTGTATTTTTGAACACGTTTACACTGCAAGACCCGATTCGGTCATAGATGGTGCAAGTGTTCACCGCTCAAGGCTCAACGCAGGTAAGTACCTTGCGCAGGAGCATCCCGTTGAGGCAGACGTCGTAATCGGCGCACCCGACTCGGGACTCGACGCCGCAATAGGATATGCCAACGAGAGCAAAATCCCATATGGCATAGGACTTATCAAAAACCGCTATATAGGCAGAACCTTTATCCAGACAACACAGAGCCAGAGAGAAAGGTCTGTCCAGATAAAACTCAACCCGTTAGGAAACGAGCTTGAGGGCAAGCGTGTAGTTCTTGTTGACGATTCAATCGTCCGTGGCACAACCTGCGCAAAGCTTATCAAAAGGCTTCGTGCAGCAGGCGCAAAGGAAGTTCACATGCGAATCTCCTCCCCTCCCTTTATCAATCCCTGCTATTTCGGTACTGATATCAGCTCGAAGGACAAGCTTATAGCCTGTCAGATGGATATTGAGGGTATTCGTAAGCTCATAGACGCCGACACACTCGGCTTCTTAAGCCTCGAAGGCTTGCACAAGGTTGCTGAAAAATCAAATGTCAGCTTCTGTGATGCGTGCTTTACAGGCAACTATCCCGTAGATGTATCGGGCCCCAATTACGTAGATAAATTCGACTATAAAATCAAGAAATAAGGAGAGCTCAAGAATTATGGAAAACAGTTTTTCAAAAAGCTATAAGGACGCAGGCGTTGACGTAACCAAAGGTTACGAGGCCGTAAAACTTATGAAAAAGCACGTCGAGAGAACAAGAATACCCGGTGTGTTCGATGAAATCGGCGGCTTCGGCGGTATGTTCCTGCCCAACCTCACAGGTATCAAAGAGCCCGTTCTTGTTTCGGGCACAGACGGTGTCGGCACCAAGCTTAAAATCGCATTTATGATGGATATTCACAACACTGTCGGTATCGACTGCGTTGCAATGTGTGCAAACGACGTTGCTTGCTCCGGCGCAAAGCCCCTTTTCTTCCTTGACTACATTTCCGTAGCAAAGAACATTCCCGAAAAGGTTGCAGACATCGTAAGCGGTATTGCAGACGGCTGTGTTCAGGCAGGTTGTGCACTTGTCGGCGGCGAAACAGCAGAAATGCCCGGCATCTACACAAACGACGAATACGACCTGGCAGGCTTCTGCGTAGGTCTTGCAGACAAGGCAGACATCGTTGACGGCAAGAACATCAAGCCCGGCGACGTACTTATCGGCGTTGAGTCATCCGGTGTTCACTCCAACGGTTTCTCCCTTGTAAGAAAGGCTTTCAACGTTTCTCCCGAAAGACTTTCAATTTACGTTGACGAGCTCGGCAAGACACTCGGTGAAGAGCTTATCACACCCACAAAGATTTACGTCAAGACAATCAACGCTATCAAGGAAACCTGCAAGATTCACGGTATTTCCCACATCACAGGCGGGGGCTTCTATGAGGACATTCCGAGAATGTTCAGCACAGAAGGCGTAAGAGCAAAGATTGAGAGAAAGGCTGTTCCCGTAAAGCCCATTTTCAACCTTCTTGCTGCCGAGGGTATTCCCGAGAGAGATATGTTCAACACCTTCAACATGGGCGTTGGTCTTTGCGTTGCAGTAAGCGCAGACAAGGCAGACGAAGCAGTCAGAGCAGTCAACGCTATCGGCGAAAAAGCTCACATCATCGGCGAAATCGTTGCTGGCGACAAGGGTATTGACATATGCTGAACATAGTTGTACTTGTTTCGGGCGGCGGTACAAACCTGCAGGCGTTGCTTGACGCAAAGGCAGCAGGCAAAATCCCCAACGGCGAGTTTGTAAAAGTCATTTCCAGCAAGGACGGCGTTTACGCCCTTGAAAGAGCTAAAAATTCGGGCGTAGCAACGGCCGTTGTCGAACGCAAGGGAAAGACAGCAGAAGAGTTTGAAAACGCTCTGCTTGCCGAATTAGAGGCCTCCAAGGCAGACCTTATAGTGCTTGCGGGCTTTATGACCATACTCGGCGAAAAGGTAATTGAAAAGTACCCCGAAAAAATAGTTAACGTTCACCCGGCGCTTATCCCCTCTTTCTGCGGCAAGGGCTTTTACGGACTCAAAGTTCACGAGGCGGCACTTGAATACGGCGTTAAAGTTAGCGGTGCAACTGTGCATTTCGTTAACGAAATTCCCGACGGCGGCAGAATTATCGCACAGCAGGCGGTTGAGGTGCTTGAGGGCGACACACCCGAGACACTCCAGAAAAGAATAATGGAACAGGCAGAGTGGAAAATACTGCCCCGTGCAGTTGCAAAGCTCTGCGACGAAAGAAAATAAACGGAGGAATTCATAATGAAGAGAAGAGCACTTTTAAGCGTTTCTGACAAGACAGGAATCGTAGAATTTGCAAAAGAGCTTTACGAGCTCGGTTTTGAGATTGTTTCCACAGGCGGCACAGCAAAGGCTGTTGCAGATGCAGGCATCCCCTGCACACAGGTTTCCGATATCACAGGTTTCCCCGAGTGCCTTGACGGCAGAGTAAAGACTCTCCATCCGATGGTACATGCAGGTATCCTTGCAATGCGCTCAAACACAGAGCATATGGAACAGCTTGAAAAGCTTGAGGTAACACCGATTGACGTTGTTGCAATCAACCTCTACCCCTTCAAGCAGACAATTCTCAAGCCCGACGTTACACTTGAGGACGCAATCGAAAACATCGACATCGGCGGCCCGACAATGATTCGTGCAGCTGCAAAGAACTGGCAGGACGTTGCAGTTATCGTTGACCCTGCAGACTATGCAACAGTTATTGACGAGTACAAGGCTAACGGTGCACCGAGCAAGGAGACAAAGTTCAAGCTTGCAGGCAAGGTGTTTGAGCACACAGCGAACTACGACTCAATGATTAATACTTACCTCAGAAAGCAGAGAGGCGAAGACCCGTTTGCAAACTGCTTTACAATGACCTTTGAAAAGGTACAGGATATGCGCTACGGCGAAAATCCGCACCAGAAGGCTGCTTTCTACACCGAAATCGGCGCAGCTGACAACGTTCTTTCCGCAGCAAAGCAGCTTCACGGCAAGGAGCTTTCCTACAATAACATCAACGATGCTAACGGCGCTCTTGACATCATCAAGGAATTCGGCTTTGACGAGCCCGTAGCAGTAGGCGTTAAGCACGCTAACCCCTGCGGCGTAGGTATCGGCGCAACAATCCACGAGGCATACCTCAACGCTTACAACGCTGACCCCGTTTCCATCTTCGGCGGTATTGTTGCTCTTAACCGTGAGGTTGACGAGGACACAGCTAACGAGCTTGCAAAGATTTTCCTTGAAATCATCATTGCTCCCTCCTTCTCTGAGAAGGCTCTTGAAATCCTCACAGCTAAGAAGAACATCCGCCTTCTTGAGCTTCCCAACCTTGCAGCTCCCAACAAGAAGGGTCTTGTTGATATGAAGAAGGTTGCAGGCGGTCTGCTTGTTCAGGAGCTTGACACAGAGCTTCTCAACGAGGAAGACATTGTCTGTGTAACAGACAGAAAACCCACAGAGGAAGAAATGAAGCAGCTTATGTTCGTCTGGAAGGTTGTCAAGCACACCAAGTCCAACGGCATTGCGCTTGCAAAGGACAACGCTACAACAGGTATCGGCCCCGGCCAGACAAACCGCATTACAGCACTTGAGCTTGCTATCAAGTACGCAGGTGATAAGGCAGCAGGCAGCGTAATGGGCAGCGACGCATTCTTCCCGTTTGATGACTGCGTACACGCAGCACAGAAGGCAGGCATCACAGCTATCATTCAGCCGGGCGGCTCAATCCGTGACGAGGATTCAATCAAGGCTTGTAACGAAGCAGGCATTGCAATGCTCTTCGTAGGCATGCGCCACTTCAAGCATTAAGTGCCTTAATCGCATTGCCTCAATTAAAGCGATATTTACAAGCAAATTGAGACAACGAGAAAAGCTACTACACACCAATTTTGATAAATAAATTAACAGGGATGAAACTGAAAAAAGTTTCATCCCTGTTTTTTTATACAAAAAACATCCCACCGATGATGCTCTTACAAAATCGGTGGGATTAATAGTTATGCTGTAATTATTGGATTATTTCTGATATTCCTTGAAATCTGCATAGATTTCTTCTGTGTATACGTTGTTTTCATCCTTATCGTGGAGCGGATACCAAACCTGAGCGAAGAAGGGGTTGACCTTTGCTTCGTCGTCGTAAGCCCAGCGGAACTTCTTCTCCTTTGCCTTCTCCTCACTTGAGGGAAGCTCTTCGGGGCACCAGTGACCGCCGCGGAGAACAAGGTTCGGGCTCATCATAAACTCGTGACCGTGTGCACACTGCCACTTAACAGGTGTGTACATATCAACGATTTCTTCTGCAAGGCACTTACCGCCGCGGAACTCAGCAGCCTTCTGAAGATCCTCAAGAGTGAGAGAATCGAAGGGCTTTGTTTCGTCGTAACCGTGATCAAGAACATTTGCCTTCTTGGGATCATCGTTGGGACGGTAGACCTTAACCTTGCTCCAATCGGAACCGATAGAGTTCCACTTCTCCATAGAACCAACATATGCATTGATTCTGGGAGCAACTTTGTTCTCTCTCCACCAGAGTGTACCGTAAACGGGAGTCTGGGCAATCTTCTTCATAACGGGCTTAACAGCAAATGAGAAGGGCTTTGCAAGGAAAGCAAGCTTGTAGAACCACTCTACTCTGTCCATCATGCTCTTGAAGTAGTCTTTGATGGGCATATTTGCACGGAAGTGAAGGTAGCTCTCAAGAACATCAGAGTCGAGGTACCACTGACCGTGGAAGTTACGTGTAATGAACCAGTCAGGATCAAACAGCTTCTTGGGGTCACCAAGGCCGAGACCGTACTTGCCGAGAAGGAGCTCTTCGAATTCCATGTTGGTGATTCTGTACTGTGCACCGGAACCGATGTTGTAGAATCTTCTCCAGAACTCTTCGGGAACATCGTCACCGCAGACGTTTACAAGCAGGCGGCCTGAATCCTCAACAGTTGCCCACTCGAGAACACCGTTGATAACAACGTGGTACATAATGGGTTCCATATTCTTGAGGATATCGGGGTAAAGAATACCGGACTGACGCATTGATACCCAGTGCTTGAGACCGGATTCTGCGAAAATAGACTCAGCAATAACCTTACTTGTTGCATAGTGGTCGTAAACGCTGATTTTGATGGGGTCGCCTGTACGTGCCCAGTGAATCGGGTCGTCACGCTCACCTGTTTCAGCAACTGTACCTATGTAAACAACCTTGATTGCATCAGGGTCAGGCTGAGCCTTAACAGCTGCAACAATGTTCTTTGCAGCGCCGACATTTGTTTTGATAGTTGCGATGGGAAGATAGTCTGCGGAGGGAGAAACCATACCGCCGACGTGAAGAACGTACTGTGAACCAGTAACGCACTTGAGAACGTCCTCATAATTTCTCAGGTCACCCCATACGATTCTTACTCTGGGGTCGTTGAGGTAGTTAGCGAACTTTTTTCTGTTCTTTTCGCTGTCACGAAGGAGAACAACAATGTTGAACTCTTTCTTAGCGTAAAGCTGCTGGAAACCTTCCCAGCCCATGTTACCGGAAGCACCGGTAAGGAATACGGTTTTCTGTGCCATTTTACATTATCCCCCAATATAAATTGATTAATTTTAGATTAACACAAACACTGATAAATTTCAATATAAAGATATAAATTTTATTGCAAAGCAAGCAATATTTTTTCAGCCTTCAACACACAGCGAAACAATATATCCGTCTTGTACTTCAGTGAAGAAAGAAAAGGTGTCGGAATTGGATTTCACTGGGTTTTCAGTTGAATAAAATTCTATATCTTTTGCATTGTCCGCAAAACCCGTGCCAATTGCCTTAAGCCAGCTTTCTTTGAGCGTCCATAGTGTGAAAAAGGCAAGGTTTTCATCCGCTGCAGAATCAATCAATTCACTTTCATCCTGCGTAAAAACACGGTTTTCGACTGTTTTACGGCGTGTAGTTATCCTCTCCGCATCAACACCTACCCTACTGTCGGCAAAGGCACAGGCAACAATACCCTTAGTGTGGGTAATGCTGACAAAAATGCCTTCTATGCCTTCAACAAAAGGTGCACCGTTGCTGTCTTTCTTTATTATAATTTTATTTTCATCAAGTCCGAAATGCTCTGAAAGGCTTCGCTTTAAAAGTGAATGCGCAGCAAAACTCTGCTCCTTTGGCGAGAGAATATCGGTCTTTTCAAAAACAAGCTTGTACATATTTTTCCTCTGCTTATAAAAATGCCGCCCGGACAGCCGAGCGGCATTTGTTGTTTGGAAATTATGCTACGGGAATCTGAGAAACGGTTGCCTCAAGCAAACCGGAATTTTCAAGAAGCGCAGCATCGGCGGCGTCAATCTTACCGTCGTGATTCGGGTCAGCTGCAAGGCGCTGTGCCGCTGTGAGAGCATCGGCCGAAAGCATACCGGAAACTATCATATTTACAAGGAATGAATCGTTACCGTCTGCAATACCGTCCGAATTAATATCGCCGTAGATGACGACAGTGTACTGAGCAACACAGTTGCCGCTCTTCATAAGTCTGATGACAGAACCGGTCTTGAGAACGGAATCTGCACAGTCGATTGCTGCAGAGCCAACAACGGTTGCATAATCGGACTTGAACTTTGCAAGAGTAAGCTGCTCTGCAAGGCCGTATACAAAGCCCTCTTTGTAGTCAACAACTGTTGTGCTGCCCTGTACGGGAACAAGTGCATTATCCTCATCAGCAACAGGGAGCTCAAGTCTTGCATTAGTACAATCGGGGATAACATTACTGTAATCCGTTGCATAGCTGTTTGTTGTTGAATTATAAATCATATTGGGAACTTCATTGAGACCAGCAGTATTATCAGGAGATTTTGCTGTACGCTTGTCAATAGTAATGAGACCGTAAGCATCTGTATCAGCTGTTACTTTTGCATTAACCTTAAGCTTAAGTGTAACTACGCAGGTCTTTTCATTAACAACAACCGGAGTCTTGGCTGTGTCAAGGGTACCTATCTGAAGACGAGTACACTGGAAGTTTGTACGGTTGATTACGGGATCGGCTTCATTCTCAGGTGTAGAAGCGTCATCCTCAAAGAATCTTGCCCAGGTACCTACTGTATAAGCTGCAGTACCCTGGATAACCTTAGATTTAAGAGTATTGTAATAGTCAGACCCAGTATAAATTTCTGTTGTTCTGGCTATGTTGGTGTTGGAAAGAGAGAATACTGTCTTGTCGAAGACAACATAGAATACGCATCTACCGGCAGCATAGTTAGTCTTGATGCTTATATCGACTGATATCTCGTCACCTGCCTTGATGCTTGTGGCGGGAACGCGAGCACCGTTAACGGTTTTGTAAGCATCAAGATAATAGGAAACATGAGTGTTAAGCGTCCAGACAGCAGTAAGTGTGGTAGTTCCACCGGGCTGTGCTGCAGCAGGCATTGTTGTGATTTCGTATGCTTCACCGTCAAGAGTCCAACCGGCAAAGAGATAGAACTGCTTGTTGGGCTGTGAGGGAAGAACGATGGGGGTACCGTATGCCGCTGTGATGGATTCAATAGCGTCGCCGCCATCCATATTAAAGGCAAGCGTATAGGTATTTACTGTGTACTGAGCATAGAGTGTATGCGCACCTTCAAGAGTTACGACTGTAGACTCAGTAACCTGCTCGCCACCCTCAGCCTGTGTAAACCAACCGTTGAAGGTATAACCTTCGCAAACTGGAGTAGGAATTACACCGTATGCCTTGCCATATGTTACATGGTAAGCTGTGTTTTCTACAGAACCGATGCCTGCATCAAGTGTTACATCGTAAGCAGCAGCTTCATACTTAGCGTAAAGAGTTACTGCATCTCCATCCTCACCGATATCGGGCATTGTTGTGTAGGAAGCAGCGGAACCGTCTGCATAGAACCAGCCAAGGAAGGTCTGACCGTAAAGGTACGGTACGGGCATTTCAATTGCAGTACCGTAAGCAGCTGTGATTGCATCACAAGCTGAACCGAGACCTGCATCAAAATTGAAGGTATAGACCTCAACATCGCTCCAATGAGCGTAGAGTGTTTCGACATAGTTAACCGTTACCATTGTATCGGGGAAGATCTGCTCGCCTGCAACGGGATCGGAGAACCAGCCAAGGAAAGAGTAACCGTCGCGTGTTGCAACAGGAAGATCGCCGTACTCGTTATCGTAAACGAGTTCCTTGGAATCAAGGGATACGCTACCGCCGTTAGCATTGAAATATGCATAATAAGTAACAGGAACATAAACAAATGTTACTGTATGCTGGTCAGCAGTAAGCTCAAGTGTCTGATACTCTAATTCAGGCTCATAGCCGGGATAAACCGGAGCGGTAACACGAACAACATATGTTCTTGTACCGTCATAAATCTTGGAGCCGAGTTCTTTTTCTGTACCGTCTGCTTCATAAGTGATACATCTGACGGTATAACGGGAAACCTTAAGCTGAAGATTATCAAGAGCTGTTCTGAGCTTTTCGGCCATAGCGTCAACAACATTCTGCTGTGATGCAGAATAGTCATAAACAATAAGATCAAGAGCCTGAGTTACAGCTGTGAAGGAGTTGTAATCATTGGGGTTAAGCTCGTTTGCTCTTGCAACAAGAGCATAAATTTCTGAATAATCAGCATTTGCACTGACAAGAGAAGCAACTGCCATTTCGATGTTCTGAACAGCACGATCAATCTTTGTCTGTGTTGTTGTGGGGTTTGAGAAGTTTTCAGTAGCACCCTTAATAACATTCTGATATGTCTGGAAGCCGCTGTTGTAATCCTCAACCTGTCTGTTTCGTGCAGTTTCAAGCGCAAGCATTGCACCAAGCTTTGATCTGGTTGATTCAGAAGCAACGGCAGTATCAATAACCTTAAAATATGACTTGAAGGTATAGTTGACACCGTTAAGTGTGTAGCTGACAGTAATTGTTGCAGTTGTGCCTGTTGCACCCGTTGCAGTTACTGTGGCGGTATAGAAGCCGTCATCTGCGAGAACAAAATCGGTAATGTTTGCAAATTCTGCGGATGCAGTAATGTTTGTCAACTCGTTTGACATTGCATCCTTGAATTTGAACTGTGCTGTCTGTGCAAGCGGAACAGCATCCGGGACGCGAAGGTTAAGTGCAGAGTGGTATTCAGTGCCAACATAGGTGAGCGCAGCCTCCGCAGCGGCAAGGTCTGCAACAGCAGCATTATATTCATCTGCTGTTACCTCTGCCCTGTTGTAGACCTCCTCAGCCGCCGCAAAAGCGGCGGTGTAGAAGGCAAAGGAATCTTCTGTATATCTGTCTTCGCGGTAGTTGGTCGGGTTCTCAATCATATAACCGAGAACCGAGTAATCATAATAAATTGCGTTTGCAGCAAAGCCACACATTGCCTGCACACTGCTGAAAACAAGTGTGAGCACAAGCAACAAACTTAAAAATCTTTTAGTCTTCATCTGTTCTATATTCTCCTCAAAAAAGTATTAGTTGTTTAAAGTCGGATCGGGTAAACGAAGTAAATTCAAACTATCAACCGATACCAAAAACATTGGAGAGGAGAAGACCGATAAGCTGAGAGAGAGCTGCGATAATCTTCTCAAAGATTGTAAGCTCTGCTTCGACCTGAGTATTGGATTCAACAGAAGTATCTGTGGAATCAACAACAACATCAGCGGACTCAGTTTCTACTGGATCTTCCCAGTGAGCGTAGAGGTTCTTGTAGTAGCTTGTTGTAACCTTTGTATTTTCGTCGATCTTCATACCGCCTGAAAGCTTAGTATACCAACCTGCAAATACATAACCGTTACGTGTGGGAACGGGAAGATCTGCATAAGTCTGACCGTAAGTTACTGTAACATTACCTGTATCAACCTTACCGCCGTTAGCGTTAAGTCTGACTGTGTACTCATCTGCTGTGTAGTAGAACTCAACAACAACACCGTCATTGGTAATGGTAACAAGCTGCTGCTTGTCTGTTGAGGAGTAACCCATAATCTGGGGAACATTGATAAGAACCTTTTCACCGACATCACCGTAGATAACATCGGTGCTGATGAGTGTAACTGTTGAATCTTCGTCACCTACAACAGAAACCTCAGTTGCGGTGTTGGAAACGATAGGTGCACCGGACTTATCGTAGCAACGGATGTAAATTCTGCCCTGTGCGGGAACAAGAGCATCAATAGCTGCTCTGAGCTCATCAACAGTTGTGTCGATAAGTGACTGCTCAAGAAGACCCTTATTGAAATCAATCTTGTTAAGGATGATTGTAACCGGGCTGAAATCCTGATAATCATAGGGATTGAGAGAATTTGCAATGGAGATAAGCTTGTGGAGTTCCTTGTAATCTGCGGACTTGTACTCAAGGAAAGTAACTGCTTCATTAAGGTTATCGTTTGCCTCGTTAATCTGCTCCTGAGTTACAAGCGGATTGTTGAGAACATATACAGCATTCTCAAGGTCTCTCTTATAGATATCCCAACCGCCTGAGTAGAACCACTCCTGACGGCATGCTGCGATAGCATCTGCAACTGTTGCACGGAGTACGGACTTATCGTATGCGTATACACGAAGGTAGAACTGCGGATAAGAAACTGTTGCGCCGCCGTTTGTTGCTGTTGCAGTAACGGTGGGAGTGATAAGTGTTGTAACAGATGTACCTGCAGCAGGAACCTTACCTGTGAATCTGAAGTTCTTAACATCTGTCTGGTAAACGGTCATGCTGTAGGAAGTGGAGTCGAGACCGATACTTGCATCGGAAGATGTTACATCGACATCGACTGTTGAGAAGTTACCGCTACCAATGTTGCCTGCCTCATAAGAGGAAGCGTCCTTTGTCATTGTGAACATCAGACCGGGAACCTGTGAAAGGTCGCTATAAAGACTTGTGTCAACATAAATCATACCGGTCGGTACAGAGGTCATATAACCTGCATCTGTTCCGGAGTGATCTACATGATATGTGACGTTTGCAAGGCTTGTGTCGTTAATGCCATGAACAGAAAGTGTGTATCTGTTTCTGATATAGCCGGGCTGGCAGGTGTTGGCATCAATAACAATTTCTTTACCTGCGGAAACGAAGGTATAGGCCTGAGCCTTATAACTCTTACCTGTTGAAGGCTGTGTGAAGGAAATTGTAGCAGTAATTACGGAATAAAGCGGAGCTGCACCGGGTTCGATTTCCCAGCAGTAGTAGTCGCCTTCTCTGTACATTTCGCCGATTACTGCATCATTGTTTACTGTTGCGATAACATCTGTTACTGCTGCACCGCTGGATTCACGGAACTTAAGAACAGTGTTTGCATCCTGAGCAACTGTGGAATCAATGACGATATCTGCACCGAGCTCGTAGTTGATTTCCCAGAGAGTGAGGTTTGCAAGAGCGAGCTGAAGATCATTGGATACCGCGTCAACGATAGCCTGATCATCCACATCATAGTCTCTGTCAATCTTAAGAGCTGCATCGTATGCTTCAACGAATGCTGCAAGACTATCTGTTGTGTAAAGCTTGTAGTCCTCTTCGGGAATAGCAACAGCCTTATCAATCTGACGGTCAAGTCTTACGTAATATGCAAGGCCGACATAGTCCTTAAGAGCATTCTGAGCCTTGAAGAGCTCCTGTCTTGCCTTTGAAAGCTGAGACTGCTTTACAGTTTCGGAAGCGTTGACTGCCTGTGCATTTGCAAGTGCTTCCTGATACATTCTCCAGCTTCTGTCTGTGTAAATCTTTGTGCCGTCCTCACGCTCGTTGGAAGCGGGATTTACCTTTGATGCGTACTCAATCTCGCGGAAGATCTGAAGCTTGCAAAGGCTGCTTCTGGGCGTAAGTCTGTCATAGTAGTAGCCGAGTCTGTAATAAAGATTCTTTATTTCAAGGCTTGTTACTTCGTAAGGTGCTGTGTTGTACAGCTCAATGAGAGCCTCGCACTCTTCGTAAGTATCCATGAAATCTTCGTACTCGTAGAGGTGCTCATAGTCCTCTTCACCCATGGTGAAGTAGCCTTCCTCAAAGTACTTGAGGTCGCCGTTGGAAGGAACGTACTGAGCCATAAGCTTCTTGAGGTCGTTAACGGACTTGTTCGGATAATCGGCAGGAGCGTAAATTGTGTAGTTGTCATTCATGCTCAGACCGATGAGCTGACCGATAAGCGGAATAAGTGTCGTGAAGTTGTATTCACGCTCAGTGTAGAGAGCTTCAAGAAGGTTTCTGACGAATTCGCCGAGAACCTTACCGCCTTCGCCGACGACGAGAGTTTCAAGACGTGTTACACGCTCGGGAATGATAACCTTGCCGTTCATCAGAACAGAGAGAACATTGCCGAGAAGGTCGAGAATAAACTCAACAAGGCTCTTATTGAGAACAGCGTTGGGAGAACCGTTCTTACCGATGAAGCTGAGAATCTTTTCGATGTTGAATTCCTGAATACCGATAAGAAGTGTGTCATAAATGAATGATTCGGAAACAGTCTTGCCGTTCTGAACGTTGATTGTTGCCATTGTGGGGTCGATAATCGAGAAGAGGATATTATCGAGCTTTTCCCAGCCGTTCATCTTTGAAAGATCCTGGCGGGTATTTACAGCGAAGCCGTAGTTGTTGATAACCCATGTTGCAAGAGCATCAATAAGTCCTTCGAGATCAGCGTCCTTAGGAACATTGACATCGATCATGGAGTTTACAAGATAGATGAGGTAGTCAACACCGACATCAATCCATGCACCGTTTTCAGGATCAAGAGTACCGTTTTCAATCCAACCGTAGTAGTCGTTCTCGGGAAGAATATCGATAACAAGGCTGATAAGTATATATGTAAGGCATTCCTGAACTGTGTCGCAACCTTCGAGGAAGCGGACATCGGGAAGAACAATCGGGATGATCAGCTGTAAGATATAGGAAATGAAATCATCCGTGCTGGAACCGGCAAGGTCCGTTCTGAACTCGTAATCTTCGGGGAATTCCTCTTCGAAGAGCATCTGGAGAAGACCGGGGCCGAGTTCTCTGAGAAGAGAGCTGAGTGTCTCATAAAGCTTGTCGTTGATATCAAGACCGTGGCTTGTAAAGGCAATGATATCGTAAAGAGCAGCGGGCTCTTTATAGATATCGCCTGCAGCGTTGACCTTTTCCTCACCGACGAGAAGCCATATAGCAAGTTTATGGAGCTCATCAATGGGATAGTTCTCGGGGTCGTAATCAAAGCCGAGACCAAGCATATCATTCATAACACCGACGATGGTAGGAAGAAGACCGGGAGCCTCGGGGTTACCCTTGGGCCACTCTGCGCTTGTCTCGATTTCAAGAGCATCGGGAAGAGACTCAACAAGCGTAGGAACAAGGACGTCTGCCATAAGAGCGTCGATAGCGTTCTGGATGAAGTCATAGGAAGAACCTGTTGTTATTGAGGTCTTACCTGCCATGCTGGGAAGAAGACCTGTGTAGGACTGTGTTGAAACGTTGTAATCACCGATAAGGAGTGAATCAACAAGGTTCTGAATAAGACCATCGATTGTGAACGAGTCAAGTGTTACACCATCGGGGAGAGCGTCGATTTCCGGCTCAGAATCTGCCTTGAGGAAACTGTTGTAGAAAACAGTGTAGAGCATTTCCTTGAGGAAGCTCGGCAGTTCGAACAGGTAGGGATAGTCTTCCGCTGAAAGTACGAGGGGAAGAATAGCACCCATATCAAGTGTTGTGTTGACAAGCTTTTCAAGAATGGAAGCATTGTCATAGAGGAACTGAAGAAGAGCGTAGAAAACTACGGAGTCCTTATCGCCGTCTGTTGCAGCGGCAGAGGAAGATCTTCTGGGACCTCTGAGAGCATCGACATTAAGGTCTGTAATCTCGCCGAGAAGGCTGAGGAAATCGGCAAAGCCGACAAGACCCATATCCATCAAGGTTACAAGAGAATTATATGTATTGTTGACGGATGTAAGGTTAAGGTCGATTTTTGCTACAACGATATCAAGCTCCTCATGGATAGCCATATCGAAAAGCAATGAATCCAACCAGTCAAGCAGCATTGAGCAGGACTGCTCATAGCTGTAAACCGGCTTGCCCAGGCTGTTGTAGCCTGCGGGCGTTGTGTAAGACTCGTATGCTGATGCACCGACAGCCGTTGAGCTTGCCATAATGACAAAAGCAAGGAGCATACACAGAAGTTTTTTCATTTTTTTCATAAAAATGTACCTCCGTTTTTGTTTGTGGATTTTCGTTCAAAAATGCCATAATGTATGTACAAAATAACAGTGCAGATAATTATAGTTATATTATTACACTATTATACATTGCGATTATATCACAAGGATTTCACTAAATCAAGGCAATTCGCAATAAAAAATTAATTTTTTTATAAAAAAATAGTGATAATTGCAATAAATTCCCCTGCCCTTTGGGCTCAAACAATCAGAAAGAATAAAAGTGTGCCTACTGTAAAGTAAGCACACTTTATTTGTGATATAAGAATTTTCATTCAGCCGAAAAAGCTTATTACTTTTGCAAGCACCTCAACTATTCTGAGGAAAAATTCAAGTATCGGGGAAATGCTGTCGAATACCGGTGGCAGTTCTACCGTAGCAGCAAGTGACTGCACCGCAAGCCCCGACATTGCAACAAGTGCAACAGCGGTACACTTGAGAACACGTTTCATTGTTTCTTTACTCTCCTAATATATAATATAAATGTAATTAATTAAGATTATTTGAGGTCAGCGTCGGTCTTTCCGCTTTCCGAAATAGCCTTCTGCTGTGCCTTAACCTTATCAAGTGAATCCGCATCGCCCGTTGTAACCTCGGAAGCCATCAATGCACGGCGAGCAAGAAGCTCCTCGTACATCTTATCTCTCTTCTTACCGGAAAGGTCGTAGAAGAGAAGAGGAATGATACTCAGTGAAGTTGTAATCATAGGCATAACGGTAAACATCGCAAACAGCCAGAATTTTGTGTCGTCCGTCTGGGCAGAACCGCTGGCATAAGCGTTGATGTCGTAACCAATCCACTTTTTAAACAGAGTCTTGATGAAATTACTGAAGGTACTGGAAAGCTTCTGTGCAAGACCCTTTGCGGCAGAGGTCATAGCCTCTGTACGGTAGCCGTTCTTCCATTCGCAGTAGTCCATAGCTTCGTTGTACATTTCACTGGGAATAACGTGACGTACACCGTAGAAGAACATATAGAAGGTTTCCTGAAGTGCAAGAGCAATACCCATAGGAATAACCCTCTTGTACAGGCCGTTTTTCTTGCCGCCTATACAACCGAAGAGGAAGACGGGAACGTATGTAAGGTCGATACTGTATTTACCGAGAATTGCAAGAGCTCTGGTTGAGAACTTCTTGCGGAACCACGGAACAAGTGCATATGAGAACGGGTGAACGATAGCACCAGGAATACCGACAATGTTACCCAAACTTGCAAAGTTGAGAACATCAATAAAGTAATCCTTCTTACTGCCGCTGAACAGCGAGAAGTTACCGAGTGTGTCGGACAGAGTGAGAAGAAGAATGGGCTTATTGTTGACAATCGACTTGATACCCTCTCTGATGCTCGGGGTTTCAATTGACTGCATAACACGTTCTTTTGCCATTGTGGCAAACCACAGTGCGGCAAGACCGCTGACGAGTGAGGTGAACACGCCCATACCCATAAACACGCCTCTGTAGGCTTTTTCAAAATTGCCGCCTGCAATAATCTGGTTACCGATAAGGTCCAGCACAAGGTCCATAATCTGCTGAGGCAGGTTTTCACCCAGGAAGCCCGAGAAGAACTGAGCCTGAGTGATAAGCCTTGTACGCTCAATAGGGTTTGGCGTGATTGTGGCAAGCATACCCGTCTGTGCAAAGCCGCGGAAAGTACCACCCGTTTCACGCAGAATGGCAAGAACAAGATAGAAGAAGAACTTTGCCATTGAAGTCGAGCTTGCGCTCGGGAAAAGAGCAGGCATCAACCAATAAAGACAGGTTGCAATTGTGCCGGGAATGCCAAGAACAATAAGATAGGGCTTGAACTTACCCCAACGTGTACGGGTTTTATCGACAATCGCACCGGAGAAGGTATCGTTAATAACATCCCATATACTGTTGATAAGGTTTGCAATAGCCTGCAAGCCCAGATCCATTTTAAAAATTGTTGTGATAAATCGTTCAGAGTAGGTGTTGATATTGAAGCTCTGTGCCATATCAAAAATAACATAGCCCACAGTTTCTTTACTGCCTACATAACGTCTGTTCTGCTTGGCATAAAAGCCTTCGTCATGCATCACAGGCTCGGTTACAGTATCTTTTTTAGCCAAAAATCATACCTCCCGATAAATATTTTTAGTTATTATAACATAATTGTTATGGCATTGCAAGGGTTTTGCCGTTTTTATTGAAAGCTAATACCAATTCCGGATTATAGTTTATATTTCATTTAATCTTTGTCATTTTAAGGGTCAGCATTTCATAGTAATAACCAATAAAACCTGAATCGGGAGTGAGGCCGTTGCTTTACGAATTTATCAGCGCCATTATATCAAATCTTTTATACTTCACGCTCCATCTGCAGAATGTAAACTCTTTCCCTAAACCACTTTCAGCAAAGCGTGAACGAGAGTGCTTCAACAAAATGAAAGCCGGTGACGAACAGGCGCGAAAAACACTCATTGAGCACAATCTGAGGCTTGTAGCGCACGTGACAAAAAAGTATTATTCACTCACCGCAGACAGCGAGGATTTAATATCAATAGGCACGATAGGACTGATAAAAGCGGTAAATTCATTTGACTATGACAAAAATGTGCGACTTGCCACCTACGCCGCACGATGTATTGAAAACGAGGTACTGATGTATATGAGAAGCAGCAGAAAAAATTCACAGGATATTTCAATGAGTGAGCCCATCGACACCGACGGCGAGGGCAATCCCCTCACCTTCAGCGATGTGATATACGAAGACGATACAATAGCAGATGATATTGACCTCAACGAAAAAACAAAACAACTTTACCGCTTTGTAGAAGAGCTGACCAGCGAAACAGAAAAAATTATAATCGTACTGCGGTACGGGCTTTACAACAAAAAACCGCTGACACAACGGGAAGTTGCTCAGCAGCTTGGAATATCACGGTCGTATGTATCAAGAATAGAAAAGCGTGTGCTCGAAAGCCTTAAAGAGAGATTTGAAGAGTAAATTACAGTTCAGCAGTGAAACCGCTAAACTGTAATTTATCGAGTTCCTCAACGCCAAGCAAAAAAACAACCGACACGCAAAAGCGTATCGGTTATTTTTGCACGCCAGAAGGGACTCGGCCGCCTGATTACGCAAGCTGACGGCTCACATAAATGTTTGCCGCTCACAGCTGGAATTAATCATAAATCAAACCTCACAGAGCGTTTTAATTTCTTTTATCAATTGAGGAATATGATTTACAGTTTCGCCGTTGACATTTAAAATCAACAATGATATAATTTATTCGAAACTGCAAACCGTTTGTATAAAGACGGAATATATTACAGTTTCAAGACACGTTCAAGCATACGAAGCGGCTATCCGTGCGGCGGGATATGTTATGAACGCTGAATGGGAGAAATAATAATGGAAGAAAAAGTTATTGTTAGAAGTGAAAATTATAAAATAAAATGGTTATTGATTATTGCATTAATTCTAATCGACGTGGTCGCCATACCTATTATCCCAGATTTTGCGGCAGGCAGTGATGAGTTGTTGATTCTATATGGTCTTCTCTTATTGTTAAACATTGCTCTTATATTAATAAAAGTATGGTTGTCGTCATATGAAATGGTAGTAACTGATAAAAGGGTTTATGGCAAAATTGCTTTTGGAAAAAGAGTCGATTTACCTTTAGATTCTATTTCAGCAACATCAACACTTCGTATACTTAAAGGCGTTTCAGTTTCTACTTCATCCGGAATCATAAAATTTCTTTTGATTAAGAATGCAAATGAAATGTATGAAGAAATAAGCAAATTACTACTTGAAAGGCAAAAAAAAGAATACGGTGCTCCTATAAAGGAAGAAAAGAAAAGGGAGTCACCTGATGATTTGATCAAACTTAAAGAACTTCTTGATATGGGTATAATTACCCAAGAAGAATTCGACACAAAGAAAAAACAGATTTTAGGTTTGTAATCAAAATGACCTCACCTCGTGTGAGGTCATTTTTTATGCAACAAAATTCAACACTTCTGAAAATTAGAAAAACGGTTAAAATGCAGTTATAATTATTATAGAAAAGAAAAAGAAATGAAACTCTTTTCAGACTAAATTTTCACATCTCCCGAAAGGTCAGAATTTTTGCGTCATTTATCCACGGAATTTGAATGAAACTGTTTTGCCGTTCTTTTTGTTTTCAATTACTGTTGCCATAAAAATAAATCCTTTCCGTGCATTAACGCTTCGGATTGGATTTTTTTACGATTCTGTGTACTTTTTTGTGTGATTTTTTCAAAATCATTCTTGCACAAAAAACAAAAATCGCTGAAACCCTTGGGATTTCAACGATTTTCATCGGCGCGCTGGAAGGGACTCGATTCGCGCCGCCGCTACGGCGGCTTGGTCGCTCGCGGTCACAACAGTCCACCGGACTGTTGCTCTGTACCGCTCGTCCTTCGAGTCCCTCAATCACATAAAAAAAACAAGCAGCACATCTGACGATGTACTGCTTGTTTTGGCGCGCTGGAAGGGACTCGAACCCCTGACCTTTTGGTTCGTAGCCAAACACTCTATCCAGCTGAGCTACCAGCGCAAAAGTGCGGTTTTTTGACCGCTCAAGTATATTAGCACAACTGTTCACAAAATGCAAGTGTTTTTTTATATTTTTCAAAAATATTTTTTACGGCTGAACGGTTATCGGCTTTTCTTCGCTTTCGTGCTCGATGAGAATGAAGTTATTGCGCTTAGCATAAGCCCAACGCATATCGAAAATTTTAACGGCATCGAGAGGAATATAGAGCTGGTTTTTTCTTTCCTCATTGCGGTAAACGGCATTTTCGAGAATTACCTCTCCCCTGTCGGTTTCGACAACGTTGCTGTCCTGCGTGAAACGTGCCCAATGGCCGTAGCCCTCGAGATAGACCTGATTTTCGGTTTTCTTTACCATGCCGCCAAAATATGTAAACAGCACAGAAAGGCAACCGTACCACACACCGTCAATATTCTCACAGGTGGTCTGGTACTGGCACAGACCGAGGTCGGCTCCCTTGTACATCATACGGGTGCGGTTGAAATACGGAGCAAGTGCATAGGGCTCGATAACGTCGCGCTCCTTGTCGATAACACAGCGGTCGGCAATTCTGCCGTCCTCAAGAGAAGCAGTGATAGTCATTTTTTTGCCCTCGATTTCGGCAACAGCTATCATAGAGGTTCTGTCTTCCATAGGATAGAAGGCGCTGTGCCAGACCTTGCTCAAAGAGCGTGTGCCGGGCGGATTCTGGTTGGAATTGCCCATAATATAATTAATCATACCCTTTGAGGGCTGTTCAAAAAGTTCCTCATTTTTTCTGGGGAAGCTTCTGCCGAAGCTGTGCTCGTGACCGGAGAAAAGCAGGTCGAGCATTTCCATACCCTCTGTCATTACGGGATAGCAATCGTAATTCTGACAGTCGCTGCCTGTGTAACAGACAGGGAAATGATATGTACCGATATTCCAGTCTGCCTTGCTGTTTTTAAGGTCTTCAACAAGCCAGGCATTAACGTCCTCAGGACCGTTTACACCGAGCACGGTAAAATGAGCGTTACCGTAATCGAAGGTGTAGTTTTCTGTTTTCCATCCCTCGGGTCCGTTGTAGGCATAGCTGCCCTTAAGCTGCTTGCAGAAAAACTCGGCAGGCTCGGAATAGTATCTGCCTGTTGAAGTTCTGTAGTCCTTGAAACCACGGGTGTCGTGGTTGCCCTCGGTGAACATAACGGGAACGTATTCCGCTATACCCTGCCAGCCGAGGAAGGCACCGTTCCACTGCTGCTCGTGCTGACCGCAATCGGTATTATCACCGGCAGTAAGGATAAAGGCAGTATCGGGATGCTCTTTGAGATATCTTTTTATAAGAGCGTTAAAATAAGAATAGTCGGGTGTTTCAAACGGGTGTGCCTTCTGCTGGTCTGATACACAGAGGAACTTGAATTTTTCCGGATTTTCCGGCTGGGTTGTGAAGAAAAACTCCTCGCTGCGGTTGTTTCCATCGCCGCAGGTATAGAAGTATTTCGTTCCGGGCTTGAGGTTTTTCAGATGCGCCCAATGCATCATACTTATATCTATATCGCTTTCGAAAACTTCGTTTACAGATTCGGTTTTCAGCACAACGTCTGTGCCGTCCTCACGGTATTCAACGTAACCGTCGGCAACGTCAACACTTGTTCTCCAGGTAACTGCCATTGAGGTTTTTGCATCGCCGTTGATGCTTATCATAATATGGTCAGGTGCCGGGGTTGAACCTCTTTGCGGTTTTACTCTCTCCATATGTTTTTCTCCTTATCGTTTTAAAGAATAAATACTAATTTAAAAGAAGGATATATGCCGAAAAAGCAACCTGATTTATTCTTCATTATTTATTCTTTCAGAATTATATCCCTTTTAAGCTCACATTTCAACCCCTTTGAAATACGTTTTGTGTAATGTACATAAAAAACAAATAAATATTCAACCAATTTGCCCGTTGCTTTTGGTTTTCAAAGTCTTATAATGTTAGTTAAAACATTTTTGGAAAACGGAGCAGAATTATGATTGAAACAATCGGACAGATTATCGGTTTTGTTGCAATGGGAATAATTGTGTTTTCATACCAGCAGAAATCTCACAAGAGCATACTCACCTTTCAGATGGTGTCAGGTTTGCTTTTCACCCTGCATTACCTGTTGCTCGGTGCATATACAGGCTGTATTTCAAATTTAATCGGTGCAGGGCGCTCTGCAATTTATGCAAGCAGGGGGAAAAACACTTTCACATCATTCAAGCTGTGGCCTGTTATTTTCAGCGTTGTTTTCATCATTTCAGGCATACTCACGTGGGACAATGTTTTTTCCGTTTTTCCGATGATTGCTATGGTTGCTTCCTCTGTCGTACTCTGGATTGACTCACCTAAAATCAACCGTGCATTTTCAATCCCGACATCTGCCTGCTGGCTGATTTATAACATTGCAAACCTCTCGTATGCAGGCATTGCAACGGAAATTTTTGTGCTCTCATCAATCATAATCGGAATGATAAGACTCGACAGAAAGAAAGGCGCAAAATAAGCCTCTTTTGTGAAATATGCCCAATAAATTTGTATAATATTTTAGTATTTTAACTGTTGCTTTTAATTATGTATTATATATAATTAAGTTGTAATTAAACGCCGTTCAAAGGCACGGCAGAAAGGAATAAATACTATGGAGAAAAAACTCAGAGTCGGTATCATTGGCTGTGGCGGTATCGCCAACGGCAAGCATATGCCCGCAATTGCTAAAATCAAAGAGGCTGAAATGGTTGCATTCTGTGACATCATCGTAGAGAAGGCAGAAGCAGCAGCAGAAAAGTTCGGCGTTGAAGGCGCAAAGGTTTATGAGGATTACAAAGAGCTTCTCAAGGACGAGAGCATCGACGTTGTCCATGTTTGCACACCCAACCGTTCACACAGCTTTATCACAATAGATTCACTTGAAGCAGGTAAGCACGTTATGTGCGAAAAGCCCATGGCAAAGACCTATGCAGAGGCAAAGGCTATGTGCGAGGCTGCAAAGCGCACAGGCAAGAAGCTCACAATCGGTTACCAGCAGCGCTGGAGAGACGATTCCATTTATCTTAAGGA
>JAZRQW010000066.1:0-1911 GCA_045650165.1 Acutalibacteraceae bacterium | reverse complement strand
GCCCTGCTTTTCAAGCTCAACGAGCACACGCTCAATAGAGGACTTCTTGTCTGTATAGCCGTTGAGGTAGTCGGAGTTGACCATTTCGCCGTCGCCTGTGTAAGCTTCAACAGAAATGTCTCCGCCCTTGATAACCTCGATGATATCAATGCCGAACTTCTTTGCGAAGTCGTAGTCACGCTGGTCATGTGCAGGCACAGCCATGATTGCGCCCGTGCCGTAGCCCATCATAACGTAGTCGGAAATGAAAATCGGGATTTCCTTGCCGTTAACGGGGTTGATGCCCACAAAGCCGTCGAGCCTGACACCTGTCTTGTCCTTGACAAGCTGTGTACGCTCAAACTCGGTCTTCTTTGCACACTCTGCTCTGTAGTTTTCTACCTCGGCAAAGTTTGCAATCATATCCTTATACTGGTCGAGCATCGGGTGCTCAGGAGCCATAACCATAAAAGTTACGCCGAAAAGAGTATCGGGACGGGTTGTGTAGATGCGGAGTGTTTCGTCCGTATCCTTAACCTTGAAGTTTACGAATGCACCTGTTGACTTCCCGATCCAGTTTTCCTGCTGGAGCTTTACGTTGGGAAGGTAGTCAACCTCGTTAAGACCCTCGAGGAGCTTGTCAGCATACTCTGTGATACGCAGATACCATACATCCTTGGACTTCTGAACGATATCGCTGTGGCAGATATCGCACTTGCCGGCCTGTGAGACCTCGTTTGAAAGGACAACCTTACAGGAGGGGCAGTAGTTGACGAGAGTCTTGTCACGGAAGGCAAGACCGTTTTCAAACATCTTGAGGAATATCCACTGTGTCCACTTGTAGTAGCCCTCTTCGGTGGTGTCGATTACTCTGTCCCAATCGAAGGAGAAGCCGACTCTCTTAAGCTGAGAGGTGAACTTTGCGATATTGTTGTCGGTAACCTGTCTGGGGTGGATACCTGTCTTGATAGCGTAGTTTTCAGTCGGCAGACCGTATGCGTCAAAGCCGATGGGGAAGAGAACGTTGTAGCCCTCCATTCTGCGCTTACGGGAAACAACCTCAAGACCTGAATAAGCCTTGATGTGACCGACGTGCATACCTGCACCGCTGGGATACGGGAACTCAACAAGAGCATAGAACTTCTGCTTGTCGGAGCCGTCCTTTGCCTTGAAAACGCCTGCGTCTTCCCACTTGTCCTGCCATTTGAGTTCGGCAGCTTTAAAATCGTAATTCTTAGCCATAATTTATCAATCCTTTGCTTGAAGCAATAATATTCTTAAAAATCAGTCTGTTACAAGGTCGGAAATATCGACCTGCTTTGCATCTGCCCACAGATGCTCAAGGTTGTAATAATCTCTGTTGTCACGTGTGAAAACGTGAACAAGCACCGAGCCGTAGTCGAGAAGAATCCAGCCTGTAGCCCTGCCTTCGATATGGTCAGGCTCAACGCCGAGCTTCTGAAGCTCGTATTCAACGTCGTCCGCAAGGGACTTGACGTGTGTGCTCGAATTACCCGTTGCGATAACAAAGTATTCGCCGACAACGGTAAGGTCTGTCGTATCGAGAACGGCAATATCCTCCGCCTTTTTGTCGTCAAGAACCTTTACAAGTTTTTCGTAAAGCTCATTCGGTGTCATTTTGCACCCTCCTTTTATTAAGAAATCTGCCCGTTATAAAGGCAAATAATCACAGTTAAAGAAAATAATTCCTAAATATAGATATATATAATAGCACATTGAATTATAAAATGCAACAGAAAAATTCATCCCGGTAAATAACCATTTATCGGGCCGTATTAATGTTACTTTTGTCAAGCGTTACAAAAGTAACCAAAAGAACTTTTGGGGATTGGCGCACTCCGCTACGGCTGACGGTAGTCAGTCCGCTCAGCAGACAGAACAAAAAGTGTTTTGTTCTGCTGCCATAACGGC
>JAZRQW010000065.1:0-17814 GCA_045650165.1 Acutalibacteraceae bacterium | reverse complement strand
GTAATTCCCTCAGGTCTTTACGGCCATCAGGGCCCCGCAGAAGGCTGCTGCATCCCCGTTTCCGCATATCCTCTTTTCAGCCAGAAGGCAGAAGGTACATATTTCTGGGATGTTGACGGAAACAAATATATCGACTATATGTGCGCATACGGTCCCAATGTTCTCGGTTATAATGACCCCGACGTTGACAAGGCTGTTATGGAGCAGATGAAGATTGAAAACTGCGTTACAGCTCCCTCAACAAAAATCATTGAATTCGCAGAGCTTATGGTTGATACCGTTGCTTCCGCAGACTGGGCATTCTTTTCAAAGAACGGCGGCGACACAACAACCGCAGCTATTATGACAGCAAGAGCAGCAACCCACAGAAAGAAGATTATCTTCGTTAAGGGTTATTACCACGGCGTTGCTCCCTGGTGCCAGAAGGTTGACTATCCCGGCGTTATCCCCGAGGATGTTGCAAACAACCTCTATGTTGACTGGAACGATTTCGAGGCACTCGAAAAGCTCGTTGCAGAAAACGAGGGCGAAATTGCCGCTTTCATTTCCACACCCTATATGCACGGTAACTACCGTGACAACGAAACACCCGCAGAGGGCTACTGGCAGAAGGTCCGTGAGCTTTGCACACGCAAGGGCATCGTTCTTATAGTTGACGACGTTCGCTGCGGCTTCCGTCTTGACCTTGCAGGTTCCGACCACTACTACGGCTTTGAGGCTGACCTTATCTGCTTCTGTAAGGCTATTGCAAACGGCTGGAACGTTTCCTGCCTTTGCGGTAAGGATTCCCTCAAGAGCGCTGTCAGCTCACTGAGCTACACAGGCAGCTACTGGCTCAGCTCCGTTCCTTTCGCAGCAGGTATGGCCTGTATCGAAAAGATGAAGAAGATTGACGCTCCCAAGCTGTTCCGTGAAAAGGGTCTTATGCTCACAAACGGCCTTAAGGAAGCCGCTGCAAACAACGGCTTCAACCTTGTCGTTTCCGGCGAGCCTGCACTCTTCTACCTCAGAATAGCAAACGACAACTCCATGATGCTCCACCAGGAGTGGGTTGCTGAATGTGTCAAGAGAGGTATCTTCTTCTCCAGCCACCACAACCACTTCATCAATGCCGCAATGAGCGACAAGGACATCAGCCTCACACACGAGATTGCTGACGAAGCATTCAAGGTTGTTGCCGCAAATCACCCCGAACTCTTTTAATTGAAAATTTTTAATACAGGAGGAACACGAAATGCCATTGACTAAACAAGAGTGGCTTGCACTCGAAAAGAAGGCACACGAGCTTCGTAAGCTCTGCCTTGATACAACATTCTGGGCAGGCTCCGCTCACATCGGCGGCGGTATGAGCGTCATGGATATGATGACAGTTCTCTACCACAAGTATATGCACCTTGACAAGGAAGACCCCAACTGGGCAGACAGAGACCGTTTCATCCTCAGTAAGGGCCACGCAGGCGTTGCTTATGCAGCAGTCCTTTGCGACTACGGCTACAACGACCCCGAGCAGCTCAAAACATTCAACCTTTCCAACTCCAAGATGGGTATTCACCTTGACTCCAACAAGGTTAAGGGCGCAGACGCCTCCACAGGCTCTCTCGGCCACGGCCTTTCAATTGCAGCAGGTACAGGCCTTGCAGCAAGAATCAAGGGTAAGGATTACAAGACCTTCTGCATCCTCGGCGACGGCGAGTGCGACGAAGGCTCCAACTGGGAAGCAGCAATGACAATTGCTCACTACAACATCACAAATGTTATTTCTTTTGTTGACCGTAACAAGTGTATGATTGACGGCCCGACAGAAGAAGTTATGAAGCTTGAGCCCTTCTGCGACAAGTGGCGTTCCTTCGGTTTCCACGTTATCGAAATCGACGGCAACAACATTAAGGAGCTCTGCGACGCTATCGACTACGCATACGAGCACACAGAGAAGCCCGTTATGATTGTCGGCAACACAGTAAAGGGTTGCGGCGTTGACTATATGGAAAACGACTATAAGTGGCACTACGGCGCACTTAACGAAGAAAAGTATGAGCTTGCAAAGAAGAGCCTCGAGGCGTTCTACAAGAAGCGCTGCGAAAGAGCAGAAAAGGAGGGTGCATAAGCCATGGCAGGTGGACTTACTTACACAGCTACTGAATCTACAGCTTTCTCAACAGCTGAATACTACGGCAAAACGCTCGTAGAACTCGGTCAGGAGCACGACGACGTTGTCGCTCTCACAGCTGACCTTGGTAAATCAACAAAAATCGGTATGTTCGGTGAGCATTTCCCGGACAGATACTTCAACGTAGGTATCGCAGAGCAGAATATGTTCGGCGTTGCAGCAGGTATGGCAAAGGCAGGTCTTGTTCCCTTCCTTTCCACCTTCTCTGTTTTCGCTTCTCTCAGAAGTGCTGACCAGCTCCACACAGATATCTGCTACCAGAATATCAACGCAAAGATTATTGCTACACACGCAGGTACATCCTTCGGCCAGGCAGGCTCAACACACCACGCAATCTGCGATATGGCTGTTGTCCGCTCAATGCCCAACATCACTCTTATCTGCCCTGCTGACGGTCTTGAGACAGTTAACGCAGTCCGTGCAGCATACGAGAACCCCGGCCCCTACTATATCCGTATCAACCGCGGTTTCGACCGTGTTCTTTACGAAACAACAGACTACGGCTTCGAAGTAGGCAAGGCTGTTCAGCTTAAGGAAGGTACTGACATCACAGTTATCGCTTGCGGTTCCTGTGCATTCCAGGCTCTCCAGGCTGCTAACTTCCTTGAGAACGCAGACGGTCTTAAGGTTCGTGTTATCAACATGCACACAATCAAGCCCCTTGATAAGGAAGCTGTTGTAAAGGCAATTATGGACACACGCCGTATCATCACCGTTGAAGACCACTCCGTTATCGGCGGTCTTGGCGCAGCTGTTGCAGAAGTTATTGCTGAAACAGGTAAGGGCTGTGCATTCAAGCGCCTTGGTATCCAGGACCAGTTTGCACCCATCGGTCTGCACGAGGATATCATGTCCACCCTCGGCATTGACTCCAACGGCATCATCGCCGCTGTTCGTGAGGCAATGAACGCAGACTTTGAGCTTGACGACGATTGGGACGACGAAGTTTAATTTTCAGATAACACCCTGACAAATTAAATTTCACAGCAGAAAGGATTGATTTTTATGTCTACAAGAGACGAAGTTTTTACCAATAAAATTTTCCTCTGTGCTGCAATCCCGCTCATCAAGGTCATCGCCAACGATGTTCCCAACCTTAAAAAGAAGTTTGAGCACGCTCACACAATCTATCAGATAAGTGCGCTGTGCCCCGACGTTCCCGAGGGTAAGGTAGGCACTCACCTTGTTGTAAACAACGGCGAGTGGATTGTTCACACAGATAAGCTGACCAACAACGCACACGTTGAGCTTGAATTCAAGAGCATTGAGGCTCTCAACGCTTTCTTCAAGGGTCAGATAAAGCCGCAGTACATTCCCAAAATGAAGGGTATTGCAAAGCACACAGGCGCTTTTGCATCCTTTATGATGGTACTGCTCAAGATGTCCTCTCTCCTCACAGCTAAAGAAGCTCCCGAGGACGAGGAAACAAAGAAGCTTCTTGTAAAGTGCTACTTCTACCTGCTTTCCAGCGGTATCAGCACACTTAACAAGAACGGCCACGACGCTATTCACGACTGGACCTCAAAGAGCCCAGACCGTGTTTACTCCTGGGCTGTCAACGGCTACCCCGAGGTCAGCGCATACATCCGCATCAAGGCCGGTAAGTCCAGAGCAGGCCGCGGCGAATACAAGAGAGCTATGCCGTTCTTCACAATGCGTTTCGATAATTTCGACAGCGCACTTGGCATCCTTATGCAGACAGCAGATATGCTTGAATCTGTCAAGGCAGGCAAGCTCATCATGGATGGTGCTCCCGAATTCGGCGCTCAGCTTGGTGACTTTATGATGCAGGTCGGTGCATACGCACAGGGCTAATTAAAATTTAATATTATAGAAAGGTTCCCGTGCGTTTTTACGCACGGGAAATAAAAAGATATGAAGGTATTTATGATTGGCGGCACAGGTCTTCTCGGCTGTGAGGCCGCAAGAATTTTCATCGAGAAAGGCCATCAGGTCAAGAGCGTTGCTCTTCCGCCTCTCCCCGAAGGAGCTCCCATCCCCGAAGAGATGGAGATTGAGCTTTGCAATCTCTACGAGAAGAGCGATGAGGAAATCAAGGAAATGATGGCAGGCTGTGACTGCTTCGTTTTCGCCGCAGGCGTTGACGAAAGAGTTGAGGCTCCCGCACCGGTTTATGACCTGTACTACAAGTGCAACATCGCTCCCCTCAAGAGACTTCTTCCCATCTGTAAGGAAATCGGCATGAAGAATGCTGTTATCCTCGGTTCCTACTTTGCATACCTTGCAAAAGAGCGTCCCGATATGAAGCTCACAGAGAAGCACCCCTACATCCGCAGCAGAATTGACCAGGAAGAGGTCGCATTCTCCTTCGCAGATGAGAACTTTGATGTTGCTGTTCTTGAGCTTCCCTACATCTTCGGTACACAGCCCGGCAGAAAGCCCGTTTGGGTTATCCTTATCGAGCAGATCAAGATGATGGATAAGCTTCCCTTCACAATGTACCCCGGCGGCGGTACAGCAATGCTCACAGTCCGTCAGGTCGGTGAAGTCATTGTCGGTGCAGCTGAAAAGTCCAAGGGTGCAAAGGCATGGCCCATCAGCATGTACAACCAGACATGGAAGGAATTCCTCAGAATCGTTTACGCTGCAAGAGGCATGGGCAACAACCGCAAGGTTATCAGCGTTGCTCCCTGGATGATGCGTATGGGTCTTGGCGGCGTCAAGAAGGAATACGCTGAAAAGGGTATTGAAAGCGGTATTGACATTGACGGACTTCCTGATATTATGAATATCAACCTCTTTATCGACCGCAAGTACTCCGTTGAACTCGGCGCAACTGAGGACGATATCGAGGCAGCTATCACCGATTCAATCAAGGTCAGCCAGGCTTCCTATGACGGTAAAGTCAAGCTCCTTGAAATGAAGGGCGAATAAAAGACTGTCGTATTAAGCGAAGAAAAAGCTATCCGATTAATCAAAGAAAAAACAAAGGCTTACGATTCATTGCGAACCGTAAGCCTTTTGTTATTGATTATAGGAAAATTAAAGAATTGCAAAGAGGAAGGAAAGTGCGGCAAGGATGATAAAGCTGATACCGTACTTTTCAAGTCTTGCTCCGATCTTAATCACAATATATCCGGGGAAGAAGATTACCTTTGCAAAACCGTTAAGCTTTGAATACTGTTCTTTCATAACAACAGCATCCTCAAGCAAGGGGAAGAGGTTGTTGAACATTGAAACGCTCAGCCACATAAAGATAATGGGAAGAAGCATATCAACAAGCGCAACCGCATTTGCGTCTTTAATTACTGAAGAGAGAATCTGTGAGGAAGCAACAAAGCCGCTGTAGTTACCCAGATAAACAACATTTATCAGCGGGAAAAGACCAAGGAAAAGACCAAAGAAGAAGTTGAGCATACCCGGAATGAAGCAGTACATAAAGCTGGCAACAGGTCTTTCGATAAACTCATGCTCAACGTGGCCGCACACTTCGTCTGTGCGCAGGTAACGGTTGTCCTCGACGGGGCACTTGAAAATTCTGCACATAAGCTGCTCATAAAAAGCCTTTGTGAGTGCACCGGGGAAAGTGAAAATCTTTGTGATTACATACCAGACTGTCATTCAAATGCCGCCTCCCTTTCGTTGAAGATTTCTTCGGCTGTAACTTCGCCGTTAAAGTACTGTTCTACCGTGGGGCTGATTTCCATTTCATAGCCCTTGAGGAATTCTACAACCTCGTTATAGCCCTTTTCATCACCGAGCTTCTTGCAGACAAGTGCGTGGAAGTTTACGGTCTGCTCGTTGAGATAAACGCCGCCCGTACCGCCGCCATAGCAGACGTTGGAATATTCGAGAGCCTTATCGTAATCGCCCATAAGGAAGGCTGTGATTGCGGCCTCGTAGTAGGCGTAATAGAACTGGTTGTTATCGTAATCGGCTATCATATCCTCGCACTTTTCAAGCGCTTCGGTATAATTGCCCTGCCTTCTGAAAGCCTGTGCACGGTAGTATTCGCCGTAGAGGTCATCTGCGTTTGCCGCCTCAAGTGCATCACAGCCTTCGAGTGCTTCCTCGTAATTGCCAAGCATTACGTTCATTTCCGTGAGAGGAGTGAGGTAAAGCCAGCCGCAATCGGGTGCGATTTCGGCAACCTCGGAAAGGTAGCTGTGCTGAACGTTCATATCCTTACCGCACATATATGCAAGGTAGTACTGGCAGTATCTGACAAAAGCACGGTCCATATCTGTTTCGGCATCGTTCATTGCAGCATCGTACTTCTTGTTGACCTCATCATAGGGGATATCCTCCGCCTTGATACTGCCGTAGTAAAGCTGCTCGTCATACTCAGCAAGAAATGCGTAGTATTTCTGATAAGCGGCCATTGCATCGTTATAATCGGTGTAAATCTCCTTTACATCCTTGTTCCACGGTGCGTTGAGGTCTGCCTTACCTGCCTTATCGGCAAAGGTAAGCTTTGCGCCCTCTTCAAGTGCTGACGCATCATAGAAATAGGTTGTAACCGCGCTGTTGATACCGCTCAGGTAGCCTGACTTGTTGTAAGCACTAATCATACGCTTTGCGGTTTTCCAGCCAATGTTGCCGGAAGCGGAATAAGACGAAATTGCGGTGTAAAGTCGGTTTTCTGCCGAATAATCGTCGCCCTCAAGAACACCCATAAGAGTGTTTGCCTGGTTGGCGGCAAAAAGCAAACCCCATACACCTGCGACAAACAGCACAAGAATTGCAAGGAAGCCGCTGAAACGCATCGGACTCTTGATAAGGCTCTTGCGGCAGTCTGCGCAAAGGTCGTAATTTTCGCCGAAGGATTTGTCGGCAGGCTTCTCACCGCAGAGTATGCACATCTCTTCTTCGTCTGCAGGCTCTTCGTGCGAATCGTCCTGCGGAGTGATGAGGATACCGTCCTCCTCATTAATTTCTGTTTCCTGAATTTCTTCAGGCTGAATGTTGTTTTCGGTTGCTTCCTCAGCAGGCACATCGCCGCCGGAAACGGTTTCTTCTTCGGGAATAGGCTCAAGGCCGTTGTTCTCCTTGTAATCGTCCAAAAACAAAACCTCCCTTTATACTGATATGTTGTTATAATAGCACGAAATCAGAATTATTTCAAACATATTTTTACACTTTTATAATATTTATTTTTTTATCACAAAAATGACACAATTGCCGATAAAAAACAGACTTATGAGCCTGAACCCATAAGCCTGATTTTTAAAACTTTTACTTAATGCAGACACCTGCACAAACTGACAAATCGGGATGAAGAAGATGTTTTCTTCCGACGACGGCGTATGAGATACGCCGAGGAGGAAAAAACGCCTAAAAAGAAACGGCAATATATATGAAAACAGGCTTATGAGCACAAACCCATAAGCCTGATGTTTTTAAGTTTCTTTTGTTCTTCGCTTAATACGCACAGTCTGAATTTATTCTTCTTCCATGCGTGCCTTTGCTTCTTCAATAACCTTCTGCTGAACGTTCATCGGAGCATCCTCATAGCGGACGAACTCGAAGGAGAAGTGGCCTCTGCCCTGTGTTACGGAGCGGAGAACTGTTGCGAAGTCGCCCATTTCTGCCATGGGAACCTCTGCAACGAATTCCTGAAGTGCAGGCTCGTCAGACGGACCCATACCGATAACACGACCGCGGCGCTTTGTGATATCGCCCATGATGTCGCCGAACTTGGATTCGGGCATATAGACCTTGAGAAGACCGACGGGTTCAAGAATTGTGGGCTGTGCCTCGGGGACTGCAGCCTTGAAAGCAAGTGCAGCAGCTGTCTTGAATGCCATTTCGGAGGAGTCAACGGGGTGGTAAGAACCGTCGTGAAGGGCAGCCTTTACGCCAACCATCGGGTAGCCTGCGATAAGACCCTTTGCGATGCACTCGCGAAGACCCTTTTCAACTGCGGGGAAGAAGTTCTTGGGAACTGCACCGCCGACAACCTCGTCAGATGTGAAGACGAAGTCTTCCTCACCCATGTAGGGCTCAAAGCGAATCCAAACATCACCGAACTGGCCGTGACCACCGGACTGCTTCTTGTGGCGTCCCTGCTTGTCAACAACCTTGCGGATGGTTTCACGGTATGCAACACGGGGAACAGTGAGGTCAACCTCAACGCCGAACTTTGCCTTGAGCTTGGACTTGACAACATCAATATGCTGCTCGCCGAGACCGCTGACAATCTGCTCACGTGTTTCTTTGTTTGTGTAATACTTGATTGTCGGGTCTTCTTCAGCAAGTCTGAGAAGGCCTGCGGCAACCTTTTCTTCCTCGCCCTTCTTCTTGACATTTACTGCCATGGACATACAGGGTGCGGGGAAGGAAACAGGGTCAAGAATAACTTCGCTCTTGGGAGCATAGAGTGTATCGCCGGTAATTGTGTTGGAAAGCTTTGTAACGGCACCGATATCACCTGCGGGGATAACGGCTGCGTCTTCCTGCTTGCCGCCACGGACTGTGACGAGCTTGCCCATACGCTCGGACTCACCTGTGCGGGAGTTGACAGCCTGAACGTCGGAAGTGAGCTTACCGGAAACAACCTTGAAGTAGGACATCTTACCTACGAACGGGTCAGCAACAGTCTTGAAGCAGACAGCGGCAAGAGCACCGTTTTCATCGCACTTGAGGTCTGCCTCACCTGCGTAATCGGCTGCATTGGGAGCGAAATCGACAATACCGTCGATAAGCATATCAACAGCGTCCATTGTGTAGCCTGCGCAAGCGAATACGGGAATAACAAGTCCCTCTGCAACGCCTGTCTTAAGGCCGTTGATAATTTCTTCCTGTGTGAAGGGCTCGCCCTCGAAGAATTTTTCCATAAGAGCATCGTCAGCGGAAGCAACAGCCTCGTTGAAGATATCTCTCATAGCGTTGACTCTTGCATCGTCGGGCATTGCAATTTCGGTTGCGTTGCCGTAGGTGTAGGAGTATGCCTTGTTTGTAACAAGGTTTACATAACAGATAACCTTGCCGTCCTCAATCTGGGGAACAACAATCGGGCAGGCGGAAGCACCGACCTGAGCAACGATTGTGTTGAAGGTTCTGTAGAAGTCATTCTGTTCGGAATCAAGTCTTGTAACGGCGAACATCTTTGCGATGCCGCGCTTGTCGGCAGCCTTGAGTGCTTTTTCTGCGCCGACGTCAAACTTTTCCATACTGCCGCCGACAACAACAAGTGCACATTCAGCAGCTCTGATACCCTCAGCAACGCCGCCTGCGAAGTCGAACATACCGGGAGTGTCGATTATATTAACCTTTGTGTTTTTCCACTCGATGGGAGCAACCGCCGTAGAAACAGAAGCGCCTCTGCGCTTTTCTTCTGCATCATAGTCGAGAACTGTATTTCCGTCCGCAACTCTGCCGAGGCGATCTGTTGCCTTGGCGAGGTAGAGCATTGCTTCTGCAAGAGAAGTTTTACCTCTGCCGCCGTGACCGGCGAGGGCGATATTGCGGATGTCTTTTGCATTATAGGCTTTCACTGTGGTTTCCTCCTTGACGGCACGGCACCTTAAAACTGCCGCCGCCGAAAAATTATGTTCTATTGCTTTTGCCTTATACGGCACTAAAAGCGATAACATAGTGGATTATAACATATAATTTTTCGCATTTCAATATATTTTTTTGGATATTGCACAAAATTTTTCGAGAATATGAAAATGTTTTGTTTATTTGTGCGATTTGCACTTAGTTAAAAAACATTTGCCATATCTGCTATGATGTTATATAATATATTTAATTTATTTTTCAATAATGAGTTGATTTATATATGAAACATACTTTTTTCAGAATACTGGCTGTTTTTCTGTCGCTGATTACGGTCTGCGGCTGTCTTTCCGCCTGCTCAAAAACGGTCAAGGACGCCGAGCTTCGCCTGCCGTTGAGCGCCGAGCCCGACACGCTCGACCCGCAGATAGCTGTTACCCGTGAGAGCAGAACAGTAGTGCTCAACTGCTTTGAAGGACTTATGAAGCTGAGCCAAACAGGTGAAATTCAGCCTGCGGCGGCAAAAAGTGTTGCCGTATCCCCCGACGGACTCATATATTCATTCACACTTCACGAGGACAAAAAATGGCACATCAACTCCAACCACGAGGAGATATTCGGCGAAGAGTGGGAAACCGCAATTGACTTGCGTGTAACTGCGGCAGACTTTGTTTTCGGCCTGCAGAGAGCACTCAACCCCGAAACAAAAGCACCAGACGCCAAACGACTTTATATGATAAAAAATGCCGAAAAGGTACACAAGGGCGAACTTCCCGTGAGTGCGCTCGGCGTTACCGCAACGGGCGAATATACGGTACAGATTCAGCTTGAATACGCAAGCGGCGAATTTCTTTCAATGCTCACTGAGCCTATCTCTATGCCCTGCAAGCAGGTATTTTTTGAAGCCACAGGCGGTCGCCACGGACTCGCCGCACCCTATGTGCTGTGCAACGGTGCATTCTACCTTTCACGCTGGTACAAGGGCAGCAATATGATACTGCGCCGTAACATTGACAATCCGCAGGCACAGGCAAAAGTCTACTCCGTCACCTTTGCCTACACAACGGATGAGGCAATAATACTCGAAAACCTGTCAGACGATACCTACGCCGCCGCACCGATACTTTCTTCGAGCATATCTGCCGCCGAAAAAGAGGGCTGTACCGTAAACCAATACAAAAACGGCGTGTGGGGCCTTGCGTTCAACTGTTCGGATTCGCTTACAAAAAACAACCGCCTGCGTCTTGCGCTTATCAAAGCGCTTGATTTCGATATAATCCGTGAGGCTTCGGAGGAGGATGAAGCAAACCGTGCGCTGAGCATAGTACCCCCATCCTGCACGGTTGACGGCAAGACCTATTCGAGTTTTATGCCTGCACTCGGTACGCTCGGCTATGACGAAGCCGCAGCAAAAAAATATTACAAGGAATGTAACTTTAAATCCTGTGAATTCACCGTGCTGTGCACAAGCGAGTACGAAACGGCAATACGCCGCATAATCCAGAAATGGCAGCAGCTTTTCGGCATCACCTTCTATGCAAAGGTAGAGGTGCTTGAAAAAGCTGAGCTTGACAAGCGTGTCAGCAGCGGCAATTACCAATGTGCCCTGACAGAGCTCACCACAACGGCACAGACCGCAGTGCAGTTCCTTTCCTCCTTCCGTGACGGCGCAAATATCTGCCGCTACAACTCCAAAAACTTCAACACTCTCATTTCCCAGCTCAATACCGCCACGGGTCTGCAGAGCATTGCCGACGGCTGTATGAAGGCGCAGGAATACTTGATACAGAATGCTGTTTTCTGCCCGCTTTACTACCGTTCAAGCTACACCGCAATCAACGAAAACGCAATCGGCGTTTACTACACCCACTCGGGCAGTATAATAAAACTTGACCAGACGGAGATACTGAAAGACTAATGAAAACCTACAGCACAAAAAGAAAATTCGGCATAGTTCTCGGATGGGCGGCGGTTGCCGCCTGCATGGGCGTGATTTTCTACCTTTCACACCAACCTTCCGAGGAGAGTGCCGAACTGAGTATGAGCGTTATGAACGGCGTTTTTTCCGTTTTTGCATGGCTTGCACAAGTGCTTGGGCACGATGCCTTCCGCACGATTGCACATGGGCTTGAATATTGCGGACTTGCCGCTCTGCTTTTCCACGCATTTTTACAAACCACGGGCAAACCTAAGCCGTTTGCCTGCTTCGCCGTTGCGGTAATTTACGCTGCAAGTGATGAAATCCACCAGATTTTCATTCCCGGCAGAGCTTTTCAGATAAGCGATATCGCCGTGGATGCAACGGGAGCTGCGGCAGGAATTGCCGCTTGCATAGCGCTATATATTATTGTATTAAAAATTATAAAATCAAGGAAGCCATTGGCAGACAGATAAATCGACCTTACCGTCGGTGACCTTTATTCCGTCACCCTCAAGCATAAGTATCTGCATATTTTCTCCGCCGAAGGCAAAAGCAGGCGAAACCCTGCCCTCACGGTTGACAACACGGTAGCAAGGTATTGAATCGGGGTCGGGATTCACGTGAAGCGCGTAGCCGACTACCCTTGCCCATCGGGGATTGCCTGCAAGCAGGGCAACCTGACCGTAGGTTGCAACCTTGCCGCGAGGAATCTGCTTTACAACATCATATATTTTTTCAAAAACCGATTTATCCATAATATCACCATATATATTATATACCATTATTAACGAGAGGTAAACCTTGAAAAAGAACGACGAATTTGAACTTGAAATAACGGGAATGACCGCAGAAGGAAGCGGCGTAGGCCATATTGACGGTATGGCTGTTTTCGCCGACCTCACCGCCGTAGGCGACACTATTCTTGCGCACGCAATCAAAGTAAAAAAGAACTATGCGGTTGCAAAGGCAATGGAAATAATCAAACCCTCGGCTGACAGAGTTGAGCCCGACTGCTCCGTCTTCAGGCATTGCGGTGGCTGTGCTTACCGCCACATCAGCTATGAGGCAGAGCTTAAAATCAAGCAACAGCGTGTTGAGGACGCTTTTCACAGAATTGCGGGTCTGCCGCTTAACATCAGAGATATAATCGGCAGCGAGGAAACGGTCGGCTACCGCAACAAGGCTCAGCTGCCCGTAGGCGAGGAAAACGGCGCAATCAAGACAGGCTTCTTCTCAAGGAGAAGCCACAACATAATCGGCTGTGAAAGCTGCCTGCTTCAGCCCGAAGCATTTTCGGATATTGCCCAAGCGGTAAGAGAATGGGCAGAAGAAAACCATATCAGCGTTTACGATGAAAATTCCCACAAAGGTCTGCTGCGCCACATTTATATCCGTGCGGCAAAGGACTGCAAGGAAATGCTCGTCTGCCTTGTAATAAACGGCAATAATCTTCCCCACGCAGAAAAGCTGTGGGAAATGATTTGTGCCAAAGGTGCAACAGGACTTGTAATCAATCAGAATAAAGAAAAGACAAACGTAATTTTAGGCACAAAAAACAAGACCCTTTTCGGCAAGGGCAGTATCACAGACACGCTCTGCGAAACCGAATTTGAAATTTCTCCGCTTTCATTTTACCAGGTCAACCGTGCGCAGGCGGAAAGGCTTTATTCCCTCGCCGCTGAATACGCAGACCTTGACGAAAACACCGTGCTGCTCGATATGTACTGCGGCGTAGGTACAATCGGTCTGACGATGGCAAAGAAAGTGAAACAGCTTATCGGCGTTGAGATTATACCCGATGCGATAGAGGACGCAAAGAAAAACGCCGAGCGAAACGGAATAAAAAATGCGCGTTTCATCTGTGGCGATGCTTCGCTTGCGGCGGCAGAGCTTGAAAAAGAGGGCATAAAGCCTGATGTAATCATACTCGACCCACCAAGAAAGGGCTGTGACGAAGCGCTTATAAAAACAGTTGCAAAAATGAACCCGAAGCGCGTTGTATACGTTTCGTGCGACCCTGCAACCCTCGCACGTGACTGCGCAGTTTTTGCTGCCCTCGGCTATACCGTACCCGAAGAAAACGGCAAACACTTCGTAACGCCTGTGGATCTCTTTCCTCGAACGATTCATACAGAATGTGTGACGCTATTAACCAAAAACACCTTGGCATCTGAGTGATGTCAAGGTGTAATTTTTTATATCAGTTTTGCAATATCTTTTGTAGCTTCTACTATGTAATCTGCGCCTGCGTTTTTCAGCGTTTGGGCATCAAAACTTCCCGTTACGCCGACTACCTTACAGCCTGCTGCTTTGCCCGATTCAACGCCTGCAACGGCATCCTCAACAACAAGACAATTTTCGGGGCTGACACCAACGGCGTTTGCCGCCTTGATATAAATTTCGGGGTCGGGCTTTTTGTTGGTGATATCGCTGCCCGTGATAACCGCATCAAAAACGCTTTCCTCAACGCCGAGTACACGGATGTTTACGTCAACCTTTCTTCTGTCTGCAGAAGAGGCGACCGCAAGCTTGCACTTTTCTTTGAGCTCGGGCAGAAGCTCTTTCATACCCGGTGCGCCTTCAACTATTGTTTCGGCAAGCTGAATGTAAATTTCGTAGCACTCGTCCTTCATCTGGGGCAGATATGTGCCGCCGTTTTTCTCTACAACGCCGCCGATTGCCGCATCCTCACCCTTACCGACAAAGTCCGCAAAATCCTCAAATTTTACGTTGATGCCGTATTTGTTTTTCAGGTGGTCTATGGCACATTTCATAAGCGGTGTTTCGGAATCAACAAGCACACCGTCCATATCAAAAAGTATCGCTTTAAAATCACTCATTTTCAATCCCCCAACCGTCAATACCCTTGTGCTGCAAAGCAGTTATAATTTTCGAGCGGATATCGCCGTATTTCTTTTCAAACGTTGTGAGCTGCTCTTTCATACTTTCTCTTTCCGTCACACCGTCCGCAGGACAGCGGCTTTTGACAACGGGCAGCTCCATACGGCGCACGATTCTTGCAGGCTCACTTTCACGGCAGAATATCATCGGGCGGATTACGTGAATATCCTTGCGCGACATATATGTCACGGGGGAGAAACAGCCGATGTAGCCACCGTTGAGCAGATTCATCAGAAATGTTTCTGCAGCATCGTCCATATGGTGTCCGAGGGCAACCTTGTTGCACCCTGCCGCCTTTGCCGCATCGTGCAGAGCACCTCTTCTCATTTTGGCACAAAGACTGCACGGATTTTTTTCTTTTCTCGTTTCAAAAATGATTTCGCCAAGCTGGGTGCGCTTGATTATGTACTCAACCTCAAGCTCCTCACAAAGCTTTTCAAGCGGAGAATAATCCGTTTCCTGACCATTGAAGCACGGGTCAAGCGAAATTGCCACAAGCTCGTACTTGTGCGGATAAAACCTGCGCATATTCGCAAGCGCAACGAGCATGGCAGTGCTGTCCTTACCGCCCGACAAACCTACGGCAACCCTGTCGCCGTCCTGAATCATATTATATTTTTCCATTGCCGAGCGCATGTGGCTCATCATTTTCTGCATAGGTTATTCCTTTAAAAGCGCAATAATTTCATCGCTTAATTTAAGATACTCTTCCTGTGAATCGAGGATTTTTTTGGCAATAAATTTCCAGGAAAATCGCTCGCTGTAGTCCTCTGCCGTGTCGTCACGGTAGGGGTTGTTTTTTATAAGATCGATTATTTCGCGGCTGATTTCAACGTTACCCTTACGCATTACGCGCTTTGCCGTAAAAATAAGGGAATACTTATACGTGTTGAGCCTGCCGAAATAAACCGAGCGCAGGTAAGCGTTTTCGCTTAAAGCTTTAATCATACCGTCCTTGTTTTTGCGGTGCATAAGGCAGCGGCTTGTGAGCCTTGCAAGACAAGCACTCACGGCACGGGAGTGAGAAAAAAGCTCCTCATTTTCTTTTAAAATATTCACAACATACTCAACCGCCGCAGACGGATTTTCTGCGGTCAGAGCGTCAATTTCAAGCCCTAACTGTTTTTCGTTTTCAATTAAAAATTCAGGCGTCATATTCAGCAACCAATGCCTTGAAAGCATTGCCTTTTTCTTCAAAATTCTTGTAGCGGTTATAGCTTGCCGCCGCAGGTGAAAGCAGGCAGGCTTTGCCGCTTGCAGTCAGCTCAAAGCTCTTTGCAACCGCCTCCTCAAGCGTTTCGCACTTGACAATGTTGAGCTTGCAGCCCTTTGCAACAAGAGCATCGGCAATGCTGTAACCCGTTTCGGGCATACAGAGGAGATTGTCAATCGGGGCGGTCATAAGCCCGTCGATAAATTCAGAGTAGTCAAGCCCTCTGTCCATACCGCCGATAATCAGCGTACCGACGTTGCCGAGAGATTTTACGTTGCTTAAAACGGCGTGGGGAATGGTTGCAATGGCATCGTCATAAAAGCTGATGCCGTTTTTGGTGTTGAATTTTTCAAGGCGGTGTGCAATTCCGCCAAAGCCTGCAACGGCTTCTTCAATGGCTTCGTCGCTCACGCCGAATTCACGCACAGCGGTTGCGGCAAAGAAAATATCCTGCCACTGATTTTCGCCGGGCAGAAACTCGGTGAGCGTTGTGAGAGACTTGAAAAATTCATCTGTTTCGTAAGCCTTACAGCTTATTTCTTTTCTGCGTGATTTTACAAAATCAAGGTTACCGACAACCGATTCCAACGGCTGGTCGGCACTTGAAATAAACAAGTCATTTTCATCCTGATAACGGACAATATTCAGCTTTGCGCCGATGTAGCCCTCAAAGCCGTTATAGTGGTCAAGGTGCTCGGGGTAGGCGTTTGTGAAAATTGCGATATCGGGCGAAGCATGAGCAAACTCAAGCTGATGGCAGCTCATTTCAATAACCGCAACCTTGCCGATTACCTCGTCAATGCATTCAAAAACGGGCGTGCCGATGTTGCCCATAATCATGCTCGGCACACCGCCTGCCTGAAGCATACGGTAGGTAAGTGTGGTTGTGGTGGTTTTGCCCTTTGTGCCCGTGATACCGATTTTTTTGCACGGCACGAAGCGCAGAAACAAATCCATTTCGCCTGTAACGGTCGTACCTTCTTTAATTTCAACATCACGCAGCGATATACCCGGACTCTGCATAACGATATCGAAATCGTTTATACAGTCCAGATAATTTTCGCCGCAGATAAGCTCAACGTTTTCATCGTCGAGCTTTACCTGATTCTTGTCGGCAATATAAAGCTTTTTGTCGGGATAGTGTTTCCTCAAAAAGTTATAGGTTGCCCTGCCCTCTCTGCCGAGGCCGAGAATAAGCACGGATTTATCCTTGAAAAAATCTATGAGTTGTTGGTACATAAGCTTGCCGTTCCTTTACGGAATTATTTATTTTTGTGCCTGTGCACTCGGTGCGCCACAGCACTTTTTATATTTTTTGCCGCTACCGCAGGGGCAGGGGTCGTTGGGGCCGACCTTTTCGCTTGCCGCCTTGCGTACGGGACGCTTCTTGTCGCTTCCGTCGCCGCCTGCGTTGGTGGCAACCTCCTTGACCTTCTGCTCACGCTTTGTGTCCTCCTCCGTTCTTACCTGAACGGTGAGAAGCATACGGATTGTATCCTGGCGGATCTGGCGTGTCATATCGTCAAACATATCGTAACTTTCAAAGCGGAAGGCAACAACGGGGTCCTTCTGACCGTAGGCACGAAGACCGATACCGCGCTTGAGCTCTTCCATAGCGTCAAGGTGGTCCATCCACTTGGCGTCAACGTTGTCAAGCAGAACCTTTCTTTCAAGCAGAGGCATAAGCTCGCCGAGCTCTTCCTCACGCTTTGCGTAAAGCTCTTCGCCGCGCTCGATAAGCACCATTCTTGTTTCGTCGCGGTCGGAAATACCGTCTGCTAAATCGTCGGGAGTGGTAAGCCAACCCATAAATGCTGCCTTGAGACCTTCAACATTCCACTCGTTCTTGTCAACGGATTCGGGAAGATACAGGTCAATTGCATCGCATACGTTATCTTCAAGCATCTTGATAAGCTTGGGCTTGAGCTCATCGCCGTCAAGCACCTGATTGCGCTGCTTGTAGATAAGCTCACGCTGCTGATTCATAACGTCGTCAAACTGGAGAACGTTCTTACGCACTGCAAAGTGGTTGCTTTCAACCTTCTTCTGTGCGTTTTCAACTATATTGGAGAAAATCTTTGTGTCAAGCGGCATATCCTCGGGGGCGTTGAGTCTTTCGAGCATCATCTGTGCTCTTTCGCCGCCGAAAAG
>JAZRQW010000064.1:0-10014 GCA_045650165.1 Acutalibacteraceae bacterium | reverse complement strand
ATCGAGGTTATCAAGGGCGGAGACATTTCTGTTGAAGCTTACACAGGCGACGGCGAAATGGTCAACTCCGACTACCTCAACGGCTATACAGACAAGAAGTCCTCTATTGAGCGTGTGCTCGTTGAGCTTGAAAAGCAGGGCATAGGCGAAAAGGGCGTTCAGTACAAGATGAAGGACTGGGCGTTCAACCGTCAGCGCTACTGGGGCGAGCCGATTCCGATTGTCCACTGCGACAAGTGCGGTATGGTTGCTGTTCCCTACGAGGAGCTCCCGCTTAAGTTGCCCAAGGTTGAGAACTTTGAGCCCGGTCAGGACGGCGAAAGCCCCCTTGCCAAGATTGATTCTTACGTCAACTGCACCTGCCCCAAGTGCGGCGGCGCAGCAAAGAGAGAGACCGACACCATGCCCCAGTGGGCAGGTTCGTCCTGGTACTTCCTCAGATACATTGACCCCCACAACACAGAGCGCTTTGCCGATATGGAAAAGCTCAAGTACTGGGGTCAGGTTGACTGGTACAACGGCGGTATGGAGCACGTAACCCGTCACCTTATCTACTCTCGTTTCTGGCACAAGTTCCTCTACGACCTCGGCGAAGTTCCGACCGCAGAGCCTTATGCAAAGCGTACCGCACAAGGTCTTATCCTTGGTCCCGACGGCGTCAAGATGTCCAAGTCCAGAGGTAACGTTATCGACCCCAACGACGTTGTTGAGGCATTCGGCGCAGACGTTCTTCGTACCTACGTCCTCTTCATGGGTGACTACGAAAAGGCTGCTCCCTGGTCAGAAGACAGCGTAAGAGGCTGCAAGAGATTCATCGACAGAGTATGGAATCTCCGCACGCTTCTCACAGACGGTGAGGGCTATTCCAAGAAGCTCGAATCCGCCTTCCACAGAACAATCAAGAAGGTTTCTTCCGATATCGAAACCCTCAAATACAACACAGCTATCGCAGCTCTCATGACCCTGCTCAACGAAATCTACGATGCAGGCGCAGTAACACGCGATGAGCTTAAAACCTTCATCACCCTGCTCAATCCCTTTGCTCCTCACGTAACAGAGGAAATCAACGAAGAGCTGGGCAACGGTATGCTTGCCTGCGGTGAGTGGCCGACTTATGACGAGGCAAAGTGCGTTGACAACGAAATCGAAATCGTTGTACAGATCAACGGCAAAATCCGTGCAAAGATGATGGTTGCTACAGACATCGAAGCTGCAGACGCAATCGCTCTTGCAAAGGCAGACGAAAAAATTGCCGAGGAAATCGCAGGCAAGACAATCGTCAAGGAGCTCTATGTCAAGGGCAAGCTTGTGAATATTGTTGCGAAATAATGAGTTGATTTGTCAATTCAAATTATATGCGGAGGAAAGCGCTATGCTGAAAAAGATAATGGCAGTAACTCTTTGTATTATTCTTATGGGTGTTTGTCTTATCCCTTCCGCTTATGCTTCGGAGCTTAAGTATCCGAAGAAAAGAGCGGATATCGGCATACGTGACCCCTGTATATTGGTAAGTAACGGTAAATACTATATGTACGGCACGGGTGCTGCCTGGCCGGGCTACGGCTGTTATGTCAGCGAGGATCTGGAAAACTGGGCAGGTCCCTTTACGGTTTTCTCCTTCCCTGAGGGTCACACCGCAGACGGTGATTACTGGGCACCCGAATGTGTTGAGTACAAAGGCAATTTCTATCTTTTCGCAACCTATCACGACAGAGTGCTTAACCACAGAGGCACGGCGGTTTTCCGCTCGGCAAGTCCTCTGGGCCCGTTTGAACAGATAAGCGACGGTTTTGCTACTCCCGATGATTGGGATTCGATTGACGGTACGCTCTATGTTGACAAAGACGGTCAGCCGTGGATGATTTTCGTTCACGAATGGACGAGCACGGACGACGGTATAGGCAGAATGTGTGTTGCTAAAATGAGTGACGATTTGTCGTGCCTTATTTCCGAGCCGCAGGAAATTTTCCGCGCGGATGACGGCAAGTGCGGCATGGACAGACAGGTTACCGACGGCCCATATATCTACACCTGCCGTGACGGCAAGCTGATTATGCTCTGGTCAAACGTTGCCGACAACGGCTATGCTGTCGGTATGGCGGAAAGCTACAGTATTGACGGCGAGTGGAAGCAGCAGCCGAGGCTTTTGTTCCACAGAGATATCAGCGGCACAGGTTATGACGGCGGCCACGGTATGCTCTTTGAAGCAAACGACGGCAGACTTCTGCTTTCAGTTCATTCACCCAACTCCTCGGGTGAGGGTTACCGTGAAACGGCAATGTTTTACGAGGTAATCGAAACCGACGGCACGCTTATGCTCAGATCCGAATATGAAAAATTCAACTCAACACACAAAACCGTAACGGATATTTTCGCAAAGATATCAGAATTTTTATCAAAAGCACTTGCGGCAGTATTCAGTCTGTTCGCAAAAATAATAAACGTATTTTAAGCATCTGAAAAAGAGGTAATTTAAAAATGGCATGTAACGGAAATTGCTCGAGCTGTTCCTCGAACTGCGACAGCAAAAAGCAGGCACAGGATATGCGCCTGCCCCAGAACGAATTCAGCAACGTAAAAAAGGTCATCGGCGTAGTCAGCGGTAAGGGCGGCGTAGGCAAGTCCCTCGTTACCTCGCTTCTGGCTTCCGCTTTCCAGACTATGGGTAAGCAGACTGCAATTCTTGACGCGGATATAACAGGTCCGTCTATTCCCAAGGCGTTCGGTGTAAAGAGTGCAGTTGAGCAAAGTGCAATGGGTCTTGTTCCTGCAGAGAGCAAGACAGGCATCAGAATTATGTCCGTAAACCTTCTCCTTGAAAAAGAGGATGCACCCGTTGTATGGAGAGGTCCGGTCATTTCGGGCATTATCCAGCAGTTCTGGAAGGATGTTGCGTGGGGTGACGTTGACTATATGTTTGTCGATATGCCTCCCGGCACGGGCGATGTTCCGCTTACAGTTTTCCAGAACCTTCCGCTTGACGGTATCGTTGTTGTAACAACTCCGCAGGACCTTGTTACAATGATAGTCAAGAAGGCATACAATATGGCAAACCTGATGAACGTTCCGATTATAGGTCTTGTTGAAAACATGAGCTACTTTACCTGCCCCGATTGCGGCAAGAACCACTCAATTTTCGGCGAGAGCAAGATTGACGAGGTTTCAAAGGAGCTTGGTCTGTCCGTTCTTGCCCGCCTTCCCATCAACCCCAAAACCGCAAACCTTGTGGACTGCGGCGCAGTTGAGCTTGCAGGCGAGGATGATATAAAGTCTGCTGTTGACGGCATAGAAAAATATTTTGCAGAATAAATTGTTCATATAACAAAAGAAAAGGAGACCGTTATGAAAAACAGCAGATTTTTTGCGCGAACACTGTCACTGCTTCTTGTTCTGCTTGCAGTGCTTTCCGTTTCACCGCTCAATGCCTTTGCGGCGGGCAGCTCTTCAAAGGCGAGCCACGCACTTGTGCTGGAAAGCGAAAGCCTGTCAGTTGTTATCGGCAAAAAGATACAGATGACTGCAAAGGTTACAAACGTCAGCAAGCAGCCCAAAATCACATGGAGCACCTCCGATGCCGATGTTGCAAGTGTTAATGAAAGCGGAACGGTTACCGGCAAAAAGGTCGGCCAGTCCGTAATCAAGGCAACCGCAAAGGTTAACGGCAAAACCATTACGGGTGAATTTACAATCAACGTAATCAAAAGCGAAAATTTCCTCAAAAATTTCCTCGAAAAACAGCAGGTACTCAGCTATCAGTACAGCTACGTTGATGACTACTACTACACCAACGACAAGGAGGCGTGGCAGTACAACTTCGGTTTCGGCAAAATTTACGATTTCGTTTCTCCCTACATCCTTCTTGAGTATGACTATGTCCGCGTTTTCTTCACCTATGAAGACAAGGACTGGATGCTCCAGATGTGGAAGGGTCAGTACGGTATGATATTCTACGGCGGCGAAATCGGTGTTTACAACCGTCCCCATTCCGAGGATGGCGTAAACGACTGGACTATGTATTCCTGCCCCAAAGAGGAAGACTGGCTCAAAATGGAGATGACCCTTTATCATCAGGATGTAAACGGCGTTTATAAGCGTGAATTCAGCAGAGAATACGATAAGTACTGGTGGTGCACAGGCTTCAAAAACGGTCACCTTCGTCAGGAGGAGCCTGCCGACGAGCTTCGCCTTGCAGGCAGAATCACCCTCAAGGACAGTAAGATGGCACAGATAGTTTATGACGGTCTGCTTGAATGCGGCTTCAAGGCAGGAAAAAAAGAAGACCACTCCGCAATAGATACCGTTTACAAAAAGGGCAAGGACCTCTACTTCTGCTGGCAGAATATCAGCGAGGCAGAGAGCACAATGGCAATCAAGGTCGGTGTCGGCTTTGTTTCAACAGCCATTCTCTTCCCGCTCCTCAGCCCGATTATGGTTCCCTTCGGCGGTTTCTTCATTATGCTCTGCCTGCTTGTTTCTGTAATACTCTAAACAATACTGCTTCCCGTAAGAGTTGATTCTTACGGGATTTTTTATTTTTTGCAAGCACTTGCAAAAAATGGAATAAAATAGTATATTTATTTTATATATAAAAAGCAGAGGTTTAAAAAATGAAACAGGGAATCACACGCAGAGAAAGAGAAGTTACGGATATCAATGAAATTCTCCGTATTCTCGATACGGCAAAAATTGTTCATCTGGGTATGGTGGACGGCGACGAGCCCTATGTTGTACCGATGAACTACGGCTACACATATCTCGACGGCAAGCTCACGCTCTATATGCACGGCGCAACAACGGGCAGAAAGCTCGATGTTATGCGTGCAAACCCGAAGGTGTTTTTTGAAATTGACTGCGACCTTGAGCCGTTTGAGGGCAGCGTTGCCTGCCAGTACGGTATTTCTTACTCCTCCGTTATGGGCAGAGGCACTGCGGAAATTCTTGAAAATCCGCAGGACAAAATGGCAGGTCTTACATATCTGATGAAAACGCAGACAGGCAAGGATTTTGAATTCAACGAGCGCCTTGTCAGCGGAGTATGTGTTTTCAGAATCAACGTTTCCGACTTCACCGCAAAGCACAGACCGCTTCCTGTGGCAGTACAAAAGCAGAAAGAAAACCAGTAAGGAGAAATAAAATGACGAAAAACGAGGCAAGAATCAAGGCGAAAGAGCTTGTTGCAAAAATGACGGCCGAGGAGAAGGCTTCACAGCTTCTTTATTCCTCTGCCGCAATCGAAAGACTCGGCATTCAGGAGTATAACTGGTGGAATGAAGGCTCTCACGGCGTTGCCCGTGCAGGTACGGCTACCGTTTTCCCCCACGCAATCGCAATGGCGGCAACCTTTGACCCCGAGCTTGTGCAGGAAGTTGCCGACGTCATTTCCACAGAGGGCAGAATCAAGTACAATCAGCACGTCAAATACGGCGACCACGATATTTTCAAGGGCATAACCTTCTGGGCGCCCAACATTAACATATTCCGTGACCCCCGTTGGGGCAGAGGCCAGGAAACCTTCGGCGAAGACCCCTTCCTTACCTCCGAACTCGGTGTTAAGTTTGTTGCAGGTATTCAGGGCGACGGCGAATTTTACAAGGGTACTGCCTGCTCAAAGCACTTTGCCGTTCACTCCGGCCCCGAAAGAACAAGACACGGCTTTGACGCTATAGCTTCTCTCAAGGATATGTACGAAACCTATCTGCCCGCCTTTGAAAAGACCGTAAAATCGGGCGTTGCAGGCGTTATGGGTGCATACAACCGCACAAACGGCGAAGCCTGCTGTGCGCACACTTACCTTATGCAGAAGGTTCTCAGAGGCGACTGGAATTTCGACGGCTATTTTGTTTCCGACTGCGGCGCAATCGGCGATATCTATAAATTCCACGGCTGTGCCGATACAAAGGAAGAGGCAGCAGCTCTCGCTCTCAAGACAGGCTGCGACCTCAACTGCGGTGACACATTTGAGGCTCTGATGGATGCCTATGAGCAGGATTTAATCACAGAGGACGACCTCACTCTCGCTGCAGAAAGACTTTATACAATCCGCTTTATGCTCGGCGAATTCGAGGAAACAAGACCCTATTCCGATATCAGCTACTCAAAGCTCGACTGTAAGGAACACAGAGAGCTTAACCTCAAAACAGCACAGCAGTGTATGGTGCTTCTTGAAAACAAGGATAACTTCCTTCCGCTTGACAAAAACACTGACAAGAGAATTGCCGTTATCGGCCCGAATGCACAGTCCTACACAGCACTTGAGGGCAACTACAACGGCTACGCTTCCGAGTATGTAACAGTTGCCGACGGTGTACGCAGAGTGTTTGAAAACGCTTCTGTCAGCGTTGAAAGAGGCTGTAACTACTGCTTCGAGCAGAAAAACCATTGGAGCGGTTTCAACTATATGCTTTCCGACGGTATAGCCGCCGCAAGCGAAGCAGATATCACAATTCTTGCCCTTGGTCTTGACTGCACCGTTGAGGGTGAGGACACAGGCAACAGCGACGATTATTCCGACTACGGCGATAAGACCAGCCTTTATCTGCCCAGAACACAGATGAAGCTTGCCGAGGCCGTCTGCGACGTTTGCGAAAACGTTGTGGTTGTACTCCTTTGCGGCAGCAGCGTTGATGTCGGCGAAAAGGTAAGAAACCACGCAAAGGCTATTATCCACGCCTGGTACCCCGGTGCGCTCGGCGGACTTGCAATTGCAAACACTCTTTGCGGTAAATCTAACCCGAGCGGTAAGCTCCCCGTAACAATCTACAACGGCGAGCACAAGCTTTCCGACTTTGAGGATTACTCAATGCAGGGCAAGACCTACAGATTCATCGATGGTGATGCTCTCTATCCCTTCGGCTACGGTCTTTCTTATACAAAGTTTGCTTATTCCGACTTTGTCGTTGACGAAGCAACGGACGAAAAGTTCACAGTTTCCGTCAGCATTAAAAACACGGGTACTCTCAAGGGTATTGACAGAGCACAGGTTTACGCCGAATATACCGACAGCAGAGTTTCAACCCCGAAGTATCAGCTCTGCGCCGTCAAGCCCGTTGAGCTTGAAGCAGGCGAAGAGAAGAGAATCACTCTTTCTGTTGACCGCTACTGGGTCAAGGCTGTGCTTGAGGACGGCTCAAGGGTTAACCCCGACGGCAAGCTCACACTCTTTGTCGGCTCACATCAGCCCGATGAGGTAAGCTGTAAGCTCACAGGCACAGATTGTGAAAAGATTATCATAAAATAAATCTTACGGGTGATTTAATGAGCAGTCGTATTCAGAAATGGGATATACTTAAATTTCTTCTGATGTTCTGTGTGGTGCTCGGCCATTTTGCCGATTACCACGCAGCACAAAGCGAGGAAATGCAGAACCTTTTTCTCTTCATATATTCGTTCCATATGCCGCTTTTCATCTTTGTTTCGGGCCTTTTCTCAAAGCGGATGATAAACGAAAGGCGCTGGGACAAAATTTTAGGCTATCTTGTTCTGTACTTCTTCACGAAAATTATGGTTTTCGCATACGAAGCCATATTCAAACAGAGTTTTGAGTTCCGCCTTTTCGGCGAAACGGGACTTGCGTGGTTTATGTTTGCGCTGTTTGCATTTGGGCTTATAACAGTCGGTGCAAGCCGCTTCAGGCCTGCGTGCGTGTTTGTTTTCTCGTTGTTTCTGAGCCTTCTTGCAGGCTATGACACCGCAATAAATAGTGAGCTTGTTCTGTCACGTATCATCGTTTTCTACCCCTTCTACTATGCCGGCTACTGTATCGACCCGAAAAAGCTCGAAAAATTAAGTCGCGGCTGGTGGAAAAAACTGCTTGCTCTTGCCGCAATGGTTGCACTCGGCTGGGTTGCCTTTAACGTTGAGGGTGTTTACCACGTCCGCCCGATGTTTACGGGTCAGCACCCGTATGATACTCTCGGCGGCGGTGAAGATTGGGGCGGTCTTATCCGCCTTGCCTGCTATGCGGTTTCGGCACTTGCTTGCCTTTGCATAGTTGTCATCATCCCCGACAGGCTTGACAAAAAAGGCAGGCTTGCCTCTCTCGGTCAGTATACGCTGTCCGTATATGTTTTCCACTATATAATTCTCAAACTGCTTTACAACACCTTTGATATGCGTGAATACCTCGCCGAAGGCGATATGGTATGGTACATCGTGCCTATGGCGTTTGCGACAACCCTGCTGTTTTCAAACAAGTGGTTCAACACTCTTGTTACAAAAGTGTCGTCGCTTCCCACGACAGCGCGCAAACCTAAGCCCGAGTCTGAGGTGAAAAATGAGAATTATCAATTTAATTGATGATGCATAAGGATATAGGCGTACGGTTTATCTGCTTTTTGCGGATAAACCGTATTTTCTAATTTTTTCCTTGAAAATCCTTGACAATTCGGGAAATAGGATATATTATATGGATAGAGTTTAGCACTCGAAACAACAGAGTGCTAAAATTAGCAGAGCGAGAGAAGGGAGGGCACAATATATGGAAATGACACCGCGTAAGCAGAAAATTCTTGCCGCCGTTGTTGAAAGCTACATCCGCACGGGTGAGCCTGTCGGCTCTAAAAACCTGCTCGGTGAGCTTGATTTTTCCGTTTCCTCCGCAACCATCCGCAACGAGATGGCTGACCTTGCAGAAATGGGCTATCTTGAACAGCCCCACACCTCTGCGGGCAGAGTGCCCACAACCCTCGGATACCGCTACTATATTGATAAGCTGATGAACAAGCTTGAGCCCACCGAAGAGGACAGAAAGGCAATAGCCAAAACGGTTTCCTCGGGCAGCGGTGACCCTGAGCAGCTGCTCGAAAAAGCGGGCGAGGTAATCGCAAGGCTTACGGGCTGTGCGGCGGTTTCAACAATGCCGCTTGGCGAAAAAGCCACCGTGCGCCGTGCGGAAATTGTTCCCGTCGGCACAAGGACAGCGATGATAGTTCTGCTCACTTCAGCAGGCACGCTCAAAAGCAAGGCCTGCCGCAGCGATATGCCGATCACTCCGCAGACGGTGGAACGCTTCTACAGCGTTTGTGCTGCTCACTTTGTGGGCAAGCCGCTTGAGGATATTTCAACCGTAATGCTTCAGACGCTTGTCGCTTCGCTGGGCGAACACGCTCTTGAAATGTCGTCGTTCTTCGTAACACTTGCGGATCTGGCGGCAGAGGCGTTGAGCAGCGACGTACTGCTTGAGGGTCAGTCAAACCTCTTTAATCACAGAGAGCTTGGCGGTAACATAATCGAGCTTATGGAGTTTCTTCGCAAAGGCGAGCCGATTTCAAAGCTGCTCTCAAAGGGTAAGGACGATATCGACATAAAAATCGGTACAGAAAACGAATACAAACAGCTTGCAAATTCCAGCGTGATAATTTCCCACTACGACGTAAACGGTGCGCGAAGCGGTGCGCTCGGCATAATCGGCCCGACAAGGCTCAATTATGCAAAGCTCATTCCGTATATGCAGTTCGTTTCGGGTCTTGTGGGTGATATCTTAAGCGAGAGTATAGAAGATTAAAGGAAGGATGAAGAAAGTGGCAGACGAGATAATCAAGAAAGACGAAATTCAGGAAGAAGAAAAGCAGGAAAAAAAGGAAAAGAAACTCAAGAAAAAGGATAAAGCAGCAGAGCTTCAGGCTCAGCTTGAGGAGCAGCAGAATCAGTACCTGCGCCTTGCGGCGGAGTATGACAACTACCGTAAGCGCACACAGCGTGAGAAGGAAGCACTCAATGGCGATATCAAGGCGTATATCCTCGGCGAGCTTCTCCCCGTGCTTGACAATTTCGAGCGTGCGCTGGCAAACAACGCAAACGACCTTGAAAGCTACAGCAAGGGCATCGAAATGATATTCACACAGCTCGGCGATATCTTCAAAAAGCTCGGTGTCGGTCCAGGTGGTGTTCACCGTACCCGAAAGGTATTGGAAAAGTCCATACAATCCGCTGGCCACCGCGCCTGCGGTAAGCGCCCAAAGAGAGGCTTTCAGACGAGCGGGACGGTCGATGACCCGCCGCACAAAAGGAACGCAG
>JAZRQW010000063.1:0-49644 GCA_045650165.1 Acutalibacteraceae bacterium | reverse complement strand
GACACGTGGATTTTCAGTCCACTGCTCTACCAACTGAGCTACAGAGGCATTTAAAAAAAATGGCGACCCGGAACGGGCTCGAACCGTCGACCTCTAGCGTGACAGGCTAGCGTTCTAACCAACTGAACTACCGGGCCATTTAAAATGGTGGGAACAATAGGGCTCGAACCTATGACCCCCTGCTTGTAAGGCAGGTGCTCTAGCCAACTGAGCTATGCTCCCACGTTATTTGCGCCGCCGTTGATTACCGGCGACGCAAATTAATATACTACATTTCCTCACGCTTGTCAACACTTTTTTGAAACTTTTTTTAATTTTTTTTAAAAAGTTATTAATGTTGCTGACAATCCGCTATATAGAGCCAATCAGTATGTGAACACTTTTAAAATATATGTCACAAACAAGCTGAAATATTCCGCAATTTTGGAGAAAATATTTGTAATATTATCAAATACATCCCCTGCCGTTGCGCCGACACCATAACCGGGAAGTGTGCCGTTGTTGTCAGGAACACCGTCGTTGTCACCAGTAAACTCATAAAGAAGCGGTGAAGCAATTGCAAGGAGAAGATACTCGACCGCTGTTGCTCTACCCATAAGGCGTGTGCAAAGCTGTGTTATTTCTGTTGTGATACCGTTCTCAAGGCCGAGAAGCTCGTGAGCTGCGCCGAGAAGAACATCATCTGCAATGCCTGCAAGGTCATCACGCAGAATCAGAGCAACAACTTTGAAGAAAACAGAAATGGGTGCGCTGTCAAGCGGAAAATCCTCTTCGCCTTCATAGTGAGCGCCTACAAGTTCTGTTGCAAGGTCCCAGCCCGTCTTATATTCAGTCTTGGGAAGTTCTACACCGTATTCGGCAGCAAGAGCCTCTACACTACCCTCCTCACCGTAAAGCGGTGCTTCGAGGATATCTGTAAGACCTGTTACTGCAGTATTAACAAGATTATAGAAAGGCTGACCCTCGGAAATTCCTATTTTTTCCATTGTCATTCCAAGAGCAAGTCTGTACTCAATGCCTTTCTTAAGGAAGCCCTTTGCGTAAGCGTTGAAACCTGCATTCATAAGATCAATATGCTCCTGAGTGTAGCCGCTGACAGCTGCGGTAAGAGCATCCGTATCAATCTTATCAACAGTTCTTGACTCGTACTTGATTTCGTCGGGAGTCAGGTTGAACACTCTGTACTGTGTGGGGTACATTGTGAGAGATGTCGTAGCAAAATCGTAGATTTTATTACCTCTGGTGCTTGTGTATGTTGCTGCGTCACTGCAATGCTCGTGACCCGTAAAAACGAGCTTAATGCCCGCATTTGCGAATTTTTCAGCTGTTGTGTAGTGGAAACGGATAATGAAATTGCGGCTGAGTATACGCTGAACAGGAAGATGGTCAAGAAGATTGTGGTGCATCATAAGGATGGGATACTTACCGTCCTCTTTTGCCTTTGCAGCCTGTTCAAGAACCCAGTCAACCTTGTCGGAGGTCATACCGTCTTCCGTTGACTTTGTGGGGTCACAGCTGTCAACAGCGATAAGGCGGTATTCGTCGTTGAGTTCTGCAACATAGGAACAGTTACCATCCATTGTTGCAATAGCTTCATCGTAACCAAACTGATAGTAATTCTCGATAAAGTCGTCATATTTGAAATCGTTCTCGCCTGCACCGTTATCGTGGTTACCGTTGATAACATAAACGGGCTTGCCTGTTTCATCCTCAAACTTCTTGAGTTTGGCGGCAACATCAATATGCTGCTGTACAACAATTCTGCCGTCGTTTACAAGGTCGCCGGGAAGAAGAACAAATTCTATATTATCATCCTCTGCGCACTGACGCAGGAATTCATCGATAATAAAACCGCTTTCATCCTCCATAGCGGCACGTCTGTTGGCATACCAGTAAATCGGGTCATCAATCGGGCCTTCAAGCTCCTCACGGGGCTCAACATAGTGAAGGTCGGACGCTACAGCAAAGGAAGTTGTTGCATCCTGTGCGTTGGCAGAAACACCAACAGAAACAAGCGAAAACAACATAGCTGCTGAAAGAACAACGCTGAGTATTTTTTTCATCTTTATTCTCTCCTATTAATAATATAAGCAAATATTAACAAAATTTATACCAAATGTCAACGAAAACAGGTGCAAAAGATAAAACTTGAAAAGTTAAACAAATATATGTATAATGAATTTATAATTGATATTTATGCAATTCGGAGTGATGCTCAAATGAAATACAATATGCTCAAACAGACTCTTATCCGAGGCAATGTTAACGAAAATACTTTTTCACAGTTCAAGCAAGAGATTGAAAAACTGCCCGAAAAAGAGCGTTGCCAACAGCTTTACACAACGGCTGTGCAGATGAAGTCGCAACACTATCTGCAGGCTATTGAGCTTATTGACCTTGCCCTCCCCCTTTCTGGCGGTTGGCTTGACGATATGCGCTGCCACCACAATAAAGGTGTAATTTACGAAAATGCAGAAAACTGGTTTGAGGCACATTACGAATACACAAAAGCGTTTGACTCCATACCCGATGATATAAAAACGCCTGCACATATTGCCGGTTGTTCTGTGCACCTTATGCGCGCGTGGCTTCATTGTGACGGATTTGAATACAGCGAGGATTTACAGGTATATTACGACAACGCCACAGCACTGGGCGACAGCATTTTCTGTAGTGTAACGGATATGTTCTACAAGAAAATTGCAGAAATAATCATTTTCACACATAACGGTGAAAGCGAAACGGCAGAAAAAGCACGCACCGAAGCACGGAATATTCTCAACCCCGAGTTTGACGGTCTGCTTGCCAGAATCAAGATGAGAGATTATACCGAAACCGTTGTAGGTGCATCAAAAGAAGCAATAAATTTTCTTAATAAATAAGTTTTCAGCCTCTTGTACAAACAAGTACAAGAGGCTGATTTTATGCAATGATATCTGATTAATGATATTTAGGCATCCAGTCGCCGTGAACCTCGATAAGCTCATCAACCATCTTGACGATATCGTCAATGCTGAGTTCTGAGCCTGTATGCGGGTCGAGCATTGCCGCCTGGTAGATGTGCTCCTTTTTCTTTGTGACTGCAGCTTCGATTGTGAGAAGCTGAACATTGATGTTCGTCATATTCATTGCAGCAAGCTGAACGGGAAGTCTGCCGATATGGCAAGGTGTTACGCCGCTTGCATCAACAAGACAAGGTACCTCAACACAAGCATCTGCAGGAAGGTTATCAATAAGACCTGTGTTGAGAACGTTACCACCGATTTTATACGGGTTATTGGTAACCATAGCCTCCATAATGTAGGAAGCATACTCGTGTGAACGGGTGTGGGTAATCTGACCGTTATTGAAGAGCTCTTCCTTTTCCTTTGCCCAGCGACCAATCTGATTGATACAGCGTCTGGGATATTCATCAAGTGGAATCTTATAGTCTGCAATAAGATTCGGATACTTATCCTTTATGTAGAACATATTGTACTCGGAGTTGTGCTCGCTGGATTCTGTGCAGTAATAGCCGAGACGCTTGATATAATCAAAACGAACCATATCGTCGTGCTTCTTTTCGGGATCATTTGTCGCAAGAGCTGCGGCATTGATTTCTGCTGCTCTGCGTCTGATTTCAGGATAGAGATCGTTGCCGTCCTTATCATGGATTTCAAGCAGCCATGCCATATGGTTGATACCGGCAATTTTATCGTATCTGCCTTCAATCTTATCATCCATACCTACGTGGTGGAGAATATCTCTTGAACAGCCCTGAACAGAGTGGCAAAGACCAACGGTCTTTATGCCTGTGTAACGCTGCATATAACCTGAAAGGATGGCCATGGGGTTAGTATAGTTGAGGAACCATGCATCGGGACAGACCTCCTGCATATCGTTTGCAAAGTCCTCGAGAACGGGAATCGTACGAAGACCGCGCATAATTCCGCCGATACCGAGTGTATCTGCAATAGTCTGACGAAGACCGTATTTCTTAGGTATTTCGAAGTCTGTTATTGTACAGGGGTCATAGAGACCGACCTGAATTGCATTGACAACAAAGTTTGCACCTCGCAGAGCATCCTTGCGGTTTTCAACGCCGAGATAGGTTTTGATTTTTGCCTTACCGCCGTTGACATTCTTGTTGATGGCGCTGAGAATAAGCTCAGAATCCTCAAGGCGCTGTTTATCGATATCATAAAGTGCAATTTCTGCTTCGCAAAGTGCCGGCGTACACATACTGTCGCCAAGAACGTTTCTTGCAAACACGGTACTGCCTGCGCCCATAAAGGTAATTTTCATAAAATCAGTCTCCTTATTTTTTATGTTTTGGCTTTATTCAGCCGTTGGTTGCTCAATAGTTGTTTGTTCCTCAGTCGGTTCCTCCACAGGTGGTTGTTCAACAAGAGGAACTGTATATTCATACGCTGTGTACCAGACGTTGCTGGAGTAGCTTCTGCCGCGGATTACAACCTCGTTTTCATAAACCTCGAAGACAAAGCCCGTACCGCTCATAATCTGTCCTCTGGGTGAGAAATACATGTAGCTGGGAAGATTGACAGAGGTTATGTTGCCATGGGTTTCAACGCTGTTATAGCCAAGATAATCAGGTGTAATTGCGTTGCCGAAGCCGTTGTGGATATGACCGCTGATATAAAATACATTCTTGTATTTCTGCAGAATTTCGTTGACTGCATCAGACTGCAGACCTATGCCGCCTGTCATATCGTCATAATCATCCTCACCCCATGTTTCGGGCAGACCGTGGGTCTGATTGAGAGGCTGGTGAAAAACGATGAATATGGGCAGATTATCCTGTGCAGCAAGCTCCATTTCAGCCTCAAGCCAGGCAAGCTGTGCGTCGCTTACGTCGGCGGCAACGTGGTCAGCCTCACTGCCAAGAACGATGAATGTATAGCCATTTACCTTGGTTGAGTAATAGACATTGTCAATTTCTCTGTCGGCAATTATTTTATTGTACTCGATGAAAAGCTGTTTTGAAACCTCGTAGGAATCATTACCGTCTGCATCAACACCCCAAGTATCGTGGTTACCAAGAGAAAGAATGATATTTTTTGCAGGTGTATAATCTGCAAAGGCTTTCGCCGTGTTCTGCCAGTCCTCAGGATAGGCGTGGTCCGTAATATCGCCTGCGTGAACGAGTGCATCCAACTCATAATTGGCAGACTGCATATCGTTGAGACCAAGCTGTGTCATAAACACACGACCCTGCGATGAATTGAAATGAGTGTCAGACATTGTTGCAAAGGTAAGCTTTACGTTTTCGGCATCCTTTGGTGCAAACGGTGCCGAAATATTACCCGCAACGGGGAATGAAATAAGAGTACAAAGTGCCATAAAAAAGGCAGAGATTGCCCTGAACAAGGTTACAAACACAATATCACCTTACTATTAAGAATAATTTGGTTTAATTATACAATTTTTATAAATAAAGTCAATGAATTTAAATAACTTTTTACAATAATATTATTGGTTGAAAACTTTAGAAAGAACAAAACAAGTCCAAAGAGCAATTACAAAAAGACCTTCCGCAGGTATAGCAAGCTTTGTGTAGGGACATTTCCACCCCTTATCTATACAAAGAAAAATTGTACGTGTAACAAATACTGTTGTTGCAAAAAAGAGACCGCCGACAAGTGAATAAACGGGGGTTTTGAGTGCTATTGTAAGATAGAGCAGAAAAGCACCGAGTGCAAAGGAAATACCGCCGTAGTAAACACGGATTTCGGTTTTTCCTGCATTGTCAACGGGCTTGACGGAAAACTTTTCCGCATTTTTAAGCGGCGAAGTTATAAACACAACAGCCATACCGAAAAAGTAGCACACAAGACCTATTACCGCAACAGCGGCGGGAATATTGGACATCAGAATTTCTTTCATTACTTAATTACCTCCTGTTATTGCTTTTGTATAATTACATTTTACTATCGTTTTTTCGGTTTATCAACAAATATTTTCTTGTTTTGAACTTTTCTGGAAGCGCAAAAGAAAAAACTCCCCTTTTTAAAGGAGAGCTTTTACCATCATAACGTTCTATTCAGTTTTTTTGCCGTGCTTTTTACTATAAGGTAAACCGTGATATAAACCACCGCATATACCGCTGCGAATATGCCCGTGAATATGAGCAGAACTTTCGGATCAAAAGGTATCCAGCTGTTGACGGTATAGCACAGCGAATACGCAAGATAGAGCGTGAGAAAATGAACACCTATGCTCTTTAAAATCGGCCAATGCTCGATCTGATTAAACACGGTTGCACCTGCCTGAACAAATGCCAACAGATAGCTCGAAACAACTGAAATAAGAAAATCCGAAGTTGAAAGACTTACTGTATCAAAAAACGAAATTACGAACAGCACTATTACCACTATAATCGGGCCGAAGCCGCCGAAAAGCATACCCCTTAACAAAAAATCCTTTACATACTTATTCATAAACCAAATCTCCTTTTCACCTTTGATAATTCACGCCTTGAAATATAATCTTCAAAGCCGTTGCCGAGAACAATTTTAATTGCACCGCCAACCGAGGCTTCAAACTTTTTAACGCTGTTTACGTTGACGATACAGCCCTGGTTGATTTTTATAAAATCGCCGTCAAGAATTTCTTCAAGTGCATAAAGTCTGTAGCGCACGGTATATTTTTCTTTGCCTACAAGAGCACACACCCTACCCGAATCGGTACAAAAACAGTCAACATCCTTTACAGCTATACGCAACACTTCATCCTCAGTATAAGCTGTAAGCTGCTGAATTTTCGCATTAACCAGCTTTTCCACACTTTCTACAAGTGAGTTTCTTTCGTGCACGATGAGCACAAGCGATTCTTCGGCGGTTTCATCGATTATCAGTTTATATTCCATCGGCTATCCCCTCCTTTCGGTTATGAGTATAGCATTTGTATTTTGTCCTGTCATAAATTTTCACTGTTCGGTATAAATTAAAAAATATCCGGTAAAAAACAAAGGCTTCTGCGGTTAAACAGAAGCCCTTGGAGTTTATGTAAGTATTTAATTAATACTTGAAGTTCTTGTAGAAGACGTGTGATGAACCTGTTGCGTTACCGCCGCCGGCTGCATCGATAACAACGCTGATATCATATTCAACAGTAAGGCTTACAAGATTGCCTGTTGTTGAATCAATAACAGCCTTAACCTTTGCGTTGTTGTAGCTCTCGCTGATTTCTGCGCCGCCAAGAACGTCGTCAATCGCATCGTAGATAACGATAGCTGTCTTGTGATCATAATAGCTCTTGTCTGCATCGCCAACGCAGATACCGCACTTGTCGATGGGAGAGTTATTGACCTTAGAATTCTTTGAAGCCTTACTTGTGCCATTCTTGACATCCAATACAATTGTGTACTGATTGCCGTTTGCTGTGCATGTTGCTTTTTCAACGTGAGATGATGTAAGTGTGCTCTTGCGAAGGTACTGGTGAGGAAGGTCAGATTCCCACTGGCCCTTAGTAACATCCATTGTGTATTTGTTTTCTGCGCCAATGCCCATAAACTTATACAAAAGGTCGCCGAATGTTTTGAGAAGGAAACCGGCATTAAGCTTTTCGTTATCAACATAACGAAGCTTGTTAAAGCCAACCTTTGCGTCTACTGCTTTGTTTACTGCTGTGTTGTAGTACGAAATAATTTCGTCCTTGGAAGCGGGCATAACAGGAGCTGTTGATTCTTCAGCTACTGTTGATTCTTCGGCTACTGTTGACTCTTCTGCCGCTGTTGATTCTTCTGCCGCTGTTGATTCTTCGCCTTCAGCAACTGAAGCTTCTTCGGAAACAGCTTCAGTAGATGCCTCTGTAGCGTTTGCATCGAGTGTTTCGTCGGCGAGTGTGGTGGATTCGTCTGCTACGGGGTCGGGGGTTTTCTCACCGCAAGCAGCAAAGCTAAGGAGCATTGCAGCGGCAAGAAGAAGTGCAAGAAGTTTTTTCATATCGGGGAATTCTCCTTTCATATTTAATGCCTTGGACAGGCATTGATTACATTGTTATTTATCGATATACTTATCGACGTTTGCACTGTGTTCTTTCCACGTTACGGCATAGTGATAATTCATATCCTTATCCGTAAGGAAAAAGTAATAATCGGTATCTTCTGGGTAAAGTGCTGCTTCAATAGCATTTCTGCCTACATTTGTAATCGGTCCTGCAGGCAGGCCCACACGCTTGTAAGCATTATAAAGCTCGCTGTAAACGGAAACATCATCAACATAAGGCTCAACTGAATTGCGAAGATAGAATATCGTAACATCGCACTCAAGCTTGCCATATGTGGAATCGAGCCTGTTGTGAAGCACGGAGGAAACCTTTTTCATTTCGGGGTCAAGCGCTTCCTCCTGAATAATTGAAGCTATACGGATAACCTCGTCAATTGTATAACCGAGCTCAGCGGCACGGTCAAAATCCGCCTGTGTTATTTTCTTCTCAAAATTATCAAGGAATTTTTTAAGCACCGCCTGCGGATTCATATCAAAATAGAACTCGTAGGTATCGGGGAAAACATAGCCCTCCAGCAGAAACGGTCTTTCCTCGGGGTTATCAATTCCCTCTAAAAAGTAATAATCACCCTCGGGAGCATTGACAGCCGCCATAAAATCCGCCGCAGAACAGACGTCGTTCTGCTCGAGCAAAGCAGCAATCTCGCTGACCGTTGAGCCTTCGGGAAACATAACCCTGACGGTGGGAATTGCGGTTGTGGTGGGGCGAAGCTCCTCTTTTATTTTTTCAGCTGAACAGCCGAAAAGCGAAAAAACAGAGAGCAACGCAAGAATTATTGATATCGTCCTTTTCATCCTCATCCTCCAACATACTGTATAATTATACAACAGTTTTCCTTACAATGCAAGTGTTGACAAAAATATTAACATTGTTTTATAATTTATGTGTAAAGTTCATATTCGGGCCCGTAGCTCAGCTGGGAGAGCGTTCGGTTCGCATCCGAAAGGCCGAGGGTTCAATCCCCTTCGGGTCCACCAGAAAAAGCATTCGGCAATTAAAGAGGGTAAATATATATGAGGAAATTGAGTTATCTTTTCGGTGCAATTGCTGTTTTGCTGTCCGATATTATGTGTTTTGCAGTTGCGTACAATTACCGTGATATACTCTGTGGAATTGAACACGCGGGATTCAGCGCGCCTGCTTCATTAGCTTTCATTTACGCTTTACCGTTTTTAATCGGAATTGTAATCTGCGTTGTTCTTGCAGTCAGATTTCATAAAAAATCCAAGTAAATTTAACACATAAAAAGCTCTCTTGTTCAGTTACAGACAAGAGAGCTTTAATTTTATACTATTTACTTACCGTTAACGATATCGTTTACCATATCGGGGTAGTCTGACATAATGCAGTCTGCGCCGTTGTTGACAAGGTATTCAACTGCTTCGGCGTCGTTGATGGTCCAGTACTGTGCGGCTATGTTATATTTGTGAGCGTAGTTGATACACTGCTTTGTTCCAAGGTTGATAAGACCGTCGGCTGCGCTGCTGCCGTAGGGAATCTGGAGAGCAACGTAAGTCGGATTAACATCGTTGAGATCCCAACCCATTCTTGCGTAAACATAGAACTGGAGAACTTCAATAACACCTGCGGAACGGGGCATATCGGGGTACTTGTTTTCCATATAGTAGGAAACCTCAAGCTTGGAGGAAGCCCAGATTGCTCTGTCCTCTATCCCCTTTTCGTGAACAATCTCATAGAGCTTGTCTGCTGCCTCAAAGCCCTGGACACCCTTACTCTTGATTTCGATGATGTAACGGAACTTTCTACCTTCTTCGTTGGCTTCGATAAGGTCGATAACCTCTTCACAGGTGGGTACACGGAGATTGTCAGGAATATCGTCACCTCTGAGACCTCTGTAGGGATATTCGCCGTTAAGTTCGAAGTTTTCGCCCATATTGAGCTGCTTTGCCTCTGCAAGAGTAAGCTCAGAAGCGTAAACCGAATCGTGGCCGTAAGCCTCTACTGCATTTGTAGTTGAATCATAAGTAAGGTCATGGAGAACTATAAGCTCACCGTCAGCGGTAAGCTGAACGTCAAACTCAAAGGTATCAACACCGTATTCGGCATTGTTTGCAAGCATTGTTTCAAACGCCATAAGTGTGTTCTGCGGAGCAACGCCTGCGCCTGAACGGTGGGCAGAAATATCGGGGTTCATATACTCGGTTATATACTGATTAGTTGCATTTTCGTTTATTACAACCTCTGTGCCCGGCTTATCGTCAGCGCCCATTGTAAAGACAAGAGGAAGTGCAACAACGACAGAAAGCAAAGCGTGATAAACATTTTTGAAAAGCGTAAGTATTCCTAAAATATTCATTGAAATTTCTCCTTAAAATTAATTGCAAAGTATGTCTGTTTCGATGTATCTGATACCCATATCATAGAGCATCTTAGCGTCTTCGAGTGTGTTTACAGTCCAGAACGATGCAGGTACGCCTGCATCAACAGCAAGCTGGATAGACTCTTTGGTGTTTTTCTCAAAGCTGGGAGAAAGCCATACGTTACCGCCAAGCTCCTTTGCTTCGGCAATGTTCTGAGCATTGATTTCGTCGATAAGGTACCACAGCTCGATATTACTGTCATACTTACGGATAGTCTTAAGCTGTTCAAGGTCAAAGGAAATGATAATTGCACTTTCTTCGAGACCCTTTGCTTTGACCGCATCAACTATTGTGTAAAGCAGATCATAGTTATCAGCCTTGATTTCAATCTGCGGACGGGTGTTTGTACCTACAAAAACATCGAGGTACTCGTCAAGAGTCGGGATTTTAAGACCCTCCTGCCAGAAGTTTACACCCCACTTGTAGCTGAAGGATTTGAGTTCTTCAAGGGTATAATCGCTTACCTTGCCGTACTGACAGAACCAGGTATCGGTTTCAGCGTTGTGGATGAGTACCCACTCATTGTCTTTGGTAAGCCTGATGTCACACTCAGCTGAATAATAGCCAAGTTCAACAGCAGCTTCATAAGCCGGAACGGTGTTTTCGGGTGCACGGGCTGTAACGCCTCTGTGCGCCGTGAGGTAAACGGGATCATCCTCGCTGCCGATACCGTTTTCGCTCAGTGAAATAACCTGCTTGGGCTGATTGAACAGCTTAACCACGTTAAGGCACGGAAGCCACGGACACATATAAATCGGAACAAGGATAAGAGTTATGATTTTGTTGAGAATAGCAAGCATATCTGCATCTCCTTTTACAATAATACCCATTATTATATCATAAAAGAAATATTTGTCTATTAACACAATTAAACAAAAGATTATAATTATTATATTGAAATTTCACAAAAAACTATGCTTGAAATTGTTTCTAATTACAAAAAGAAGTTTAACAATGATTATTAACAAAATATTGGTTGATTTAAAGCTATATTAATGCTACGATTAGAAAAACAAATTTCAGGAGCGTGAAAAACATGCCAACATTTTTGATGTCAATTATCGGCTTTATTCTTGCGGTGCTGACGCCTTTTGCAAACCTTCTGCTCAATGACCTGAGTGTACCGTTTGACAAAAACATCAGCATAACAGAAGAAAAAGCCGGCGGCTTTATCAAGGGAATCTGCCACACACACAACGAATACGATATGATTAACGAGGCAAACATTGAGTGGATAAGAGAGGACATGCCTATGCCCATCCTGGCAGACGGCTCACCTAACCCCTCTTATCTTAACTGGAAAGCCGAGATGCGTGAATATCTCGACAACGGAATCAGAGTAATGGGAATTACACCTTATCCCGACGAGTACATAGAAATCGGCCTTGACCCGAGAGTGCCTGAAAATGAAGCAAAAATCAAGGAAATTGCCGAATTCTATATAACAGATCTCAAAGGTATGGTTGACGCTTTCCAGATTACTAACGAGATGGGTGTTGACCGCTTTACATACCCGCTGACTATGGATGAGGCTGCAAGATTTATAGGCATTCAGCTTGAGGCAATGGACCCCATCAAGGGCGATGTTATTATCGGCTACAACCTCTGTGCTCAGGCACTGCTTAATCTGCCCGGTCTTATGAAGCCCTACCACCAATATTGTGACTTTGTCGGTGTTGACCTTTATCTTGGTTCTTTTGAGAATATTCTCAAGAATATTGACCAGTACACATTTGCGCTCAAATATGTGCGCCTTGTAACAGGAAAACCCGTTATCCTTTGTGAATTCGGCTATATCGGTCTTGGTGAGCCCAAGACAGCAGCAGAAAAGAAAGCCGTACTTGAAAGCTACGGCTACTCGAGTGAGAAGGATGCAATTGCAGATATTGATAACTTCATTTCAAAGCTTCCCAAGGATATCAGAGAAGAGTTTGAAATCCAGTACGCTGACGAGTCTGACGAGTACAAGGCACAGCTTCTGTTCCAGGGCGAATATAAAAACCACATTTACTGCGAGCTTACCGAAGGCACAGGACTTTACGGTTATGAACACACACCCGAAGGACAGGCAAAGTTTTATAAAGATATCATACCCAAGATTGAAAAACTTGATTTTGTAATCGGTGCATTTATATATTGTTGGCAGGACAGCGATGATTGCTATGTATGCGGCCAGGCTGAATGTCCGATTGAAACAAAATGGGGCATCATTGATTATGAGGGCAACCCCAAGCCGGCATATTATGCCATAAAGGAAGCTTTCGGAAGAATTAACTGACCACTGAATAAACCCTCGGCAAAGCCGGGGGTTTTGAACATCCGCAGCAATAACAACAAAACCAACACACTGGAGAAATGATATGGACATTTTTATAAATAAATCTGTAACTTTTCAGAAATATGACGGTATCGGTGCAAGCGGTGCGTGGTGGGCACAGATTGTCGGTGGTTGGGACAACAAGGATGAAAACGGCGAAGAAGTACGAAATGTTATTTCACGCCTTCTTTACAGCAAGACAGACGGTATAGGAATGGATATATACCGTTACAATATCGGCGGCGGTTCGGCACACAGCGGCAACGGCGAATATTCGGATTTTGCACGCAGAACAGAAAGCTTCGGTAACGGCGACGGCAAATACGATTTCACCCGTGACAAAAACGCAGTATATATGATGAAACAAGCTGTAAAAGACGGTGCCGGAGAAGTCATTCTTTTTGTAAACTCCCCTATCGAACAGTTAACAAAAAACGGTTGGGCACACCTGAAAAAGCATCAGCTTTTCCGAACAAATCTTGCAAAGAAAAACTATTCAGCTTTTGCAAGATACTGTCTTGATATTACTGAACATTTTGTAGACGAGGGCTTGCCGGTCAAGTATCTTTCACCTATTAACGAACCGTTCTGGATATGGACAGGAAGCCAGGAAGGCTGCCACTATTCGCCCCGTCAGGCCGGCAAGGTTATGCTTTGCTTTGCAAGGGAAATTAAAAAGCGCAGTAAACTTTCCTCTGTCAGACTCTCCGGTGTTGAAAACGGCGATATCCGCTGGTTCAACAAAAGCTACACGCGAAATCTTATTAAGCACCCCGAAGTCAGTAATCTGATTGACTCGGTTGACCTTCATTCATATTTTCTCCATCAGCCACTCCCCTTTTTCAATGACAGAATAAAATTTCTGAACAGATACAGAAAATGGATGCATAAGCATTACCCCGATATGCCGATTAAAATGAGTGAGTGGACACATATGGTCGGCGGCAAAAACCCGAATATGGATTCAGCTCTTGAAACCGTAAAGGTAATGATTGAGGATTTCACGCTTCTCAATGTCACCTCGTGGCAGCACTGGCTTGCCTGCTCACACTACGATTATCATGACGGTCTTATTTATCTTGACCTTAAAAAGAAAAGCTTTGAAACAACAAAACGACTGTATGCCACAGGAAACTTTTCAAAATATATTCCTTTGGGTGCCGTCAGAATCAAAGCTGAATGTGACGACAAGGATATAATGCTTATCTGCTTTGAAAAAGACTGTAAAACGGTATTAATTACTGTAAACCCAACTAAACAAACAAAACAATACAGATTGCCTGAAAACGCTATTGTTGCTGTTACTGACCCCGAAAACAATCTTACAGAGAAAACAGCAAAGGCAAAAGAAAGCGTTATAATTACTCCCGAATCCGTTACAACGTTTGTATTTGAAAACCAAGGAGAATAAACTTTGAACATTAAAGAAGCAGCGGTCAATTTCATTTCTACAGCAAAAACATACTGGAAAACTCCGCCCCAAGGCAGATATATGACCTATAAGGAAATTGCCTCTCTTGCAGGCGGCGGTATAGGTGTAAGAATTATTACATACTGCTTCCAGCAGATGACTATTTCAACCGGCAACACCCTGCTTGGCAACACTATTGGTATTGACCCGATGGCATTACAGGCAATATACATAATCAGTCTGCTGTCAGCTTTTCCGCTCACTGCGCTTCGGGCACAAATGATAGACAACACACGCAGCATGAAGGGCAAATACCGTCCCTATCTGGTTACAATGGGGATTCCTACAGCAATACTCGGCTCTGCTTTTCTTTGGATGCCGTATGAAAATATGAACCTGTTTGCCAAATGTGCGGTTGTTCTTGCGTTCAATATTGCCTTTCAGTTTTTCTTCAGTTTTTTCAACGATTCTTACGACAGTCTTATAAATGTACTTTCGCCAAACAGCATTGAGCGCTCGGATGTACTGTCAATCAGATATGTTGTCGAGAATCTCTCCCCGTCCATAGTTGGCATCATCTTCCCTCTGCTTGCAAAGCTAGTAACAGGTGAAGATACGCTTTACGATATAAGGATTTACCGCTATCTTTATCCGCCGATGCTTATTGCAGGCTTCCTTGTATCGCTGATTATTTATGTAAACACAGAAGAAAAAATAGTTCAGGCAAAAACACACCACAGACAGATTAAATTTATTGACGCTTTTAAAGCGGTTGCCAAAAACAAGTATTTCTGGATTATTTCGCTTGCAGGCTGGGTCGGTTTTCTGGAGGTCGGTTTCCACAACATTATGCAGTGGATGTACAACTACCAGGGTGCATGCACAGCCGCTCAGTATTCGGTAATAACGGCTATTGTCGGAAACGCTTCCTTCTGGCCGAATCTTGTAGGACCGATTTTTATCCGAAAATACGGAAAGAAGAAAATACTTATCATCACCAACGCCCTAAGTGTAATATTCATCCTGATGATGTTGCCTGTTATTTATCAGGCAGGCAAACCGGGCGCAATATGGATGCTGCTGATTTTCACCTTCATCAATCAGTTTATAACCTCACTCGGTCATCTTCTCAACCCCAGTGTAAATGCTGATATACGAGATTATCAGCACTATATTTCGGGCGAGAGAATTGACGGAATGTTTGCCGCAGTCGGTCTTATAGGAAACGCTATTACAATGGTAACAGGGCTTGCCCTTCCTGCTATTTATGAAAGAACAGGCCTTAACAAGGCTACAGCTGTATCGCTCGGTTATGACGGCTCAATTGTTTACGAAGTTCTCAACGACAGAAGCTATTTCATCAGGATTTGTTCCGTTCTGATTATTGCTTCCGCAATAGGTGCCGCGCTGAATGTTATTCCCTACTTCTTCTACGATTTTACCGAAACAAAACAAAAAGCAATTATCAGCGTGCTTAAAATCAGAGCTATGTTTGAGGATTATGCAAAAAATCCCGAGCCTAAGGAAAGCTACAACGAAGCACTTGATATTATTGAAAAGTCGCTTATTCTCAGCCAAAAAGCACCAAATAATCTGTCCGATTTCAGAAACGACAAAAATGCTCTGAAGGTAAAAAAGCAGGAAAACGAAGAAATACAGATAGCCCGTTTTGTTGCGCAAGAACTAAACAAATACAACACTCCAGAGGGCAAGGCAGAGCTTGAAGAGGCAAAAACGCTTACAATAAACGGACCCGAAAGTTTTATGACGGCACAACTGCCTGACAAGGCTTCACTTAAGGCATTGCCGAGAGAAAACCAGATACAGATTAACCGCCGTCGCGATGCTCTTACCAGACTGCAAAGTGTTAAAGACGCTAAAAAGACCATACAAACCTATTACAAAAACGGACTTGAAGAATTTGACGAAGCACAGCTTGACAGACTTTATGAAGCTGAAAACGCTATGCAGATAAAACTTCTTGATATAACGAAAAGAATAAAGAGTGCCAAAGAAACCAATTCAACCGATATTCTTAACGAACTGAAATCACAACTCAAAACCATTCAGCGTGAAAAAAAGGTAATCCGGCACAGCATCAAGGTTTCAGAGCACAAATACTCACTTTATTGCCGTGCTGCAAAGCCATATATCGATGCACAACGCATTATTAATCAGGCAGACAGCTACAGTAGGCTTGAAGAAATTAAAAACAACTTGAAATTAAGTTAATTAATGCTATAATTTATTGGAAATAATTTTTGGAGGCAAATCTTTATGGCAAAGATTATAGGCGAAAATATACCCAACATCCCGTGGCAGGATAAGCCCGAAGGATACAGATATCCAGTATGGCGTTACGACGGCAACCCTATCATTACAAGAGACAATCTCTATATGGCAAACAGCATATTCAACTCCGCCGTTGTCCCCTACGGTGACGGCTTTGCAGGCGTTTTCCGTGTTGATGTTATGAGCCGCGACCACACGCTTGTTGTCGGCTACAGTAAGGATGCGATAAACTGGGAGCTTGAAGAAAAAGTAATTTTCCGCGGCTATGACCCCAGACTCTGTCTTATTGACGGTAAATACTATCTTTCCTGGGTAAACCTTACTCCCCACGGCACTACCATAGGTATAGCCTATACAACCGATTTCAAGGAATGGGTACAGCTTGAAGATGCCTGCTACCCAGTAGCAAGAAACGGCGTACTTTTCCCGAGAAAAGTCAACGATGAGTTTCTTCTTCTCATACGACCCTGCGACAGAGGTCACACACCCTACGGTGACATTTTCCTCAGCCACAGCAAGGACCTCACATACTGGGGCAAGCACAGATTCGTTATGAAGCCCGAAAAGAATTGGGAAATGACTAAGGTCGGAGCAGGCCCTACACCGATTGAAGCCGATGAAGGTTGGCTGATGTTCTACCACGGTGTCCTCACAAGCTGCAACGGCTTCACCTATGCTATGGGTGCTGCTATTCTTGATAAAGATGAGCCTTGGAAAGTGCTTCACAGATGTGACAGTTTCCTTCTCGCACCACATGAGCTTTATGAGTGTGTAGGCGATGTCCCGAATGTTGTTTTCCCCTGTGCCGCTCTTGCTGACAGCGAAACCGGCAGAATTGCAATTTACTACGGTGCTGCCGATACAAGCGTTGCGCTTGCGTTCACAACTGTTGACGAAACCATAAAATTCATAAAGGAACACGATTTAATAAAATAAGATTATGGCATACGATAAAAAACCAAAAATGATACTGTTCGATGTCGGCGGCACTTTGTTCGACGGCGGCCCTTGTGTGCCGATTGACGGTCTGGCAAAACTCAGGCTTGCGGCAAAAAATCCCGATGTAACGGATGACAGCACTCTGGCCTTACTCTGGGATGAATATATGAATGAAATATCCGCACTTAAATCAAAATCCGATATTTCGCTTGATATGCCGCTTTCAGCAGCAATCAGATATTTAACGATGAAGACGGGATTGCATTTCGATATACCGATAATTGAACAGGAAGAAATTTTCGACTGCTACAATTCATCACGAAAAGTAATTGACGGCATTCCCGAGTTACTGAATACGTTGGACGCGCTTTCTATCCGCACTGCTGTTATAAGTAACAATGCCATGAGCGGAGAAAGCCTTGCAATTGCACTCAGGCGATGGATTCCGAACGAAAAGTTCGAGTTTTGTCTTACAAGTGCAGACATTCTTTTTTGCAAACCGTGTAAGGATATTTTCCTGACTGCTTCGGGTTATGCAAACCTCGACCCTAAGGATTGCTGGTATTGCGGTGACAGTCTTATTCCCGATGTTTACGGAAGTTCTCTTGTTGGTATGTCGCCGGTTTTGCTTGATAAGAAGTCAGAAACACCGTTTGAAATTAGTTCATATAACGGCATAACCGAATATATGAAAGTCTACAACTGGAATGTATTGAAAGAATATTTAACCAACTTATGCAAATAAAAAAAAAGGACAGATGCTAAACTTCACGCATCTGTCCTTTTAAAAATTTTATTATTCGGCAACGCCAACACCGTAAAACTCCAGCAAAGCCGGCATAATTATAGTATCGGTATATTCAAAACAGGTACTGTGACCGCCACCGACAATCATAAGCCCCTGCGCACCCTCAATAGCTTCGGTTATTTTTTCGGAATGGCGGCGCTTAATCATATCGTGTTCGCCGTAGATATTGAGCACAGGTACTTTGATTGTTGCTATGTCTTCAAAAGTCAGGCTCGGCTGACCAACCATCATACCTTTTATATCTCTTCTGCGTGCCGTTTCGGGGTCACCTGTCAACCACGCCTCAACACAAAGGACTATCCACTGGTAGATAATCTGAAGCTGGTCAAAGGTGTTTGTGCCCCAGGTATTGATGTTGGAACCCATTGCAACCAGAGAATTGACACGCTCCTGATGATTTACAGTAAACACAAAGCCCAGGTTTCCGCCGTCGCTGAAGCCGAAGATGTCTGTTTTTTCGATTTTCAGGTAATCAAGAATTTTGACAAGGTCCTCAGCCATGGTTTCAAAATTCATCGTACCCTCAACCCAGTCAGAATTACCCGTACCTCGGGGTGAAACAGTAATAACACGGAAATGCTCTGCAAGTCCGGGCAGAACACTGTCGTCAAGGGCATGCATATCGCCACCGTTTGGCGGAAGAAGCAAAAGCGGTCTGCCATCAGCATCACCGTAAATTCCGTATTCGATATCGGCATCACCGCAGTCTATTAAACCATATTCAATCAGTTGAGGTTGCTCTGATGCATTGGCATAGCCAACAGGCAGACAGGCAAACAATAAAGAGACTGCAAGAACAATAGCAATAAATCTTTTCATAATGACCACCTTTTAAAAGCCATAACCCGCAGCTACTGCGGGTTATTTGTTGTTTTATACAAGCGGAATATCTGTTTCGTAAAGATTGAACCAGTTGTGTGTAACATAGTTCCTTGCTCTGAAGAGAACGTGATCCTCATAAACCTCCATCTGATAGCCTCTGCCGCCTAGAAGTGTGCCGTAACGGCTGAGAAGACCGTAAGAAGGAAGATTTATGTAATGAACACCATTCTGTGTTTCTATACCCGACACATCAAATTCGTCACGGGTAAAGTTGCCGTTAAGCCCAAGGTGGAGATGTCCGCTGATAAAGAAAACATTTTCGTATTTTTCAAGAATAGCCCTTACCTGAGATGAATAAGGCTCATCCATATCGCCGTCATCCCAGACCGTTTCTTCGCCGTGAGTACCGGCAAGAGGCCAATGGCTGATAACAAATACGGGATCCTCACCGTTTGCGGCTGCAGCAAGCTCTGCATCAAGGAAATTAAGCTGATCCTCATAAAGATCGGGATGGTCCCACGAATCGTCAGATTCATCAGTAAGAGTGATAAATTTATAGCCGTTGATTTCGGTGCTGTAATATGATTTCTCTATACCGATACCGGTGTGCTCATTAAATTTATCAACAAAATACTGTCTTGCTTCCTCGTGGGTCTTGTCCTCAACGTGGCCGATATCGTGATTACCCATTGAAATCACAACATTGCCGTCCCAGTTTTTATCCAATGTATAAAAGAACTCATCAATAGATTCTTCATCGCCATAGTTGGTAAGGTCACCGGAAACAACAACAACATCAACCGGTGTCTTTGAATTACTCATATCTCGCAAACCGATACCCATAAACCATGCAAGGGGTGAAAATGCGGCATCAAGGTGTGTGTCTGAAATAAGGGAAGCGTTGAGTAAAACCCCCTCTTCCTTTGCTTTGAATCCCGAAGGTACAAGCACGCTTACAACAGGCAACGACGCCATAAGTGCCGCCATAAGTGAAGAAATAAGTTTAATGATAACTGCCATAAATTTAATCCTCCTGAGCTGTTTTGATAAATCCAAGGTCCTTGAAAGATAGCAAGGATTGGGTCTTTGAACAATTAATGATATTATACTTTTGATTGCTGTCTGCGTCAAGATGAAAAAGCTATAAATACATCTTAATTTAAATTGTTTAAAAATATTTTATAAAAACGCTAACGGGTGTATGGACTTCATCCCAAGGCAACATCCAGAGCCATCATAACAGAAAAGCCAGAAGCAAAAAACAAAACACCTGTTGCAGAACAGCAGCCATCATAAATATCCGGAATAAGTTCCTGTACCACAACATAAAACATTGCACCTGCCGCAAAGCTTAAAAACAGCGGAAGCAAGGGTACAACAAGCACGGAGAGAAGAATTGTCAGCAGCGCCCCCAACGGCTCAACCACACCGGAAAGAACACCGCATATAAACGCTCTTCCTTTTTTCATACCGTTAGCTTTGAGCGGCATTGAAATGATTGCACCCTCGGGAAAATTCTGAATTGCTATTCCGAGTGACAGCGCAAATGCGGCACTGAGCGAAACATTTTCATCGCCCGAGAGAATTGCTGAATACGCAGCGCCCACCGCCATACCCTCAGGGAGATTGTGAAGCGCTACAGCAAAAACAAGCATACTTGTTCTTTGAAATTTGCTGACAATCCCCTCCGCTCTTCTGCAACACGCCGAAATATACGGCATAAATCTGTCAACAGCAAACAAAAACAGTATTCCTGACCACAGACCTGCAACCGCAGGCAAAAAAGACAATCTGCCCATAGATTGACACCGGTCAATTGCGGGAATAAGCAGACTCCAGACAGAAGCCGCCGTCATTACGCCCGCTGCAAAACCCGCCAACGCTTTCTGAACATAAATATTAAGACTGCCTTTCATAACACACACGCAAACAGAGCCTGCTGCAGTACCCAGAAGCGGAAGCATCACTCCGCAGAATATATCGGTTAACATAGCATCACCCATACACACTATGCAAAAAAAGATAATTCGGATAATTTACAACGGCCAAAATTCTTGACAAAACTATAAACTTTATATAAACTGATTATTGTTATTTTTAAATTTAAGGAGGATAAATTGTGAAAGTTCTGGTCATAAACCCCGGCTCAACTTCCACTAAAATCGCAATCTACGAAGAGGAATCCCCCATTTATTCTGAAACCATCAACCACACTGCAGAAGAGCTGGCACAATATCACGGAGTAATCGACCAGCTTGATTACCGACTTGGGCTTATTTATTCAGCACTTGAAAAAGCAGGCTACAGCATCGAAGAGCTCGACGCAATCAGCGCAAGAGGCGGCTTTACAAAGCCAGTTATTGCAGGTACATACCGCATTGACGAAAATGTTGTTGACACCCTTACTCACCACGCAATTCACGACCACGCTTCAAATCTGGGTTCACTTCTCGCACGAGAACTCACAAAAGGTACGGATATTCCTGCCTTCTTTGTTGACCCCGTTTCTGTTGATGAAATTACGGATGTTGCAAGAGTTACGGGCTTCAGCAAAATGGAACGCAGAAGCTTTTTCCATGCACTCAACCACCGCAGTACGGCAAGAAAAGCTGCAGAAATGCTTGGTAAAACATACGATACCTGTAATCTTGTTGTCGCACACCTCGGTGGCGGTGTAACAACAGCGGCACACAAGCAAGGTAAGGCTGTAGATGTGTACAATCTGTATGATGAAGGCTGTTTTGCAATGGACAGAGGCGGTGCCCTGCCGATAAATCAATTAATTGATTACTGTTTTTCAGGCGTAACCAAGCAGGAAGTACTCAAAACGCTCAGTTCACAGTCAGGTGTGCTTTCATACCTGGGCACTAAGGATTTCAAATCCGTTGTTGACCGTGCTTTTGACGAGGGCGACGAAAAGGCAATGCTCATTTTCAAGGCTATGGCTTACCAGCTTTCCAAGGATATAGGTGCAATGTCTGCCGTTCTTGAATTTAATGTAGACGCTATTGTTATCACAGGCGGTATGGCTTACTCGGAAAGGCTTATAAATGAAATAAGCAAATATGTATCGAAAATTGCACCCGTTATGGTATTGGCGGGCGAAAACGAAATGCTTTCACTTGCACAAGGAGCATTAAGAGTACTCCACGGAGAAGAAGAAGCAAGGATATATTAAATGGAAAACACTCAACCGATAATTGAACTTGAGCTGTATATTATACGCCATGGCGAGAGTATGGGCAACGCCGGCTACGGCGGCAGGACAGACCTTACTCTCAAAGAAGGCACGGACCCGGTGCTGACAGACAAAGGCATAGCACAAGCCATTGCAGCTGGTGAATTCCTTAAAGATATCAATTTTGACGAATTCTACGCAAGCCCAATGCTTCGTGCTGCACGCACAGCAACAGAAATTCAGAAAAAACAGCCTGTATCAAAGCCGCTGCACATTATGCCTGAGCTGTGCGAAGTCGGCATTCATCCCGATTACAAGGGAGTAGAAATTGACGAAATACGCGAATTTGCTCCAAATGCTGTTTACGCACAAGGAACTGATACCTCCGAAACACGTATGAGATACGACACACACGAAGCCAACAATGACGTCAACAAAAGAGCTCAAACTGTTATTGACTATATGCGTTCACGCTACAAAAACGGAGAAAAGGTTGTTCTTGTCAGCCACGCAGCATTTATAACCAACCTGGTATTCGTCATTATGGGACTTGATAAGCAAGCGCCAGCGTTCGATATTGACTACTATAACACAGGCATAACCCGCGTAACCTATTACAAACCCGGCACTTATAAATGGGGCGACACGGTATTCCGTTATATTAACAGCACAGCGCACTACAGCCTTATTAAGTAAACATAATCAGATCAAAATAATTAATTTTTTAATCCACTTGCCAATCATACACAGACTGTGGTATAATGTATCAAATTTAACGATAGGAGAATTTATTATGGGAAAATTAAATCAGATTGACAAAGCTGCTGAAAGCAAGGGCTCACTTCTTGTTACAATATGGCAGTTTGTTAAATTCATCGTTGTCAGCCTTCTTGCAATGATTGTTCAGTTTGTTCTTCTTAACACACTCAACCTCATTCCCGCTATCAAAGAGCTTTACAGCCAGGATTTTGCCTGGTGGGTATTTATTTATCCTGCTGCTATCGGCGGTCTCGGCTATTTCATAGTCAGTAACGTTGCAAACATTATTGCACAGATTGTTGCTTTCTTTGTTAACAAAGAAAAGACCTTCAACTCCGGCGCAAATGTTGCTGTAGCACTTCCCATCTACATAGTTTTCACAATCGGCCTCATTTTCTTCTCTGCTTGGCTCAACCCCACACTCAAAGAAGTTTTTGTTGGCTTCAATCTTGAAGAAGCAGCTGCAAAGAACATTGCAACAATGATTTGTTCCGCTGTTCAGTTCTTCCTCTACTTCCCCGTTGATAAAATTCTCTTCCACAAGAAAAAGGAAGACGCTGCAAAGTAATTCAATAATCAATAAAATAAAGAAACGGCAGATTTTACTCTGCCGTTTCTTTTTATCAGCAATTAGTTTTTCGGAATCATATACTTTCTGACAATCTTGAGAGTCGTTGTCTTGGGGAATTCCTCATCACGTACAATTGTCTTATTAATACGCTTGAAAGAAGCAACCGTCTTATTGAACTCCTTCATGTCAGCCTTAATACGCTCACGTGCATCGGGATAATCTTCTTCATTGAGGAATACTTCTGCAACAATCTGCTCACCCTCATCATATACAAGAACTTCCCTGACATATTCAATTTTCATTGAAATCTTGTCTTCAAGCTCTTCGGGAGAAACATTTTTGCCGTTTGAAAGAACGATGAGATTCTTCTTTCTGCCAACCATAAAGAGGAAGCCTTCCTCGTCGATTCTGCCGTGGTCACCCGTCTTGAACCATTCGCCGTCAAAAGCAGCGGCAGTAGCATCGGGGTCATTGTAATAACCAACCATAACATTGGTACCGCGGACATAGATTTCACCGACACCCTCTTCGTCGGGGTTGTTGATTTTTATTTCACAACAGTCAAGCGGAACACCGACACTGCCGGGCTTGTACTTGTCGGGACGGTTACAGGTAATTGCAGGAGAACACTCTGTCATACCGTAGCCGTTATAAACGTCGATACCGAATTCACGCATACCGATTTCGTATTTTGGGTCAAGGTTTGCACCGCCGCAAACAATCATCGAAAGATTACCGCCGAGGTTGTCAAGAATAGTAGCAAAAATCTTACGGCGGCGGTCAATACCGAGCTTCATAAGGAAGCGGCTGATTTTGAGACCCTTCTTGAGAATTTCTTCTCTGCCCGTGCTTCTTGCCGTTCTCCAGATACGGTCGTAAATTGTTTCAACAACCAGAGGAACACCGGAGAAATTATAGGGCTTCTGCTTTTTGAGGTCGGACTGGATGCTCTTGATGCTGTCGCACAAATAGCCCCACTCGGTGAGGATATAGCAGGCAAAAAGAGCACTGACCCATGCATATGTGTGGTTAAGGGGAAGGAAACCTATAGCGTGCTTACCTGAAAGAACACGTGTTGAGGAACTGCAGTTGCTTGCAATGTTGAAGTGTGTAAGCATAACTCCCTTGCTCTTACCTGTTGTACCTGAAGTATAAACGATACAAGCAAGGTCATCGGGCTTTACTTCCACATCGACAACAAATGTATCGCCCTCGTCAAAGAGCTTATAACCGATTTGCTTATAGTTATCAAACTCATCAATGGAAAGATAATGCTTTACGGGCATATCGGGATTCTTTCTGAACTCCTCAATCATACCCTCAAACTTATCCGAATAAACAAGTGCATCGCAGCCGCAACGGATAAGCTGGTCGCCGATATCGTCCGCAGAAAGCTTGCAATCCATAGGAACGCTGATATTACCTGTCATATTGGTTGCGTAATAAGCAAGCATCCAATCATATGAGTTTTCAGCAACAATAGCGATTTTAGCCTGATTCACAAGACCAATTGAATGGAAATATGTACCCACACCGATCATTTCACGCCATGTCTGGTTGAATGTTCTTGTCTGCTCAACCTTGTTTTTATCAAGGAAAGCAAACTGCTTGTTATCGCCACCCGTTTGTGTACCCTTAACGATAATTTCTTTAAGCGTAGTATAAGTGGGAATATTGGGATTGCCGAGATTACTGAGGTTTTTTTTCACAGACTTACCCTCCGGATTATAATTTAGCCAGCAATTATTCTTTACAAAAGCACTGATTTATGCCAAAAATCGTGAAAACAGTAAAACTTTTAACAAACTGTGAATAATATTAGCATAAAATATTAATTTTTTCAAGTATTTCTCTTGAAATTCCAGTAAATTTATTGTAACATTAATACATTGTGGTAATTATTAGTTAACGTGTAAAAACAAAGGGAGATATTTGCAAATATGAAGATTATTGTTATCTGTATTCTTGCGTGGTTCACGGCGCAACTTATTAAAGTAATTATAAATCTTACAAAATATATCATTGCAAAGAAGAAGGGTGAAGCCGGCAAAAAGGTCACACTCGAAACGCTTTTCAAACTTGGCGGTATGCCCAGTTCTCACACCGCAACCGTAATTTCACTGGCAGCAAGTGTCGGCTTGCACAGCGGTTGGAATTCAGACATCTATGCTGTTGCAGGTGTTTTTGCATTTATCGTTATGTTTGACGCAATAAAAGTAAGACTTCCGATAGAGATGCTGACAGACGCTTTCAACCTGCTTCAGGGCAAGTTCTACGGCAAAGAAGCTTCCGAGGTAAAGAAGGTCGAAGGACACACCCTGCCGGAAATTGCAGGCGGCTTTGTTGTAGGTGTTACTGTTGCGCTGTTTATGGTTAAGGTTGTCGGCTTTCTTGGTCCCTGCTGAGGTATTCTGAGGAGGATATATTAATGTTTGATGTATTAAAAGTAAAAAACGAATGTGTTGAATGGATAAAAGAGTTTTTTGAAAAGAACGGTAAAGGCTGTAACGCCGTTATCGGTATTTCCGGCGGCAAGGACAGTTCTATCGTTGCAGGCCTTTGTGTTGAAGCACTCGGTAAGGACAGAGTTATAGGCGTACTTATGCCCTGCGGCAAACAGCACGATATAGACTGCGCCTACCAGCTTGTAAACCACCTTGACATCAAACACTATGAAATCAACATTGAGGATGCCATAAAAGGTGTAATGAATCAGTTTGAGGGTAAGTTTGAGGTCAGTAATCAGACCCGAATAAATCTTTCTCCCCGAATCAGAATGTCCACCCTTTACGCTGTTTCACAAAGCCATAACGGCAGAGTTGCAAACACCTGCAATCTTTCGGAGGACTGGGTCGGTTATTCTACACGCTACGGCGATGCCGCAGGTGATTTCAGCCCGCTTTCAAACCTTACCGTTACCGAAATAAAGCAGATAGGCAAACTTATCGGTCTGCCCGAAAACCTTGTTGACAAGGTGCCGATTGACGGTCTTTGCGGAAAGACAGACGAAGACAACCTCGGTTTTACCTACGCTGAACTTGATGTTTATATCCGCACAGGTAAAATTGATAACGAAGAAACCAAGAAGAGAATTGATACACTCCACGAGAGAAATCTCTTTAAGCTTCAGCTTATGCCCTCATTCAAGCCTTCTGTCTGATGAAGAGTAAAACATTTGAATTAACGCTAACCGCGTTATTCGCCGTAATTATTGCGATTTGTTCGTGGCTGAGTATACCTGCCGCAATCCCATTCACCTTGCAGACCTTTGCGATTTTTCTTTCACTCCTCGTGCTTGGTGGAAAAAGAGGCACACTCGCCATTTTACTTTATATCCTTATCGGAGCTATAGGATTGCCCGTCTTTCACTCATTTACAGGAGGAATCGGTATACTTGCAGGCCCGAGCGGCGGATATATAACCGGTTTTCTGCTTATCGGTATAACCTATTGGCTGATTACAAAAAAAGCAGGCGAAAAGCTTTGGATTAAAGCCCTCGCCCTGCTTATCGGTCTGATATTATGCTATTGTGCAGGCTGTCTGCAATTTGTAGCGGTTTCGGATATTTCCGTAAAATCAGCTATTCTGACTTCCGTACTGCCGTTTATACTGCCCGATATAACAAAACTTGTTCTGAGCATTTTATTAAGCGTCAAGCTTAATAAAATCAGCAGAATCTGACGGATATCTCGCCGCTTGTAAGCGTGATTATTTCGCCGTTCATATTTTTAACAACCAGACCGCCCGAGCTGTCAATGCGGATAGCTTCGGCGGTTTTTTTTTGCCCATTGACAAAATAATTGATTGTCCTGCCAAGCACACAGCTGCGCTCACGGTAAAATGTCAATTCATCCTCGGTCAATGCACCAAAATTCAAATTCAGTAAAGCATTGGTTATCTCGCCTACGAGTTTATCACGGTAAATTTGAGATACGCCGAGTGAGCCTGCAATTTCTTGCAATTCCCCGGGAAATTCAGCCGTGGAAACATTTATGCCAACACCGATGATGATGCTTTTTGTAACCGAATTTTTATAATCATTTACGGCTTCACACAGAATACCGCAGACCTTTTTACCGTTAAGATAAAGGTCGTTGACCCATTTTATATCGGTTGAAATTCCCGTTACCTTTTCTATCGCACGGCACACAGCAACGCAGACCTTTGCCGTGACGGAAGAAACGGCATCAAAGCCTATTCCTGGATGAATAAGCAATGACATATATAATCCTCCGTTATCGGGAGAATAGAAGGATTTGCCGCTTCTGCCTCTACCTGATGTCTGCTCCTTTGCAACGGCAAGCACTATCCCCTTTTCACCGTCGTCAAGCATACGGCGAAGGTAAGAGCTTGTAGAATCAACGCTGTCAAGACAAATGACTTTGACATTTTTATCCTGAATTATTGAAGAAATACTCTCATAATTCATTGTCAATCACCCGTCTTTATCAAATCGGCAAAACCGAAGCGTATTACCTTTGAAAGTTCATTGATATCAAGCTGAATATGACAGCCTATTTTACCTGCGCTGAACACAATGCTTTCAAATTCTTTTGCAGTAATATGAAATGTTGTTTTAAAAAACTTCTTCATACCAATCGGTGAACAGCCGCCGTGGATGTAGCCTGTAAGCGGAAGTAAATCCTTGGACTTTATCATTTCAACCGATTTTTCACCGACAGCCTTTGCCGCTTTTTTCAGATCAAGCTCATATTCAACAGGGATTACGAATACATAGTGGTTTGCCGTCTTACCGACAGTTACGAGCGTTTTGAAAACTCTTTGGCGTTCAACGCCGATTATATCCGCAGCTTCGGTTCCGCTTGCGGCAACATCTGTTTCATAGGTGTGCGGAATATATTTTACCTTCTTTTGGTCAAGAAGGCGCATAACGTTTGTTTTGTCGTCCATATTAACGCCTTATTTCGTCGGTGTGATTTCGTAGAATATTACGCCGTTTGCGGCAAGAGTATCCTCAAGCACAAGCACACCGTTTTCAACGGTTACTGTTTCAGTTACAGGAACAAGCTTTGAGCACTCATAATACTTACTGCGAAGCTGAGTTAAGTATATCTCTCTTGCGGCAGAATTACTGAGCGTTGTAGGATTATCAATGCACGGGTCATCAGGCGACCAGCTGAAGCAGTCATCCCCTATTCCGTAGGTTTTTCTGTCCTCAATCCACTCGTCAAAATAGTTGCAATTATCATCAACAACATACTTGGTTATCTTTACGGTTTTGCCGTTTAACTGCGAAGCATTAATCTCAAAGCTCAGATCAACTGCCTTATTATATTCAATATCATCTTTGAAATTATATGTCATTACACGCAGCGTTTCAGATTCGCTGTCGTATGCCGCTACGGCATCAACCTCTGCCTTATAAACAACACCGTTTTTATTCTTCTGAACATCAATACGGTCTGCACCTGCAAAGGAGTAAATATTCTTTGCAACGTGGTAGCTGACAGTGGGATTACCGTCAAATAAACCATTGGAAAGATAGCCCCAGGCGGAGAAATAATCGCCGCCGCAATCAAAGAGCTGTTTATAAATACGTGCATCGTAAGCCGCCTGGTATGTATAACCTACCGTACGGTTGAGAAGCTGGCTGTCCTGTGCTCCTGAATTGATACCGCTGAGTAATCTGCCCTCGTCAATACCAAAAATTATGTTCTCAAGCCCTGCGTTTTTCGCACAGTTCTGAAGAAAGCCAATTGTTTCAGGAAGTGTATATCCGCTTGTAGGCTCACCGGGACTGTAGTCGTAGAACGAACCTGTAAGGAAGCAGACACGTGTTCCCTTTTCGTCTGTTTTATAATTAGTACCGCTTGCACAATGCTGAATGAAAATATTTTCATCCCACAGACCTTCTGTAACCGTCATTGAGTGTGCACCGACAATAACATTCTCACCAATTGTATCCTGCAAAGCGGCAACAGTATAATCATAAAGCTTGCAGTACTCTATTGCGGATTCCTGCGGATCACCGCCGACAGCCATAAACCACTGTGAGTTTTCATACTCGGTCATTACACCGAAACGCCAGGTCAGAAGTTCATCCTTGCCGAATGCATCAACAAGCGCCTGTGCCATAGCTGCCATATAGTTATAATAAACATCATAATCATCAGGCGGATAAATATTTGTACCGAAATCCTGTCCTTCAAGAGCATTTGCGGAATACTTGAGCGGAACGCTTCCGAGTTTCAAATGAGGCTTTGCACCAAGCTGAAGTATTCCCTCACAATTGTCAATAAGTCGGGTAAAATCATAGTCGTCAAGAACGTCAAAATTCATCGGGTCTTTGAACAAATCTCTTGTTGCGTTACCGCCTGTGCACTGCATCAGCTGAACGTACTCAACAAACTCACCGATATTGTATTCTTCGTTAATCCTGAGATTAGTAAACTGGTCAGAGCCGTTCATATCCCAGATGTTAACGTTGCTGACAACGTTGGGAAGTTCATCACCCACCGCAGAAGAATCAACGGTAAAGCTATAATCGTTGACGCTTTCGCCACGCGAAGCAAATATGCCCGGCAACGCCATTATAAGAGCCAGAAGATATGAAAAAAAGTAAATTATTGCACTCATACATTTTGCCTGCCTTTATTTATCGGTTTTGCAGGTACACCGACTGCGGTTAAACCTGCAGGTATATTGTCAATTACAACGGCACCCGCACCGATAACGCTGTTAGCACCGATTGTTTTTCCCTGGATAATATTCGTACCCGTGCCGATGTCAACAACGTCTTCAACGATAACATTGCCTGAAACGCTGACCATAGGATTAAGTGTAACATAATCGCCTATTACACAGTCGTGACCTACCGTACAGCATCTGTTTGACAAGAAAAAATCGCCTATTTCAATGTTTACAGTAATTATATTACCGTAACAGATTATGCAGCCCTCACCAAGTTTAACAAACTCAGAAATCTTTGCATCGGGAGCAATGATATTCGGGAACGAAATGTTACTGTTTGCTTTCAGTTTTTCAACTACACTTCGTCTTACGACAGGGTTACCCAAAGCAACAGCAACACAGATTTCACGGCTTCTTTCAAGCAACCAATCGGTATCACCAACAATGGGATATCCGTTAATTATAGTGCCTTGCTTTTCAGGGTCATCATCTATAAAACCGAGAATATTAAATTTTTCCGATGCAGGGTCGTTGAGCTGCCACATAAGCTCTCTGCCCATACCGCCTGCACCGTAAACCACAAGATCTTTAAAAGCCATATTTACACCTTACTCTGCTTTAGGCAACATTATTTCGGAAAGCGGACGTTTGGGCACAAAGTGCTTTTCCTTACCATCGCGATAATATTTAATGTCGCCATCCTTCGCATCTACAACCTCAACCGTTTCCTTAGGTCTGCCGAGCGCGATTACAAGACGGGGCTTGATATGCTCGGGAAGAGCAAAAATCTCCGCCGCCTTTTCTTTGTTGAAACTACCGAGCATACAGGCACCTATACCCATATCCATAGCGCCGAGAACAATGGTCTGGGCACAGATACCGGCATCAATTTCAAGGTCTTTACTGATTGAATTGTCATAGCAAACAAGTATATATGCCGCAGGTACATTACCGTCATAAGGAGGCTTATCAGTAAGATAACCTGCCCAGCCAAGAATACTGAAAAGCTTTGCACAAGCTTCTTCGCTGTTTGCATATGCAAATTTTATAGACTGACTGTTAGCCGTTGACGGAGTGTAACGGCAAAGCTCTATGAGAGAGCTTAACTGTTCATCGGTCAATCTCGCCGACGGATCGAAATTACGGTAGCTGCGGGTTGCTTTTACAAGTTCGGAAAACATATACAATTCTCCTTATTTCTCTTCTGCGCGCATTTTTGCAAGGTCACGATAGTTGATGAGCTTGATACCGAGGGAGTCGATGTGCTGCTTTGTCTGCGGATCGGAGAAGAGCTTGTATTCCCATACTCTGCGCTCCCAACAACCTGTTGTACCCTTGAGTTCATCGGTTTCGTATGCGGGATGAATATATGTTTCGGTTACACCCTCGGGGAAGCCTCTGTACATCTCATAGATATACTCCTTGAAATTCTCGTAGCTGTCCGCCTGCGGGCCTGACCAATCACCGGGCATAAGGTAATCGGGCATAGCAACGCCAAGTGACTTACCGTATGCTACAACCTTGTTGATAAGGCCAAGAACAAGCTCCTTGGGTACCTGAACATCGAGCATAGTATTGCCAAACTGAGCCTCTGTAAAGTTCATGGGCATACGAAGCGGAAGCTTGTATTCGCCTGCAATCTTAATCATAAGCTCAAGCAGTTCGAAACGACCTGTTGCAACGCCATAAAGTGAGCCCATATGGTTATCAAGATGTGAGGGATTGAGACCGAGAGCCTTGAGCTTTTCAATCTGTGCCTTTGCTTCTCTTTCAACCTCTTCAAGGTCAGCGTGCTCTTCAAACTCGTCACACTCGTGGTAGAAGTAACCGTCCTTATCTCTGAGAGAGGAATTTTCGCCCGAGCAAACGGGACCCCAACGGTAGTTTTCCCATTCTGCTGTAGTGGTGAGGTGAACGCCTATGGCAAACTCGGGGTGCTCCTTGGCAAACTTTACAGCCTCAGGTGCCCAACCGCAGGGAGCCATAATTGTAGAAGATGTGATACCGCCGGACTTGAGCAAATCAAAAACGCCGAAGTTGGCCGCACGGCACATACCGAAATCGTCTGCATTGATAATAAGATATCTTTCCATAGTTTATAATTCCTTTCCTGTTTATATTTCCAAAATAAAATAAACCAATTATATTATAATATTTTACCTTGAATATGTAAAGAGCAATTACAAATTAGTGAGCAAAAATGATAAAGAAAACATTTAAATTACGCTTGAATGAAGAAGAATTAAGTGATATAATAATTCGATGTAAAATATATTATGGGAGAAATTTGAAATGAAAGATATTTTAACCGCAAAATTTGTCAAGGAAATGCAGGCAACAACCGCAAATATGTACCGTCTCGGTTGGGACGAGCGCAACGGTGGCAACATCAGCTATATGCTGGAAACCGACGAGGTTGCAGAGTACCTTGATCTTAACAATGTAATCCGCACAATTCCCACAGGCTTTGACGCAACTGACCTTATCGGCAAGATTTTCATCGTTACCGGTACAGGCAAATACTTCAAGAATGTTATGGATGATCCCGAAAACAACCTCGGCATTATCCGCATTGCTGCTGACGGCACAACAGCAGAACTTCTCTGGGGCTATGCAGACGGCGGCAAATTCACAAGCGAGCTTCCTGCACACCTTATGAGCCATATGGCAAGACTTAAGGTTGACCCCGAAAACAGAGTTGTTATGCACTCTCACCCCACAAACACACTTGCAATGAACTACATACATGAGCTTGACGAGAAGAAGTTCACACATACACTTTGGGAGATGTGCACTGAATGTATTGTTGTTTTCCCTGACGGTGTTGGCGTTCTTCCCTGGATGCTTTGCGGCACAAACGAAATCGGCGAAGCAACAGCAAAGAAGATGGAAGAATTCCGTCTTGTTGTATGGGGTATGCACGGCATATACGGCGCAGGCAAGACAATGGACGAAACCTTCGGTCTTATTGAAACAGTTGAAAAGGCCGCACAGATTTATATACTCACCGCACATATGCCCAGAGTTAACACAATCAAGGACAGCGAAATGGTTGAGCTTGCAGAATTCTTCGGCGTAAAGTACAGAAAAGATTTTCTTAATCTTTAATTCCCCAAAAAATCAACGCACGACAGTATAACAACTGCCGTGCGTTTTTGTATACATTCAATACATCAAAGCAAACCCGCTATATCGTAGATAAGCTTTTCAGTTTTCTCCCAGCCGAGGCAAGGGTCTGTGATAGATTTACCGTAGATACACTCCCCTATTTTCTGTGCGCCGTCTTCAATATAACTTTCAATCATAAAGCCCTTAACAAGCTTTTTGACAGATGAATCGTGGCGGCAGCTGTGGAGAACTTCTTTTGTAATTCTTATCTGCTCAAGATACTTCTTGCCAGAGTTTGCGTGGTTAGTGTCAACAATCACTCCCGGGTTTTCAAGGCCGCTGGTGGCGTAAACTTCAGCAAGATTGACAAGGTCTTCATAATGATAGTTAGGCATTGACTGACCATACTTATTGACATAACCTCTGAGAATTGCATGTGCAAGCGGATTACCCTCAGAATGAACTTCCCAACCGCGATAAAGGAATGTGTGCTTATGCTGTGCGGCTGTAATTGAGTTCATCATAACGGAAATATCGCCGCTTGTGGGGTTTTTCATACCGACAGGCACGGAAATACCGCTGGCAACAAGTCTGTGCTGCTGATTTTCAACCGAACGCGCACCAACGGTAACATAACCGATAATATCGCTGAGATACCTGTAATCTTCCGGATAAAGCATTTCGTCTGCGCACGAAAAACCTGTTTCGCGCAGCGCTCTCATATGAAGCTGCCGTTTAGCGACAATCCCCTTGTACATATCGGGCTTTTCCGCCGGATCAGGCTGATGAAGCATACCCTTGTAGCCGTCGCCTGTTGTACGGGGCTTATTGGTATAAACACGCGGAATAATTAAAATCTTGTCGCTGACCTTCTCCTGAACGGTACGAAGACGTGAAACGTAATCGATAACGCTGTCCTCGTTATCCGCAGAGCACGGACCTATGATAAGAGCCAGTCTGTCGCTTTTCCCCGTAAAAATATCACTTATATCCTCTGCCCTCTTGCTCACAAGCTTTTCAAGCTCAGAAGACAGCGGATACTGCGCCTTTACATCTTTCGGGATAGGAAGCTTTCTTTCAAAAATCATAGCCATTTCAAAACACTTCTTTGCTGAATAAATTCGCATTATATTTTACAATATTATTCTTTGGTTTTCAATGCATTTTTCAGAAATATGTATTAATATCTAATATCTTTACATTAACAGTCAAATTAATTTAAAATAATTTTTCTTGATATTTACCTGATATTTGTAATATTATTAAAGAGAACTTTAGTGAGGTGATTTTATGCCTGAAATGTTGGAAGTTATAATGATTATCAGTTTCGGTGTTTCTTGGCCGTTCAATGTTATCAAATCATACAAGGCGCGCACAGCCAAAGGAAAAAGCCTGTGGTTTCTGTGTCTGATTATTTTCGGTTACATAGCGGGTATTTCTTCTAAATTTCTTAACGAAACATATATGGCTGACATTTATGAAAAATGGTATGTTTTATTTTTCTATTTTCTGAATCTTGTAATGGTCTCAGCAGACCTTGTTCTCTATTTCAGAAACAGAAATCTTGACAGGAGAAGCGAAAAATGAAAATACTTTCAATAGGCAACAGCTTTTCAACAGATGCACACAGATTTTTATACAGACTTGCAAAAGCAAACGGAATTGAAATAAAAACAGCAAACCTATTCATCGGCGGTTGCAACCTTGAAACACACTGGAAAAACATCTGCGAAAACAACGCGTTCTATGATTTTGAACTAAACGGAAACGATGGCGTTGAGGTCATCAGCATCTGCGATGCACTTAATTCAGATAATTGGGACATAATTACCCTGCAGCAAGCAAGCCCGCTCAGCGGAATTTACGAAAGCACCGAGCCGTATTTAACCAACCTTGCACAGTATATCAGGCAAAATCAGCCCAAAACAGAACTTTATTATCATCAGACCTGGGCATACGAAATTGATTCAGAGCACAGTGGTTTCCTGAACTACGACAAAGAACAGCAAAAAATGTATAACTGCATCAAAGCAACTGCCGAGCAGGCTGCAAAAAATATTGGTGCTAAAATTATCCCCACAGGCGATGTAATACAGCAACTTCGCAACACAAAAGAGTTTGACTACCAAAACGGCGGACTGTCACTCTGCCGTGACGGATTCCACCTGTCAGATGATTACGGACGTTTCGCCGCAGCAGCAACATGGCTGCGCACATTTACAGGAAAGGAAATCATCTGCAAAAGCTTTGACGAATTTGATTTACGGCTTATAAATCTTATCCTTAATACTGTAAACAACATATAACAAAAGAACCTTTGCATTCCGTAAAGAATTGCAAAGGTTTTACTTTGAGCAAAGAGAGAATCCTTTTAATCAGATATTAAGTCAAGTATACAACTCATTATCTATGTCTGTCTTGACATAGCGACAAACATAATTTATACTTTTATAAACAGCAACAAGTATGGTTTGGAAAAGGAAAAGTTCTGTGCCATCTGCATTGAAAGGCCTTGAAACAGCCTTGTCTGGCAAAGAGGAAAGATGCACGAATTTACGTTAAATATTGCGTTTCAGACAAATTCAATTGCTGTTCATAAAAGTAAATAATAACTCAGGAGAATTTGCTTTGATATATAAAGAAATTGATTACGAAATCCGCCCATATATGTATACAGCTGTACTTGACAACGGTGTGACCATTACTGCGTTCGAAGACGGAACCGCCGACGGTAATGACGGACACAAATACAAATTGGTCAGTCACATAGACCCGTGTGAATTTTATGATGTTCTTGACGAAACGATAGTTGATGGTTGGGAAAGGTTAGAATAAAAACAAATCCGCAGAGATTCAAGTTCTCTGCGGATTTTCTTATTTGTTACCGGATTAAACAGTGGATTACGATAAAAAATGAGTGTTCATAAATAATTTATGAACACTCACTATGGTGCCGGTGACCGGACTTGAACCGGTACGGTGTTGCCACCGAGGGATTTTAAGTCCCTTGCGTCTGCCGATTTCGCCACACCGGCGTGCGGAAATTTCTTCGGCTAAAGTAAGTTATACCACAGCCGAAGAAATAAGTCAAACGATTTTTAAAACATTTCGTCAAGAATTTCAATAACGTGCGCAACCGCACCGTCATCATTTGAACGAACTACCCTGTCCGCAACGTTTAAAGCTTCCTCGCTGCCGTTACAGGGCACAAAACCTATAGCGGCGGCAACAAGCATTTCCTTATCGTTAAAGCCATCCCCTACTGCAAACACTTTTTCGTGCTCAATACCTAGTGAATCTGCGAGTTTCAGCAGACCGCTTCCTTTATCAACACCTGGTTTCATAATTTCGATATATGTTCCCGTTGTGGGAAGGAAGTGCACCTCGGGGTGGTTTTCCTGTAAAAAATCCTGAATTTTTACAGAATCGTTTGCAGAATAAATCATAACCTTCTGCCAAGGAACATCAGCCTGAGACGGGTCATCAATTACGCTGTACTTAATATTCTGGCTGGTAAAATGATTGTGAGATTTTTCGCTGTATTTTATAACGAAGGAATTATAAAAACCGTACATTTCAATTGAAGCGGTCGGAAAGTTTTTCATAACCGCTCTGAGTGCGTCAAAAATCTCCTCACCTACAGAATCGCCGAAAACAAGGGTCTGTGTTTCATAGTCGTAACAAGTGGAGCCGTTACCATGGAGCACAGGTGCATTGATATACGAGCTTTCATAAGCGTGAAAGCCCTGCACCGTTCTGCCTGTACAGACCGTAAAACGGCCACCGTTAGCAATAAAATATGCTATTTTTTCTTTCACCTGCGGGGTAACGACACCCTCATTATTATAGAGGGTGCCGTCATAATCGCTGGCGATTAAACAACCGGAAAATTTCATTTATTCGTCATTACCTTCGCTGATGGGAAGAATTGAGAAACGGAACTTGAGACCGTTCTTTGCGCTGAAGCAATATTTCTTGAGTGTATCGGGGCCGCAGCTTGCAGTACCTGCACCTCTAACAAAGCCGTCAATACAGACAACGGTTGTGTTCTCATCGTGAACGTCTTCCTGATGCTGTGCCTCATGGAGAAGCTTCTGTGTATAGTGATGTGCACTAAAGGAGAAGTTGCCCTTGCTGTTACAGAAAAGAAGTCCGTCGCCGTCTGCATCGGTAATCTTCATCCAGCGGGTGTCGCCACGGTTACCGTTATCCTGCGGGAAGATATAATTTTCGTGCATATCGCTGACAGTTGTGGAATAGATACCGATTCTTGACTGTGCCTTGAAGTCGGGAAGGTTTTCACAATCGCCAAGACCGAAGTATTCAACATTCTCAAAGCTTTCGGGAAGTTCAAACATAAGGCCAAAGCGCTGAAGATCATCTTCAACAAAGAATCTGCCGGGCTCGATTTCAGCCTTAATCTTAACGGAACCGTTACCCTTGATAACATACTCGATTTCAGCTTCGAAAATCTTCTTTGTGCCCTTCATAAGGTAGAGCTCTGTTTCGATTTCAACCTCGTTGTATTCAAGGCTGTACTTGATTTCATCAAGCTTGACAGTATACTTGTCGTAGCCGTTTGAAATCCACTTTTTACCCATATGGAGTTTGTCGTTATCGGTCATTGCACGGAAGATGTTGGGAATAAGTGTTCTGCCGCTGACAGGAGCGGTATTGAACATCTGCTTACCGCCGAATTCGTAGCTTACGAAATCGCCCGTTTCCATACTGAAGCAAGCCTTACCGCCGTTGAACTTAACTTCGAGAACATCATCCTTTTCCTCAACGGAGATATTTGTACAGTTCTTGCGGATAAACTTGGTATAAACCTCATTAAGAGCAACCTGCTCTGTTGCTATTCTTTCGTCGCCGTCGAAATAGTCAAAATTGATATGGTATTCAAAATCAGGATTAATCTTGGGAAGAGCAAGTCTTACGACACGCTCAGCCTTGGGTGCAATATCGGAAACAAACTCGCCACCCTTGATTTCAACACCGTTCTTGAGAAGCGTCCACTTTACGGTAAGGTAACCGGAACTTCTGAATCTGTTAGTGTTGAGGAAAGCAAAACTGTTGCCTCTTGTATGTCTTACACGGAGCGGACGGTAAATATTTGCCATCTGCAAAGCACCCGTGTGCGGTGTTCTGTCGGGATATACAAGGCCGTCAACGCAGAAGTTGCTGTCGTGCTTTCTTTCACCGTGGTCGCCACCGTAGGTGTACTTGTACGGGCCATCCTCGTGATAAACAGCGTGGTCAGCCCATTCCCAGATACAACCACCCATAAGGTTGTCGTACTTGTAGAATATCTCCCAATAATCCTCCATACCGCCGGGGCCGACACCCATAGCGTGCGCATACTCACAAAGGAAGAAGGGCTTCTGGCGGTAGAGCTTACCTCTTGTACCTTCACCCACCTTGGTTACATCGTCCTGATGTGTGTACATTTCGGAAATGACATCGTAACCGAGTCTGGGTGAGCGGCAAGCGCCCTCGTAATGAACAGGGATTTCAGGGCAGAGCTTACGCAGAACATCATAGCAGGCATCGTGGCACTTGATACCGCCTGCTTCGTTACCGAGTGACCACATTGTGATACAGGCGTGGTTGCGGTCTCTGTTATACATTCTGACACAACGGTCAATATATCTGGGTGCCCACTTCATATCGTTGCTGATAAGGTTGATTCTATGGTGAGGCGGACAACCACAGCCGTGTGTTTCAATATCAGCTTCATCAACAACATAGAAACCGTAATAGTCTGCAAGCATAAGCAGATGCGGGTCAGGCGGATAATGTGACGTACGGATAGCGTTGACATTGAGCTTCTTCATAAGAGCAAGGTCTTTTTCAAGGTCCTCAACAGTCATTACATAGCCGGTCTTTTCGTGTGTATCATGGTGGTTAACACCCTTGAACTTAATCTTTTCACCGTTGAAAAGGAATATGTTCTTATTGATTCTGACATTCTTGAAACCGAGATAGGAACGAAGGCTTTCAACAGGCTTTCCGTCCTTCTTAAGAGTAATATATACTTCATAAAGCACGGGAACTTCGGCATTCCATTCCTCAACATCAAGGTCATAGAAATTCATCGGGATATTGACATCAGCCTCATCATTGAAAAGAACTTCACCATTCTTATCCTTGGCAAGAATTTCAACTGTGTAGCCTTCTCTGTCGCCGATTACGCTGACTGTGGCATTGAGAGAATAACCGCTTGCCTTCTTGGCTGTTCTGAGGTAAAAATCATTTATATATGTTTTGGGGAATTCACAAAGAAGAACGTCACGGAAAATCCCGTTTTCACGGAACATATCCTGACACTCAAGGAAGGTACCTACACTCCACTTGTGGATAACGACAAGAATTTCGTTCTCACCCTTTTTGACAAATGAAGATATATCAAACTCTGCCGTGTTGTGAGAGCCTTCACTGTAACCGACATATTCACCGTTGACATAAAGGTCAATGCAGGGACATACACCAAGGAAGTTAAGCAGATAAACCTTATCCGTATCGGTTACCTCAAAGGTCTTGCGGTAAACACCCGCTGACATATCGTCAGGCAATACGGGGGGCTTTGTTTCAATCTCATAGGGGCAGTTGAGATATACGGGAGGCTCATAACCCGTTCTCTGCCAGGTTGAAGGCACATTGATTTTGTCAAACTGAGTCTTTTGTGTATCGAAGTTTACGGGAACATCTGCTGCGTGAGCATAATACTTAAACTCCCACTCGCCTGAGAGAACTCTGACGAGGTCGCTTGAAAAACGTTCCTTACGGAAATCTGTCTTTTCAAGCACTTCCTTATCGGTAAAGGGAATAAAATATGCTCTGCCCTCACGCTTGTTGAGCTCATAAAAACTGAAATCGCGGAAATTGGTCTTGTTGATAGTGTACTTCATACTGTCACCTCGCACAAAAAATAAGAGCGTTACCGCTTGTAACGCTCTTATTTTACCATATTTACTTACTCAAATCAACACATTTTGTGCCAAAATCTAACAATTTGGATTGATTGAAGCATTTTTAAGCAGACAAATCTGTACCAAACAGATTTATTTCACGCTTTCTCTGTATTTCTTTCTTGCGTAACGGAAAATAATGTACGCAAAACAAACCGCCGCGAAAACAAGAATATAAACCAGGTATTTTGTACCCTCGGGAGTGAGGGAAGCCGCACCGTTTGCCGCGCCGAGTTCGCCATCAGCAAAGAAAAATTCGTAATTGCTTCCGCCCTCTTCGGTGTTGAAGTTTTTAACATCATCCCAGAGTGAACTCATAAGCTCCAGAGTATCTGCAGAAAGGTTGAGGAAGCTTTGGGTTTTATAATTGTCTTCGTCGGGATAGAGAATTTCGTTCTCATAGTAAGTATATTCGGGATTGGAATATACACCCGTGTGCGGGCTTGCATAGCAGATATATTCGGCGTTTGCAAGTGCTACCTCAGGCTCAAGAAGGAAGTTGATGTAAAGCTCTGCGGCAAGCTTGTTTTTGCTGCCTTTAAGAATACAGGCGGCATCAACAAAATAGTTCGTGCCCTCCTTCGGATAAACGAGCTCAAGGTCAGGATTATTATCCTTCATTGTGAGGAAATCGCCCGCATAATAAGCACCGAGAGCAGCCTCACCCGTTTCCATTTTAAGGAAGATTTCGTCATTGACGTAAACCGGAGAAATCTGCTTCTGCTCCTTGAGAAGCTCAGCGGCAACCTTCCACGATATTTCAGATTCGGTATTGTAATCCATACCGAGAAGATTCTGTGCAACGGCAAAAGCATCACGGGGGTTATTAAACATCAGAATCTGACCCTTATACTGCTTATCCCACAATGCGGACCAGCTGTCCGGTATACCGTCAACCATGGCGGAATTGTAAATAAGACCAACCATACCGACTGTATAAGGCACGGAATATTCGTTTTTGGGGTCAAAAGTGAGGTTGCGGTATTTTTCGGGGATATATTCAAAGTTGGGTATGTTTGAGAAGTCAATTTTCTCAAGCATATCCTCGTTTATCATACGCTGAATCATATAATCAGACGGAATTACAACATCGTACGAAACACCGCCGCTTTTGAGCTTTGAGTACATAACCTCGTTATTATCGAAAGTATCGTAAACAACTTTGATACCGTACTTTTCTTCAAAAGCCTTGTTGACATCGAGCGTATCGTCCGCACCGTCTGAAATATATTCGCCCCAGTTATAGACATAGAGCGTTGTACCTCTGAGCGCATCGACTTCGTTCTGTGTTGCTGCAAAGGCGCAAATCGCAGATGAAAAACAAATAAGCACAGCGAAAATAACTGCAAGTATTTTTTTCAAAATATGCAACTCCTTTCGGAAGGAAGTGTTATTTCTTTTTCTTCGTTTTCTCATCGCTCTTTGCCTGGGCAAGATTATAGAGAATGAGAAGAACAAGAATGCTCACAAAGATGAGAGCGGAAAGAGCATACATATCGGGCTTTACTCGCTTCTTTGTCATTGAGAAAATGGCTATGGGAAGCGTCTGGAAGCCGGGACCGCTTGTAAAGTAGCTGATTATGAAATCGTCAAGCGACAAGGTGAATGCCATAATCATACCCGTTAATATACCGGGCATAATTGAAGGAAGAACAACCTTGAAAAATGCCGCAACAGGCTTACAGCCCAAATCCTGTGCCGCCTCGGCAAGGTTGCGGTCAGTCTGCCTGAGTTTGGGCAGAACATTGAGAATAACATAAGGCAAGCTGAATGTAACGTGAGCAATAAGCAAGGTACCGAAGCCAAGCACGGAATCCGTATGGATAAGTCTGCCGACGAAAACAAACAGAAGCATCATTGAAATACCCGTAACGATTTCGGGATTCATCATCGGGATATTTGTTACTGCCATAACGCCCGAACGTGCAGGACCTTTTTTGAAACGGTCTATACCGACTGCTGCCGCCGTACCGAGCACGGTTGCGGTCAACGATGAGGCAACGGCGAGGATAACGGTATTGTAAAGAGCTTTGAGGGTGGCTTCATCTTCAAGAATAGCCTTGTACCACTCAAGCGAAAAGCCCGAAAAGACACTTGTACTGCTCGTTGAGTTGAACGAAAACAGAATCAGAACGAAAATCGGAGCGTAGAGAAAAAGGAAAACGAGGGCAATATAAATTCTTGAAGCCGTTTTCATATCGCCATCTCCTCCTCGCCGGTAAAGCGATTCATAACCGCCATACAGATAAGAATGAGAATCATCAGCACGAAGGAAATCGCCGCACCGAGATTATAATTATAGGACTGTTGGAACTGTCTTTCGATAACGTCACCTATAAGGTCGAACGAGCCGCCGCCGAGTTTCTGTGAAATATAAAACGTACTGACAGACGGTACAAAGACCATAGTTATTCCGGAAACAACGCCCGGCATACTCATCGGGATTATGCAACGGCGCACACAGGTGAGGCGGTTGCCACCCAGATCCTGACAAGCCTCAATCATACTGTGGTCAAGCTTTGCCATAACAGAATAAATCGGCGTTATCATAAAAGGCAGGAAGTTATAAACCATACCGAGGATAACTGCCCCCTGTGTATTAATCATATGCACGGGGTCAATACCGATTTTCATAAGGAACGAATTGATAATACCTGTGTCCTGCAAAAGAGCCATCCACGAATAAGTACGGATAAGAAAGCTCATCCACATCGGGAGCATAACAAGAAGCACAAGTGTACGCTGTACCTTTTCCGTTTTCTGCGAAATAAAATAGGCAAGCGGAAAGGCAATAATCAGGCAGATTATTGTTGCAACGATACCGAACCAGATTGAACGAAGGAAAGTGGTGGTATATTTGCTCAGCTCCGAAATATTCTCAAGGGTAAAAGCACCGCTTGAATCGGTAAATGCATAGTAGGCAACAAAAATGAGCGGAGCGATTACAAAAAGAGCTGACCAGACAATATAGGGCGAGGCAACAAGCTTTGTTTTGAGTGAACGGCTGCTCATTCCTCCTCCACCTCCTCGGGGTCGGAAAGCTCATCAAACTCCTCACTGAAAGAGCTGTAGTCGCCGTAAAGGCCTGAATAAGCGGATTTTTTCATAATATGAATTGCATCGGGCTCGATATACAGACCGATTTTTGCGCCCTCGGGCTGATAATCGGTAGTCTGAATCATCCACTTAAAGCCGCCGATATCAACAATGATTTCAAAATGAACGCCCTTGAAGGTAACAGAAGTAACAACACCGCAGAGCATACCCTTTTCGGGAGCAACAACATCGACATCCTCGGGACGTACAACAACGTCAACAGCCTCGTTTTTGCCGAAGCCCTTATCAAGGCACTCAAAACGGTGACCCGAAAACTCTGCAAGGCAGTCGTCAATCATAACGCCGTCGAGAATATTACTTTCACCGATAAAGTCGGCAACAAAGGCATTTTTAGGCTCGTTGTAAATATCAAGAGGTGTACCAATCTGCTGAATGACACCACTGTCCATAACAACAACCGTATCGGACATAGAAAGAGCCTCTTCCTGGTCGTGTGTGACATAAATGAAGGTAATGCCAAGACGCTGCTGGATGTTCTTGAGCTCAATCTGCATATCCTTACGAAGTTTAAGGTCAAGGGCGCCCAGAGGCTCGTCAAGCAGAAGCACACGGGGCTTGACAGCAAGAGCACGCGCAATTGCCACACGCTGCTGCTGACCGCCCGAAAGCGACTGGATATTACGCTTTTCAAAGCCTCGGAGATTAACAAGGGCAAGCATATCCGTAACGGTCTGCTTGATCTCCTTGTTGCTCACCTTTTTGAGTCTTAAACCGAAGGCAATGTTCTCGTAAACATTGAGGTGAGGAAAAAGCGCATAACGCTGAAAAATGGTGTTAACCTGCCTTTTGTGAGGCGGTACACCATTGATTCTTTTATTATCGAAAATGACATCTCCGCCATCCGGCTCGATAAAGCCCGCAATTACACGCAGGGTTGTGGTTTTACCGCAACCCGAAGGACCGAGAAAGGTAATGAACTCCTTATCACGGATGTAGAGATTCAAGTCTTTAAGTATTGGTTCTCCGTCGTATGAAACGGATATATTTTTCAGATCAATGATAACGTTGTTTTCCAATTATGCAGCCCCTCTCTGAAAAATTCTTTTATATCTTTTATAAATAAGATAAATATAGAGCGAAAAACGGCAAATGTCAACAATTTTTTAAAAATTTTTCGCAAATTTCCAACACAAATCCAAGACGATTTTTAAAATGCTCCGTTTTTCTTTAATATGCTCGTGTTTACTCCCGTTTGCTCGTTTTTTATCAAATCAGATTTTTGCATTTAAAACAAGCTCTTCTCTCTTGCTTGCAACCTGCGCTTTTTCTGAAAGAAGGCCTGCGAGCACAGAGTTCAGATTATTCAGAATTACGCTGACCTGCGTTGAGGTTTCGTTCACCCTGTCCTGCGCTTCTTCAATTCTGCCGAGGACTGTCCAATCAGTAAAAATACTGTCGAAGAAATAGTCAGCAAACCTAAGAAAGCCCTTGATATTTATCTGCATATCGGCGTTGATATCAACATCCGCAAGCTCTGTGTTGAACCTGCCCAGCTGTACCTGCAACTGTTCAATCAGTTCCTGTGCCTCGTCAAGTGCGCTGTGCTTTGCAAGGTCGGAAATCAGACCTCCACCGAACAAATCCGCCTTTCCCCAACCATGGGCATCTTTAAGCTGAGCGCTTATCTCTTGGATTATATCCATCGCTTTTTTGCCTGCGGCAACAGCTTCAGATAATTCTTTTTCCTTTTCATCAAAAGAAGCGAGGCACTCCTCCGTCCTGAGGATTTCTTCCGCACCTTCAACGCCTGAAGATTTTATCGCCTCAGCTTTTTCAGCAAGCAGGCGGTAATACTCTTCCTCACAGCCGTCAAGTCCTCTTCTTTCAGAAGAAAAGCGCTTTATATCCGCCCGTACTGCCTCAAGCTCACGCACAGCAACATCGTACTTTACTGCGGTGGCATAGGCTTCCTGCCGTTCTTTATCGAGCTTTTCGTCCTTTTTACCTGCAACCTTATAAAAGAAAGCGGAAAGACTGCGACCCTCAAGGCGGTCGACGTCACCCTGTTCGTTTATCTTGGCGGCAAGCAGCTGTCCGACCTCAGGTGCAAGCTCTTTTTCACGCCTGCGCAGTTCATTGAGTTTTGAATCAAGGTATCCTCTTCTTTGTATTTGCTGCTGTAATTTCATTAACTCATCGTCATAAAATGTCATAGCCCTATCCCCTTTTTAGTGTCCTGAGATATTCTTTTTGCTCGGCCGTAATTCTGTAACTTTCAATTGCCTTCTGAATTGTTTTATTGTGAGCCCATATTTCAAGGCGGTTGTTTTCGATAAATGGCAGGCTTGCTTCATACTGCTTTGCAAGCGCGGTTGCGAAAAACCACGAAATCATCATGTTCACGTAGTATTCGTCACTTTTTACACTCGCGGCAAGGTTGAGATATTCAGGGCTGAAATTGCCGTCAAGGTAATAGCACATCAGCATTTCAAGACCGAAACGCACGGTATACATGTGTTCCGATTTCAGCCATATTTTTATCTGCTCCAGCAGCTCAGGCAGGTGCTTTTTAAACACCTTCGGGCGCAAGGAATCGCAGGTTGCCCAGTTATCTACAAAGGGCAGAAAAGCGTTGACGGCATTCACACACTCGCCGTAATCCGCCATCCGCTCGATTAAAAAAGCATGGAGATTGTTTTCTTCGTAATATGCGTGAGGCAATACCTGCATAAATTCTTTTGACTCATCTGCCGGCAGTTCTTTTGCGAATTTGCGAAGTACGGGTATTCTTATACCTATTATCCTGTTTTCATCAACAGTCGGCATAAGCTTTGAGTGAAAGGCTTTGTAATCCAAATCCTGCATTGATAACAATTTTTCAGTTATGTTCATTTGTGTTTGTTACCCTTTTCACAGTGGTTATATATACTTATAATAGCAACAGAAAAACAAAAAGGTCAATATTCCGCACGGAAAATTAACTTAAAATTTAAAATCCGGATATAAAAAAGCTACTTTACCATATCGGCAAAGCAGCTTTCTTCTTATTCTTCTATCGGCTCCCAGCCGTCAACAACGACATCATCTTCCTCGTCAAGGTGAGTGACAACACGGTATTTTCTGCCGTCATCACCCTGAGCTGTACCGTCCTCGTAGGCATTTATTGTCACACCGTTTTCGAGACGGGCTGTGTGAGTATAGCCGAGATTTTTATGCGATATTTCGTAAAACATAATTTCACCGTTAAATTTACTTGACAGACGCAATTACAGCATTGATATCCGTTTCCCAGACCGTTTTTATAACACGGCGGGCATCGGAATACTTTTCTGCGCCCGATTCAAAAATCAGATAGAGCCTGCCGTTATAATAATCAAGCGCTTCCATAAGGGTGGGCATCGTGATTTTTGTAATCCGGCTGTCTTTGTCCGCAACATAAAGCGGTACTGTTTCTTCACCGAACACCTTTATGGTATCGGCTTTCCACGACTTATAATCCGAATAAATATGCATTACGGAATTATTACGTCTGCCGTAAGAAGTACTGAAAACAACCTCACCGTTATCGGTAAAAGCCATACCCTGTACCTGGTCCGGAATTGAAAGCACAACATCGGGCACAAACTGTTCTTCTGCCGTGTAATCGACATTTATCGGCAATTCATAACCGCAGCATATTGCCGAATTATCGCCATAGGAATGGGCGGAATTTACGGGGTTATCCCTGTTATAAAACTCTCCAATCCAAAGCATTGTACCGTCGCAGTACATATAAGAAGCCTTGGCCTCGGTCTGAAACCTGCCGTCAAACTGTACCTTATCACCGTTTTGGGCGTTGAGCAAAACATCGGTTGTGATATGGTAGGCAAAGCCGCCATTTTTTTCGCTGCCACCCGAAGCCACCCACACATCATTCCCGTTGGAAGCAATTCCGCCGGCGTGGTAATCAAAAGCAGATCCATCAGGCTTGAGAAGAAGCAACTTTTTAACCTGCTTTGTTTCATTATCAATAAGATATATTCTTGAAATCACCTCATCACCCTCACCGCTTGCGGAAGAATAACCGCTGACAGCAAAGGAATTGAGAGCATCAACAAAACAGATACCCTGAGGAACAAAATCCTCATCAAGACCGGGGATTTCAAAAAGCTCGGTTGTATAATCTTCAACGTCTATGTAAGTAAAGCCCGGCTTGAAAAGCGTATAAAGCTTTGCGAAAACCGATTCAAAAAAGTCAATAATACACTCAAAGAAACTGATTTCGTTTGCCGGATTTACCGTAGCCTCAAGTGCGGAAGCAGAGAAAGAAAACAGCATAGATACAGCAACAATAACACAAACCAAGGAACGGACAGTCTTACTCATTTACCTTCTCCTCTTCATTCTTCTTACGGTCGTGAATAATCATACCCACAACAGTGAAAACGAGCAGAATGATGTGTGATACAAACGCACCGTAAGACTTTGAAAGCAGGTCATATATACACCAAAGAACGCTGTTTACAATAGTCCAGAAACGATACTTTGCACCGTTTTTCTGACCGATACACATAACAAAGGAAAGAGAAGCTACAATAGCAAGCACAGTCATTCCGTTGAAGCCGCCAAAAATAAGGTTAACCGCAACAAAACCCAGCGCATAAAGACAGACAAGCCACTTGGGAAGCGGTTTATTTTTCGAATCAAAGAAGTAGGTTATTATTGCCTGCAAGGCACCGAGAAAACAAGAAGCCGCACCGTTAATACCGCTGCCCGCAAACAGATAGCTTGTAGCAAAAAGAACGTTACTGCTGAAAACCAGAAAAAGAATCTGCTTCATCTTGCGACCCTTAATAAGTGAAGCCACAACAACCGAAGCCAGACCGAGTGTGCTGAGGACAAAAGATAAAGTTTGCATAATTAATCCATCCGTAAATCAAGTTTTAAATTCCTATATATTATATCAGTTGATTTAACTTTATCAAGTGATTTTTTATTCTAAATCCAAAATATCAAATAAATTTTAAAAAATTAGAAATAACACTTGATTTTTTTGAAAATATAGTGTAGAATATCGACTGTTGACTTATGGAGAGTTGTCCGAGCTGGTCGAAGGAGCACGATTGGAAATCGTGTAAGTCGCTAAAACGGCTTCGAGGGTTCGAATCCCTTGCTCTCCGCCATAAAAAAGCAGTTACGCCAACTGGTGTAACTGCTTTTTTCGTTTATGCTTATTTTAGCCCGTTGGATTTAACCAACATATATTCAGCAAACAAGCCGTACCAAGCGTGGCACGGCAAAAATTATATTTTCAAACTACTTCATTTAAATTAGACTATTTTTTAAAAGCAAGTAAACGACATATTCTAACCTTAAAGTATCTATATATTTCTATGATTTTCCAAACTATTTTGTTATCGACAAGTTTAAGAAGCATATCCGATCTATTATTATAGATAATATCTGTAACTATTTTTTGCCAAAGATATAGTCCTTCTTCATTTGCTCTCCTTGTAGAAAAATGAAGTAGTGAACAATTTGAAAACTTATTTCCTTTTTTATCTGTCACATCAAGTTTTCCGTTCTTCATATCAATACAATCAAATTTATACCCTGACGGCAATGAAATACATTTTCCGATTTCGGGCATAGCATTGCAGAGCATTGAGTTGTTCTGCATTGCCAGAAACAAAATCGGATCATCACGCAAATTGCCTTTACACCAAAGCGACTGTTCAGCTTTCAAAACAGGGTTTTCCACTATATAATTTGCAATTCTTAAACAATCCTGATACATTTTTTGACAAGTTTCGCCATTACGAATGAAGAAATATCCCGGATTAAAAATAGGATTAACACTTATATCAGGCAAGAGTTTTTTAATCTCTTTTTGCGACTCTTCTGACTTAAACCAGATTGATAAAGGAGCATTATTCCAACCAAAAGCCGAAAAATCAGATTCTTTTGCCAACAAATCCCAAAAGAAATCCAAATTATGATATATCAAGCAGTCCGGCTCAATAAAAAAAGACTCATCATAAGGCGAATCAACCAACAATCTGAATTTATCCTTGTAATTTCCTTGAACACTATCAAGAATTACAACATCATCAAACTCAGCAGTATACTCATTTTCGCGGTCACATAAAATAGCCATTTTACCGTCTTTGTTATGTACGCGAAATGAACGGAGCATATTAACTGCCATTTGATAGTATGTTTCGTTACCAGTCGCAAGTGTTACAAAACCACGCGTCATAAAAGATCACCTATATTCAAAAAAATATATATATAGTAAACCATAAAAACATCGAACAATCAAGTAGTTACTCTAAATTATCTCAGTTGACGAAAATTAAAAATTATGTTAAGTTAATTAATATACTTAATACATTT
>JAZRQW010000062.1:0-15941 GCA_045650165.1 Acutalibacteraceae bacterium | reverse complement strand
TGTGCGGAATATACGTGCTGTCTGATTTTCGCTTTTCATATTGTGGTCTGTGATACCTGTTTTGCCCTCAAACATAGTAGCAAGTTTGATAAGTGCTTCAACTGTGAATTTCTCCGAATCTCTGTCAATTTCGTTGTCGCAGAGTGTCAGATTAAAACAGAAAACCTCATCGGCACGAAGTGCCTTTACCGTGTAACGGTTGATAAGTTCAAGGTCGTTAACTGTCGGGATAAAAGAACATTCAACTCCCAACGGTGCATTTTTCTGAATCCTTTTCATTAGTCCTCCTTGGATAATTTAAGTGCCTGTGCGGAATAAAGTTCGGCACGTGAGAGCTCAACCATATCCTGCAGCATTATGTCATCCCAGATAATCTGCGTGTTGCCTGTCAGCCCGAAAAGGCGCAGGCAGGTGTCACACAGCTTTGTAATTGCAGGCGAGAGTATTCTGCGGTAGGCTTCAAGCTCGCTTGTGAGCGCATCAGCCTGTTGTGATGACATTCTCTCTGTGCTTGACCAGCTTAAACCCAGCAGAAACGGCGGTAATCCCGTTTTAGAAACAATCTGCTCAAGCAGCTGTCTTACAGGTATTTCGCTGTCGGGTATCTGTGTTTCCGAGCCGATAGCCTTAATCTGGATATCGCCCACGGCAACGAAATCTCTCACGCTCTCGCTGCTCATGGCGTTGCTCCATTCCTTCGCAACCTGCATTGCTCGCTCCTTGGCGTAAGCCTTATCAAGTGCATCGTTCTGCGGTTTGTAGGTTACGGCAAAACGTGTGTTGCCGAGCCTTTCCCAGTTTGTGCCCGTTGTTCTGAAAATCTGCATAAGTGTCTGTGCAACAAAGGGCAGTCCGCTCAGAAGTGAATTTCCGCAAAGCTCACCGGGTTTCGGGTTTAGTGCCGACATAATAATCAGCTCGGGGTATTTCACCTTTTGCGCCATACCGGAATTGGTTGTGAAAATGTCGATATCAATACCGTTTGCATTTCGCTTTAGCTCAATGTTTTCAAGCGGAGCGTTGAAAAGTGCAACGGGTCTGCCTGCGGCATCCGTTACAATTTCGCCTATAGCTGTGCCGTAGGTGAGAAGCTGTTCGAAATATGACGCAACAAAGCTTTCAAGCCCAAGAGTGTTGCCGTTTACGCATACCGTGTCAAAAAAGCGGTCAAGCGTATCCTGTGCGGCGGAATCCGTACAGCGTATACTGAATCCGCCCGTGAGCCTTACCAGCTTTATAATTGCCGCATCAATAATCGGTACAGCATCTCTGAGTGCGGAATACAGCCGAAGCTGCTGTCTGCCGATAGCTGAACAGCTTTCCAGAAACGCAAACGGATTTTGTGCGTGTCCCGTCTGTACCGAGCAAACCTCGGCTTCATGCGGTGTTTTCTTGCTTTTTCTTATAGCCTTTCATTCCTTTCCTGTGCAATGGCGAAAAAGTCGCTTGTGTCCGAATCCATTAGCGTCGTTACAAAGTATCGCAGGTCGTCCATTGCGTGGTCGTTAGTCTTTTTAGGTGTGTCCTTGGTGCAGTTGTCTTCCCAGCGGTACAGTGAAAATTCACGTACAATATCACGGCATGGTGAGCAGATTTTAATTTTGCCGCTCTTTAATGCTTCGGACACCTTGCGTATGCCGTCAAGCACATCATTCTTTGCGGGAACAACACGGAATCTGCCGTGCCTGCGTATACATTCAATAAAGCTTGCCGCAGAGGGGTCAACCGTAACGGAATCAATTTCACTTTCACCTGCCAATTTTTCAAGTGCGCTGTAGTGTTCCTCGTCCGTTTTCTGTTCTCCGAGCAAGCGTGAATCGTGATAATATTCATCGATTCGATACCATATCCCGTTGAGCTTTCCCCACAGCCCGAATGAGGCAGGGTTGACTGTGCCGTAGTCGCATGAAATATAATATCGCTCAAATTCGCCGTCAGGTACTTCGCATACGTTCCTGCTCTCACAGAAAAACGGGTAAACAAGCCCTTGTACAGCCACCCACTTGCCCTCAACAAAACGCTCGTAGAATGAGCCGCTGTAAAGGCTGCGGTAACGCTCCATAATCTGCTTTGTAAGCGATGGATTGTCCTGCATTAAAAAGTGCAGGTAAAGGCAGTTCTTTTCTTCTTTTTTCTTTATCCACTCCTCGTGAAACCAGTGAAGCGGATTATCTGGGTTGCAGTTGAACCAGAATTTAGAGCCTTCAAGCGAGCAACGGGCAAGTGCCTGCTCAACAAACGAGCGCGGCATAAGCGCAACCTCGTCAAGCAAAACGCCGCCAAGGGTCATACCCTGAATAAGCGATGCGGAGGATTCATCCTTGCCGCCAAAAAGATAGAAATTGTTTACCTTGCCGTCAAAGGAAATCTCAATCAGATTTTTAGATACCTTTTCGGTGCACTCAAAGCCAAGCTCTCTGAGCACGGGTAGCAGGGGAGTTACAACATTTCTTCTCAGCGAGGTTACCGTTTTGCCACAGATTGCAAATGCCGTGCCGTCGAAAGCGGAAAAAGCCCAGGCGATAAACGAAATTGACATACAAAGCGTCTTGCCAGACCTTACTGCACCGTCGCAGATTATTGCGTCCCTGTTTTTATGGGGCGATGACGGACACCACCAGGTGAGTGCAGTCAACTGCTTTTCGGAAAAGGGTTTGAAGCTGCTGTAAAGCTTATTTACTTTACTCAAACACATCTCTCCCGTAAAGTGCCTTTGCCGAGCCGTTGAGAGCTTCGTAAAACGGCAAGGCTGTTGCCGTTTCGCTTTCGCTCATTTCAGCAAGCCTTTCAAGAGGTTTCAGCCTGTCAAAAAACTTGATTTCAAGACCGCCGCCCTTGGGACGTTTGATTTCGGCAATGTTGAACAAATCCATTTCGGCAAGCTCCTCCTTTGTCGGAGCTTCTTCGCAGAAAATAAGGCTCAGCGCATCTGCTACAGAGCCGAAGGCAAGCCGTTTATAGCCTGCTGCCGCCTCTGTCTGTACAGGTCTTAAAACAGCAGAAACAGCGGCAATTTCATCTGCTATTTCCTTGCGTGAAAGCAGCTTGACCGAGGCGGATTTCGGGTTGAGCGTGTAGCCCGACCTTGCCGCCGCCTCGTTACCGTTACGAAGCATTGCATAGTTTAAGCAAAACAGCTTTTCTCTTTTGCTCAAGGTTTTCTTTGCGATTTTTTCACCTTCTTTGCGTTTGTAGAAGAGTTTTGCTCGTGTGGCGGAAATTACACGAAAATGTAAAGTTAACTTGCTTTACAAGCTTTGCTTTTAACACTTTTCAAAAACTCCTCCCACTCAAAAGGGGTACAGCCCGTTTTTTTACTCAAAAAGGTTGACAAAAATGGCGGAAATGCAAAATGTTAACGATTTGTTCACAAATGCGGACAAAAAAAGACCTGTCAGAGCTTGTTGAACTCTGACAGGTTTGCTTTGGAAAAATCAATCAACCAGATCAATTATCATATTTTCTTTAAGTTCTTCTCTGCTTAAAAACGGTGCGAGGTCTTCAAGCGGAGCGGAAACAATAGTGCCGTCTTCAAGTCGTTTTGACGATGCTTTCGGCTCAAATTTCTGCTCGGGGCTTACAACAATTTCGCAGAATACGGGGCCTTCTTCTTTTAAAACCTTATCAATAACCTTTGAAAGCTCCTTGTTCTTTTCGCAACGGTAATACTTCATACCGTAAGCCGGTACGAGCTTTGACATATCGGGGAAACTCAAATCTCCGCTTTCGGGGCCGACACCAACCAACGGCTCACCGAAGAAATTCATCTGCGACTGCCTGATTGAGTGATAGCCGCCGTTATTAATCATAAACGTCTTAATCGGCAGGTGGTTTTGCAGTATCGTCTGAATTTCCTGTAAATTCATCTGTATGCTTCCATCGCCCGTAATGAGGATTATATCCTTATCCTTTTCCGCTTCGGCAACACCTATTGCCGCAGGCAGGTCGTAGCCCATTGAAGCGATAGCAGAATTTATAATGAATCTCTGCTTTTTCTTTATAACATAAGCGTGGCTGCCCACAACGCAGGCAGAGCCGTTGCCGACCACCGTAATATCGCCTTCGTTCAGCTTTGAACTGAGCTCTTTTATGAAAGCATAAACATTTGCTTCTTCGCTCTCATAGTGCTTGGGGAGCACAACGGGATATTTTATTTTCCAGTCCGTGCACTTTTCGTGCCAGTCGGATTTCGGAAAGCTGAAATTCCTCTCGTCAATTCTTTTTTCGAGTGATTCAAGAAAATCCTTTGCATCTGCCCAAATCGGAAAATCTGCATTGACATTCGGCTTTTTCAGTTCTTCGCTGTCAATGTCAACAACAATCTTTTTTGCAGCCCTTGCCCAGGTCTGATAGTTGTAGCCGACCTGTCTTATACTCAGTCTGCTGCCCACACTCAGCAGTAAATCGCTGTTCTGCACGGCAAAGTTGCCGGGCCTGTCGCCCATAATGCCGGCCCTGCCGACATAAAGGTCGTGTTCATCCTCAATGCAGTCAATGCTGTTCCAACCCGTAACAACAGGAATGTTGAGCTTGTTTGCCACACGGTAAAATACCTCGTGTGCACCTGCAATTCTCACACCGTTACCGACGTTTAAAACGGGTCTTTTGCTGCTTGCAATAAGGTCAAGCACCTTGTCAGCTGTTTCATCGCTCACGGGGTAGGGGAGTTCTTCGCTTTCTTTTTCGTCATAACCCTCAAGCTCGTCTGTTTCAATGTATGCACCCTGAACATTCATCGGAATATCCAGCCAGCACGGGCCGGGTCTGCCGCTTTGAGCAAGTTTAAGTGCCTTTTCAAGGCAGTATCTTATTCTTTTCGGGTCAATAACCATTTCGCTGTATTTTGTCATACAGTCAACGGCTTTTGTAATGTCAAATTCCTGGTCGCCCATTGCGCGCAGGTTGAGTCCGCTTCCTCTTGCAGTTGTGTCATAGCGCACCTGACCCGAAATAATAAGCATCGGAATAGAATCAAGCCATCCGCCGACAACACCAGTAATTGCGTTTGTGCCGCCGGGACCTGTTGTAACGCAGACACCCGCAATTTTATTGTGTATTCTCGCATAAGCTTCTGCCGCAATTGCACACGCCTGCTCGTGGTGGTTGTAAACACAGCGCAAGCCTTCCTGATGACCAAAAGCATCATTTAAGTGCATTGCACCGCCGCCCGTAACGGTGAACAGCGTGTCAATGCCGTTAGCAACAAGAAATTGTGATATATAGTTTGAAACCTTGATTTTCATTTTTATCACCGCAGTCTGAAGGATATAATGTATTATATATTATAAGCCTTACTGTGTCAAATTTATTATAATAAAAAGGTTATCCTGCCGAAGCGGGATAACCTTTGATATTTTATGCAAGTTTAAGGAACATACCGAGTATTCTCTTTACGCAAAGCTCAAGCTGTGCTCTGGAAAGCTCGCCCTTGTCGTATGCGGCCTTCAGGTCTTCGGGGTAACCGCAGTGCATCTTCAGGTCGTTGCCTGCCCATACCTCCTTGACGGGGTCGTTCTTGACACCCCAGTCGGTAACAACCATACCATTGTAGCCCCACTCGTTGCGAAGTATACCTGTCAGAAGCTCCCAGCTTTCCGAGGTGTGCTGACCGTTTATGAGGTTGTATGAGGACATAACCGTGTATGGGTCGGATTCCTTTACCGCAATTTCAAAGCCCTTGAGGTAAATCTCTCTCAATGCTCTTTCGGAAAGGCGTGAATCGCTTGCAAAGCGGTTTGCCTCTTTATTGTTGCAGGCAAAGTGCTTCATCGAAACGGCAACCTTGTTGGACTGAACGCCTCTGATATCTGCTGCCGCACATTTGCCTGCTACCAGCGGGTCTTCGGAATAGTATTCAAAGTTTCTGCCGCAAAGCGGGTCGCGATGAATGTTGAGGGCAGGAGCAAGCCATATACCCATATTGTTTTCTTTAAGCTCTGCGCCGCCTGCCTGACCAACCTTGAAAATAATGTCGGTGTTCCATGTACAGGCAAGAAGTGTTGCGCACGGCCACGCTGTTGTGGGAATACCCGTGCAGGGCTCGATTCTGATGCCTGCAGGGCCGTCTGCCGTGGGTACGGCAGGAACGCCAAGACGCTTGATGGGACCAAAGCAGCCCGTGTTTGCAACACCCGTGGGTGGCTGACCGCCGACGAAATCCATAAGCTCTTCAAGGGTGAGCTGTGCCACGAATTCATCAAGGCTGATTTCTTCACCGACCTTGTCGAACATAACGGGCTTTTCGGGAGCAACTGCGCCTGTCGGCTCAGCCTCACCGTAGTAGTAGCTTTCTTCGCCTGTGGGAAGGCTTTCAAAACTGCCGTCGGAAAGCATACGCTTCTCTAACTTAAACGGCTTGCACCACTGTGTGAGCTGTTCAACAACCGTATCTTCTTTTACTTCATATTCAAATGTGAGCTTTTCTGCTTCTCTTACGTTTTTGCCAAGGAAGAATCTGTAAATTCCCTTTTCGAGAACGTATGCGGATTTCTGAATCTTGCCAAGGTCGTCAAAGCTTGCCATAAAGCTTACATCAAAGGTGAGTGCAAGTGTCTGTGCTTCGCCGGGAGCAAGGAGCTTTGTTTTGGCGTAAGCCGCAAGCTCTCTTGAGGGCTTGCCGAGCTTGCCTTGCGGTGCGGAATAATAAAGCTGAACAACCTCTTTGCCTGCAACATCGCCTGTGTTTGTGACTGTTACTGCAGCTGTGATTTTTCCGTCAGCCTCGCCGCAGAGCTTGCCTGTCAGCGAAAAGTCTGTGTAGGAAAGACCGAAGCCGAAGGGGTAGCGCACCTTTTCCTTTGCACCGGGTATTGTTTCAAAATAGCGGTAGCCTACATAGATATCGTCGGAATAATCAACGTGGTCAAAGCATTCCCAGAAATCAGCCTTGCAGGGGTAAGCGTCATAGGATTTTGCAATTGTGTCTGCCATTCTGCCCGAGGGATTAGCATCGCCGCAGAGTATGTCGGCAATTGCGCTGCCGCCTTCCATACCGCCCTGCCAGGCGAAAACAACACCCTTTACGGCATCATTTTCAGCAAAGTATTCGCAGTCAATTACTGCACCTGAATTTATAACGACAATAACCTTTTTGAACAGCTTGCCTGCTGTGTCGATAAGGTTCTTTTCAAGGTCGGAAAGGTAGTAGTCCTCACCCTGCGGTCTGCGGTCAACACCCTCTGCCGAAAAGCGGCTGATTGTTATAACCGCTGTGTCGGCGTTGTCTGCTGCGGCTTTTATCATATCGTAAGGAACTTCTGCCTCTCTTACGTGCATAGCCGCAAAGGTGTCGTAGGTCATATCGTCACGCTCTGTGCAGAATTCCATATTGTTGACTATGTCCCAACGGGCGTTGATCTGTTCCTGTGTGAGTACGTTTACGCTTTCTCTTTCAACATATTCTCTGTAAAATTCGACAAGAGGCTTGTACACATAAACCTTGCCCTGCTCTTCTTTTGCGTTGAAGCCGTCAGCAATGTTGCAAATGTACGGGCAATGTACGTCACCGCTGCCGCCGCCACCCTTTATGTATTCAATGGTAGCCTTGCCGAAAAGCGCAACCTTTTCACCTTTTTTAAGGGGCAGTGCATTGCCTTCGTTCTTGAGCAGAACGATACCCTCTGTTGCTGCTTCGCGTGAGAGATTGATGTGTTTTTCTGAAGCCGTAACACAGCGTCCGTCCTTACCCAGCGGAATACAGGGCTGATATTTAAACCTTGCAAATTTATCCATAATTATTTCCTTTCTTTCAATGAACAGAAATTTATAAACATTTTATAACAAATATTCTATATCTGCAAGTAATTATTGAAATATGCAGGAAGTTTTTATATAATAAAAAAAGAATGTTTAAGGCGGTGTAAACAATGACTGATACAAAGCTCGAAAAAAAGCGTCTCAGGCGTGAAAGAGAAATTGCAAAATGGCAGCGTGAAAAGCTCAGACCCAAAGGTAACATGTATCTTATTTATATGATTTTCATAATCTGCCTTATTTACATAACGGATGAGGTCGCCTCGCAGATAGGCACGCTTATGAAAACGGAAATAGCAAATGACCTGTTTGCAAAATACGGTGAAAGCTCTGTCGGTCTGCTCGATATTGTCACAATGCTTGTTGTGCCTTTCCAGGCACTTGCAATTGTGTATAAGCCGCTTGCAGACCGCTTCGGCAGAAAAATGTTCCTGATTGTAAACACCTTCGGTATGAGCCTTTCGATGCTGGTGATTTTTCTTTCGGACAGTATAATCGCTTACGTGCTCGGTGCGTGTATTGTTCAGTTCTTTATTCCGCACGATATGCAGGTTGTTTATATTATGGAAACGGCTCCCAAAAAGCACAGGGCAAGAATTTATTCAGCGATAAAATTCTTTGCAAATATGGGCGTTATGCTCATTCCCTTGCTTCGCAGAATGCTTATGCACAGTGCCTCCGAGTGGCGCAATGTCTATTTCGTTCCTGCCGTAGTCGGTCTTGTTGCCTGCGGTGTTGCGCTTTTCTTCGCACGTGAAACAGATGCGTTTATCGATTCACGCCTCAGGTACTTGAGAATGACGGATGAAGAACGCGCACTTGATAAGAAAAACAAAAATACCGAAAACGCTCAGGGCGGCGTTATCCCTGCACTTAAATTTGCTTTTAAGCATACACAGCTCCGCTGGCTTTATATTGTCGGCGCAATTGCAAACGTCGGCTTTATCACAACAATCAATTATCAGGTTATTCTTTCCTACGGCTATGCACAGAGCTATATTGATTCGGGTGCTTTTTCATCATTTACGGATGAGCTGATGAATATGGTGAGCATAGGTCCTGTTACAACCGCGCTGTTTATGTTTCCCTTAGGCTCTGCCGTGGCACAGGTTATTATGGGCTTTATTTCCGACTCAAAGGGCAGAAAGGCCGCCGCTATGGTTACTGCTTTCAACTGCCTGCTTGCCTTTATCGGCTTCAGCGTGGGTGCAAAACTTGCGTGGCCGCCTTACCTTGTCGGCTTCCTCTGCGGTGCCTGTATCGGCAGCTTCTATTCCTCAAACGATGTTATTATTATGATGATAGGTGAGTCGGCTCCTACTAACCTGCGCTCGTCAATTATGTCGGCAGAATTTGTTGTTGTCGGTGCAGGTGTTGCCGTTTCCTACGGTGTCAGTCTGCCGCTTATAACCTTGCTCGGTAACAGCTTTATGGGTGTAGTCGCTTTTGCTCTCACTGTGCCCGGCTTTGTGGGTGCACTTATCACAATGGCATTAAAAACACACGATACAAAGGGTATAGACCTCGACACCGTTACAGGTGCCGAATGGGATTAGCGGTAAAGTGTTCTAACTTTACAAAATGCAAAATCTGACATAAAAAGGGAGAAAAATCGACTATGAAAAAGTACGATGTTATTGTTATCGGTGCTTCCACAACGGGTTGTTGGTTTGCACAGCGAATGGCTCAAAACGGCTTCAGAACAATGGTTATTGAGAAAGAACAGCCAGACGATGTTTCACGCTCCTATGATATTTTCCATATGAGTCAGGGCGAAATGGAGCAGTTCGGCCTTGAAATACCAGAAGAGGGCGATTTTGTAAGGGAGTTTTGCTTTACGAGCTCTCCGATGATATCTCCCTACGGCAACCATCACAAACAGGGCGGTTACCTGCCCGTAATTGGTCTGCACAAGCACGATTACATAATGAGAATGGCAGAAAAAGCCAAAAAGAGCGGTGCAAAAATCCTCTACGGCGCAAAATTCACCAAGCTTATCTACGATGAAAAGGGCAGAGTAATCGGCTGTGAATATGAAACTGACGAAGGCACTCAGCAGGCCTATGCGAGAATAGTTTCGGATTGTTCTGGTATCCCTTCTGTTGCGAGAACAACTCTTTCCGATACATCTGTAGTTGATAATTTCAAGCTCACACCGATTGATATTTTCTATGTTGTTCTTTACTACGTAGAGTATCTCAACAAAGCAATAAATCCCCGCGACCTTGACGGCTTCTTTATGCAGTACAAATCATGGTCTGCACCTGCGGGCGAGGGCTATGATGCAATTCTCGGTATCGGCGGCAGTTATTCCTACGCCTACTCTGAAGAAGTTTTCAGCACACAGTTTATGAAAAATGTCAGCTTCCCCGAATATAAGGTCAAAAAGGTTGAAAAGGGTATGACACCCTGGCACCGTTCACTTTATTCATTTGTTGACGATGGCTTTATTGCTATGGGTGATGCCGCCTGCCTTACAAAGCCCACCTGCGGCGAGGGCTGTACATCCTCACTTGTTCAGGCTGAAATTGCCGTTGAGGTTATTTCACAGCTTCTCAAATACAGCGATTTCCTCACAAAGGAAAAAATGTGGAGCATCAACACACGCTATATGAAAGCTCAGGGTAAGGATTTCGATTCGATGCGTCCGCTTCTGATGGGTCTTGTTTCAATGAATTTCGACGAGGCTGAATACCTCTTTGAAAACGATGTTATTTTCAGCCGGAAAATCCTCGGCGGTATGAGCGACGGTCTTGTAATCGAAGCCAAGGACATTGCCGATATGGTAAAGGGTGTCACAAAGGGCATAGCGAAAAAGAAATTCCGTGCCGAAACACTCGGTAAAATCGTTAAGGGTCTTATGCAGATGATTAAGGTCGGTACACTTTATGACACTTACCCCGAAACTCCTGACGGCTTTGCTGAATGGAAGGCAAAGGCAGATAAGCTGTGGGACGAAATCGGCACTCTTGCCGATACATGCGACCCTAAAATCAAAGAAAAACTCGGAATAGAATAAGGAAGTAATATGGATTTATATACACTTAACATCGAAAACTGGAAACCTCGCTATGGATCTCTGATTGGAAGCAATACGCTCCCTATGTTGAATGTGGGTGCAGACGAAACGCAGGTCAGCCTTTGCTGGCACGCCCCGAAGGAAACTGCGTCGGCACAGGTTATGCTTTCCGAATCCGAGGATATGACGGGCGCAAAGCTCTTTGAGGGTACTGTAACCCCTGCAGAAAACGATTTTCAGAGCGTTTGTAGGGTAAACGTAACGGGACTCAGAGAAAGCATAACGTATTACTATAAGTGGCATACGGGCAACGGCTGGAGTAATGCTGAAAAATATGAAACAAAATCCTTTGCCTCTCACAAGGCTGTGATTTTCGGCGATATTCAGATTACCGAAATACACGACGGGGATAAATCTGCCCAGATGAGCGAGAGCAACTACTGGAACAATCTCCTTGAAAAAGCGCTCGCAGATAATCCCGATATTGCCTATCTTCTTTCACCAGGTGACAATACCTCCACGGGCAAAACCGCTGAAGAATGGCAGAGCTTTCTGATGCCGCCTTCGCTTCGCTCTCTGCCGCAGGCACTTGCAATAGGCAACCACGACAAAAAAGGTAAGACATACCACTACTACACCAATATGCCCAACGAATATTACGGCAAGCACTTTTTCGGTCTTGACCGTGATTTCTGGTTTAGGTACGGCGACGTGCTTTATCTTGTTTTTGACTCAACCTCGGGCAGTGCACCCGACCATATCGCTATGGCAAAAGAGGCTGTTGCGAAGAATAAGGATGCAAAGTGGCGCGTTGGCCTTATTCACCACGGAATCTACGGTGCAGGTGACTGCATAGGTGACAAGGAAACGGAAATTCTTCTCAACTCTATTTTTACTCCGATTTTCGAGTCGTTTGACCTTGACCTTGTAATAACGGGTCATACACATTCGCAAGGCCGTTCCCACTTTATGAAAAAGAGGAAGATTGTCGGCAAGGCGGAAAACGGAAAAACTTACACAGACCCTGAGGGTATAGTCTATATCAACGCCAATTCCGTTTGCGGCAAGGTTATAATGGATTACGAGGCGGATTATCTTGCCTACGCCTTTATGGAAAACGATGTTACTACATATACCACGCTTGAGTATAAGGGTAATCAGCTTATACTCGAAACAAGAAGAGGCGATAACGGTGCACTTCTTGACAGCGTAACGCTTGAACGTACAAAGGCACACAATGAAAATTCAGCCGCAAATAAAATAAGACGCATTACCTATAAGCCCATAGAGTTTGCAGGCTGGGCCTATAATAAAGTTACCAAACTTCTCACTAAATAACGGGAGTGAAAAATATGTCTGAATTCATAATGGCTATAGTTATGTTCTTTTCAAGCCTTTTCGGCGGCTTAGTAAGCTTCTTTGAACGTTTGCCCGAAAACAAATACAACGCCGATATTGTTTTTGAAAGTATCTCTGCCGAAGAAACAAAGGTGAGTGAAAAAGAAAAACAGCTTTGCCGTGAATGGTTTGACAAGAATCTGCGTCTGACCGACGGCGAAGAAAATTTGCCTTACGGTTTTTCGGTCGGCGGTAAATCAATAAACAAAAACATAACCGATTGGGATATTTCTGTCGGCGATGAGAGCGCAACGGGTGCTGTTTATGCAGGCGGTAAAACAACATATATTACCCTTGAACATAAATCAAGCGGACTGAAAGCTACCGTTGAAGCAACAATCTATGAAGATTTTGCTACCTGTGACTGGACTGTTTATATTGAAAATACGGATGAAGAAAATTCACCCGTTGTCAGTAGCTTCTACGCTGTTGATACTGCTTTGAATATTGAAAATGCAGAACTTTACTATTCGAAGGGCAGCTATGACGAGCCCTACGATTTTGCTCTGATGCAAAAATCGCTTTCCCTTATTCCGAAAACCTTCACAAGCTACGACGGCAGACCCACAGATAACTTCCTGCCTTATTTCAACATCAGCGGTGGAAACGGCGGTGTTATGCTTGGCATCGGCTGGTCGGGTCTGTGGCAGGCGGATATTGCCGAAAGCGGCAAAACCGTCAGTATAAAGGCAAAGCAGGAAAACTTCAAGGCGTATCTGCTGCCCGGTGAAGAGGTTCGTTCGCCTCTTGTTTCCTTAAGCTTTTATGATGGCGCAAATCCCTTGAAGGGTTTTAATACTTTCCGCAGCTGGATAAGCGGCTGTGTCTATCCCGGAAACATACCCGATACGCTGACCATGCTTGAATTCTCAGGCCCTGCACACACCCAGACTGCCGCCGAGCTTATGGCTGCAGCAGACGGCTTCGGCGAAAAAACCTATGCCCCCGTTGATTATTTCTGGATGGATGCCGGCTGGTATAAGTATAACGAGGGTTGGCACGACGGTGTCGGCAACTGGGTTGCAAACCCTGATCGTTTCCCCAACGGAATAATTGAGGTTTCCGAATATGCCGCAACAAAGGGTTGCGGACTTGTGTTGTGGTTTGAGCCCGAAAGAGTCCGACCCGATTCGCTTTTCCGCACCGAGGGCGACAAGCACGAAAGGTGGCTCATTTCGGTCAAGGATGAAGACAACCTTATGTTCAATCTTGCCGAGGACGGTGCAACCGACTACCTGACGGAGTATATATCCTCTTTCCTCATTGATAACAAAATCTCAATCTACAGACAGGATTTCAATTTCTCACCCGATGTTTTCTGGGCACAGGCGGATAAGGCTTATTATGACGGCAGAAAGGGTATAACCGAAAACCATTACGTCACAAACCTCTACAGATACCTTGACGGACTTTGTGACAAGGTTGACGGTCTGATTATCGACAACTGTGCTTCGGGCGGCAGAAGGCTTGACCTTGAAATGGTACGCCGGAGTGTTCCCGTGTGGCGCAGTGACTACAACTGTAACCCGCATGAGGATATTTTAGAAGCTACCCAGGCACAAACCTTCGGTCTTTCCTTCTGGCTTCCGCTTTCGGGTACGGTGTTTTACAGTGAGAGTGAATATGCTGCACGAAGCAGTATTATGCCACTCGGACTCGAAACCTTCGGCACCGTGCACGGTGAGCATTACGGCGAATATATCAACCAGCGCAAAATGATGAATGAATACTACTATCCGCTTTCCGCAGGCGGCTATTTCTCTGACAGAATGCTCGCAATGCAGTATTCCGATTATTCTGCCGAGAGCGGTATGGCGCTCATTTATAAGCGTGCGGATGTCACACAGAGTGAATATACTGTAAAATTCAACGGTCTGAAGACGGACACCGTTTACAGCGTTTATGATTATGACAAGCCCGAAACAGTGTATGAAAAAACGGGTAGCGAACTTATGACACAGGGTATTACTCTTGCACTTCCCGAGGGTGAAAAGGCGTTTATAATTATGTTCAGCGCCGTATGATAACTGTCAGAGTGCTTAAAAATTACATATAAAACGCGCTTTTTATGTATTATTACATTATTGATAATTAAAATTATTTATGTTATCATACTTAATTGGAAATATTGATTTGTGAAAGGATTTTTGCAATGCTTAATACAGAAAAAACAATGGAAGCCATAGTTGCCCTTTGTAAGGGCAGAGGCTTTGTTTACCCCGGCAGTGAAATTTACGGCGGTCTTTCCAACTCCTGGGACTACGGCCCTCTCGGCGTTGAGTTCAAGAACAACGTAAAGCGTGCCTGGTGGAAGAAATTCGTTCAGGAAAATCCCTACAACGTAGGTCTTGATTCAGCAATCCTTATGAATCCCCAGGTATGGGTTGCTTCCGGCCACGTCGGCGGCTTCTCCGACCCGCTTATGGACTGTAAGGACTGTAAGACACGCCACCGTGCAGATAAGCTTATCGAGGATGCAGGCGAAAACCCCGCAGGCTGGTCCTTTGAGGAAATGAGCCAGTACATCAAGGACAACAACATTGTCTGCCCCGATTGCGGCTCCTGTAATTTTACCGATATCCGTAAGTTCAACCTTATGTATAAGACATACCAGGGTGTTACAGAGGATGCAAAGAACGAAATCTTTATGCGTCCCGAAACAGCACAGGGTATCTTTGTAAACTTTGCCAACATTCAGCGTACAACACGCCGTAAGGTTCCCTTCGGTGTCTGTCAGATCGGTAAGTCCTTCCGTAACGAAATCACTCCCGGTAACTTCATTTTCCGTATCCGTGAGTTTGAGCAGATGGAGCTTGAGTTCTTCTGCAAGCCCGGTACAGAGCTTGAGTGGTTTGCTTACTGGAAGCAGTTCTGTAAGGATTGGCTTCTCAATCTCGGTATCAGAGAGGAAAACCTTCGCCTTCGTGACCACGAGCAGGAGGAGCTCAGCCACTATTCCAACGCTACAACAGACTTCGAGTTTGTATTCCCCTTCGGTTGGGGCGAGCTCTGGGGTGTTGCAAGCCGTACAGACTTCGACCTTACACAGCACCAGAACACTTCAGGCAAGAGCCTTGAGTATTTCGACCCCGAAACAAATGAGAAGTATCTTCCCTACGTTATCGAGCCTTCACTCGGTGCGGACAGAGTTACTCTTGCTTTCCTTGTTGATGCTTACGATGAGGAAATTGTTGACGAGGCAAAGGGCGACAAGCGTGTTGTTATGCACTTCCACCCGGCACTTGCTCCCTTCAAGGCTGCTGTCCTTCCGCTTTCCAAGAAGCTTGGCGAGCAGGCACAGGAGGTTTACGCAAAGCTTTCCAAGAAGTTTATGGTCGATTATGACGATGCTGGCTCAATCGGCAAGCGTTACCGCAGACAGGATGAAATCGGTACTCCCGTTTGTATCACATACGATTTCGAGAGCCTTGAGGACGGCTGTGTAACAGTACGTGACCGTGACACAATGGAGCAGAAGAGAATCAAGATTGATGAGCTCGAAGCATATATCGGCTCTCTCATCGAATTCTGATATATTAAGGTATAATAATTATGTAATTTAAAAAGCTCTGACGGCAAAAACTGTCGGAGCTTTTTTAAAAGAATTAACGCTGAAAAATATTTTTAAAATTTTTTCAAAAATTTTGTGACCTTTCATATTTGTCAAACGTTTTAATTACGGAGGGCTTGAGGAGAATGCTTTTTTCATTTGCCTCACAACCGAATAAAGCTGACCTCGAAGCCGCTTACGGCAGATATGCTGATATGCTCT
>JAZRQW010000061.1:0-46459 GCA_045650165.1 Acutalibacteraceae bacterium | reverse complement strand
CACCGAAATGCTCGAGTACGTCAAGCGTTATAAGAGCTTCCCCGGTCTGCCCGAAACAAAGGTCAGCAAGATTGAGGACTCCCTTGCCCGCATGAAGGCAAACGCTACAGATACAAACATCCCCACTTGGAAAGACGAGCTTTACCTTGAAGAGCACAGAGGTGTTCACACCACAAAGGCTCTTCTCAAGAAGCTTAACAGATACAGCGAAAACCTCTACCGTCAGGCAGAAATCTTCGCATCTATCGCAATGCAGAAGGGTTACAAGTATCCTCTTGAAAAGCTCAACGAGGGCTGGCAGATGATACTCACAAACCAGTTCCACGATTCTCTTCCCGGCTCACACATCACAGAGGTTTTCGGCGACCTTTGCAACATCTATAAGGATATCATTGCAATCGGTGAATCTGTCCGTGATGAGGCTCTCAACATCATCGCAGGTAACATCAGTGGTGAGGCTAAGTACGGTAAGCCCTTCGCTCTGTTCAACTCCCTTGGCACAGCTGCAACCTCCAAGGTTGAACTTCCCTATAAGGATGTTGAAATCTATGATGCAGAAGGCAACAAGGTTCCTGTTCAGGCTTACACAAAGCTTGACGGCACAAAGGTGCTCGTATTCGTCGCAAAGGATGTTCCCGCAGTAGGTTATAAAGTATATTATACAAAGGATGCCGCAGTAGCAGAAGCAAAGGCAGTTGAGAGCGCAGACGTTGAAAACGCTTCCTTCAGCCTGAAGTTCGACGCAGCTGCAGAGCTTGTTTCAATCTTCGACAAGAAGAACAACCGTGAAGTTCTTGAGGGCAAGGGTAATGTCTTCCGCATTTACGAAGACCTTCCCGGTAAGTACGATGCATGGGATATAGTTGCAACCTACACAGACCGCCAGTTCGATACAGAACCGGGTAAGGTTGAAAGCGTTGTCAGCGGCGACGTATTCACCTGTGTTACAATCACAAAGAACATTCTCAAATCAACTCTCAAGCAGAACATTATGATTTATAATGAGCTTGACAGAATTGACTTCGATACCTACATTTCCTGGCACGAACAGGAGAAGCTTCTCAAGGTCGGCTTTGACGTTGATATCAAGGCACAGAAGTTCACAAGAGATATCGCATACGCAACAATCGAATCCTCCAACTACCGCCACAATCCTTACGATAAGGCTAAGTTCGAGGTTTCCGCACATAACTTCATCGATATGTCCGAGGACGGCTACGGCCTTTCAATCCTCAACGATTGCAAGTATGGCTACGAGGTCAATGAGCAGAGAATGATTATCACTCTCCTCAAGGCTCCGATGAATCCCGACCCCGCATCAGACAGAGGAGAGCACTACTTCACATACTCTCTCTATCCGCACGCAGGTTGCTGGAAGGATGCCGAAACACTTGTAAGAGGTCTTGAGTTCAATAACCCGATGCTTCCCGTTGAAATTGCGGCAGATGCAAAGGGTGAGGCAGAGGCTTCCTTCATCAAGGTTGACGGCAAGAACGTTACTCTCGAGGCTGTCAAGAAGTGCGAGGATGAGGACGCTTACATTGTCCGTTTCGTAGAGAAGAGCGGCAGAAGAACAGCTGTCAACGTTGAATTCTTTGCAGAAATCGCAAAGGTCAACGAGTGTAACCTTCTCGAGCGTGAGGACGTTGCAGCCGACATTGCAACAGGCAAGACCATGAGCTTTGAAATCAAGCCCTTTGAAATCAAGTGCTACAAGGTTTTTGTTAAATAATCGTATATAATATAAACGGCTTGTGAGTTTTGTGCTCACAAGCCGTTTCTTTCAGCGCGCTTGCTTTAAAACCTGTAAGCTTTTCTCTTGACATTAAGCGGCATTTAGCATATAATATATTTTAATTGTGTACTAAATTAATAAATATATCGAAAGGATGACTTATAAATGGCACAGGAACTCACCAGAGAAGGCTACGATAAGCTCGCCGCCGAGCTTGAACACCTTAAAACCGTAGGCAGAAAGGAAGCTGCCGAAAACATCAAGGAGGCTCGCTCACACGGCGACCTTTCCGAAAACGCAGAATACGACGAGGCTATGAACGACCAGGGTCGTCTTGAGGCAAGAATCACTGAGCTTGAGGGTATCCTTAAGGATGCTATCATTATCAGCGATGCTGCAGCAGGTCTTATTCACGTCGGCTCCGTTATCACTCTCAAGGACCTTGACGACGATGAGGAAGACGATTACGTTATCCTCGGCGAAAATGAGTCCGGTAGCGATGAAAACTACATCTCCGCAGAATCTCCCGCAGGTAAGGCTCTTATGGGCAAGCAGGCAGGCGACACTGTTGTTGTCGATGCACCCGGCGGTCAGATAAGCTACCAGATCGTTAAAATTATCAAGTAATTTCACCTTTCGGGAGGACTATTAAAATGGCAGAAGAAAATGTAAACGTAACTCCTGTTGAGGAAGTTGAAGAAATAAGCACCAACGAACAGCGTGCAATCCGCCTTGAAAAGCTCGAGGCACTTCAGGCTGCAGGCAAGGACCCGTTTGAAATCACTCTTGCCGAGCAGTCAATTACTGCAGCAGAGATTAATGACAGATTTGAAGAGCTTGAAAACAGCGACGTTTCAATCTGCGGCCGTATTATGACCTGGCGTGATATGGGTAAGGCAAACTTTATCGATATCCGTGACCGCTCAGGCAGAATGCAGGTCTATGTCAGAATCAACGACATCGGCGAAGATAGCTTTGCCGAGTTTAAAAAGTGGGATATCGGCGATATTGTCGAGGTCAAGGGTATGGTTTTCCGTACACGCAGGGGTGAAATCTCCGTCCACGCAAAGGAAATCAGACTTATCTCCAAATCCCTTCTTCCCCTTGCAGAAAAGTATCACGGCCTTACCGATACCGACACACGCTACCGCCAGCGTTACCTCGACCTCATTATGAATCCCGAGGTAAAGGACACATTCTTCAAGCGTTCGGCTATCCTTCGCGCAATCCGCAAGTATCTTGACGGCGAGAATTTCATCGAGGTTGAAACACCCATTCTCGTCAGCAATGCAGGCGGTGCAGCAGCAAGACCGTTTATGACTCACCACAACGCTCTTGATGAGGATTTCAAGCTCCGTATTTCTCTTGAGCTCTACCTCAAGCGCCTTATCGTCGGCGGTATGGAAAGAGTTTACGAAATCGGCAGAGTTTTCCGTAACGAGGGCTGCGACACACGCCACAACCCCGAGTTCACTCTTATGGAGCTCTACCAGGCATATACTGATTACAACGGTATGATGGATCTCACCGAAAACCTTTACCGCTACGTTGCTCAGGAGGTTCTCGGCACAACTACTATCGTTTACAACGGCGTTGAAATGGATCTCGGCAAGCCCTTTGAGCGCATCACAATGATTGATGCTGTCAAGAAGTATTCAGGCGTTGACTGGAACGAGGTCAACACTCTTGAAGAAGCACGTGCGCTTGCAGACAAGCATCACGTCGAGTACGAAAAGCACCACAAGAAGGGCGATATCCTTGCTCTCTTCTTTGAGGAGTTTGCAGAAGATCACCTCATTCAGCCCACATTTGTTATTGACCACCCGATTGAGATTTCTCCGCTCACAAAGAAAAAGCCCGGCAACCCGGACTATGTTGAGCGTTTTGAGTTCTTTATGAACGGTTGGGAAATGGCAAACGCCTACTCTGAGCTCAATGACCCCATTGACCAGAGAGAGCGTTTCAAGGCTCAGGAAGAGCTCCTCTCCCAGGGCGACGAAGAGGCAAACACAACCGACGAGGATTTCCTCACAGCCCTCGAATACGGTATGCCCCCCACGGGCGGTATCGGCTTCGGTATCGACAGAATGTGCATGCTTCTTACCGACTCTGCCGCAATCCGTGACGTCCTCCTCTTCCCCACAATGAAGAGTCTGGATAAGTAATAAACAGGAAATTTTTGAAAAGGAAACATAAATATGGCTTTTTCGGATATTGGTATTCTGATTGGCGACGTTACTCTCGCCAAGATTGAGCGTACCACAAAAGACCCTATGAAGGCGCAGGAAAAGCTCCTTAAGAGAATACTCAGTAAGAGCAAAAACTGCGAGCTCGGCAAAAAGTACAACTTTGCCGACATTCACAGTATGGAGGATTTCCGCAAAAAGGTACCTCTTACAACCTATGCGGATTACGACCCGCTTGTTGACCGTATGATTCACAATAAGGAAAAGAACCTTATGTATACGGGCTACAACGTCCGTTACTGCTCATCTTCGGGTAGCGTAGGCAAGCCCAAGACCCTTCCCAGATGTGCTTTTGACCTTTGGAATATGCAGTGTATCGGTTTTTCGTGCACGGTTTCGACTTCTGCACACTACCTCAAAAACGTAATGGGCAAGAAGATGCCTCCCCAGATGGGTCCGCTTGTGCTTGTTCTCACAGGTCACAAGCTTGAGGACAACAAGCAGTGCAACGGCGCAGGTCAGGTACCGCTTACCTACCTCAACCCCATTATGCGCTTCTTCTGCACATCACCCACATCCTTGCTTTACCCCGAGCATGAGGAGCTGCTTGATATGCCTTATCTCCAGCTTCGCTTTGCACTCGAGAATGAGAAGGTTTCTTACATAGGTTCACTTATCATCACCCTTGTTACCACAATGTTTGACTACCTTGAGAAAAACTGGGAGCAGCTTTGTGACGATATCGAAAAGGGTACAATAGGCGAGAATGTAAGAATCACACCTGAGCTTCGCAAGGAGTATGAAAAGAAGTTCAAGCCCAATCCCAAGCGTGCAGCAGCACTGCGCAAGGAATTTGAAAAGGGCTTTGATACCCCCATTGCACCCCGTATCTGGCCGAAGCTCACATGGGCTTACGGTATGGTCGGTTCAACTCTTAAAATTTATCTTGAGCAGCTGCGCCATTATATCGGTAATGATATCCCGATTCACAATATGGGCTATGCTGCGGCAGAGGGCTTCTTCGCAATGCCCACAGAGCTCAATTGCCACGACGGTGTGCTTATTCCTTATGGTATTTTCTTCGAGTTTATCCCCGTTGACGATGATGCAGGTGATGAAGAGCCCGACGGCTCCAAGACTTTGCTTATCAACGAGCTTGAAGTAGGCAAGAAGTACGAGATGGTTGTTACCAACTCTTCCGGTCTTTACCGCTATCGTATGGAGGATATTGTTCAGGTTACAAGAATGCACAACAACACTCCCATGATTGAGTTCTTGTACAGAAGAAACCTGAGCATGAATGTTGCCAACGAAAAGACAACAACACAGATGGTTGACTACTGTGCAAAGACCATGTTTGAAAAAGCAGGTCTTGAGCATGTCGGACATAGCTTTTATGCTGATTTCTCAACCAATCCGCCCCGTTACTGTATGCTTACAGAAGCAAAGGGCGAGGTCAGCGAAGAGAAGCGTCAGGAAATGATTGACATTCTTGACGAAGAGCTCAAGGGCGTTAATGAAAAGTACTATAAGTACAGACGTTGGGGTATGCTCAACCGTCCCGAAATCCTCATTCTTAAGCCGAACACCTATTCGGATTATAATGAGCACCTTCGCAGTAAGGGCGTAGTCCTCAACCAGATTAAGCCCGTAACTGTTATCAACAGTAAGCCGAGAGAGGAGTTCTTCTTCTCACACGTGCTGACTGAAAACTCAAGCACACTCGATAATTTTAAGGCTAATAAATAAAATCAAGGAGCAGCTGTTAACGGCTGCTCCTTTTTACTTCTTATCATATTTTAAAAAATTTACGTGCTTTTAATCAATGTACGTTAAACACAAGTAACAGCATATTGAAGAACTGGTAACGGTTTGATATAATAGAATAAATATAATTAAGGAGAAAATAAAAATGATAAAAAAGATTACCGCTTTTCTTCTTGTATTTACACTGGCTTTCTCATCTTTTACAATCAGTTCTTATGCCGCAAATGACAGTAAGACGGACTATCCGTACATATTTGTTCACGGTATGGGCGGTTGGTCACCTGACAACAAGTTTTATGAGCTTTCGCCCTACTGGGGTGGCGGTCTTGGATTGAGCGATACAGACCTTATAAAAATGCTTAACGAAAAGGGGATAGAGGCGTATGCACCTGCCGTCGGTCCTCTGAGCAGTGCGTGGGACAGAACCTGTGAGCTTTACGCCCAGCTTATGGGTAGCGTTGTTGACTACGGTGAGGCTCACTCAAAAGCCCACGGTCACGACCGCTACGGCTTCAGCTATGAGGGTAAAGCAATTATGGGCGAGCCGTGGAATATGAAGGACAAGATTAATCTTGTCGGTCATTCCTTCGGCGGCGAAACGGTAAGACTGTTTACTTCTCTTATGGCTTTCGGCTGTGAAGAAGAAATTGCCGCAACGGGTAAGGATACAAGCGGTCTTTTCACAGGGGGTCACGACAGCGTTCACGCCTGCATAACTCTTTCAAGCCCTCATAACGGCTCGCAGGTTGCGAACTATCTCGTCGATCCGCAGGTTACGATGCTTTTGCTTGCAACGGCACTCAATGCCATCGGTGGTATATTCGGCAACAATTTCCTTGTTTTCTCTTTTCAACTCAGCCAGTTCGGATTAACCCCTGCGCAGGATGAATTCCGTGCTATGCCCGATTTCAAGGGTATATATAATTTCTGTAAATATAACGACAACTGCGGCTACGATATGACCCTTCGCGGTGCAAAAGAGCTTAACGAAAAAATCAGGCTTGCCCCCAATACCTATTACTATTCATATACTACAGCCGCAACAAAGGAAGGTCTTTTCGGTCTGCAGTATCCCATAAGTTCTCTCAACCCGATTTTCTATATTTCCGGTGCAATGCTCGCCCTTACAACGGGTATGACAATTGACGGTGTGAAAATCGAGGGCGACTGGGCAGTAAACGACGGAATTGTGCCGCTTGCTTCCGCACTCTATCCTGCAACGGATGCCGCAACAGCCCGTGATTACGAGGAGGCTATAGCCGCAGGCGAAAAAATCAAGCCGGGCAGATGGTATTATCTCGACACTATGTACGGTACAGACCACTTCGATTTCTGCGGCACAAAGGACTATCCCACAACCTTTGAGGATTTCTACTTCGGTATGATAGAAACCGCAAACAGCAGATAAATTTAAAGGCTTACACGACTGCCAATCGTGTAAGCCTTAATTCTTTTATTTTAATTCGACTTCCTGCATCGTTACCTGCTCTTTTTCATAGAGCGGCTGATATTTATCCTGGTAATAGTTTTCCTTTGTTATTTCAAAATTGCCGTCGGGGGTATAGTTGATTATTGTACAGCCTCTCTGTATGCCTTGCTTATAAATTCCGGGATAGGCAAGGTAGTCAACGCTCATACCGTAGCTGAACGTTACCCCTTTATACTCGAGCAGGAAATTGTTCAGGTGGTCGTGTCCGACAAAAACTGCTTTGGTGGAGCCTTTTTCAAGCATAGCCTCGAACATTCTGTCATCACCGACTCCGCAGTAAACCATGTTTTCTACGTCTTCACCTGCATCACCGTGGATGAATTTTACATTTTCTGTATCTTTTCTTCCGCTGTTGTAGTATTCAAACCACGCATCCTTGTGCTCTGTGAGCGGAATGTGTATAAACAGGCTTGATGTGAAGGGCTGGCCGTTGTTCTGAACGGTCAGGTTTTCAATTGTTTCCTCGTACCATGCAACCTGATTTTCGTGAATGTTATCGTACTTCCAGAATATACCGAACGGGTCGGAAGGCAGGTAAGAGTGGCTGTCCATAACAAACAGCGTCTGTGTCAGCTCACCCTTTGTGTTTTTAACGTTTATAACGTAGTTGCCGTATCCGTCAACGTCTTCGGGACCCGGCTGGTAAAGGCAGTACTTGAAACCGCTGTCAGCATAAAATGCGGAAATCTTTTCACGGTTATAGTAGCTGTAGCTCTCTGTGTCGTGGTTGCCGAAGGCTACCGTCCAGTAAACACCGAGCTTTTCCATCAGCTTTGCAAAGGTCTTTGCACCCGTGAGGTTGTTGAACGTGCCTGCCTGGAACGGCACGGGGTAGGCAATATCACCCGTTGCAATAACCAGGTCGGGCTGTTCCGCCTTTATCATTGCGGCAACGGTGTTGAGTGCCATTGCGTCCTTTTTGTAGGACATCCATCCACCGCCGATGTGGACATCGGTAAGCTGCATTACCTTGAAATTTTCATCAGTTGTGAAGGTGTAAAAGCCGTTGGCGTCCTTTTCGGGTACAAGTCTGTTTTCGACTTCCACCGTTTCAAAAGTGCCTGCAAGCTCAATGTTTTTATTCGATAAGATTACGTTTGCGATTACGGTGACCACCGTCAGAATTACGATAACAGCGGCAATACAGCCAAGCACCTTTTTAGCCTTGCCTTTACCGTTTTTATTTTTTTTCATATCCCATATTTCCCCTAAAATAAATTAGTGCAGATGATTCGTGTAGTTTGAAATTCTCAGCAGAGGCTTTCTGCCGTCCTTACGCAGAACTACGCAGGTGGCTGAACAGTTGTCAACCTCCCAGTTAAATGTTTCGCCTTCTTTTATATCAAGACATTCCATGAGAAGATAACCCAGAAATGTACCGTGTGTAACAACGATTACGGTTTCACCGTTGCTGTAAGTGTTACGGATGTAATCTATACAGCGCTTTGCTCTTGCGGTGAGCATTTCGTGGCTTTCTTTCTCCGGCGCAATCAAACAATGTGTGTCTGATAATTCGCCGAAAACAGCAAGCGGAAAATCTCTTTCGAGCATTTCTTTTTCGCAGCCGTCTATGTAGGTGTTTACTTCTTTAAGATCAGGCAGCAGCTCGATTTTCATTCCAAGCTCTTCTGCTGTCGGATAAACGGTTTGCACTGTTCTTGTAAGAGGGCTTGCATAAATGTGCGCAATTTCTCCCTTTTCAAAGCAGATGGCAAGCTTCTGTGCCTGCTCAAGTCCGTTTCCTGTCAGCGGTGGGTCGTCCGGGTGGAAGCCCTCAGGGGTTGCGAGCCCTACGTTTCCGTAGGACTCGCCGTGCCTGATAAAAACTATCTGTGTCTTGTAATCGTCACGCTCTCTTAAACCAAGCATCAGTCAAAAAGATAAACTCTGGTTTCGTAGGGGCGTGTTGTGAAGCTGTTTGCCGAAGCGGGGTTATCCTTGTAGTTGCAGAGGATGGGTGTGCCCTTTGTCAGGTCAAAGCCTGCAGGAGCGGTAAAGTTTACGCACTTTTCGGAATAGGAGCAGATTACGAGAATCTTCTTGCCCTGGTAGCTTCTGGAGAATACATACAGCTCCTTGCTCATTTCATTGTATTCCTTATAATCACCCTTTGCAACAATCGGGTTTTCCTTGCGGAACTTGATAAGTGCCTTGTAGTGGTTGTAGATTGAATCGGGGTCTTCCATTTCGTCCTTTGCGTTGATGCCGTCCTTGTAGTTGGGGTTGACGGGCATCCAAGGTGTGCCTGTGGTGAAGCCTGCGTTTTCGCTGTTGTCCCACTGTACGGGTGTACGTGCGTTACCTCTGCTGGAGGTCTTGAGGCGCTGCTCTATTTTTTCGTCGGACATACCGAGAAGCTTGAGTGTCTTGCGGTTGTTGATTGCGAAAACATCCATATAGTCCTCAACCTTGGGAAGGTCGATGTTTACCATACCGATTTCCTGACCCTGATAGATGAACGGTGTACCGCACTGGAGAATGTAGGAGTTGGCAATGGACTTGCCGCTTTCGTTTCTGTATTTCTCGCTGCCGTAGCGGGAGATAATTCTCGGGTGGTCGTGGTTTTCCATGTAGAGTGCATTCCATGCCTTGTCCTTGAGTCCGTACTGCCACTTTGAAAAAGCCTTCTTGAGTCTTCTCAGGCTGAAGGGCATGGACATGAAGTCTGTGAACAGGCAGTCAGCCTCCATATGCTGGAAGTGGAACATCATATCAAGCTCCATTCCGGGGCCTTCTTTAATGTACTTGAGTGCCTTGTTGGGAGTCATCATCGGTGCTTCGCCTACAACAAAGCAATCGTAATCGTTGAGTACCTTACGGAATTCCTGGAGATATTCGTGGATGTGCGGACCGTCAGCATAGTGTTCCATACCGCAGGCCTGAGGAATGGGGAAGCCGTTGGGCAGACCCTCGCGCTTGGAAACGAAGGTGATAACGTCCTCGCGGAAGCCATCAACACCCATGTCAAGCCAGAAGCGCATAATATCCTTTACTTCCTGTCTTACAGCAGGATTATCCATATTCAGGTCAGGCTGTTTCTTGGAGAAAAGGTGCATATAGTACTGGCCGTTTTCGGGGCAGTATTCCCATGCCTTACCCTCGAAAAGTGAGGACCAGTTGTTGGGCAGTTTACCGTTTTTGCCGTCACGCCAGATGTAGTAATCGTGGTATTTGCTGTTCTTGTCAATGCCTTGCCTGAACCATTCGTGCTCATCGGAGGAATGGTTTACAACAAGGTCCATAATAACCTTCATGCCGCGCTTGTGAGCTTCGTCAAGCACCTTCTTGAAAAGCTCGTTGTCGCCGTAATCGGGAGAGATGTTTCTGTAGTCGGAAATGTCGTAGCCGTAGTCAGCATTGGGTGAGCAATAGAGAGGGGAGAACCAGATGCAGGTGATGCCCAGGTCCTTGAGATAGTCGAGCTTTGAGAGTACACCCTCAAGGTCGCCTATGCCGTCGCCGTTGCCGTCGCAGAATGAACGGGGCCATATCTGGTAACACACTGCGTCCTTGTACCATTGAGTTTTTTTCATAATTCAACACTCCTTAAAATGAAGAATATTTAATTTAAATAAAATTATATCAAAGAAATTTAAACTTAACAATAGCGAAACAAAAAAATTCGCAAATGTAAAGACGACTTTACACGGGAAATTTTATAAAAATTCAAAAAAACTCAAATTCCAACCCGACTTGCTGGACTTTTCATTCTGATTGATATACAATGAAAACACAACAAAACATTTTACCAAACGAGGTGCGGTAATGAATTTAGGAGAAAGAATATTTGACCTGCGTAAAAAGAGCGGTCTTTCCCAGGAGGAGCTTGCCGAAAAATTAGGCGTATCACGCCAGTCGGTTTCGAAATGGGAAAGCGGCAATGTTATGCCCGATATCGACAAGGCTATAGCAATGTGCGAGCTTTTTGGTGTATCAACTGATTACTTGCTTAAAGGCAAGGAAGACCACGGAAATTCCGTATATAATGATATTGTGGAAGAAGTAATCGTCGGCACTCTTCCCGAAGAAGAAACGGATATATCCGCCGAAACCAACGAAGAATCAACAGAAACAGCCAATGTAAAACCGACTTTACATACGGATGAAAAGGATGAAAAGCCTGCCTATCTGAAGGCGATTGCAGGTGTGCTTGCGGTTGTGCTGCTTTTTGCAATAATCCTGCCAATTCCGCTTGGCGGATACAAAAGGCTGTGGGCAAAGTTTACCGAGCCTCCCGTTGCGTACCCTTATGTGCTTGTTCACGGTATGGGCGGTTGGGGCGAAGGTGCAGGCATCAACAGCCTCTCACCCTATTGGGGTTCGATTACCGGCAGCCTTTCAACATACCTTCGTTCAATGGATATCAAGGTTGCGGAGGCTAACGTCGGCCCGTTTTCAAGTGCGTGGGACAGAGCTTGCGAGCTGTATGCCCAGCTTACGGGAACAAAGGTTGATTACGGCGAAGCACATTCAAAAATTCACGGACATGACCGTTACGGAAAAACATATACAACAAAACTCGTTGAGGGTTGGGGCACTGAAACCGAGGGCGGTCAGCTTCAGAAAATCAATCTTATAGGTCACTCCTTCGGCGGCAACACAATCCGCCTTCTCACAAGCCTGCTCGAATACGGCAGCCCCGAAGAACAGCAGGCAAGCGGAAGCGAAGTTTCCGAACTTTTCACGGGTGGCAAGGGAGAATATATCAACAGTGTTACAACGCTTTGTTCACCGCATAACGGCTCAACGCTTTACTATGTTGTGGATCGTTACAACCTTATACAGACAGCTCTCGGTGTGCTCTGGGCCGCAGGCGGTGTGACGGATGTTATAGAAGGTGGTCTTATTGATTTCAACCTTGACCACTTCGGTATTCAATCGGGCACGAGCGAAACACTTTCACTCATCAATCAGAAATTCAGTACCGGCACCGACAACGCTTTTTACGATTTGTCGCCCGACGGTGCAGCCGAACTGAACAAGACAATAAAAACGGTTGACAGCGTATATTACTTCTCCTACGCTTACAGTACGACGGAAAAATCACTCATCTCAAATCATCAGATTCCGAAAAAATCCACCCTGCTCGTGCTTATGCCTGTTGCAACACTTATCGGCAGATATACGAACGAGGATGCGGCTATCAGAATTGACGACAGCTGGCTGCCCAACGATGGCCTTGTAAATGTAGTTTCTGCACAGTGCCCGAGTGACGAGGAAATGTTCAGTTATACAGCCGATGCAAAAATTGAGCGCGGCAAGTGGTATGTTTTCCCGACTCTTGATGGCGACCATGGCACGGTAATCGGTATGAGCGGCAACGCACAGAAAACCCACAGCTTCTATACAGACCATATGGCAATTGTTGATTCTCTGCCCAGAAACTGATGCTTGGGAGAGTTGAGCAATCCGAACTGTGTCTTTACATATCGCTCAATAAAATAAATGCAAACAGGCGAGCCGTTCAGGCTCGCCTGTTTGCAAAAGGAAGGAGTAAATGAAAAAGAAACAAAAAGAAGAAATCAAATTAAATAAGTGGAAGCGTGTCGCTTTCCTTGACAATATATTACAATACTTTTCGTCACAATTTGATAATAAATGATGTCTTTTTTGTGAACAAAATGTAAACGATTCCTTTCGGAATTATTTCAAAAATTATTTTATCTTAATAATATTGTCCCTTTGTGGATTTTTTAACGACATTTTGTGGCTTACTCCGACCTGAACCACCATTAGTCGCATTTTTCACCGAATTTCACAAGGTTTTCCACAAAATGAGGCTGTTTTTGTGTGCAAATTAAGCCTTGACACAGGACATTTTATTTAGTATAATGCTTGACTGTAAAGAAAAAGTGCTTTACAGATAATATCAAGGGGGATAACCTTGTGGCTAAGAATCTTCAGGTCACAGTCTTGCTTGACATCTACGGCGAGATGCTGACCGAAAAGCAGCGCAGCTTTTTGGAATATTATTATAATGATGATCTCTCTCTTTCTGAAATTGCGGAAAATGAGGGTATCACAAGGCAGGGTGTCCGTGACGCAATCAAGCGTGCAGAGGCTCAGCTTTTCGATATGGAAAATAAGCTCGGTCTGCTTGCACGTTTCGAAGAGCTTCGCCGGGGTTTGGACGAAATCTCCGAGAGTGCAAACTTAATATTCGAGCAGAATATGCGTTTCGGCCTCTCGCGCGAGATTAACGACGCAACCGTGCGTATACGTGCACTTGCCGCAACCCTTATGGAAAACTGATAATTTCTCACATATCTTATTTATAAAGGAAGTGTATTTTCTTGGCATTCGAAGGCCTTTCCGACAGACTTGAATCTGCTTTTCAACGCCTCAAAAGTAAGGGCAGTCTTACTGAGCACGACGTTCGTGAGGCTATGCGTGAGGTGCGCCTTGCACTTCTTGAAGCAGACGTTAACTTCAAGGTTGCCAAGGATTTCACCAACACCGTAACCGAGCGGGCAATCGGTGCCCAGGTTATGGAGAGCCTTACACCCGGCCAGATGGTTATCAAAATAGTCAACGAAGAGCTGACTAAACTTATGGGCGGCACACAGACAAGGCTCACATCTGCTCCGCATCCGCCCACGGTTATTATGATGTGCGGTTTGCAGGGCTCGGGTAAAACGACACACAGCGCAAAGATTGCCCTTATGCTCAAAAAGCAGGGTCACCGTCCGCTGCTTGTCGCCTGCGATATATACCGTCCCGCTGCTATCAAGCAGTTGCAGGTTGTCGGTGAGCAGGCAGGCGTGCCCGTTTTTGAAATGGGTCAGTCCAACCCCGTTACAATCGCTCAGGAGGCTATAAAGCTTGCTAAGGATCAGGGCTATGATTACGTATTCCTTGATACAGCAGGTCGCCTTCATATAGACGAAGAGCTTATGGATGAGCTCAAGTCAGTAAAGAGTGCTGTTCATCCGCATGAAATTCTCCTCGTTGTTGACTCGATGACAGGTCAGGACGCAGTTACCGTTGCCAACGGCTTCAACGATGCGCTCGGCATCGACGGTCTTGTCCTTACCAAGCTCGACGGTGATACAAGAGGCGGTGCTGCTCTTTCCGCAAGAGCTGTTACAGGTAAGCCCATCAAGTTTGTCGGTATCGGTGAAAAGCTCGAAGACCTCGACGTTTTCCATCCCGACCGTATGGCTTCCAGAATCCTCGGCATGGGCGATATGCTTTCCCTTATCGAAAAGGCGGAGCAGGCTCTCGATGAGAAGAAGGCAAAGGAACTTGAGGAAAAGCTCCGCAAGAACAAGTTCGACCTTAACGACCTTCTCGACCAGTTTGACCAGATTCGCAGAATGGGCTCGATCAAGGATATGCTCGGTATGATTCCCGGCCTCAACAAGCAGGTCAAGGATGTTGATATCGACGAAAGCCAGTTCGACAGAATACAGGCAATCATCCTCTCGATGACACCGGGTGAAAGAGAAAACCCCGATATCATCAATCCCTCACGTAAGCGCCGTATTGCAGCAGGCTGCGGTATGGAGGTTGAGGATGTCAACCGCTTGCTTGCACAGTTCAGGCAGATGCAGAAGATGTTCAAGCAGTTCGGCGGCAAGCCGTTGGGCAAGCGCTTGTCCAAGTCCTACAAGGGCAAAAAGAAGCGCAGATAAACAAGGTAATTTCAATATCCCCTTAACCCAAGGCATATTGTAAAATTATATATTAATTAATCAATAATATATTGGAGGAAAACCAAAATGGCAGTAAAAATCAGACTGCGCCGTATGGGCGCAAAGAAGGCACCCTTCTATCGTATCGTAGTAGCAGATTCCCGTTATCCCCGTGACGGTCGTTTCATCGAGGAAATCGGCACATACGACACAATGAAGAACCCCGCTGAAATCAAGATCGACGTTGAGAAGGCTCAGCAGTGGATCAAGAACGGCGCACAGCCCACAGACACAGTTAAGGATATCCTTAAGAAGTCAGGCGTTATCGGCTGAGTTTAATTATAAGCAAAGTCGCAAAAATATTCGGAGGTGCTGTCAATGACAGAGCTTTTAATCGCAATCGCACAAGGTCTGGTAGAAGATCCTTCCGCAGTTACGGTTACTGTAGATGAGCCCAACGAAGAGGGCGTCACGGTTTACCACCTTCATGTCGGCGAGAACGATATGGGCAGAGTAATCGGCAAACAGGGCCGTATTGCCAAGTCTATCCGCACCGTTATGCGTGCCGCTGCGACCCGCAACAACGAGAAAATCGCAGTTGAGATCGAATAATCTCGCTTTTTCGGTATTATTTTACTAATACAACACCCTTGCTCTATGTGCTTTTAAAGAAGTAAAAAGCCATAGGGCTATTGGTGTTTTATAAAGTGTGAAGTTTGGTGACAGAAAATGTTAAAAGAATATCTTGAATTGGCGCAAATCGTGTCAACCCACGGTGTGCGCGGTGAATTGCGCGTAAACCCTTGGTGCGACAGTCCCGAGTTTGCCTGCAAATTCAAAACAGTATATTTTGACGATAAGGGTGAAAAGCCTGTCAAGGTTATTTCAGCCCGTCCTCACGGCAATGTTGCCCTTATGAAGCTGGAGGGTATTGATACTGTCGAGCAGGCGCAGGCAATGCGTAACAAAATCCTTTATATGTGCCGCAAGGACGCAAAGCTCCCCGAGGGTAGCTGGTTTATTGCAGATCTTATCGGCTGTAAGGCATACGATGCCGATGATGAAACCAAAATCTGGGGTACGGTTACCGATGTCAGTCAGACGGGCGCAAACGATGTCTGGCACATTACGGCTGAAAACGGCAAGGAGTACCTCATTCCCGTCATCCCGCCCGTTGTAATCGGTACGGATGTTGAAAACGAAAAGGTTTATATCAGACCGCTGAAGGGGATTTTTGACGATGAGGATTGATATAATGACCCTCTTTCCCGAAATGTGCGAAACCGTTGTAAGCGAAAGCATACTCGGCAGGGCAAGGGAAAAGGGCTTGGTTGAAATCAACTGTCGCAATATCCGCAAATATACCCTTGATAAGCACCGCCGTGTGGACGATGCACCCTATGGCGGCGGCTCGGGTATGGTTATGCAGGCACAGCCTGTTTACGATTGTTATAAATCACTCTGTGAGGATCTGGGCAAAAAGCCCCACGTGATTTATATGTCACCGCAGGGCAGCGTGCTCACGCAGAAAAAAGCGATTGAGCTGCTTGAATACGATAACATAGCCCTGCTTTGCGGACATTACGAGGGTATTGACGAGCGTGTGCTCGAAGAAATAGTCGATGAGGAAATCTCAATAGGTGACTATGTGCTCACAGGCGGCGAGTTGCCTGCAATTATAGTTGCGGACAGCGTCTGCCGTATGCTGCCGGGCGTGCTTTCAAGCGACGAGAGTTTTATGAACGAAAGCCACTACAATTCTCTGCTCGAGCACCCGCAGTACACGCGACCAGAGGAGTGGCACGGAAAGCGTGTGCCCGACGTATTGCTCAGCGGTCATCACGCCAATATTCAGAAATGGCAGCGTGAAAAGCAGCTTGAGCGTACCCAATCAAAACGCCCTGATATGCTCGAAAAAGCGGAGCTTTCAAAAAAAGACAAAGAGTATTTAAAGAAAATAAATGAGGTGTAATTATGCTCAGTTCATTACTTCCCTTAAACTGGTTAACGGTTTTGTCGGTTGTGCTTTCGTTGGGTGGTGTTTTTGCCGCACTTAAGCTGTTCAAAAGCAAGCTTCCCGTCGATGGCGGCCGTGATTTTGCTTTCAACGGTAAACTTTCCGCAGGTAAAAAACGTGGCGCAGGTATAATTTTTATCTTAGTGTTTATTCTTGTTTCGCACATCTGTGTCGAAATAAACACACAGAATCTTCTTTACTATGCGATGATTTTCCTCGCAATGCTTTCAGGTTATCTTGACGATGCTTCGGAAAAGCCCTGGAACGAATACAAAAAAGGTGCTATTGACCTTGTAATCTGTCTGCTCACCTCTGCCGCATTTGTATGGCAGAACGGCGGTGAACTCAACCTCAATTTCGGCTTCTTCGGATTCGACGTTCATTGGGTTTTGTTTATTCTTATTTCAACTGTTTTCCTGTGGATGATGATAAACGCCACCAACTGCTCGGACGGTATCGACGGCTTCTGCGGCTCGCTTTCGATTAACTCAATTATCTTTATCACAATTGCCTGCAGATTTATGGGTAAGGATTCCGAGGTTTCACAGCTTGCCGTTATTATGATATTCTCAATTATGGCTTACCTTTGGTACAACGCAGAGCCCAGCTCAATGATGATGGGCGATGCAGGCTCCCGTGCAATCGGTCTGTTCCTCGGTATTATGATACTCGAGTCGGGCAATATGCTCCTTGCAATTCCTCTTTGCTTCGTGCTCCTGCTCGACGGACTTATCGGTATATTCAAGGTTTCCGTAACACGCTTCCTCAAAATCAAGGTGCTCAAGAATATCCGTACACCCCTGCACGACCATTTCAGAAAGAACAAGGGCTGGTCAAATTCTCAGACCATCTACCGCCTGAATATTATCCAGGGTGCAATTTCCTTCTGTACGTTGTTGCTGCTTAAATAAGAACAAAAAATTCAACCGCTTATCGAAATAAAATCGGTAAGCGGTTGTTTTGTTATTTGATTTCTTCTAAAAACCTTTTGAGTGCATCCTTCCAATCGGGTAATGGCTCAAAGCCGTTGTCAAGCAGCTTTTGCTTGGAAAGTCTGCTGTTCATCGGGCGTTTTGCCTTGGCAGGGTATTCACTTGAAGCGATTGGCACAACTCTTGCGTTGGAGCCGGATTGGCGCATAATTTCGTATGCGAATTCAGCCCAGGAGCAGTAGCCCTCATTGGTTGCGTGGTACGTACCGTATTTGTCTGTTTCAAGCATATCGCAGATAAGCTTTGCAAGGTCCTTGGTATAGGTCGGCGAGCCGAACTGGTCGCAGACAACGTTAAGCGTGTCCCTTTCCTTGCCGAGGCGGAGCATAGTTTTAACAAAATTGTTGCCGTTTGCGCCGAATACCCACGCTGTACGTACTATAAAATGCTTTGCCATGCTCTGTCTTACGGCGTTTTCTCCGCCGAGCTTGGTCAGACCGTAAACTGTCTGCGGATTCGGGCTGTCATCGGGCTCATACGGCTCTTTCTTTTCACCGTCAAAAACATAATCCGTGCTGATATATACAAATTTAACGTCAAGGTTTTCGCAGGCAGCGCAGAGATTCTTTGTGCCCTTAACGTTTACTGCATAGCAGTTTACGCTGTCATCTTCTGCCTTGTCAACCGCCGTGTATGCGGCACAGTGAACAACTGCATCGGGTCGGAATGCCTGGACAAAACCCATTGCCGAATCGGCGTTTGTCAGGTCAAAATCCGCTTTGTCTGCGGCAAGGCAGGTTTCACCCTTTGCCTTGAGCAACTCATAAACGTCATGTCCCAATTGACCTGCACAGCCTGTAATTAATATGCGCATATTTTTCCTCGCTTTAAATTATATAGGGCGGATATTATCCGCCCGAAAATCAATATGTAAATTTAACGTCGCTGTCTTTCAGCAGGGGAGCGGAGCTGTCCTTTGCGGAAAGTTGCGGCAAATCAACACCCCAGTCGATTGCAAAGGCAGGGTCGTTGAAAGCAATGCTTCTGTCTGCGCTCGGCTCATAGTAATTGTCCGTCTTATACATAACCTCAACCTCATCGGTCAGGGTTACAAAGCCGTGCAGAAAGCCCCTCGGAATAAAAAACTGCTTCTTGTTTTCTGCTGAAAGCTCAACCTTAACCCATTTCATATAGGTAGGTGAGCCCTCGCGGATATCAACCGCAACATCGAGTATTGCGCCCTTTGTGCAGGTGATAAGCTTTGCCTGCGCAAACGGGTCAAGCTGGCAATGAAGCCCTCTTAAAATACCCTTCTGTGCGGAGTAGGAGCGGTTGTCCTGAACAAAATCCGCCTTGATTCCGAGCTCCTCATATTTTTTCTTGGAATAGCTCTCGTAAAACCAGCCTCTTGAATCACCGTGTACAAGCGGCTCAACAATGATTGCACCGTCAAGCTCTGTCTTTACGGCGGTGAGTGCCTTATTCGGGGTCATAACTGTTTTCTCCTCTGCCCCAGATGGGTCTTTCGTTGGGACGGTTGTGTCTTGAATAAAGAATTCTGCCTTCGGCAACGCGTCTTAAATGTTCGCCGTAGGGGGATTTTCCGTATTTATCTGCGGATTCAAGAAGCTGCTTCCTTGAAATCCAGCGCATATTATATGCGATTTCTTCAAGTGCGGAAATCTTGATTCCCTGAAGCTGTTCAATCGTGCGGATGAAGTTTGCCGCATCGTGAAGCGAATCCATCGTTCCTGTATCAAGCCAGGCAAAGCCTCTGCCCATAAGCTTGATATCAAGCTCACCGTTTTCAAGGTAAATGCGGTTTATGTCAGTGATTTCAAGCTCGCCTCTCTTGGAGGGCTTGAGCGATTTTGCATATTCAACAACACGGTTGTCGTAGAAGTAAAGACCTGTTACTGCGTAATTGGACTTAGGTACTTCGGGCTTTTCTTCGATTGAAATGGGCTTGCCTGTTTCATCAAACTCAACAACACCGAATGCCTGCGGATTTTCAACGTAGTAGCCGAAAATTGTGGCACGCTTGTTGTTGGCGGCTGCGTTGCGAAGCATTGAGCCGAGACCGTTGCCGTAGAAAATATTGTCGCCGAGAACCATTGCAACGTCATCATCGCCGATGAATTCTTCACCAATGATGAATGCCTGAGCAAGACCCTCGGGCTTTTCCTGAACGGCGTAGGAAAGTTTGAGGCCGAACTGTGAGCCATCGCCCATAAGCGCCTCAAATTTCGGTGTGTCGGCAGGGGTGGAAATAATCAGAATTTCTCTGATTCCTGCCAGCATAAGCGTTGAAAGCGGATAATATATCATCGGCTTGTCGTAAACCGGTAAAAGCTGTTTACTGGTAACCATTGTAAGCGGATAAAGGCGTGTGCCTGAGCCGCCTGCAAGGACTATACCCTTCAATTGATTCACAATCCTTTCGGTGATTTGTTTTTCTAAATATACTACTTTATTTTGTTTTAGTCAACACTTATGGCTGTTAGTTAAAATATTGTTCATCATTTGTGCAAACAGTAAACACAGAAAATCATTTGACCCGAGGGGTGAAAATGTGCTATAATTCAATTGTAAGGAGCTGAGAAAAATGAAGATGTGCGAGGATTGCCTCAACTACGAATATAATGAGGAAACAGGCGAAAATGAGTGCATAGTCGATATGGATATGGACGATACCGAGCGCTATATGGGCGGAATGGTTAAAAGCTGTCCGTATTTTATGATTAACGACGAGTATGCCATTGTAAGGAAACAGAATTAAAGAAAGGTGAAGTGATTAGTCGTCACTTCACCCTTTTTTATTCTACAGTAACCGATTTGGCGAGGTTTCGCGGTTGGTCAATATCACAGCCTCTGAGCCTTGCAATATGATAACTCAGCAACTGCACGGGCACAATCTGTGTGCTGACAGCAAAAAGCGGATGCGTTTCGGGTACGGTTATTATTTCATCGGCGTTGATTTTACTGTCTGAAGCAGTTACAGCAACAACCCGTGCACCTCTTGAACACACCTCGTCAATGTTGCTCTGGAGCTTGTGTGTCAGCTCTTTTTGGGTGTTCATTGCAACGACCGTTGTGCCTTTTTCTATAAGCGAAATCGTGCCGTGCTTCATTTCGCCTGCGGCATAGGCTTCGCAGTGAATATAGCTGATTTCCTTGAGCTTCAGCGAGCCTTCCGCCGCCACCGCAAAACCAAGCCCTCTGCCGATAAAATACGTCCTGTCAATGTCTTTGAGTCTTTGGGCAATTTCTTTTACTTGCTCCTCACAGCAGAGTGATGCACTTACCGCCTTGTGAAGTACGGTGAGTGCTTTTTTCAATTCATCAAGCTCTTGCTTAGCTGCCGTGCCGAAGATTTCGGCAAAATAAATTCCCAACAGATACAGGGCTGCAAGCTGTGCACTGTAGGCCTTTGTTGTCGCTACGGCAATTTCGGGTCCTGCCTTTGTCAGCAGTACAAAATCGCTTTCTGCGGCAATAGTGCTTTCTTTTACGTTTACGATGCTTATGGTTTTTGCACCTCTTGCTTTGGCTTCTCTCAAGGCTGCAAGGCTGTCTGCGGTTTCTCCGCTCTGGCTGATTATTATAACGGGTGTTTTCTCGTTTACAAGTGGCTCGGAATAGCGGAATTCTGACGCTGTTTCAACGCTTACGGGAATTTTTGTTAAGTTCTCAAAAACCTGTCTGCCCACAAGTCCCGTGTGGTATGCCGACCCACAGGCCACTATATAAATTCGTTCAGGCTTCTTGATTTTTAATTGCAAGTCAAAGCCGTTTTCGTTAAGGTAAGCGTCAACGGTTTTGCGTATTGCTTCAGGCTGTTCGTAAATTTCCTTGAGCATAAAATGCTCGCAGTTGCCCTTGTCAGCCGTGTAACTGCTCTTTTCAAATTTATCGGGCATTTTTTTTATTTTGTTCAGCTTAAAATCAAAAAATTCAATGCTGTCTTTACCCAGTATGGCAATTTCGCCGTCATTCATTCTGTACAGAGTGTGTATTTTTTCGCTTATCGCCGCTGTGTCGGAAGCGGCAAATGTTCCGTCTCCCAGTCCGACAACGAGCGGACTTGCCTGCCGTACGCAGAAAAGCTTGTCGGGCTCATCCTCACAAATTACGGCAAGGGCAAACGAGCCCTTCAGAAGCCTTGCCGTGTGTGCAATTGCTTCAAGACAACTGTCTGAATAAAATCTGTTCAGCAGTTGAACGGCAACCTCGGTGTCGGTGGCGCTTTTCATTTTTGTCAGCTTTAAATACTGCTCTTTTAATTCGGCGTGGTTTTCTATTATTCCGTTGTGCACAAGCGTGAATTTTCCGCTTTGGTGTGGGTGAGCGTTTTCGTCGCTCGGTTTGCCGTGTGTCGCCCACCTTGTGTGCCCTATACCGATTTGCGCCTCGAAGCCGGTACTTTGTTCAATCTTTTTTACGAGTGCGGCAACTCTGCCTTTTTTCTTTTCGGTTAGGATTTTTCCTCGGGTTATTACGGCTATACCCGAAGAATCATAGCCCCTGTATTCCATTTTTTCAAGACCGTTTATGAGCACGGGTAGAGCCGCCTCGACACCGTTACAGCCTATAATTCCGCACATAAAAAATCACCTCACCGATTAATATGCCCGTAAATTAATAAAATTTACTTCTTTTGCATATGGATTAGAGATGTCTGAAATTTTATCGGAAAGCGGTGGTTTAAACGGAGGAGACAGGTTTTTGCGGCGATTACGCAGATATGCGGCGCAGGGTGTATGCGATTAAGGAAAAATATCCGTCGGCGGTTTGTACGGTTGGGGCAAGAAGCTGGGGTGGCCGTGCACTTTTTACACTCGGCCTCGGTCAGACTCAGGGCGCAACGCTTTATCTGGGCTGTGTAAATGCCTGCGACGGCGAAACGGCCTTTGCGCTGTTACGGTTGTTTGAAAATATGTGCCGTGCCGTTGATGGCGGCGGCAAGCTGTGCGGAATACGGGTAAACGAAATTTTTAAAAGCAGGGGAGTTATTGTCGTGCCCTGCGTTAACCCCGACGGAATGGAAATGCGCCGTTACGGTGCGGTTGCGGCAGGCTGTTATGCCGGGCTTGCGCAGAGGTTGACTCCCGACGGGTTTGAAGATTGGCGTGCAAACGCCGCAGGAATAGATTTAAGCCGTAATGTGTCGGATGATTGGCGCAGATTAAAGGAAACAGAAAAAAGTGTGGGCTACACATCACCCGGTGCACGATTTTACGGCGGCAAAACCCGTTTCAGCGAGCCCGAATCCCGAGCGGTAGCTAATCTGTGTCGAAAATACGGCGTGCGGCATATAGTAGATGTGAGAAGGGGGAACAATGTTCTGTATGTGGCGGGTGGCGAAAGCGAAGAAAAGGGAGCACTTATGGCAAAAATTCTGCGCCTTTGCTCGGGGCTTGAAAGGGCGGAAAAAAGCGGAGCACTTGACGAAGAAAGGGGCTTTTGCGACTGGTTTGCCGCCGAATACGGCAGAGCGGCGTTTTCGCTGGAGTATAAAGAATATGGTGAAAAAAATTATTCATCGTTCGAAGAAGCGGCGGTGATTGCAGCTATCATGTAGCGGTTTTTGTGCAGGTTTTACCGGCTGAAAACACAATGTTGTCATTTTGAACAAAAGGCTTCAAACAAATTGTAAAATGAGAAAATTCAACGGTGAAAACAATGAAAAAGATAATACAAAAGCACAGACGCTTTAGCAGTTTAAACAAAGTATGTTCTACTGTAAATAAATCCTTGCAATATTTTACATTTATGCTATAATAAGAATACCTATAAAGGGGAGTATGAGTTCGCCTCCCCGGGTATCAAGAAATATATGAAAGGAGAAATTCAAAATGCAGTTTATTCAGAAACTCTTCTCGCTTATCCTGTCTCTGATTATGTCTCTGTTCGGTCTTACACCCGCTGTTGAGCCCGTAGATGCATACACACAGGCAGAATGGTATGCTATCGTAGCTACTGATTTCGGTCTTACTTACGATGCAAAAGAAGGCGAGACACTCACTGACGAGCAGAAGGTTGTCAAGGCTTGTGAAAAGTGGGAAGTGCTCTACGGCAAGTATGATGCAACAGCAAAAATCACAAACGTTCTCGTTGCTGAAACTCTTGTCAAAGCAGCAAAGATTGAGGGTAACTCCAAGGACGACGATGCTGTTACGATTGCAAACGATTTCGAAATCGTTGCTGTCGAAGTAAAGGACGGCAAGGCCGATGCTAAGGTTATCTCCAAGACTGATGCTGACGCAGCTCTTGCTACTGCAAAGCAGGTTGTTCTTGATCAGAAGCTCAAGCCTGTCAACGGCGGCACACTTGCTACCAAAGATCAGGATTCTGTAGAGCTCAACGAGCTTTCTCTTGTCGAAAACAGCGATGGCCTTACTCTTCAGACAGCTGACGGTAAGGTTATCAACGAAGAGGACATTACATACCTCAATTATGCAGGTAGCGTAAATCCCTTTGTACAGCCCGAAGTAGCAGGCATCAACGGCCAGTCCATCCTTGATGATATCGAGGTAGACTTCTCTATTGGAGATCTTGATGTTCATGCAGGTCTTGCAGAAGGCGGCTTTGATGTTTCCGTTGCAGGTACATTCAAGGGCGTTAATGTTGAGAAGGCCTATGAAGTACGTAACTTCAACGTAGCAACAAAGTTTGATGGTGCTCTTTCCGTTAACGACGTTAAGCACTCCTACATCCTTGTTGATTACGACCTTAAGGACACAACAACCATCACAGGTTCCAAGTCCTGGTCTCTTGATGAAACCGAACTTCCCGAGGGTTCCGACAGCAATGACTTCTTTGGTCGTGTTGAGTACGGTCTCTTCGAGATGAAGGGTGGCTCCGAAAGCGAAGTAGAAATATTCTCTGTCGATGTTGCTATCCCCAACTGCCCCGCTATCACAGTTGGTATCACAGCTAAGTTCGTTATCACCTTCGACGGTAGAGTTGATCTTGTTATCACCTCTCACGAGCAGAAGGGCGTAGAGATTATCGACAATAAGGTAAGAGCTATCTCCGTTGAGACTCCCGGCACAACAGACTTCACAGCTCAGGCTCGTGTAGAAGCTGTCCTCGGTCTCTATGTTGATATCAGCATCGTAAGCATCGTCCTTGTTGACGTTGGTGTTGAAGTAGGTCTCGGCGTACACGTAACTGTACACCTTACCTGCGGTGCTGCAACTCACAACCTTGATATTCCCTATGACTTCCTTATGGATATGAACTGGACACTTCCCACCGGCGAGAATCTTCAGGGTTCCGTTAACTTCAAGGTTTACGGTATCGTTACAATCTCCGTTGGCGAGAATTCCGACATCCTTGAGCCTCTCGGCCTTTGCGAGACCTGGAGACTTGTCACAGAGGAAAACGGCACATTTATCGACGAGACGCTTGAACTCAGTGTTCTTTAATCAGTAAATTTACCGTAAAATAAAGATATACCCCTCGGGCTATTCCGTGGGGTATATTTTTTGTTTCAATAAAGAAGTATATTTTATGTAAACAGTGTGGACATTTTTGTCGGATTAGTGTATAATTAAACGAGATTTTATAAAAAGGGGGCAACGGTGAATTTGGTTTCAATTATAATGCCGACATTTGAATCTGCAAAATTCATCAACAACAGTGTTGCCTCTGTCAGAGCACAGACCTATACCGACTGGGAACTGATAATTGTTGACGACTGCTCGACGGACAATACAACCGAAGTAGTTGCCGCTTTGCTTGAGCAGGATTCACGAATCAGTTACATAAGGCTCGAAACGAATGCGGGTGCCGCCGCAGCAAGAAACGCCGGAATCGAGCGCGCAAAAGGAAAATATATGGCTTTTCTTGACAGCGACGATTTGTGGTATCCCGAGAAGCTCAAAAAGCAAATAGACTTTATGGAGACTAACGGGTACAATTTCAGTTGTACGGCATATGAGCACATTAACGAAGACGGAAGCTATGGCGGCAGAGTTATCAGGCCTTTCAAAAAAGCAGACTATAATCTTTGCCTTTATTATGGCGATTGTATCGGCAATTCAACCGCAATATATAATGTTGATGCGCTTGGGAAATTCTATGTTCCGCAAATCAGAAAGCGTAATGATTTTGCGCTGTGGCTTCAGGTGCTGAAAAAAGAAAAATATGTGTACGGTATAAAAGAGGTTTTATCAAGCTACCGTAAGCGCGAGCAGTCCCTGTCCCAAAAAAAAATCAGCTTGGTCAAATACCAGTGGCAGTTATATTATGAAATCGAAAAGCTTGGTCTTTTTAAAACACTGTTGGCATTTGCTACCTTATTTGTCCGAAAGGTTTACAAAAGAATATTCAGATAAAAATGCCTGTGCTAACGCCCGGCCCGATAAAAATACTTCTTGTCGGGTGTAGACGAATTTACAGGTATTTTTTAATATATTATATAATGTTAATATATTTAACTTGTTTAAAAACATGGCAGGTGATTTATTATGACAATGGTTTTGCTGACTGCACTCGGTGTCGGTGGTGCATCAGTTATCGGTGCGCTTTTTGGCTTTATTTTCAAAAAAACTACTCACAAATTCAGCGATATTGTTCTTGCTTTTGCGGCGGGCGTTATGCTTGCAGCCTCGGTGATAGGTCTTATTCTGCCGTCTCTTGAGCACGGCGGAAAATATCCTCTTGTTGTTACGGTTATCGGCGTTTTCTGCGGTGCGTTGTGTGTTAACGTAATTGATAAAATTGTTCCGCATCTGCACAAATTAACGGGTGTTGAGCACGAAAATCACCCTGAAAAGCAGGCGCAATTAAATAAAGTATTACTCTTTGTAATCGCAATTGCGATTCATAACCTGCCTGAAGGAATAGCCGCAGGCGTCGGATTCGGTACGGGTGATGTTACTCAGGCCCTCACCATTGCGGGTGGTATAGCTTTGCAAAATATTCCTGAGGGTATGGTCATAATCGGCCCTATGCTTGCCACGGGAATGAGTCATTCAAGAACCTTCGCTATAGCAATAATTACGGGTGTTGTTGAGGTTGCAGGTACGCTTTTAGGCTTTTTTGCCGTGAGTATATCAACAGCAATTCTGCCCTTTGCACTTGCCTTTGCTGGAGGTACGATGCTCTATGTTATAAGCGACGAAATGATACCCGAAACTCACGCACACGGAAGCGAAAGGGGTGCAACATACTCTTTGCTTGCAGGCTTCTGTCTGATGCTTGTGTTTGATGTTTTAATGGGATAAAATAATAGAACTGAGGCGCTGTGTCGTAGGTACACAGTGCCTCAGTTTAGTTTTATATAATGGTTTATCTGTTCAATATGCCTTTGTTCATCAGCACTCTCATAAACAATCCGCCTTGTACCGTTCTGTGGCGGAAGGAAACCCATTTGCCGCTGACTGTGTCATACCAGTCTGTCATAGGCACTCTTGACGGGCTTTCGTTGTACGCCGCCCAAAGCGGTGCAATGTATGCTTTGAACACATTATCGTCAGATGCCATTGATGCCGTCCACACAAGCCAGTCTGATTTTGTGTAATCCGCCCTGCTGTCAAGCGGCATGCCATAGCGGTTGAAGTGCCTGAAATTGTCCGCGATTTCCCTGTCCATAAATTCCTGTGAGAAAAGTCTGCTTCCCCATACTCTGTCCCATACCATATTATATTTCATTGAGTATGTGTCGGGCTGGTCGAAAGCGAGCCTTGTTGTACCGTCATCGTTTACCGCGGTGTTCATCCATATTGCCGCCATCTTTTCGGCTTCTTTTCTGTAGTAAGACGATTTTTCGTCGTCGCCAAGCATATTGGTAATTATCGACATACCTTGCAAGCCCATTATCGCCTTGAGTGAAAGGTTGCAGTTGTGTGCAAGGTGTCCGGCAAAATCGTCCGTGCAAAGCTGGTGACCCGGGTCTGCACCGTATTCAATCAGATAATCGCACCACTTTTCCAGCAGGTCTATGTGTTCGGCAGCGAAATCTGCCTTGCCGGTTGCAAGGGCAACGTTTGCCTCCATAACAAGCATATTTCCGCATTCCTCAACGGGCATCTGGTATTTAAGTATATCCTTCTGGTTGTTTGCGTAAACCTGACCGTTTACAAGCGGATACTGTCCGACGTCGTGCGGCGCAAAGTCAAATTTCCACGCTTCGCTTCTTGCAAACTTATAAACGGGTCGCATCATTCCCTTTACAAGCTCGGGGTTATAAAGCAGGAACATCGGGGTTGACGGGTAAGAAACGTCAACAGTAGCGGCACAGCCGTTGGAGTAGCATTCCTTTGAAATAAACAGAATTTCGCCGTTTTCGTCAAGTACGAGCTTGTGTCCCGCAATAACCTGACGGTAGGCGAGAGAAAGTAATTCGGCGTATTCTTCGCCGCCTGCCGCAAGGGCATCCTTGTACAGCTTATCCGAAAACTCATGGCATTTCGGCTTTAAGCTTTCGTATTCCTCTGCCGCTTCGGCAATAGCCTCGAGTATCGTCTGTCCGTCCTTATTCCAGTATGAACGAAGGGGTTTACCGAAATATTCAATGCTGTAAACATCGTCATAGGCAAAGTAATACATCAGCGGCTTGCCTTCGTAAAGCGGAGCGGAAACGTTGATGTGTGCATCGCCCCAGATTCTGCTGAAACTGCTTTCTGCTTCGGGACAGTCAGTTGCAAGGTAGCAGTAGCCCCAGTCGATTCTTACATCGTCACCGCTCTTGTTGAGGGGCTTTTGCGTTTCGTTGCCCATCTTCATTGCGGTGAGTTTTCCGTGCTTTATTTCCTCGGTTGTAACATCAATATCTCTCTGCTCGTCAAGACAAAGTTCCTCGCTTACAGCGACATTGATTCTAACCTCGTGCTCCTTACCGTCAATGCTTTCGTACCCCACCTGCATATAGGAAACGGGTCTTGTAAGCAGGCGGTAATCATCGGGCAGCAGGGGAGTCATAAAATCTACGGTTAGTCGGATTTTTTCGTTTTCAAAAACGGCTGTGGTTGACAGTGCATCAATATCAACCGAAACCTGCGGCAGCTTCTTTTTGTCTCTGTGGTAGCCTAAAAAGACAAGCTCCTTGCCGTCAACAAAAACGCTGCCTAAAATCGAATTTCCTTTACCTGACCAGTGCTCGGTTTTAGAATGATTCAGCTGTGAATCCGCCGACCATACGGTAAAAAACGGGTCAACCGTAATCAGCGGAATAGCAGGTGCTCTGAGTTTCATATTTTTTCTCCGTTACGTATTTGTTTATTTATTTATGTCTTTGGCAAGTGCGTTCAGTACCGTAATTGTTGCCGAGCCTGCCGTGTCGCTTGTTGCAAGCATTTCCTCATAGTGCCTGTGGTACTCGCCGAAAAGCTTGTCAGCACCGTCAATATTCCATATTGAGTCGGCAATGAAGTGTGCAAAGTCATTGTCGGGAACAATGTAGCCTATAGCGTCGTTGCAAAGACCCATTACGAGCACGGTCTTGCCTTCGGGAACAAGGCTTGCCGTAGCATCAAGCGTCCATTCTGTACCAAGGTAGGAATCCTCGGCGGAAATAACTTTGCCGTAAATAAGCTGGGGTACAATTTCGCCAGGTGCGGTAAGCAGAACAATATCTTTGCCTATTTCGATATAGCCTGCCTCCGTAATGATTGAATAGCCCGTCTTGCTTGAAGCATCCGCAACCGTTGTCGTGCCGATAAAGCCTTCTGTTGCACCGTAGCCGAGCAGACCCTTTCCGAGAGGAACAACGTATTCCTTCATTCTGACGTTGAGTATCGGCTCAACCTCAGCGGCGTTTGCCTCAGCTTCAAGTATGAGCTTTGCAAATTCATAGCCAAGCTGCTTTGCAACTCTGTAGTCCTCAACCCTCGGGTCAGCCGCAGCCTCTGCGTCAACCTCGCGGACAACATCCTCGGGCATCTCAGCCCACTTGTTGACGGAAACGGGAGCCTGTGCGCCCTGGATGAACATAAAGTTCATACCTGCTTCATTTATTTTGCTTTCCATAAATGCAGGGAAGTCTGCAGAAAGAAGGTCTGTTGTTTCGTCGATTGTTGTGGGGTGTGCGCCTATGTTAGTGAAAATTGTTGCGTTTGAATTTGCGTTATCGGGTACGAATTTGAAGCAGGCAAAGAAATTCTGGAAAGCTTCCGTATAGTATCTCTTGTTGGTAAGGTAGGGGTATTCGTCGTCAAGGAAAATACCCTTCTCCTCGTCCTTGCCCATTTTTGCACTTTCGAAGTAGTAAAGCGAGCCTGTTTCCATATTGAGGTATGCTTCAACTATTGCGTCGGCCGTGCGGTCAATCATAATAGCGAGGAATTCGCTGTCAATTGACCTGTCTGCACCGGTAAAAAAGCTTTTGAGTATTTTGGGAAGCAGGTCAAGACCTATGCCCTGTGTATCAATAACCGTGTGGCAATGAGTGGCGTTGATGTTGATGGCGTTGATGTTTGCGAAAATGCCTTTTTCGAGCAGCTTCTTTTCAACTGCCGCTCTTATGGCACGTACATCTTTATTTGCAACGCCTATACCGTCAACCGAAGCGAAGATTGTCGTGCCTCTGCCCGAGCCGTCTTCAAGTGCTATTGCAACTGCCTTCTGGTCGTCGTAAACGCCGCATACCTTTTGTGTGAAGTAGCCGCCTGTATAGTATTTCTTTGTACCGTTGAGCAGATTATCAGGCACAAGGCTTTCTTTGCCGAAGCCGAGTGACCATTGTGCGTCTTCGGCTGCGAAATCAATAAAGCTTTCCGTGCCCTCGTAGAAGTTTTCGCTTGTTACTGCGAAATACTCCTCAACCGTCGGATAGTCAGGTGTGGGTGCAAGCGCGCCAAGCAGACTGATTGCGCCGTCAATAATTCCGCCGAGTATGCTTGTTACTGCTCTGATTGCGGTGTTATGCCCTGCCGAAGCAGTAGCGGCAGAAGCGTTGACGGAGAAAAGCATTGTGAATACAAGAAGTGTTGCGATGAAAGCCTTGAATCCTTTTTTCATAACATATATCTCCTTTATTTAATACTTTCTATAATCAGCTTTTCGGTTGTTTCAAGAATAATCCTTCCCGTTTCGGGACCTGTTGAGTTGGTTTCTTCGTAGTGGTCTCTGTCCATATCGTCCGTAGCCTTGTTGATGTAGGGGAGAGTTTCGTTAAGCATAAAGTCGTTTTCAGCAAGTATGTAGCCGAGTTCATCGTTGCAAAGACCTATAACGAATTTGTGACGGCAATCCGTCATTTCGGCAAGCACCTTTTTATAGCTTGCTTTGCGGTGGTGTGCGCTGTCCTTTTCTGTGAGAAATTCGCCGTTGTAAAGCTCGGGGAAAAGCTCACCCGGTATAAGGAATACAGCAGCATCCTTTTCACCCAGCTCCATATAACCGAGCTCCGAGCGGATGCAAACCTTATTTCGCTTTTCTGTACGGACTATATCATTATTGAGCACACCGATGAATCTGGCAAGGATAAGCACTGTGTTTGCACCGGGTATATCAATACCCACGGATTTTATGTTGAGTATAGGCTTGATTTCGGTTTCGTTGTCTATTGAAAGTGCCAGCTCGCCTAATTGCTTGCCGAAGCTCTTCATATACGCTTCGCAGTCGATTTTGTTTCGGTAAACCATCTTGATTTCCTTTGCGGATATCATACCGCCAACGGCACCGTTGAAAAATACCGCTTTTGACTTGGGTACGCTTTCCTCGATTTCCTTAATGAGGTATGCGGGAAAATCGGCGCTGACAAGACTGGTGTCGCCGAGAAGCTCAGCGTGTGAAGCAAAGTTTACTATGTAAATATCGCCTGAATTGTCAAAGGGGGAGAAGCGGAATCTTGTCAGGTTTTTGTCATAGGTTACAGGTGTTCTTACATCTGCCTGCATATCCTCAGCTTCGGTATAACCCATAAACAGTCTGCCGTCTTTGCGGCTTTCGTATGCTTCAATAATTGCCTTTGCAGCCTGCTTTTTAAGATTTGCCAGAAAGGTATCGTCCTTACCTGTCTTGTATATTTTTTCTCCCCACAGACCCTGCGTGTCAATGCCTGCGTGAGTGTGGGTTGAAGCAATGTTTATCGATTTTGTTTTGCCGAGTCTGCCGCTTTCAAGCACGATCTTTCTTATATCATTTATATCGTGTCTGCTTATACCTACACAGTCGAGTGAGCAGAAAACAACACCGCCGTTACCTGTGTTATCGTCCAGGTAAACAGCCCTTGCATAAAGGTCATCAAGCACGCCTTTTACGGGGTTGTTTGAATCGTAGCCTGCTATGTAATAGGTTTTTTCATTATAATCGGTCGGGGTAAAAACCGCCTTACCGTAGCCGCAGGTCCATTTTTCACCGGGCGTGTAAGCAAAGGTTTTGTCACCCGTGGGCATATATTTGTCCGCTTTTTTCCGTGTTGTAAAAAAGCGTTTTGGCATAGCGGAAAGAACGGTGTTTGTAAGTGTGTTGACAGCACCTTTGAGCAGTTTGTCTTTGAATTTCACGGTAAAAACCTCCTTGATTGCCCTTTAGTTAAAATATACACTTATTTTCAAAAAAATCAAGATTTTTTGTTGCTATTTTTTATATAATATGGTACTTTATACTATATACCGGATTGAGGGTGGTGAATTTTCAAATGGTGTCAATCAGAAAGTATGAGGAGAAGGACAGGGCAGACGTGCACTTTATCTGCCATAACAGCGACGGACCCGAAGAAGTGCCGAACTACCTTACAGGTTTGTTTTATCACAACACTTTTTGTAATTACTACATAGAGCACGAGCCCGAAAACTGCTTTGTCCTCGATGATGACGGCAAAGCGGTTGGCTACATAATCTCTACCGAAAACTTTGACCGATTCAAGGTGATTTTTGACAGCGAATATCTCCCACGTTCCGACAGCTACGGCGAGGACAGATACGAATGGGCTTCCACAGCCTATCTGCGTCAGGAGGAGTTCAAAGACGAATATCCTGCCCATTTTCACGTTGACATTCTGCCCGAATATCAGCGAATGGGTATGGGCGGCAAACTGGTAGATACCCTGTGTGCACACCTTAAGCAAAAGGGTATAAAAGGTGTGTGCCTTACCTGCGGTCCGAGAAACGAAAGGGCAATGAACTTTTATAAGAAATATAACTTCACCCTGTTGTCAATTGACCATGACGACGCATGCTTCGGCAAAAAACTTATTGATTAATTTTATCTGACAGGAGAATTTATTTATGGCATCACCCGAATTGGTAGAACAGCTTTATCAGGCATTACCCGATGAAACAAAAGAATTTCTCACAACCGCAATAGAAAAGGTTGTTGAGGTTAAAAAGCGCGGCGGAAAGGTTGCTGCTGTTATCGGCAGCGGTCCCAACCTCCATGAGGGCGTAACAACACTTATCGCAACACTTATTCACGCAGGTCTTATTGACGGCGTTACAACAAGCTCTGCAGTTATCTCCCACGAAATGGGCGGTACGCTTGACCGCGTAAAGCGTTTTGACGCAGATATTCTCGGTGACAAATGCCCCGAAGAAATCCGTTGCCGCGGAAATATTTATGAGCTCACACAGCTCGATGAAGAGGAGTGGGCAAGAATCCGCTCCGAAATGCCTCTTGACGAAGAACTTGTTTCCATCTGCGAAAAGGCAGAGGGCAAGGTTATCATCAAGGCGGCAGGTAATATGGCTTACCCCGTAGGCTGGTTCAACGAAACCGTTTCTACAGAGGTTATGGTTGCCGCACAGACTCTGGGCGAAAGCTTTGAGTATGTTGCAGGTCTCGGTGCTGACCCGAGAACAATGATAGGTGCAGGCGCAATCAAGGGCGTTCCCGTTCTTGTAAGTGTTCCTCAGCTTATCGGCGGCGGTCAGGTAGGCCTTTGCATTTCCGACAGTATCCCCGTAAGCCAGCGTTGTAAGCGTATAGCAAAAATGCTTTCTGATGCTGATGTTATCATCGAATCCGCAGTTGCCCTTACTCAGGAAATTCACGACGGCCCGTTTGAAACCTACACAGGTCACGGTATCTGGGCTTCAATGAACGGTCTGCCCACATACAGCCTCAAGGACAAGACTCTTATCCGTTTCGACCTTGATGAAAACCTCAAGCGTTCCTGGGATCTCAACAAGCAGAGCGAGCTTATCCAGAAAGCAATCAATGAGGGCCTGCCCAAGACAAAGCTTACAAAGATTCCGTTCCGTATGGAAATGTCAGCCTTCACACGCCTTGAAAACAGTATCCCCGTTATCGGAGATATAGGCGAGCTGTGGCCGATATTTGTTGACCGTATCTGCAAGGAACTCGGAGTTGAACTCGATTTCTCATCTGCTCCTCAGAATACTGAAGAGGGCAAGGTAATGCGTGAGCGTATTGTTGAAGAAATCAAGCCCTTCTCACTCAACAAGATGCGCAAGGCAATAAGCGAAAAATATTCTTTCTGATTTTTTGATATAAGGAGATTAATATAATGGCTAAAGTATTAGGTGTTATTCCCGCACGTTACGGTTCATCCCGTCTTCCCGGCAAGCCTCTCAAGGATATCTGCGGCAAGCCGATGATTCAGCACGTTTATGAAAACGCAAGCAAGTCCAAGGTGCTCGATAAGGTTGTTGTTGCAACGGACGACCAGCGCGTTTATGATGCAGTTGTTGCCTTCGGCGGTGAAGCTGTTATGACAAGCGTTAACCATCCCACAGGCTCCGACCGTGTTGCAGAGGCTGCAAGCAATTATCCTGACTGTGACTATGTTATCAACATTCAGGGTGACGAGCCCCTCGTTCCCCCCGAAATAATCGACGATATCGGCTTTGCTCTTATCAACAGCCCCGAATGCGTTATGGCAACGGGCAGCGTGCCGATTGACGGCGAGGACTACATAAAGAACAATACAGTTGTAAAGGTTGTTACCGATGTCAACGGTAATGCTATCTACTTCTCACGTTCTCCCATTCCTTATCCCCGCAACGCTCAGCACGCAAAGTACTTCGAGCACGTAGGTATCTATGCCTATACACACGAATTCCTCAACACATATACAAAGCTTGCTCCCACACCTCTTTCGGAGTCCGAATCTCTCGAACAGCTCAAGGTGCTCGAGCACGGCTATAAAATCAAAATCGTTCCCGCACCTGCACAGTATGAGGCTGTCAGCGTAGATACAGAGGAGGACCTTCAGGAGGTTATCCGTATTTACAAGGAGCGTCACGGCTGCTGATTTAATTTGGTTTGCCGCCCCGAATGAAATATGAACAGGTTTCATTCGGGGTTTTTCTTTTAAAATACAACAACTACGGGAGGCATCAATTATGATTAAAGCTGAACTTTTATATCAGGAATACCTTGAAACACAAGGCATTAACGACGAAACCGGCGAATGCCACGCAGCTACTGTCGCCATCTGCAACGGTACACCCACAGCTGCCTGGTTCGGCGGTATCAAGGAGAAAAACCCCAACGTACGCATCTGGTTTGCAAAGCGTGATGGCGAATGGAGCACACCTGTTGCCATTACACCCGACGACGGCGAGGCGGACTGGAATCCCACCCTTTTTGCCGAAGACGGCGTGCTTACCCTCATTTATAAGAGCGGTATTGACGAGAGACACTGGTACTCAATGAAGAGTGTTTCCGAGGACTGCGGCAAAACCTGGTCAACACCGGTTGAGCTTGTGCCGGGCGATATTGGCGGCAGAGGTCCCGTCAAAAATCAGATGATAAGACTTTCCAACGGTGCACTTCTTGCTCCCGGCTCAACAGAGGATATTGTAGACCGCTGGGAATCCTGGACAGACTACAGTGCAGACAACGGTGCAACATGGAAGCTTTCCGCTCCTGTTGCCTTTGAACTTCCCGACGGCACAATCTGCAACCGCAAGGAAGAACTGCCCAAGGACGGCGAAGGCCTTATCCAGCCTGCAATATGGGAAGACCCTGCTCATGACGGCAGAGTTTATATGCTTGCACGCACAAACCTCAACTGGGTTTACCGCAGCGAGTCAACGGATTTCGGCAGAAGCTGGTCTGTTGCCCGACCCACGGATATGCCCAACAACAACAGCGGTATCGGTGCAGCTCTGACAGATTGCGGCGTTCTTGGACTTATCTGTAACCCCGTCGGCGAAAACTGGGGCGACCGTACGCCGCTCTGCCTCTTCCTTTCGGATGATAACGGTGCAACATATCCCGTAAGTATAGAGCTTGAAAACACTCCGGGCGTAGAGTTTTCCTATCCCTCAATAGTTGCTGAAGGCGACCTTCTTCACATGGTTTACACCGTGGGCAGAAAGAAGATATGCTACGCTCTTGTAAAGGTCGAAAAAAACTGAATATAGAAAGGGTTTAATATATGGAAACTCAGAATGTTTTAGCGTTTCTTGCCATAAGTATGGTCACGATGTGCTTTGGCTGGGGTATGCGCGGCTCTGCTATCGGCGGCGAAAAAGGCGCAATGCTCCCCGGTGCATTTATGGGCATACTCTGTGTCTGGTATACAGGCTCCGAGCTGCTTATGGAAAACGTCTTCCTCTTTGCCGCCGCCTGTGCACTCGGCTACTTCTACGGCGGTATGGAGCCCTACGGCTCAACAATGAGTCTTGTTCTTCACCATAATGAGCCCCGTTACAATCCTTCTTTGGGCTACCTTGCCCTTGCCTTCAAGGGTTCAATATGGAGCGGTCTCGGCGCAGGCTTTTTGGGTGTGAGCTTCTCCGCAATGAGCGGTGTAGTATATAAGTGGTACGATTTTGTTATCTTCTTTGCTCTTGTTCCGCTTCTTCAGGAAATCGGCTACCGTATTTTCAACACACCCTACGACCCCGAACACGGCAGAATGCCCAAGGTCTGCTTCTCCAAGGACAGCCGCGAGGAGTGGGGACGCAACCTTGTAATCGTCGCAAGCCTTCTTATAATGATGGCTGTACGTCGTGATATCTTCGGTATACTTATGTGGATTGGCGGCGCACTTGCAGGTTCAATCGGCTGGGTTGTCGCTATCACCTTCTATGATAAGGAAATCAATCCGCTCAAGAATGGCAAGCGTCTTTTCGGCAAGTGGGACGAAGCCAATATTGTTGACGGCTGGAAAATAATGGAATTTACCCAGGGCTGCTTCAACGGCCTTGGTATAGCAGGCGCTTTCGTTCTCGGCTGGCCTATCGCCGCAAAGAATCTTGAGCAGGCAGAGGCCGCAGGCAAGCTGTGGTATATGCTCCCCGAAAAGGTGGATACCGTGCTTTCTTGGGTGTTCTGTGCGCTCATAATTCTTACAATCTTCCTCTTTATCATTCCCTACCGCAGAAACGGCAACAAAATCACCCGTGCCTTCGGCGAGGTCGATATGAACATCGTTGAGGTGCTTGAGCGCCCCTGCTATATGGTAGCACCTCTTTGCCTGATAATGCTCGGCTCAACAACAATGGCAAGCATAATCTGCTGCTTTACAATGTACTACGTAATCGCACAGCACGACGGTCTTGAACGCTACTGGGACTATAAGGGTGTCAAGTTCATCCGTGCATTCCTCATCCTCCTCGGTGCGGCAATCCTTGTCGTTCAGGCGGTCAGAGGCTATACTCTCTGGGAAACATGGGTGTTCTACTGCGTCGGCTATATCCTTTTCGATGCGGTAGCCTTCCTTCGCCCCAAGAGAATCAAGGAAAACAGGCAGAAATCAAAGAACTTCAAGCAGTTCCTCATTTCCTTCGGCGGAGACCTTACAGTGCTTCCCTTCTTCTATGTCCTTATGGCAGGTCTGCTTGCCTTCGGTTACGCAAACTTCCGTTAAATAACAAAAAGCCGGTACATAGCTATGCACCGGCTTTTATATGAACTTGGAGAAAAGTATGAATATATTGGTTATCGACGGTCAGGGAGGTCAGCTTGGTGCACATCTTATAAAGGCGGTGCTTGCACGTTTCCCCTACGTTAATCTGACCGCTGTGGGCACAAACGCAGTTGCAACTGCAACAATGCTCAAGGCAGGTGCCCGGAACGCCGCAACGGGTGAAAACCCTGTTGTTGTTGCCTGCCGTAAGGCAGACGTTATTGTTGGTCCGATAGGTATAGTTATTGCCGATTCGCTTTTTGGCGAGGTTACGGACAAAATGGCTGTTGCCGTCGGTCAGGCGGATGCCGTAAGAATACTTATTCCTGTGAACAGGTGCGACAATATTGTGGCAGGTGTTTCAAACCTTAATATGGGTGCACTTGTTGAGGATGCCGTATCAAGGCTTGCCGAGGTAATTGGCAGTTGACAAGAGTATAAAAATAAAGTACAATACTCTTGTTGTTCAGAAGAGCGGCATACGGGGCAGAAGCCTTGCAATTTTCAAAACGTTTTATTTTTTAACGATACTATGAAGGTGTCATTATCTCCGTAGGGGTAATGGCACTTTTTGTATTACGGAGGATATTTATGAAGAAAAATAACAGCTTATTAAGGCTTGTGTTTTCCGCTTTGTTTCTGGCACTTGCCTTCGTTATGCCTTTCTTAACGGGTCAGATTCCCGAAATCGGTTCAATGCTGTGCCCGATGCATATTCCCGTGTTGCTCTGTGGCTTTATCTGCGGTGGACCGTGGGGGCTTGCCGTTGGCTTTATTGCACCGCTGCTGCGAACAATGGTTCTCGGTATGCCGCCGCTGTTTCCAAAGGCAATCTGTATGGCGTTTGAGCTTGCCGCCTACGGTGCGGTTTCGGGTCTGCTGCACAGAAAACTCCCACGCAAAAAGCCTTATATCTATTGTTCACTCATCGTTGCAATGATAGTCGGCAGAATTGTGTGGGGTATAGCAATGCTCGCCTGTATGGGTATAAACGGCGGTGCGTTCACCTTTGCCGCTTTTATCGCCGGTGCGTTTACAAATGCGGTGCCCGGTATCATAGTTCAGCTTGTGCTGATACCCCTGCTTGTAATGGCGCTTGAAAGCCCGAAAATTAAAAAGTTAAAAGATTAGGATTTGAAAATGAAGCAAAGCGATATTATTTCAGTTATCTCTGCAATTGACAAAGCACTTGAAAAGGGCAGGGTAATCCTTGCAATTGAGGGCGGTAGTGCAAGCGGCAAAACAACTTTAGCCAAAATGCTCGAAGGAAAGTACGGCTGTACAGTTTTTCATACGGATGATTTCTTTTTGCAGCCCTTTCAGCGTACCCCCGAGCGGTACAAGGAAACAGGCGGTAATCTTGACCGTGAACGTTTTTATGATGAGGTTATTGTTCCTTTAAAAGAAAACAAACCTGTTAATTACCGCCGCTTTGACTGCAAAACATTGCAGCTTTTACCCGCCACAGAAGTAGTGTTGCCGCAAAAGCTCACCGTAATCGAGGGTGCATACTCATTGCACCCGTATTTCGGTGAATACTGCGATATTTCAGTATTCCTCGACATAACTCCCGACCTGCAAAAGGAACGCATTTTAAAACGAAATCCCGAAATGGCAGACCGCTTCTTCAATGAATGGATACCGCTTGAGGAAAAATACTTTTCCGAAATGAAGATAAAACAGCGTTGCACAATGAGCGTGACAGTCGAATAATAACTAAACAACGGCTTGCGGATGTGAGCCGTTGTTTTATACCTGTTAATAGAATTTTCTCCTGTTGAGAGAATACTTTCTAAAACTAAGTTATTGTTTAATTGATTTATAAATGTTATCATCCGGTTGTAGCTACTTTTGAAAGGTGATGCCAAATGACTGTTTATTTCGGTGAAAATCTCAAACGCTTGCGCAAATCAAAAAAACTCACCCAGGAATCCCTTGCCGAGTTTTTAGGTATGTCTTTTCAGGCGGTAAGCAAGTGGGAGAGAGGAGAAACCTACCCCGACATAACAATGCTTCCCGTAATTGCCGCCTTTTTCGGCGTCACGGTTGACAGCCTTCTCGGCACGGATTTAATTGCACGTGAAGCAAAAATAAAAGAATATGCCGACAGCTATTCCCGACTGTTGAACGAAAGAAAAATCGGCGAAGCAAGGGATATGTTAAGGCAGGCTACAGTAGAATTCCCCGGCAACTATGACCTTATGTCAAAATATTTCAATGCACTCATCCACGCTGAATATAACGACGAATACAGTACATCAATAAAGCCCGAGGTCAACAGGGTTTACGATATTATTCAGACCTATTGCACCGTGGATAGCATACGAATATGGACCAAAAAGCTGATGTGCCGTTACTTGCGCGACCTGAGCCTGATTGAAGGCAGCGGAGTTGACATAACCGAAGCTGAAAAAATCCTTTCAGAAATGCCGATTATGCAGAACACGAGGGATTATGAGGCTATGTATATGTACCCTCACGACGATGAAAAGCGCGCCCAAGCGTGTGCCAACGGAATTACGGAAATGCTCCGCCTCTTCGGTGAAATAATGAACAGACGGTATAAGAGCTTTCTTGATGCCGATGAAGAAATAGCCGCGGCTTACATCAACCTCGTCGAAAAGGTTATGCCCGACGGCGACTACGGCAAAAGCTGGTATCTTGTCGTTATCCACGCCCAGCGAATCGGCGTTAAGAAATATCTGCAAGGGGATGAAAAATCAGCCCTTACGTATTTTGAAAAGGCAGTCAGACTCGCAAAACGCTATGACGAAATGCCCGACATCACCGTGCACACCTCAAAAGCTGTTGAAGGTGTAGTTTTCGACAAAACCAAAGCCTACCGCTTCTGGGAAGGCTCCTTTGCCGAGGATGTCAAAGACGGTCTGCGTGACAGACCCCAGCTGTCGGAGAGATTCAGAAACAGCGAAGAATTCAAGAGAATACTGGAGATTTAATAAACTCCAAGTGAATAGTGAATAAGTAAAAAAGACAAGTCGCAAGACTTGTCTTTTTGGCACCCGCAACAGGAATCGAACCTGTAACTAACCCTTAGGAGTCACGCCCGTAGGTGTTTTTAAAATCACTTTAAATCCCTTGAAATCGTTGATATATCAAGGTTTTCACGGGTTGACGAGTTGATATTTTCCCTTCTGATTTTAGCTAATATTTGATAGTTTTTCACATTCTGATTAGCAAGAAATTAGCAAAAAGGGTGTTTTTTGGTGGCAGTTGACCTGTTATTCTGTTCCTATGTGTCCCAAGTTCTATATATCAAAAACAGCTAAATATTTTATATATGTTTATGTGTATTTAGCTCTTCATCAGAACTAAAGTCCTGTGTGAGTGACTTGTTCAATTTTCATTTTTTGAAAGGCACTTGAAAAATCCCCTTATTATGTAAGCACTCGGGAGGATGACGATTTAATGTCTTGTTTCAACAAAATCAAAAAGATCGCTGCTTGTTCCAAGAATAAGCAGCGATTTATTATAACATTTAGTGTTAAACTGTATGATCTACATTGTAATTTATATAGTGTTTTGATTAAAAAGAAAAGGATTAACCTATTAATTATCATCGTTTATTAGCAAAAAACTTTTATATATTTGCTTTATAATCTAACGCATTATAATTTTCATTCGATATTTTATTATGTTATATGTTTAAAATGTAATATGGATAGCTTTATTAATATTTTAAGGATTATTTTTATCCGTTATAAACATAGGTATGGCAGTTGTTAATTTGCATTTTAAGATATTGTTTGATTGAACGACAAAATTGATTTTTAATCTATCTAGTTTTATAAAACGACAAAAAAACTCAATATTCGTGCAATTGTGCAACAGGTTAACACAATTGCGATACAAATGCTTGACAACTCGTTCTTTGTGTGCTATAATTCCATTACAAATTATAAGGGAAGTGATATATGAAATATTAGGTGTTGTCAATAGTTGAAGGTTATGTTTAAAAGGAATATAAAAATATTTTAAGTGATTTAATTAGAAGTATGTGTTGAAAATTTTATATTGTAAGTTCTGAAAAGGTGATTATTAATTATATTGAGTTTTGAATATTTATTGACGATTGTGTAAAGATAAACTATGGATCAAAGAAATATAAGTAATTATTTAATTATTTAAAAGGTATATTTGATAAAATCTACAAATAGAAATTTTAACAAAAACGATTAACCTTTAGAATTATTACATAGTTTTATAATTGATGGACGAATAAGAATGGAGTGATGACAGGTGGCAACCATATCAGCTCGTATTGACGAACAGCTGAAAAATGAAGCAGAACAAATAGCTGAATCTATTGGTTTGTCTTTAAGCACAGTAATAAATGTATTTCTAAAACGTTTTGCAGCAGAAAGAGGATTCCCATTTAATGTGATCGATCCGAAAACGACTACAAATGCACCTTTTTTGAATTTAAATGATTTAGATCAAAGTATTAACCGTGCTATTTCCTGCCCCAGTTTTAAGGCTCCTGCAGAACACATTACTTTTATCGATCCAACAACAAATGAATTAACCACAAAAACGATTGGAGTTGACTAATCACTTATGAGAAACGAACTTTTAGTTATTGCTGGACCTAATGGTTCTGGAAAAAGTACAATTACTTCTGAAGTTGACTTAAGTGATTTTCGCTATGTTAATGCCGATGAGATTGAGGCACAACTAAAAAATGAGATTGAAGGTTTTTCAAGTCTTGATGCTGCAAAAAACGCAGAAGATACTTTGAATGCTTTGCTTTCAAGCAAGGAAAACATTGCGTTTGAAACGGTGTTATCTACAGAGCGAAAAATCAATTTTATGAAAAGTGCAAAAGCTAACGGATATAGGATTACTTGTATATATATGTTAACGAAAGATCCTAGTGTTAATGTCGAACGAGTAAGACAAAGAGTGAGTATTGGTGGGCATGGAGTTCCTGAAGACAAGGTGATTTCACGTTATTACAGATGCTTAAAAATATTGCCATTTGTTTTTAATATATGTGATGAAGTTCATGTGTATGACAATTCCACAGATAGAAGTTATAATAAGTCAAGAAGAATCATTTCATTTTCACAAGGAAAACTTTGCGTTTATCCTAATGATGTATGGAGTCTTGATATGTTAGAGAGTCTTCTTTTAGGAACATATGGCGAAAAATATCTTGGACATATTTATAATACTTAAGAGAAAAAGCCAAATCATTAATATGATTTGGCTTTTCATTGTAGGTGAATTATACTATCAAGTGCAACAGTTTAAGGGAATAAATAAACTCATGTAAATCCATAGTATAATGTTATTGCTGCAAAACAAAAACTACAGCGAAATCATGATGTTATGATGCTATATCTGTTAGTAAGTGTAATCAAAATTAAAACATTTATTTAACATTATAAAAAGTGTTGTCTTGTACCTTTAAATACGATAGTAGGTTATTAGTAAAATGATAGGCAAATAAAATTCGTTCATATTTAAATGTTACTTTTACTATATACAAACGACAAAAAGAAAAATAAGACTTTTATTATTATACAATGTATGTTATACTTAAATGCAAACATAAAAACATAGGATTATTTTGATTTTTCAATTTTGTTTAAATGTTAAATTAATGTTGAGAAAATTGTTCTATGTTTGAAGTGTCGATTTATATGAATGCAAATAAAGCAGGATTTACAACCGATCAAATTGTTAGGAGTGAAAGCATGAGTTTTGACATCGTAAGAGGTTCAATTTCTAAACCTCAACAAACACGAGAGTTAATTAACGGAATATCAGAATACTTCAATAGTTCTGGAGATAAGGGTACTCTTTATTTGGGATATCCACTTACTGCTAATTCAGATAACAAAGTTACAATAGATGCATTGATGTTGTCAGAGAAAAGAGGTATGGTTGCTTTTATTTTTGGAAATCATAACTCGTCTGAGGATGAGTTGAAAGATGAACAAGATGCCCTATACTATCATTTAGATTTTTATCTAAAAAAATATGGATCCCTTAGACAAGGTAGAAAAACGATTGTTATTCCTACTGTAATAACATTTATTATCGAGGCTGATGAATCATTAACATCTTCGGATGAGTATGTTTTTTCAACTCCTGAAAAAATAATTGATACATTAGAAAATCTGCCTCTGTTTGATAAAAGATATTACAGGTCATTATGTGAGGCTCTTCAAAAGGTAACCAATATTCGCCCTAACAAGAAAAGAAGTAACATATCCAAAGAAAATTCTAAGGGTTGGATTATTCGAGAGGTTGAAAAGGAAATTGCTAATCTTGACGAATGGCAAAAAAAAGCAGCATTGGAGGTTCCAGACGGTCCTCAACGCATCCGAGGCTTGGCAGGAACAGGAAAAACTATTGTTTTAGCTTTGAAAGCAGCATATTTACACACGCAATATCCAGATTGGAATATTTTGATTACTTTTTATACTCGATCTTTAAGACAACAATATGAAGAACTAATAGAAAAGTTTGTAAATGATTTTTCTGGGGAAAAACCAGATTGGGATCATATTAATATACTTCACTCGTGGGGAAGTCAATCGGAGGATGGAGTATATTATAGAATAGCTAGAAAAGTCAATGCTCCTATCCACACTTTTTCTTCTGCAATCAATAGATATGGTCGTGATAATCCATTTAAAGGAATGTGCGAAGAGTTAATGAGCTATGTTCCAACCAGTAGTGAAGCTATGGAAGATTATGATGCGGTTTTAATTGATGAAGCTCAAGATTTGCCTGGTCAATTTTTCAAAATGATTTATAAGTGTTCGAAATCTCCTAAAAGGATTATTTGGGCATATGATGAATTGCAAAACTTATCTGATGTCGAAATGCCATCGATAGATGAGATGTTTGGATTAGATGAGGATGGGAATTCAATTATTAATATTGAAAACATTGAAAACGAACCCCAACGTGATATTATTTTGCCTATATGTTATCGGAATCCTCCCTGGACTTTAGCAATGGCTCATGCGCTTGGATTTGGTATATATAACTCAATGCGCAAAGTACCTCTTCAAATGTTCGACAGTCCAAAAATGTGGAGAGATATTGGATATTCAGTTGTAGATGGACGCTTGGATTTGGGGAGAAGAGTTACAATTGAAAGAAAAAATAGTGCTAATCCGGAATATTTTGAAAGACTTTTATCTCGTGAAGAGAGCATTTTTACAAAAGCTTTTGAATCAAAAGAGCAACAATACAAATGGGTCGCTGAAGAAATAGCCAAAAACATAAAATACGATGAGTTGGATCCAGACGATATTCTTGTAGTATTTCCAGAAGCTTACACCTCAAAAACCGAGTATATGAATTTTTCGAAATATCTTCGTGCGTGGGGAATAGAGTCGTTCTTGGCGGGAGTGAATAGTAGCCAAGATACATTTAGAAATTCTGGATACGTAACGTGTTCCGGTATATACAGGGCTAAAGGCAACGAGTCACCAATGGTGTATATTATTAATTCGGAATACTGTGTTGAAGAATCCAAGGTGGTAAAACAACGTAACATTTTATTTACAGCGATTACGCGTTCCCGTGCATGGGTTCGTATATGTGGTGTTGGACTGTCATTTAAAACATTAGAAGAAGAGTTTTCACTTTGTAAGGATAATAATTTCAGGTTGTCGTTCAAGTGTCCCAATGCTAAAGAAATGCAGGAAATTAGAAAGTTAAATCGAGAACGCACTGAAGAAGAAAAAGCAACAGCAGCAAAAGCCAAAAGTAATATTGATGAGTTAATATCTTTGATTGAACGAGATGGTGTGGACAGTGATATGGTGCCAGAACTTGAGACATTGCTTAATGTTTTGAAAAAGAAGCGTTCAAATGAGTAAAAAAGAATGGAATCCAACTGCCCAAAAAACAATCGTTCAAATTAATAGTACGCTTGGCATGTTACAAGAAAAAGGTCTTGCTATTTCTTACAATGTCGTTGTACCGCCAAAGAAGTCTCAGCGCCATTTTCAAGTTACTTGGAACAATCATATTTCAGATCGCTCAAATAGTGGGCAATCTTTTACAAAACTTGAACAATATTTGCACATATTGAAAACCAATAGTTATCATTGCTTGCTTTTCGATGGGTCTTTAATTCGTGTAAACTTTGAGTTTGAAGATGATATACTACTAAAGCAGAATCTTTTATGGTGGCCAGCACCATATGATTACGGAGACATCTTAAAAGAAGGATATCCACCTGTGGATCTTTTGTTGGATTTTTATGGGGATCCTTCGTGGTACGAAGTAGTTAAGATGCGCAGTCCAATACGGATGGATTTTGACAGTAATAAAAATGAAACGAATCATCCATATAGTCATTTGCATATTCAAAATGAAGAAACACGTATTAATACAAACTCTCCTATATGTTTTAATCGATTTGTAGATTTTATATTTCGGAACTTTTACCCACAATTTGAACTGTCATTTTCTAACCATGATTTTATTTGCTATAAAACGATAGAATTTCAGAAGTTGGATTATGTATTTTCTAGCATACTAGTATAAAATAAAAAGAGGGTCCGCAATAATTGAACCACTCCAAATTGTGCGGACAGCGCAAAAAAGATACCTATTGAAAGAATGTTAAATTAGCAACATGCTGACTTCGTTTTTCAAGCGGAGTCAGTTTTGTTTTTAGTTGGGTGTGTTCATTGTTATAGCAGTGTATGTATTCGCTTAAGAGGATGGAAGCATCCTCTTAAGTTTTCATCCATGTTATATATATTCAGCTGTTTGTATACAGAAAAGATTTTTGACTATTGCATTATAATATGGATTTCTCCATCTAGACATTGAGGGCATTATGCCGTATGATTTTGTCAGTAATATATGATTGATAGTGTTTGGCTTCCTTTTGCTTTTATATTGTTTTAGCTAACATTTTTAACAGAGCAGCAG
>JAZRQW010000060.1:0-116068 GCA_045650165.1 Acutalibacteraceae bacterium | reverse complement strand
TAATGCACCTGAGCTGGTCAAGTGCCCCAAGTGCGGCGAATACAAGAGACCGCACAGACTGTGTGCTAATTGTGGTTACTACAATGGCAGACAGGTAGTTGAAACAGAGGCATAAGCTTTAGGCTTTAAGGCAGAGAGGTGTTTTGTATCCTCCCTGCCTTTTGCTTTATGCGGAAAACGGCTGTTTTCCGCATAAAGCAAAAGATTAAACAAAAGAGGTGTGCTTGTTGAGCGTTTTTTGCTGGGATTTTGACGGTACCTTGGCTTATTCCGACCACCTCTGGAGCAATAGTGTGTTCCGTGCGCTCAACGAAACGGTAGAAAACCACAACATTACTTTTACGGATATACGCCGCTGTAATCAAACGGGCTTCACCTGGCACACACCTGACGAGGATTTTACCGCCTTTGTCGGCGAAAAATGGTGGGAGTTTATGAACGCCCATTTTTATAACAGCTTCATTTCCCTCGGTATCAACGAAAAGCAGGCAAAAACGGCAAGCGAAAAGGTGAAGGGAATCATAATGCTGCCCGAAAACTACATGCTTTTTGAAGATACTGTTAGCGTTCTGAACAAAGCAAAAGAAAACGGTCATACAAATATAATTCTTTCAAACAATTACCCCGAACTCGAAACAATAACGGATGCTCTCGGTATCACAAAATACTTTGACAGACTTGTTGTTTCGGGTCTTGTCGGCTACGATAAGCCGAGAAAAGAGATATTCGATATAGCAAAATCCTTTTATCCTGATGAGAAATTCATTATGATAGGCGATAACCCCATGGCTGACATTATTGGCGGCAGAAACGCAGGTATGACAACGGTTTTAGTCCACAAAGGCTACGACCCGAATGCGGATTATTGCTTTGATAATTTAAAAGATATATTTTCATTTATGTGAATGTGAGGTGATTAACGTGTCCGTAAAAATCAAAGATGTCGAAAAAGACTCAATCTGCTCCAAAAAAATATCTGCAGGTGACACGTTGATTGCCGTAAATTCGCACGAAATCAACGATGTGCTTGATTACCGTTTTTACACAAGTGCCTGTAAATTAAAGCTCGAAATCGAAACTGAAAAGGGCAAACACCGCACCGTTAAGGTTAAAAAAGGCGAGTACGACGACCTGGGTCTGTGCTTTGAAACCTATCTTATGGACAAGCACCACTCCTGCAAAAACAAGTGCATTTTCTGCTTTATAGACCAGATGCCTAAAGGTATGCGTGAAAGCCTTTATTTCAAGGATGACGATTCCCGTCTTTCTTTCCTTTTCGGCAATTATGTGACTCTTACCAACCTTACGGACAAGGACATTGACCGCATTATCGAAATGCATATAAGCCCTGTCAACGTTTCCGTGCACACGATGAATCCGACTCTACGTGTTGAAATGATGAAAAATCCGAATTCGGGTACGTCTTTGCGATATATCAACCGCCTTGCTGAGGCAGGTATAAAGCTCAACACACAGCTCGTTTTGTGCCCCGGTATAAACGACGGCAAAGAGCTTGAATTTTCTCTGTCGGAGCTTGGCAAACTCTATCCTGCCGTGCAGAGTATAGCCTGCGTGCCTGTAGGTCTTACAAAGCACCGTGACGGCTTGCCGCATCTTGATGCATACAACAAAGAAACCGCATCAAAGGTAATTGATACGGTGGATGATTTCAATATTCATTTTAAATATTACAACAACGAAACCATAGCCTATGTGGCGGATGAGTTCTATCTCGCCGCCCAAAGAGAAATACCCTCTGCTGATTATTACGGTGATTATCCGCAGCTTGAAAACGGTGTAGGTATGTGGCGTCTGCTTAAAGAGGAATTCGCTTCTGCTCTTGAAATGAATGACTTTATCCCCGAAAAGGGCAGAGAAATTTCTGCTGTTACGGGAAAAGCCGCATATCCTTTGATAAAAGAGCTGGCAAATTCTCTTGAAATAAGGTATAATATAAAAATAAACGTATATGAAGTGAAGAATATTTTCTTCGGCGAAAGCGTTACCGTTGCGGGTCTTCTGACGGGTCAGGATATTCTTGAACAGTTAAAAGACAAGGAATTGGGAAGTGAGCTTATCATTCCCGACAATGCATTGCGTGACGGCGAAGAGGTTTTTCTCGACGATATGACCGTGGCTCAGTTAAGTGCCGCTTTGGGAGCACCCGTTACTTCCTGCAAAGCGGACGGATATGAGCTGCTTGATAAATTTTTGGGAAGGTGTGATTGATATGGCAAAACCGATAGTTGCCGTTGTCGGCAGACCCAACGTCGGCAAATCAACGCTGTTCAACAAGCTCTGCGGTAAAAGACTGTCTATTGTTGATGATACCCCGGGTGTCACCCGTGACAGAATTTACGGCGAGTGTGAATGGCTCAACAGGAATATGATTCTTGTCGATACGGGCGGTATCGAGCCGTATTCGGACGATATAATTCTCTCACAAATGCGCCGTCAGGCTCAGCTTGCCATTGACAGCGCAGATGTTATAGTACTTGTTTGCGACGTGCGCACGGGTGTTGTTGCCGCCGATCAGGAGGTCGCTGCAATGCTTCAGAAAAGCGGCAAGCCTATTGTCCTTGTTGTCAACAAGTGCGACTCGATAGGTGAGCCTCCGCTTGAATTTTACGAGTTTTATAACCTTGGTCTCGGTGACCCGATTGCTGTTTCCTCCGTCCACGGTCACGGCACGGGCGATTTGCTTGACGAAATCCTTTCCTATTGTCCTGAAGAGGTTGAAGAGGAAGAGGACGATGACACGATCAAGGTTGCAATTATAGGCAAGCCCAATGTCGGTAAATCCTCGCTTGTCAACAGCGTTTCGGGTGAGGAAAGAGCAATCGTTTCCGATATCGCAGGCACAACCCGTGACGCGACGGATACAGTAATCGAAAACGAGCACGGCAAATACGTGCTTATTGATACTGCAGGTCTTCGTCGCAAGAGTAAGGTTGACGACGCTATTGAAAAGTATTCCGTCATCCGTGCGAAAATGGCTGTTGAAAGAGCAACCGTCTGCGTTATTATGATTGACGCAAAGGAAGGCTTCACCGAGCAGGATTCCAAGGTTGCAGGTATAGCCCACGAAATGGGCAAGGCTTGTATTATTGCCGTCAACAAGTGGGATATAGTCGAAAAAGACGGCAAGACGATGGACGCCTACCGCAAGAAGCTTATGAACGATTTCTCGTTTATGTCATATGCACCGATTATCTTCATTTCTGCAAAAACAGGTCAGCGTATCGACAGACTTTTTGAGCTGATCAACTTTGTTGATGCACAGAACGCTATGCGTATTTCAACAGGTAAACTCAATGCAGTTCTTGCAGATGCTACCGCAAGGGTACAGCCGCCTACGGATAAGGGCAGAAGACTCAAGATTTACTATATGACCCAGGCTTCAACCCGTCCGCCGACGTTTGTCTGCTTCGTCAACCGTAAGGATTTGTTCCATTACAGCTATCAGAGATATCTCGACAACCAGATTCGTGAGGTTTTCGGTCTTGAGGGTACACCCACAAAGTTCGTCATTCACGAAAGGGAAGAAAAGAAAAAATAATATCCTTGTATTTTTCAAGCTCATCGCCGATTGTTTCTGCGGTGAGCTTGTGTTTTTTTATTTCGATGCCCTTTGTCATTGCCGCACTTTCTTCTCCTGCGGTAATAAAGGCCGCCGTGCCTGATGTTAAAAGTATCAGCAGGGCAGAGGTTACGGAATAATATTTAATCAGTTTTTTCATTTTTACCTTCTTCAATACTTCTGTCTAAAAGTGTTGCGAGCGAATTCCCCAAAAGCCTGCCTGCGTAGGCCGCTTCTTCAAGCGTGTTTGCACAGCTTCCAACTTCAATAAGCAGATTATTGTGCGATAAATCCATATTATATTTGCGCTGGCAGAAATATACGGGTCGCATTAACCCCGGAAACTTTTCTTCGCAAATGCTTTGTAAACGCAGGGCAAAGGTGAGATTTTGTTCCCAGTCAGGAAAATCCGTAACCTTGCCTTCCTCACAGCCTGTGATTATCATAAGCTGTGCCGCCTTTTTGCCGAGTATTTCTGCTGTCGGCTTGATTCTCACACCGCCGCTTTGCTCAATTGCGTCACGGTGTATGTCGAGCACAACCTGAATACTCGGGTACTGCTCAAGGTATTTTTTAACGCTCTTTCTTGAATGTGCATAAGCGCCCGTGTATTTCGTGTCGTGTATCTGGGTGTCGTGGATTACTGCGTAGCCTGCTTTTTCAAGCTGCTCTTTTATTTCCATTCCGACTCTTATCATATTTCTGTCAGAGGAATTGCTGCGTGTAATATAGTCCTGTGCGTACCATTTTCTGTCGAGAAGCTCATAACATTCCGTTGTATGAGTATGGAAAATAAGCACAGTCGGCTGAGTTTTGTCCGTTATTTTTATGTCGGGGTTAGCTTCGTAATATTTGAGCAGGTTGATGTTTTTCTGCGTGTCCGTGTTGTTACGCACGGCAATGTTTCCTATAAGCGTACTGGTGTTTATTGCCGTGTACTTTCTCTCTTCGATTTTGCCGTCTTCAATATCATTCTTTGCGTTATCTTCTGCTGCTTTTATAAGCTGTAAAATATCCTTGGGCGTTTCGGTAAGTGAATTCAGCGGATTGTCGGTAAAAACCGTTCTGTTTGCTTCGATTGTATCTGTGCCTGCAATATCGCTCAGAATTGCCGAAAACGGCGTAGCGGACACTTTTTCGGCGCTTTTTACCGCCTTTTCGGCAAAACTGTATGCCGTTTTTGCGACAGACGGTGTGGATAGACCCAGCATACCTGCAATAACGGCAACAGCTGTAACAATAGTCGCCGCATTGTAAGAAAACCTGAAATACTTTTTCACGGTTTGTCCTCCGTTATACTTTGAAATAATTGGTAAAGTATATGCGGCGGGTGATAAAATAATTACGAAACAAGTGCCATGAGATCGTCAATATCCATATGCGGCTGAAGTGAGCTGTTTATTGCGGCGGCAACCAGTTTTGAGGCATGCTCAATCAGAAGGTCAATTTCCCGTGGTGTAACCATCATTTTTTCACCGTTCTTCTCAATTTTGTCTGTCGCGTCTTCGCCCACAAGGTCACAGGCGAGCGTAAATGCATCGACAACTGTCGGCACGCCTATTGATATTACGGGGATGCCTACCGTATCAAAGCTGATTTCAGCTCTTGCGTTGCCTACACCCGAGCCGGGAGAAATGCCTGTGTTGCAAATCTGTACCGTGCAGCCGAGGCGTGACAGCCTGCGCGAGGCCAGCGCATCAACCGTAATGAGTGCGGCAGGGGAGACACGGCGGATAATTCCCTCAAGTATTTCCACCGTTTCAATTCCGTTTTGCCCGAGTACACCCGGTATAACCCTTGCAACGGGTCGTAGGTGATCAAAGCCTATGCTTTTCTGCAGTTCTTTGCCGATGTGGCGTGTTGAAAAAATAAGCGAAGCACATCCCGGCCCCAGCGCATCGGGCGTAATCTGGTCGTTACCGAGGCCTGCAACAAGTATAAGACCGTCTTGTGGTAGAAGTGCGGTCAGCTCATCGGCTATGATTCTTGCGCTTTCCGTAAAATCTGCACAGTGGCTTAAATTCGGCAATTCAACTGTGATATAACAGCCCCTTTTCCTGCTTAGTTTTTTTTCTCCGTTTTCGTTTGTTATCTCAATCCGTGTTATTTTTATATCACCTTTTTTTACTTCTTCGCACTCAATTCCGTCTGTGCTGTCGGGTGCGGAAATTTCCCTTTGTTCAAGCGCAAGGTCAGTTCTTAAATTCATAACTTGACATATCTCCTTTGTTTGTTGTATATTGCTATATAAAGTATTGGAAAATAACGAAAATTTTACACTTAAATTTAAAAAATTGCTTGCATTTTCCTTGAAAAAATGATAATATACATATCTGTGTGATAGTAAAAGGAGGTGTATTCCGTGCCGAACATTAAATCTGCAAAGAAGAGAGTTCTTGTCAACAAGACAAAGGCAGCTCGTAACAAGTCTGCTAACTCCGCTCTCAAGACAGCTATCAAGAAGGCTAACGCCGCAATCGAGGCTAATTCCGCAGACAAGGATGCTCTTGTAACAGCAGCAGTCAAGAAGATTGACCAGGCTGCAGCAAAGGGTATTATCCACAAGAACAACGCTGCGAGAAAGAAGTCCGCTCTTGTACTCAAGGCAAACAAGGCTTAAGGCGTTTTAATTGAGGTTGGGCAGCATTGCCCGACCTCACGCAAAGCCTGCGGTCTACCTGTGTTTCCGATGCTTTCGGTAATAGAGGTAGGCCGCAAATTTTTTTGCTCTTTTTTGGTGGTTTTGTATTGACTTTATCTTGTGTAAAGGTTATACTTTTATTGGTATTTATTATTGAAAATTAAGGAGGATTACCCAAAATGAAGTGTTTCAAAAAGGTTCTTAAAGTTATCGGCATTATCGCTGCTATCGCTGCTGTTGTAGCAGGTGTTTACTTCGCAATCAAAAAGTTCCAGGAGAAGAAGGCTGCCAAGGCTAACGACGAAGAGTGCTACGTTTCCTGCTCCTGCTGCGAGGCCGACGCATAAATTAACTGCATAAAAATTCAAAGGTGTGATTCAAACGAATCACACCTTTTTCTTTTCGTTTTTTCCTTGACAACCAATTTCATTTTATTTAATATATTAGTTAACAATAATTCTTACGAAGGAGATTTTTATGCGTAAAGGTTTTTATAAATCCAACAGCTATCCGCAGCGTGTGTGCGACTATTTTACTGCGGAAAACGGTCTGCTTTCTTCAAAGGCTCTCTGCCTTGGCGCAGGTGCGGACGGCACAGTTTACATCGGCACGGAAAACGGCCTTAATTACACAAAGGCGGACGGTACTCTCGGCAGCTTTGCATGCGGCAAGGTAAGCACAATTTTTGCCTTTGGTGAGGTTACATATTTTGCCTGCGGTAACGAGCTTTATGCTGTTAAGGGCGGCGAAATCAGCCTTTTTCAGGCGTTTGAGGACGAAATTATCACAATGAGCGGTACTGATGAGCTTTACCTCATCACCGTCAGCTTCCTTTATAAATTTGAGGACGGCAAATTCAATAAATTCTTCCACACCGAGTTTATGCCGGCTGACCTTGCAATCCGCGGTGAGAAAATCACAGCGGCAAGCGGCAGTGAATTCAGCATAGTCAACGGTAAGAGAAAGCATTGGATGACAATCTTCCACGAGCATTCAACAATGCCCGAATTCAATATCAACTGTATTGCTTTCGACAGCGTTGGTTTTGTCTGGCTTGGTACGGATAAGGGTGCTTATATCTACGATATGACTAACGGCTGGTACGGTCACAACGAGCTTGACTGTCTGCCCGAAGAGGAGATATATAAAATCCGCTTTGCAGAGGATGGCAGAGTTATTCTTTCCTCCGCCGCAGGTCTGATTATTGTAAACAACGGCTCCTGCAAGTATCTGCCTGCTACACGCTGGTCAACTGAGCCCAAGCTCAACGATGCAATCGCATCAGGCGATACAATCTGGACAGCAACTGACTCAGGTGTTACAAGAATTACCGAAAAGATGATGACTCTTGAAGAAAAGGCCGACTATTTCTTCAACCTTGCAGAAGATAAATTTATCAGAAAAGGTTACACAACCGGTATTCACAAAATTGAAAACTGCGATATAAATACAGGCGAAGTACATATTTCCGATAACGACGGACTCTGGACACAGACTTATATCGGAGCACTTTGCTATTGCTACGCAGTAACAAAGAACGAAAAGGTGCTCGAAGCCGCAAGACGTTCGATGAAGGCTATGGGCTACCTTGCAAAGATTTCCGGCGTCAAGGGATTTACAGCCCGTGCAGTCCGCTTTGAGGATGACGAGGGCTACGGCACCGTCGTCAAGCGTGACGGCGCAGAGTGGCATCCCGCGCCCAACGGCGAGTGCGAGTGGCTCGGTGAAACCTCAAGTGACGAGATGACAGGTCACTTCTTCGGCTTCTCGCTTTACCACGAATTCTGCGCAAACGATGAAGAAAAAGAATACATAAAGGAAATCGTCTGCGATATCGTTGACCATATTCTTGAAAATAACTACAGACTCTGTGATATTGACGGTCTGCCCACAACCTGGGCGAACTGGAATCCTGACCTGCTTAACCGCAACAGTATGTGGCAGTGGGAAAAGTGCATCAACTCTCTTGAGCTGCTTACCTTCCTCAGCGTAGCTTATCAGGTATCGGGCGACGAAAAGTACAGAAACGAATTTATGCACCTTGCTATTGATGAGCATTATCTTATCAACGCTGCACAGCACAAAAAGCCCGACGGTCATACCTGCCATATCGACGATAATCTCGGCTTCCTGTGCACAACAACAATACTCCGCCTTGAGAAGGACCCTGCAATCAGAAAGTATCTTCTTATGGGTATGAAGCACCATTGGGCTTACGAGCGTCCTGAGCACAGTATGCTGTTCAATGTAATTTACGGCGCATATACCGATGAAAACTGCGATATCGACATTACTGTCAAGGCAATGCGCGAATATCCGCTTGATCTTGTCCGCAGACCCCTTATCAATTCACTTCGCAAGGGTCTTGTTTACGACACCGAGCAGGAGCGTTGGGGCGGCGGAAAGCAGCTTAAAGAAGCTCTTGATATGGACGCAAGAATTGCCCATAATTACGATTCAAACGTCTTCAGACCTGATGAGGGCAACCCGACTGTAGCATCCAACCCCAGTTCATATCTCCTGCCTTACTGGTTTGCAAGATATAACGGTCTTATCGGAGAATAAGCTTATAAATGAAAAAGACAAGGTGAAAACCTTGTCTTTTTTTGTGGGTTATTTTAAAAATTCACCTGCGTTTGTCTTAATGTATTTTCCGCCTTCTGCGAACAAATCAACATCCTTTGTGAGAATTTTAAATTCTTCATTAAGCTTATTAACTGTTTCGGGTATAACTGATGTGCTTTCATTTTCTTCGTCGTAGCACGCAAACATTTTATTTATTACTGAATAAATATCGTTGCTTAAAATTTCCTTTGCCGCTTCAACCGCGTCACTTGTCAACGGTCTTGTGCTTTCTTTGAAAAAGGCTGAAAGACCAAATTCCTTGGCTTCGCTTGCAAGGTAGTAAAAAGCGTAAACTTTTTTCTCACCGTCGGTAAGCGCGTTGTAAAAGCCTTTTGTATCTTCGGTTTTCTGGCAGGTGGCTTCCATATTCAGCGCAATGCCCTCAAAAAGCGAGTCGGAGGGAGCATTGGCTATAATTTCAGCAGTTAATTCTTTGTATGCTTCTCTTAATTCTTTGTTGCGCTTTGCCTTGGCAATAAGGGCGTTTACTTCTTTGCTGTGCCTGCTTGCCGCACCGAAAGCCTTTTTGCATACAAAAGCGGTGATGACTATAAACACAAACAATAGTATGTAAAGATACCAGAAATCTTTAATATTCTCTAACATTTTCATTTCTCCTTAAATCAGCAGTTTGTAAATATCGCTCTTTTTAAATCCCGTTTCCTTGGCGGTCTGCTTTGCGGCTTCGCTTGTGCCTACACCGTCTGCAATCAGCCTTTTTGCAAGTCTTACGGCCTCGTCAAGCGTCATTTCCTGCTTTTCCTCTTCGGGTGCACCGTCAACGATAATAACGTATTCGCCCTTGAGGTTTGCGTTTTCGTAATCCTTTGCCGCTTTGTAAAGCGTTGTGCGGATAACTTCTTCGTGAATTTTGGTAATCTCGTGCACGATTGCTATTCTTCGGTCGCCGAAAACCTCTGCCATTTCCTTGAGCGTGTTTTCCAGCTTGTGCGGTGCTTCGTAAAAGCACATTGTGCGCTTTTCGTTTTTGACTTCTTCAAGGTGCTCTTTTCTTCTCGGTTTACTGCCGCTTAAAAAACCCTCAAAGGTAAATCGCTTTGCACTCATACCCGAAAGAGCAAGTGCGCTTACAAATGCGCACGGACCCGGCACAACCGAAACGGGAATATTAAGTGTGTGGCAAAGGTCAACAAGCTCTTCGCCTGGGTCGGAAACGGCAGGCATACCCGCATCTGTAACAAGACAGCAGTCCTCACCGCCCTGTATTCTTGCGGCAATCTGCTCTCCGCGCTCTTTTCTGTTGTGCTCGTGGTAGCTTACCATGGGCTTTTTGATTTCAAAGCGGTTGAGCAGCTTGACCGTTACTCTTGTGTCCTCTGCGGCAATAAAATCGCAGGAGGCGAGCGCCTCGACGGCTCTTGGCGAAAAATCGCCGAGGTTGCCTATCGGCGTGCCGACAATATAAAGTGTACCTGTTTTGTTTTTAGTTTGCATAGCCGCCGTATATCCTTTCAAGCTCTTTTTCGTCGTTCATATAAAGTGTCTTTTCGGTTAAAAGCGAGGGCTTTGCATCCTTTTTGCCCTCAATAAGTACAAGCCACGGTGCGCTTTTTTCGTTCTTTGCAACAAAACGCAGTCGCTTGGGCTCAATTTTGTTTTCCCTCATCGAGCATATAATGTCCGTTAATCTTTCGGGTCTGTGACACATGCACATTCTGCCACCCGAGCGCAGAAGCCATGCCGCTTGTTTTACAATATCGTCAAGCGTGCAACCGACCTCACTTCTTATCAACCTGTGAGGCTCGTCCTCGCAGTCGTATCCGCTACCGACGGGGAAGTATGGGGGATTGACCGTAAGCAAATCAAAACTGCCTGCGGGAAATTCATCCCGTATTTGCTTTAAATCTCTGTTGACTATATTCAGCCTGCCGTCAAGCTTGCTCATTTCAACGGCTTTTTTCATAAGAGAACAGGCATCTTCCTGAATCTCAACCGCTGCAACTGGTTTGTTCTGCTTGCCTCTTAACATCAGCAGCGGAATTATACCGCACCCGCTGCAAAGATCGCAGGCGGTTTCCTTGTGCTTTATATTGGCAAAATCATAAAGCAGGAAGGCGTCTGTGCCGAAGGTGTGTATATCGCTGAGTATTGCAAAAACACCGCCGCCAAGCGATTCGATTTTTTCTTCAGCCATTCTTCACCCTCCTTAAATACTTTAAATTATATTATAATACAATATTGAATTTCTTGCAAGCAAAATAAAACCGCCATTCATCTGAATGACGGTTTTTGATTTAATTAGCCGATTGCTCTTGCAAGCTCCTGGAAAATAACATAAAGTCTTGTGTCCTTGAACCAGTTGATGATTTTGTCCATAATGCTTACTTCTTCTTCCTCAAATGTGAGAGGCTCGCTGCCGTTGTCGATAACGAGTGCCTGTGAAGCGCACATACCGCCTTCGCCAAGAAGCTCAGCTCTTACATAGAGGAAATCTTCTGCACCTTCAATTGTGTCAAGGTCAAGTGTGAATTCGCCGCTGCCGTTAAGGGGCTGCTTTGCGATAACCTTACCGTTTGCAATGAACTGAATCTGCTGAGCATCCGTTGCACCTGCGGTGATCTTGTGGCCGTCAACGGTAAGCTTTGTGAACATCGGGTAGGGAAGGTCGCTGCCGATAACATCGAATTCTTCTGTCGGGCCGATTTCAAAGTTGTTGCCGCGAAGCTTTCTTGTAATTGCGAAGAAAGCACCGCTCTGCATTGTTTCCTTAACGTGGTCCATATCGTTTTCTTCCATCATGAATACGCTGAAGGAAGAGTCGATTGTTTCAAGCCAGTGAGCGTCTGTGTTGCTGTAGCCCAAGACGTTCTTGCCGTAGGGAAGGCAGTACATAAGCAGGTTATCCCAAAGGATTCTGTCATAGCCTGTTGTACCGTTTCTCTCGTTGAAAACCTCTGTGCCGAGGCAGGAATCGTACTTAAGAAGAAGGTCGCCGAAGTATTTGACACTTGCGGGGTCGTTTACGATTTCGGGATTGCTGTTGCTGTCAAGCCAGTCACCGGGGTGGTCGATGTGTGAAAGACCGCCGTTTTCATCAACAAAGCGGATAGCTTCTTCATAGCTGTTTTCGCCGCCGTCCCATGCGTTACCGATATCGGCAGGCAGGAAAAAGCCGTTTGTGTGGCTCTTTGTGAGTGTGATGTAGCCGAATTCATTTGCGCCGGTTACACAAACCATCTTCTTGTTTCTGATTGTGCCGTCTTCAAGAGGATATGTGCCTGTTGTGATAGCCTCGTATTCCTCGTCTGTCAGGTGTTCTACCTTGTTGCCGATAATATACTGGTAGAGGTAAAGAAGGGGACGTGCAGGCTCTTTGTTCCATTCAACGCCTGTTACGCCGTGGTCAGAATTTGCAACGAAATCGTAATCTTCGTTGTAGTAGCCTTTAATCATTGTGGACAGATCAAGGTCTGCGTCGCTGTAAGTGGTGTGGGTGTGGAGTGTGCCTTTGTATGCACCCCACGCACCGTCGCCCTCCCAGATTACTTTCTCATAGGGGGAAACGATTGTGTATTCTGCGTTTGATGCGCCCGCACCGATTACGGCTACAGACATAATGATGAGTGCGGACAGGATTATTGCAAGGGATTTTTTTGCTTTCATTGGTGTGCCTCCTGTTTTTGGTTTGATATTGGTTATATTATCCTATTAAAAACGATGATTGTCAACGGTTTTTTTGCAAAATTACCGCACCGTATGCAGGAATATCCACGCTTGTGTAATTTATTCCTGTGCCACCAAGCAGTAATCTTGCACCGTGCCACGCTTCAGGCAGGTAATAGGTTATCGGGTGAACGTTACGGTTTGCAATTGTGAGAAGCTTGTTTTCCGTATCTTCTCTGGCAAAGGCTATACAGCCTGCCGCTTCGGATACGGGAACAAAACTGCCGTCTGCAAGTGCAGGGGAGCTGCGCCTGATTCTGCCGAGCCTTCTGTACCAGTCGAGCAGTTCAGTGTTTTCCTTGCCCCACGGGAAACAGCCTCTGTTGAACGGGTCACGGCAGCCTTCAAGACCAACCTCGTCGCCATAATAAATGCTCGGTATGCCGGGCAGGGTGAACTGAATTGCGGCGGCGGTTTTCATCATTTTGATTCCGATTTCTTTTTGTTCTTCGGTCAGACTCTGGTTTGCCTGCCACCTGCGGTCTTTGCCCGAAGTGCTTTCGCCGACTATAGCTGTAATTGCTCTTACCGTGTCGTGTGTGCCTATGTGGTTCATAAGCAGGCTCACGCATTGCGGCGGATAGTTTTCAAGTATAGTCGTTATCTTTTCGGTAAAGCCGTTTGCAATGCCCGTGCGCATAAAGTACATTATCGCATCTGCAAACGGATAATTCATAACGCTGTCAAGCTGACCGCCCAGCAGATATCTCCTGCGCTTTGAATAGGCACATTTGTTGGAAGCGTCCTCCCACACCTCGCCTAAAATAAGCGCATCAGGTTTTTCTGATTTTACACAGGCGTAAAGCTCGTCAAGAAAACTGTCGGGCAATTCATCTGCTACATCAAGCCTCCAGCCCGAAGCACCGAGTCGGAGCCATTTTTTTATTACCCCGCTGTCGCTGAAAAGGAAGCTGCGGAAGTTTTCATTTGCTTCGTTGGTGTTTGGCAGGGTGTCAAAATCCCACCAGCTGTCATAATCGTCAGGCCACTTTCGGAAGGAATACCACGAATAATACGGCGACTGTTGCGAATTGTATGCGCCAACGCTGTCATAACGGTTTGATTTATTGAAATAAACGCTGTCCGAGCCTGTGTGGTTGAACACGCCGTCAAGAATAATGTCTATCCCTTTTTTCTTTGCAGCTTTGCAAAGGTTTGCAAAATCCTGCTCAGAGCCCAGCAGAGGGTCAATTTTTGTGTAGTCTGCCGTGTTATAACGGTGATTTGAATGTGCCTCGAAAATCGGGTTTAAATATATGCAGGTAACGCCAAGCGAGGCTATATAGTCAAGCTTTTCTTCAATTCCTTTAAGGTTACCGCAGAAATAATCGCTGTTGGTAACCTTGCCGTTTTTGTTCGGCTCCCAACGGGGTAAGGCTCCCCAATTGGTGCGGATTTCTCTGTCTTCAGGTATGTTTTTGTGTTTAATATCTGCCTTGTTGAATCGGTCGGGAAAAATCTGGTATATTATTCCGCCCTTGAATTGGTCGGGTGTTGTGAAATTCTTATCATATACGGTAAGCTGCCAGTCCCTGCCTTCTGTGCAGAGTGCGCCTATTCCGTTGCCCCTATGGTAAATTTTACCGCTTCCGAAAGGAATGTCGTACTCAAAGTGGTACCAGTAAAGTCCCGGTGAGTGCGGCGTGAAATCAATTCTCCACCACTCCTCGCCAAGGCCCTCCATACAGTCCCAGTCAAAGGAATACTTTACTTCGTTTTCGCCGTCTTTTTTTATGCATAGCCTTACTGCACTGCAACGCATTTCACGTGGAAGTATCACACGCAAACAAACGGTGCAGTCCGAATGAATTGCACCGAATTTGTTTTTATGAAATTGAAGCCGTGAGTTGTAGGGGATATAGTGCATGGGGAAAATCCTTACAGTAAAAATACCTTTGCAAGTGCAAAGTAGATTACAAGCGTAACGATATCAACAAGTGTTGCAATCATAGGACCTGCCATAAGTGCAGGGTCAAGCTTTACAATTTTTGCGAAAATGGGAAGCGAGCAGCCGATGAGCTTTGCAACGACAATTGCTATAAACATTGCGAGTGAAACAACGAGGAAAACCTCCAATGTACCATCGCTGAAAAGGTACATTCTTAAGATATTTGCTGCACCCAGTACAACACCGCAGACTGCAGCAACACGAAGCTCCTTCATTACAATTTTAAAGTAGTCTTTAATTTCGATTTCGCCAACAGCAAGACCGCGTATGATAAGGGTTGAAGCCTGTCTGCCTGCGTTACCGCCCGTACCCATGAGCATAGGCATCGAAGCTGTCAGGGCAACAAAGCCTGCGAGCAGGGTTTCGTAGCCCTCAATAATTTTGCCCGTAAATGTACCGGAAATCATAAGAATGAGCAGCCACAGAATTCTGTTTTTGGCAAGCTTGAAAACACCTGTTTTCAGGTATTCATCGTCTGATGGTGTCATAGCCGCCATCTTTTCAAAGTCTTCCGTGACCTCTTCTTCAATAACGTCAATAACGTCGTCGATGGTGACGATACCAACAAGTCGGTTTTCTTTATCTGTTACGGGTACGCTCAGTAGGTCGTATTTTGTTACGATATCTGCAACATATTCCTGGTCATCGTGTGTGTTGACGCTGATAAGTGAGGCATCCTCTTCCATGATATCGCTCAGAAGAGTGTTACCGTCGTTAAATATAAGCTCACTCAGGTCAATTGTACCGACAAGGTGGCGTGCCTTGTCAATGCAGTAACAGGTATAAATTGTTTCTTTGTCGATACCTGTGCGGCGTATATTTTCAATTGCTTCCTCAACCGTCAGATAGTCGTGCAGCTGCACCATTTCTATGGTCATAATACTGCCGGCGCTGTTTTCGGGGTAACTTAAAAAGCGGTTGATAAGCTGTCTTGTTTCCTTGTCTGCCGCCTTTAAAACACGGGTTACAACGTTGGCAGGAACTTCCTCAAGAAAGTCCACCGTATCGTCAAGGAAAAGCTCGTCAACAAGTTCACTCAGCTCTCGGTCGGTGATAAGGTTAACGATATTTATCTGGTCGTCGGGCTCGAGGTAAGCGAAAACCTCTGCCGACATATCCTTTGAGAGAATACGGAAAACGAGAAGCTGCTGCTTAGGTTCAAGGCTGCCGAAGAATTCAGCGATATCAACTTCGTTGAGTTCGTTGAGCTCTGATTTGAGCGTGCCGAATTTGCCTGCGGCGAGCAACTCGTTGAGCATATCAAAATTCATTTCATCCATAAAAAAACACCCTTTCCGCAGCCGTGCTGTGCGGAAAGGGCGAAGTAAGCCAATCAGCTCTCGAAGTGCTTTAGTACACACGGAGGCTGACAGCTGCCGTTTTCACAGTTCAGCGACTGCTGTTTTGTTTTAAAACTTAAGCAACATAAAGGTATGCTGTCTTTACTGTCCAAAACAGTTTGCCTCCTTTTTTGAGAGATTACTATTAAATTTTAGGCTTTTATAATAGGTTTGTCAAGAATTATTTGCTTTTTGTTGCAGACTTTTTTGCCGCAGGCTTCTTTGCTGTCTTGGGTTCAGCTTTTGCATCAGACTTTTTTGCGGTTTTCTTTTCTGCTTTTGCCGCAGGCTTTACTGCGGGAGCGGTGTTCCAGATGTTTGCAGCGTATTCGTTGATAGCTCTGTCGGCCGCAAATACACCTGCACCCGAAATGTTCATCAGCGACATTCTGTTCCATGTTTCTCGGTTCTTCCACAGCTCGTCGATTTTCTGCTGAGCCTTGCGGTAGTCTGCAAAATCAGCAAGCACCATATACGGGTCGTGGTAGATAATTGAAGAGCTTACGTCGGGGAATGCCTTGCCGTTGATACCCTTGTTTATGAAATCAACAACCTTGTGTATCTCGGAGTTGTTTTCATAATAAGTACGGGGATTGTAGTTGGGCTTGAGCGCGTTTACCTCGGGCGTTTTCATACCGAAGATGATGATGTTGTCTTCGCCGACAGCCTCGTGAATCTCGATGTTTGCGCCGTCCATAGTACCGAGTGTGATTGCGCCGTTGAGCATGAGCTTCATATTGCCTGTGCCGCTTGCCTCAGTACCTGCAAGGGAAATCTGTTCGCTGATATCAGCTGCAGGCATAAGCATCTCGGCAACGGAAACATTGTAATCTTCAACAAATACAACCTTGAGTCTGCCTCTTACATCGGGGTCAGCGTCAATAAGTCTGCCGAGCTCGCAGATGAAGTTGATAATTCTCTTTGCTACAACGTAGCCTGAAGCAGCTTTTGCAGCGAAAATATATGTGTGGGGAATGAAATCGCCGTCGGGATTTTCCTTGATTGCAAGGTACTTGGAAACTATGTGCAGTGCGTTGAGGTGCTGGCGCTTATATTCGTGAAGGCGCTTTACCTGAACGTCGAAAATGGAGTTCGGGTCAATGTCAACGCCCTGCTTCTGCTTGATATACTTTGCAAAGCGCTGCTTGTTAGCAAGCTTGATACCCTCCAGCTTTTCGAGTACCTCCTTGTTGTTCTTATAATCTCTGAGCTTGAGAAGTTCGGCGGCGTTATAAGTAAAGCCGTCACCGATAAGAGAGGTGAGGTACTCGGTAAGTGCGGGATTGGACTGGTTGAGCCAACGGCGGTGTGCAATACCGTTTGTTACGTTAGTGAACTTTTCGGGCATCAGTCTGTAGTAATCGTTGAATACGGTATCTTTGAGAATCTGGCTGTGCAGAGCGGAAACACCGTTTACATGGTGACCTGCGGCAACACAGAGGTTAGCCATTCTGACAGAACCGCCCGAAATAACAGCTGTGCGCTCAACATAATCGGCATCGTAAGTTGATTCCCAAACGTAAGCGCGGAAACGGTTGTCGATTTCCTTTGTGATCTGGTAAATTCTGGGAAGCAGACGCTTGAACAGGTCTTCGCCCCAGCATTCAAGAGCTTCCTTCATGACCGTGTGGTTTGTGTAGGCACAGGTCTGGCTGACTATTCTCCACGCATCGTCCCAGCCGTAGCCGCATTCGTCAAGGAATATTCTCATCAGCTCGGGGATAGCGAGCGTGGGATGTGTGTCGTTGATGTGAACTGCGTTCTTCTCTGCGAAGTTTTCGATTGTACCGAAACGGCGCAGGTGACGGCTTACAATATCCTGAATTGAAGCAGAAACGAGGAAATACTGCTGCTTGAGGCGAAGGCTCTTGCCCTCGGGGTGGTTGTCAGAGGGATAGAGCACCTTGCTGATAACCTCTGCCATGGCGTTCTGCTCAACAGCCTTGAGATAGTTACCCTGGTTGAAGTTTTCCATATCAAGACCCGGTGCCTTTGCGGACCACAGACGAAGCACGCTGATTGCCTTGCCGTCCTTGCCGGGAACGAAAAGGTCGTAGGGAACAGCCTTGATAGGTGTGTAATCCTTGAGCTCTACGTGGTGGTAGTGTGTGTCCCAGTAATCTTCTACCCAACCCTCGAAACGGACCTCCTGTGCGTTCTGCGGGCGTTCAAGAAGCCATGCGCTTCCGCCGGGAAGCCAGAAATCAGGCAGCTCAGTCTGCCAGCCGTCAATGATTTTCTGCTTGAAAATACCGAACTCATAGAGGATGGAGTAGCCCATACCGTTATAGCCTTGTGTTGCAAGACCGTCAAGATAGCAGGCGGCAAGTCTGCCAAGACCGCCGTTGCCAAGACCTGCGTCGGGCTCGCAATCGTAGAGCTTTTCGAGCTTTATACCAAAAGAGGAAAGTGCCTTTTCGACAGTAGAAGTAAGGTTGAGGTTGAAAAGGTTGTTCTTGAGAGAACGACCCATAAGGAATTCCATTGAAAGATAGTAAACGTTTTTTGTGTCTGCCTCGCATGCTTCTTTCTTGAATTCTCTTCTGCCTGTCTGGAGCATATCTCTGATAATCATAGCGACTGCTTTGTAGTAGTGCTCATAGCTTGCTTCCTCGGGTGTAACACCGAGGTTGTGAGAAAGTTTAGTTTCGATGAGCGATTTTGCTTGAGCCGCTGTAAGTGTATAATTCATACAAAACCTCCAAATTTGTTTCAAAAAAATGCGCTTTTTTGAGATTTCTTGTACATTTTACACTAAAATTACTCACATTTCAATACCTAATGTAAAATATATTTAAAAACCGGCCGAATTTTTTTCAGCCGGGAAAGTTTTGTTTCTTTTTAAGAATTTTATTAATGTACTTAAACTGTAAAGGCACCCGAATCAAGACCGAAACTGACACTTAACGCTCTGTCAATCCTACCCATATCACTTTCTCCGAGGTTGCCCATTTTTTCTTTGAGCCTGCGCTTGTCAATTGTGCGCACCTGTTCGAGCAGTACGATTGAATCCTTTGCAAGTCCGCAACCGTCAGCGTTTACCCTTATGTGTGTGGGTAAGCCCGTTTTGTATTTCTGGCTGGTTATTGCGGCGGCTATAACCGTCGGGCTGTATTTGTTACCAACGTCGTTCTGCACAATAAGCACGGGTCTTATACCGCCCTGTTCGGAGCCCACAACGGGACTTAAATCAGCGTAATAGATTTCTCCTCGCTTAACATTCATAATGTAAGTCACTCTCCTATGTTTAACCTGTTACAGTTATTTTTGCCGTTTGGCAACGCAATTAAACATCGGGGAGCAGTTTTTTGCGTTCAATTTATATTATGCTTGTTTAATACTTTTGCAAACAACGAAAGCATATCAAACGAAACTTATTGTAAGCCCGATTTCTTCAGCCTCAAAATATACGGGAGTGAACTGTTCTTTATTAATGTTTAAATAATAAGAGCCTGCCGCAATTGTTCCCGTGGCGGTATATCCCGTTTCGTTTCCGGCTATTACCGTATCCGGGTCACGGACAGCCTCAAAAAATATTTTCAGAAACTGTTCGTTTTCATTTTTTATTTCCGAAGTAAAGCGCAAATCGCCGAGAGTATATGTATAGCCCGTACCGGTGTATTCTATTTTCAGCCCCGAAATATCTTCGGGGTAAGAAAAAACAGCGCTGCAGCCGCTTTCATCACTCGTGAAATCGGCTGTAAACGCTGTTGATTGATACTGTATTTCTGCCTTTGCCGTAAAGCATCGGTTTATTTTAATTTCTTCGGGTTGAACTGTGCAACCGTAAAAAACAAAAACAAGAATGAGGATAACGGACAAAAGCCTTTTCAAATTATATCACCTTACTGCTCATAATCTGGAAGCAGTCCGGGAAGAATTACCGCCATATCCGACGGGGTCATACCGTGAACGGAGAGCTTCTTTGCAGCTTCGTCACCGGCTTTTCCGTGCAGATAAACTGCCGCAACAGCTGCCTCAAACGGCTCAAAGCCCTGTGCAAGCAAGCCTGCCGTCATACCTGCAAGCAGGTCGCCGCAGCCGCCTCTTGCCATTCCGGGGTTGCCTGTGCGGTTGATATAAGTTCTCTCGCCGTCGGATACCACCGTGTTTGCGCCCTTGAGTACAACAACAATGCCGTATTCCCTTGCAACTGCCTTTGTCAGCGCAAGCCTGTTGCTGTTGACCTGCTGAGCGGTAAGGCCTACAAGCCTTGCCATTTCGCCGGGGTGAGGTGTTATGACCGTGTGTCCCTTGATTGCTTCCGGAATATTTATATTCAAGCTCAGAAGATTTATTCCGTCAGCATCAATTACAACGTTATTCTTGCAGGCGGCAAGTGCTTCTTCAAACACGCTTGCCGTGCCAAGTGTCTGCCCAAGACCGCAGCCGATAAGCACCGTATCCGCTTTTTCAATTTCGGGCAGTAATCTTTCAAGAGCACCGCGGGCCAGGAAACCGTCCTCACAGCAGGGCAGGGGAAGCATAATGGGCTCTGTCAGTTTTGAGGTTATAGCAGGGTATGCCTTTTCCGGGAATGCGGCAAAAACAAGCCCTGCGCCGATTCTGACAGCACCTGTTGCCGCAAGTACAGCCGCACCGGGGTATTTCATGCTGCCGCAGATGCTCAGAACTTTTCCGAAATCACCCTTGTGAGCATCTGATTTTCTTGCAGGAAGTATGGGCATGGGTTTGTCCGTAAAAGTGAAAAACTCTTCGGCAACCGCCTCATTGTCAAGGCCGATATCAACCACGGCTACTTTGCCACAATAATGTTTTGCAGGTGTCAGCACGTGGGCTGGCTTTCTGCAACTAATCGCAAGCGTAAGGTCGGCCTTGATACAATTTTCACAAACCTTTGCAGTATCGCATTCCGCACCGCTTGGCAGGTCAATTGAAGCAACCACAGCGGAAGATTTATTAATTGAACGGAAAATTTCCGCAGTAGCCTCATCAGGCTCGCCCTTGAAACCAAATCCGAAAACGGCATCAACAATTATGTCTGCACCGTCAATGCGGCTTTTTGCTTCGGGCTGCTCGCCGACAAAAACTGGTATGTTTGGCATTTTGCTGAACATTGTAAGGGAATCCTCTGCCGACGGAATACCGCCGACGAGGATAACACTTACCATTTCACAGCCGAGCTCTCTGAGCCTGCGTGCAACGACAAAGCCGTCGCCGCCGTTTTTACCCTTGCCGCATACCACGGCGATTTTTTTGCCCTCACACTTGAACTTCTTATAAATCGCATCGGCACAGGCAGTGCCGGCTCTTTCCATCATTTCAAGATAGCTCAGGCCTTTTTCATTTGCCGCCGCCTCAATGCGCTTCATTCTTTCGCTTGTGTAAATTTTCATTACTGTACAATTCCTTCAAGGAAGTTTACTTCTTCAACCTTGCCGTCTGTGTTGATACGGAAGGTCTTTATCTCGTGCGGCAGGAAATCAACCTTGAATGCAGCATCAAACATATCGCAGAAGATGTTTGTTCTTGTCTTCTTGCCCTTTGCCTCAAAGCAACGGAGAATTGCTGCACCTGAGCCATCCTCGCTGAATTTGAATGCGGTTGCAATAATGTTGTCTGCACTGATTTCAAGGAAGCTTGCCTTCTGCGGTCTGCCCTTGCCCTTGTGATAGCCTTCAGCTATTGCAACAGGACGGCAGTTAAACTTGGCAGCAAGATTCATAATTTCTGTTTCTTCAACCTCGCCCTCGTGGGGGAAGATTGCGTATTCAAATCTCTGCATGCCTTCATCGGTAAAGTTGAAGTCTGCTGCGGGTCTGGGTGAGTAGTGGTCAGCGAAAATTACGTTTCTTATAGCTGTCAGACGCAATGTTGTACCGGGGCAGTCGTAGCTGTACTTGCTGTCGTTGATAACTGCAAGACCGACTCTTTTACCGTTGACGGTTGAAGTGATGTCAGCCCACTGCTGTGTAGGCTCTTCCTCGCCGTTGCAGGGGCGCTTGATAAAGCCGCAGGGGATTTCGTAGGTTGAAATCTCATCTGTACCGCCGATGTCAAACGGGATTTTAAGCATTGTGAACTGCTCGCTCCAGTTTGCCTTGCATTTTACACGGAGTGTCTTCTTGCCCTCAGTCAGGCAGAATTCCTGTGTAAGAGTGGAGGCGTTGAATGTGTATTTGATTCTCACGCTCGCACGAACCGGACCTTTTTCAACAAGTTCGATGCTGCTGACGTTCATAGTGCCCTTGATATCGTGGAACTTGAATACGTTGTGTGCCCATGTATCCGTCTTGTGGTCGTCAATAACAGTTGGTACTGCAAGGGGAGCGTTTGCGGCAAAATCGTTACCGCTTGTCTTGTCGATGAATTTTGAAATACCGCCGACAGCCTTGTCAAACTCAACTCTGACAAGCTCATTTTCCATAAAGATAACGTCGCCGTCACCGCAGGTGAGCTTGGTTTCCTGCTCGGGCTCATCGTCGCTTTCAAAATACAGCCAGTAGGTTGCGTATCCGAGTGCAGGTACCTTAGCCATAAACAGCGTGTCAAGGTGGCTGTCGTTGGAACGTGAGGAACGGACATTCTGGAAGAGAACGTCGTTACCCTCGCTGTCTGTAACTCTTTCGGAAAGGTGGTAAACTCTTATCGGCATTTCAACCTCAAAGGAGTGAGGATTGAATACTACAATCGGGCGGGGGAAATCAGCACGTGCGCCGAGGTTGCGTACCTCTGTGCTCACGGGGTCAGAAACGCCCTCAACCCATGTATCAATCTGTCTTGCAATTTTAATAAGAGCGGTGTTGTAAATCTTGGATGCAACATCAAGTGCATAGCCTGAACTCTCGTTTACGTCTTCGTAAGCCTCCATAATGGAGCAACCGCAGAGTATGTCGTGGAACTGGTTGAAGCAGACTTTGCGCCAGGCTTCGGCAAACTCCTTTGTTGCGGGCGTTGCACCTGCAACCTTTGAAGCAACGGTGTTGAATTTTTCTGCTGCTGCAAGGCGGTTTTCAGCCTTTCTGTTGAGCTGCTTTACCATAGATGTTGCGGAATAACAGCCGCTTGCGTGGTGCTGAAGGTCGTCTGTCCATACGGGAATATCAAGCGGAGTAATAAGCATCTGCTGGAAGAATTCATCGGGTGTGGAGAATTCAAGCTCGCAGAATCCGTCTTCTTCCATCTTGTTCTGAAGATATTCGATGTCGCCTCTTGTCGGACCGCCGCCGTGGTTGCCGATACCGTAGAAGAGCATCATACCGTGGCCGCTTTCATTTGCACGCTCGGAATATTCTGCAATCTTCTTTTCAAGGTGCTCGGGGCCGCTGTGACCGTAGCCCTCGGGAATGTGGTAGGTGAGTACGCGGCTTCCGTCGGGGCTCTCCCACCAGAACATGTTTTCAGGAATTTCAGCGTTTTCGTGCTTGCCGGGACGCATCATAACATATGCACTCATACCGCCCTGTCTGAGCAGCTGGGGAAGCATAAGGTTGTGACCGAAGGAGTCAACGTTGTAGCCTGTTTTGCAGATTTTGCCGAACTTTTCGTAGTAATAAAGCTGACTGTAAAGAGCCTGTCTTGCAAAGCTTTCACCGCTGGGCATGTTGCAGTCGGGCTGTACCCACCAGCCGTTTACAATAAACCAGCGTTCTTTTTTTACCATTTCCTGAATTTCCGCAAACATCTCGGGGTCAATTTCTTCAACCCAGCGATAATAAGCGGCGGAGGAGCAGGTGAAAACAAAATCATCATATTCCTTAAGTCTGTCAAGTGCACTGCGGAAAGTCTGCATTACTTCGTTGCAGCCCTCCTGCCAGCGCCACAGCCAGATGGGGTCAAGGTGAGCATTGCCGATAAGATGAATTGTATGTTTAGGCATTTTTCATTTCCTCCTTAGTCCTCAATAAATCCGTAATACTTACCAATCCAGTAAGCAAAGGTGTAAACATAACAGCTTTCAACAACGTACATTCCGCCTGAATCCTCGTTTTTGTATTCCCACGGGTTGCGGTCATACTTTGCAATGAAGTGCTCGTCAGGCTGAAGCTTGAACGATGTTTCTATGTAATCGTAATTCCAGCGGTGCTTCTTGGCAACGTCAAATCTTGTTTCCATTGAAACGCCTGCGGCAAGACGGCTGACGTTGAAGCGCTCAAACCATTTTGCGTTCTGCTCAAGATCAAGACCATCGCAGCCTACGCTGAGTGCAAACGGATATTCGTAACCGGGGTTGTTTTCGCGGCAGACAGTACCTCTCCATGTGTCGAAAGCACGTGTGTAAATATCAAGGAGCTTTTCATCTTTTTCAAGGATTGAAAGCATCCAGAATGAGGAAACAGCAAGCATATTGTCGCCGTACATAAGCTCTGCGGCAATATCATTGCCCTCGACCAGAGAGGTCTGATATGCTCTGTTGTAGTGTTTGAGAGTAAGGTCAGCATAGCCCATATCAAGGAGCTTGTTGTATTCGTCTGTCCATCTCTGCTCGCCTGTGATGTACTCTGTTACCTTAAGGTAGGCGAGAAGCTCTGCGGAGTTGAGGCAGGCGTCTGTCCAGCCCATAAAGGAGTTGAAGTAATCAAGGTTCCACTTTGCCCAGGTTGTCGGCTTGCCGTTACACTCCATAAGCTGGTAGCCGTTGTCGACAATGTGGCTCATAAGGTTCTTTGCCGACTGCTTGATAAGCTCGTCAAGATCGGGGTCAACATCCTGAAGGAACATATGCGAGAAGAGCATATTCAAAAAGTGTGCGGTGATTTCGTCACTGCTTGTGTCACCCTTATAAACAAGACCATCTTCTGTGTAGCCGTGCTCTGTAAAGCAGCGGCGAAGTCTTTCGGGAATGGGTGCGCTTGCGTCAATTTCAAGACCGAAAATGCCTTTTTTAACTGTGTCTGTTGTTTCTACGCCTACAGCCTTGTCGCCCTGGATACGGTAGAAAAGACCGTCATCCGGAATAGGCTCGTCTGGTGCAAGGTAGCTTCGTGCAACGAAGCCGTTGCCTCTCTTTGAAACATAAAGGTGGAGAAGGCAGGTTTCGCAGGTTCTGATTGCAAGCTCCTTTGCGGCTACCGTTTCGGGCGCTTCATCGCCGAGCTCTCTTCTGAGAGTTGCAAAACGGAAAAGCGTACCGACAGAAAACCACGATGAGAAGCCGCCGTCGTTGTCCGAATGGCCGTAGGGCACCTTTGAAGAAAAGTCACGGGCAACGGCAAGGCGTTTCTGGCTCATCATACCTCTTCTGTTGACTATTTTCAGCGATTCGTCAAGCAGCATTTCGGCCTTTTCTCTTGTGGAGAGCGGCTTCATTTCAATATGTGTAACACCTGTTTCAGTTTGTACCCAAACACCTTTGTCGCCGTCGGGTATCATTGAAACAACCTTGTTGTCGAAAAGATAGCGGTTAGCGGTAAAATGCATAGCCTTATCGTCATCATCCTCCGCTTCGGCATCCCAACGGGTGACGCCGCCCTCAGAGCCGAGCCAGAGCACGCCGTCAGCACTTACTGCCGAGCAGGTGTAGTCCTTTTTTCTGGAGGGCAGGGGATAACGTATGCCCGAAAGGTCAGGCACTTCAGCCTTTGCGCTAAAGAGCTGCTGCGGAATTGCTGCATCGTCCTTTGCGTAAAAACTGCAGAAGCGGTTGAGCGTTGTGCGCAGTTTGATAGTGTTCATTTTATTCTCCTTGCGTTTTTAGATTTTTATTGACAAGTGGAAATCACTTAATTTAATATGTAGGTGAAAGGTGTGATTTAAGTTGAAAATTGAAAATAAATCTTTGAGAGAGGCTTATGCACTTCTCGAAAAGGCAACCCCGCTTGGCAACGCCGATTGCGGTCTTGCCTGCGGTGCTGTTTGCTGTACGGATAAAACAGGCGACAGTATGGAGCTTTTTCCCTTTGAAAAGGAAATCTTTTCTTCGTTAGATGGATTTGAGGTTATCGACGGTGAAGTGCCGCTTGTAAAGTGTAACGGCAGATGTTCAAGAGAGCACAGACCGCTTGCCTGCCGTATCTATCCGCTGTTTCCTCTTGTTGTAAATGAGGATGGTGAAGAAAAAATCCGTGTCATCTATGACCCCAGGGCTTCACATGCCTGTCCGCTTGCAAGCGAAAGAGTCAGGCTCAACCGTCGCTTTTTAAGAGCGGTCAGAAGGGCAGGTAAATATCTGCTCAAAGATAACGAAACGGCGGAATATCTTAAGAAAACAAGTGAGTTTTTAAAAGAGCTTATCGAGCTTGAAATAAAACTCGGTCTCTGACTTGTTACTTTTCTGCGAGCTCTGCCTGTATCTTTTCTTTTCTCTTGCCTGTGTAGTCGTTGAATATCATCGGGATTATTGCGAGCGCAAAGCCAATAACGGGCAGGAGAGTAATCATAAAGAACAGTCCGTCTTTTGTGGTTTCGCTCTGCGGTTGGATAACATCGTTGATGGGCTGAACAAAGTGGCTGACTTTGAGCACAACGCTTGTTGCAAAAGTTGCAATACCTGCGGAAACCTTGCTTAAGAAAGTCTGGAACGCAAAGCACACGCCCTCAATGTGAACACCGCTCTTCCAGCGTGCGTAATCTGCACTGTCTGCAATAAGCGCGTAGGTGATAACGTTGTAAATGCCGAGCGGTATGCCCATGAAAATAAAGCAGATAAGCAGTACATAAATGTTGGAATAGCCTATAAACCAAAGCGCAAGGTGGGATATTACGCCGAAAACCGATGCGCCGATATAAATTGCCTTGAGCGAAAATCTCTTGCGCAGGAAGGGCAGAAGCACCATAGCGGGTACCATACCTACACCTATTGCAACGGTCATAGCCGTGAGCAGTATTCCCTGCGGAATGATTCCGCTGTCCTCAACAAGATAATTGTAAACATAGCTTGCCGAAACATTGGCCATTACAGTGGTCGAGCCAAGGACTGTCGAAAGAATGACGATTATAAGCACCTTGTTGCTCGCAACCGCTTTAACCGTGGTCTTGAGCGGCAGGCTTTCTTTTGTCTGTTCAACTCTTTCTTTGGTGTTGAAGAAGGCGAGGCTTGAAAGCACGGTGCCGAGAACGGCAAAGATAATTGCCGATACAAAGAAGCCTTTTTTGAGACCCATTGCGTTGTCTGCAATAAACAGCGGTATGAGCACGGTCGGAATAATTCCGCCTGCCGTACTGCCAAGGCGTGCTGTTGAAATGAAAGATGTTCTTTCGCTTTCGAGCGGTGTGATAACGGAACTCAAGCCCCAGAACGGAACGTCCTGAATAGTAAAGCAGATGCCCCAGAGTATGTAGGTTACTGCCGCGTAAGCAATCTTTGCGCCCATTGACTGGAACGAGGGCGTGAAGAAAAGCAGAACGGTGGCAATGCCTATGGGCAGAGGGGAAAACAGCAGGTAAGGACGCATCTTACCCCACTTGGATTTCGTGTGGTCAACGATATAGCCCATAAGAGGGTCGTTGGCTGCGTCGAATATTCTGCCGCCGAGTATTATGTAACCGGCAACGATGGGGTCGATGCCGGCGGCGTCTGTGTAAAATCTCAGCAGAAACATTGACATAATCGTGTAGATGCCGCTTCTGCCGAATGCGGCAACGGTGAACGATATGCGTTCCTTGGTTGTCAGTATTTTTTCTGTCATAGTTAAAAACCGCTTTCCTTGTTTTTGGATATTAATAGTTATATTTTATAATATTATTTTTTATTTTTCAAGACTTTTATTATAATTTAACTAAAAATTAATCATTGTTTTATTCTTCCTCTTCAAATGGCTCAACTCCGCCCGAAATCAGCGTTTCAAAGCAGGTATCTCTGCCCTGGATTTCAAAGCGTATCCCCTCAATGTGCAGGTAGCGGATGTAGGCGTAATCGTAGCTGCTCAGCTTGCGGTTGTAATAGTCATCCGAATGTGAGGCGATATATATTTCATTGTCCTGTTTGTCGATTACGATGACCGTGTGGTAAAACAGCCCTTCTTCATTCCCCAGTTGAATAACATCGCCTTTTTCGATTCTGTCTGCTGTCACTTCTGTTGCAAACGGACCCTGTTCATTGTTGTTAACCATAAAATCGTAAAAAAACTGTACTCCGCTCCACGAGGGGGTGCGGTCGTTCGATGAAATGTAATACCAGCCGTAGGTTGGCGTGTAGTTCATAACACAGCCGCCTGCGAATATGCACTGCGAAACAAAATTTGTGCAGTCGCCGCCTATGCCGTTAAAACTGAAAAAAAGCGGATTGCGGTCAAGTGCCCAGCGCTTTGCGTAGGCAAGTGCCTTGTCGCGGTTGTATTCTTTTGTTACAAACATCGGATATAACCTCCTTTAAAAAGTCTTATACCGCATTTTATGAATTTGACGGTTGAAAGTTCTTGCTTTAAGTGCTATAATCATTTGAAGTTTTTGTTTGGAGATGTTATTTGTGGAAAAAATACTTGCACTTACGGGTAGCTTTGTGAATGTTGCCCTTGTTGTTGTGGGCGGTGGAATTGGTCTGTTGCTCAAAAAAGGTCTGCCCGAAAGAGTGTCCGATGCAGTTATGAAGGCTATGGGCCTATGTGTGTTGTTTATTGGTATTGACGGCGCGCTTGAGGGCACAAACGCACTTGTCGCCGTTATTTCAATGGCGGTGGGCACAATAATCGGTAGTTGGCTTGACCTTGATAAGCGTATAAACAATGTTGCTTCAAAAATTGAAAAGAAGCTTACCAAGCCCGGGGAAAAGGCACAGTTTGCCGAGGGTTTCGTTGCTGCAACCCTGCTTTTCTGTATCGGTGCAATGGCGATAGTCGGCTCGCTTGACAGCGGTATTTCAGGTGACCACGAAACTCTGATTACAAAATCCGTAATCGACGGCGTAACCTCAATTGTTATGGCTTCCACCCTTGGGTGGGGTGTGCTTGCAAGTGCTGTACCTATTTTTCTGTATCAGGGTACGATAACGATGCTTTCCGGAATTATAGCACCCTTGCTCAACGATTATACCGTTGCCCATATGACATGTGTAGGTTCTCTGCTTATTATCGCCATAGGTCTGAATATGCTCAAAATTACCAACATAAAGGTTATGAACAGCCTGCCTGCAGTGTTTTTACCCATTGCAGTATGTGCTTTTCTGAAGTAAAGCAAAAATTTACGAATTTGTTATCTTTTTATTATTGACTAATATGTGTGTTTTTTGGTATAGTGTACGAAGAGGCCTAATACAGGTCCACAAAATTTTGAAATGAGAGGGATATTCCAATGAAAAAAGTACTCACCTCAGTTCTCGCACTGCTCATGGCAGCAATCATGGTTCTCACATTTGCAGCTTGCGGCGGCAATGACGAACCCGAAACCACAACTCAGGCTCCTGTAGCTGAGTCCACAGAGGCAGTTGATGCAACAGAAGCTCCGTCAGAAGTTGAATCCACAGAAGCTGCTTCCGAAGTAGAGTCCACAGAGGCTGCTTCCGAAGTTGAATCCACAGAAGCTGCTTCCGAAGCAGAGTCCACAGAGGCAGAAGAAGTTGTTGCTCCCACAGCTAAGGCTGATATCGTTGCTCTTTACAACGAGGCTACAGCATACGCAAAGTCCGCAAAGCCCGGCTTCAGCAAGACTGTTACAACAGAGCTCCAGAACCTTGAAATGGGTGCTATCGGTAAGCTCGGTATGGTTCGTGATGCTGTCGGCAGCTTCCTTGGTGAAGGTACAGAGACAGTTACCGCAACAAAGGGTAAGGCAACAGACGAAATCGTTAAGAGCACACTCTCCGCAGCAGACGTTACAGCAGCTACATGCAAGCTTTCCGCTGACGGCAAGTATTACGAAGTAGAAATCACAGTTAAGAACGAAACAAACCCCCTCAAGGGTAAGAGCGCTCTCAATAAGTACACAAACGACTATAAGGACATCAACGAAATGCACGAGGGTCTTGCTTCCGAGGGTGCATCTGCAGAAACAATCACCTGTAAGGTAACAACAGCTACAATCAAGGCTAAGATTGCTGTTGCAGATAAGTCCTTCAGCGCACTTGATTACACAATCAAGATTGACACAGTTCTCGACAAGGTTAACTATGTCCTCACAATCAAGCAGGGCTCCGGTGTTATCTATACAACAGCTAAGTTTGCAAACTTCGCATATTAATTTGTACTTTAGTCGGGTGCGAAACCGATTAAGATAACCAAAAACTTATCCAACGAAAGGAATTTCCACCATGAAAAAGCTTTTAGCTCTCCTTATGGCTCTCACAATGATATTTACACTCGCTGCTTGCGGCGGTAATGACGAGCCCGAAACAACAACAGAAGCTCCCGTAGCTGATTCCACAGAAGCTGTTGACGCTACAGAAGCTCCCTCCGAGGCTGAGTCCACAGAGGCAGAATCCACAGAAGCTGCTTCCGAAGTAGAGTCCACAGAGGCTGCTTCCGAAGAAGCTACAGAAGAAGCTACAGAAGCTGCTCCTGTAGGTGATATGTCCAAGGCAGACTTTGTAGCATTCCTCAACGCTGAAACAGCAAAGATCGCAAAGAACGGTTCCTACGCAGTTGACAGAAACTGCAAGTACACAAGCCCCATCGATGTCGGCGGTGCAACTGATACTCTCAACGGCATCATCAAGGCTATCGATAAAAACTCCAGCCTTGATACAGTTGTCGGCGATTTCCTCGGTATAGGCACAACAACAGGTAACGTTCCCAAGGATGACGTAAAGGGCGATTACAGAATTATGGCTACATCTCTCACGGAGAGCGATGTCAGCTCTTTCTCCGCTAAGGACGGCGTTTACAAGTTCACACTCGCAAACGCAACAGACCCCAAGAAGACAGCTGCTACTCCCTTTGCAAGATTTACAAATGACTTCATCACACACGAAGAAGTTGTTGACGGTATTGCAGAGTTCACAACAGCTATCAAGGTCAAGAGCACAACAGTCAACTACAAGAGCATCAATGTAGAGGTTAAGGTTGTTGACGGTAAGATCACAAACATCAAGTACTCTTATGCTTTCGATGCTAAGCTCACACTTTCCGTTATTGTTACAATCAATGGCACAGGTGCTGCTGTTACTAACGGCACATTCTCCAACATCAAGTATTAATCAGATTTAAAACTTAAAAAAAGCCTGTGCTTCAGTCTGAAGCACAGGCTTTTTGATATCATTTACGTGTATAATAAAATTAAGGTCTGTACCTCATGTACAGACCTTATTTTTGTTTTATTTTTTCAGCTCTTTAAATTTCTTTATTCCAAATGCAACTGCGCCTGCCGTTGCGGCGGCTGCGGCGATGTGTGCCGTTGTTACAAAGGTGATGTACTGCTTGTCGTTGAAAGTACGGAGCAGGGGACCAAGGCAGGTGCATTTAAGGCCGAATTCCTTGTAGTGAATAACCTTGGTTTCAAGCTTTGTAAGGTCTCTTTCGTCAATATCAACTATTCTTACACAGCTTCTTGCGCCGTCCGTAAAGCAACGGAAACCTGCGGTTTTGCACTGACCCATCGTAATTCCGTCAACAACGCAGGTGAAGTCGTTGAGGTGGTCGTGGCCGAAAAATGCGCCTATAACGTCGCCGGTCTTTTTCCAGCTTTCAAACTGACCGGGGTTGTATTCGGGTGCACAGGGGTCTTCGCCAACGTAGCCGTCTGTTACACATTCGTTTCCGACATAACGCTTTTTGGAGCGTTTGCCGTGACCTTTTACGGACTGGTAAAGCTCCCACGGTTTAGCCAATCTGTAAGCGTTGCGCTCCTCGTAAACGGGGGTGTGCTGAAAAACAATTGACGGTACGGTTTCGCCGCCGTTTTGCTCTTTTAGTTCGTTGGCTTTGCGCTCATACCATGCAATCTGGTCCTCGTGCACCCAGTCATAAATTGAAATGTTTCTGTCCTCACAGCAGTTATTCGAGTCGATAAACCACAGGTTAAAGGCGGTTTTGTCGCTGTCACTTGCCTGAATTGTGAGGTTGAAATTCATATCTCCCGTGATGTCGGGATCATCGTTGAAGCAAAGGCAGTTGGGGTTGCTGACGTAGGCGTCTACAATAGCTTCCTCCGTGCCAAGGTCATGCTCGTGGTTGCCCAGTACGGCGGCAAACGGAACACCTGCATCGGTAATCGGCTTTGTGATCAGGGCGATATTGCCTTTAGGGTCTCTGTTGCCGTCAGTATATGTGTCACCCATAAGTACGCAAAGGTCGGGCTTTAACTGCTTTACAGCCGTTTCCATAAGCAGCTGCATATCGTGAAACCTTGCTCTGTCATTTTCGGTGTCGAATATACAGGGCTCGTGCAAATCACCGAATAGAAGCATTCTGAATTTGCCGTTGTTGTCAAATTTAAGTTGCTTTTTCATGGTTAATGTTCCTTATCCGAGTATGCCTTCAAAGAGGGAAATCTTGAAGCCAAGCTGTGTGTTGTCGTAATATCTGCCGATGTTGCTGATGATATTTGCAATAGCACCGATAAATTCAACAAGCTTGTAATACCATGCAGCAGGTGTGGAGTAGCTGTGTCCGCCTTCGTTGGTTGTTTTGGTAAGTGTAAGTGTGCCGACACATTCATCGCTTTCAAGTGTGTATGAATTTATTACAATGCTGTCGCTTGAGAAATCAATCAGGTTGTAGATTTTTTCTTCTGTGAGAACCGAGTGACCGATGTTTTCGCCAAGACCGTCAGCATCGATTCTCGGGTTGTTGATTGAGCCGGATACCATGTATATTGTACCCTTTGCATCGGTGATCACTGCACCGTTTTCGGTTGCGGAAACTGTTTTGTTGTTGTAAAGTACGTTTGAAATTGTGTAATAGTGGCTGTGTCCGAGAAGGCAAAGGTCAAAGCCGAATTCATCTGCAATGGGTGCCCACATAAGGCGGAGGAATGAGTTTTCACTCTCTCTGCTTTCAATTCTGCCACCGTGAAGGTCGTGGTGGAATACGGCTACTCTCCATTTTACGTCGGGGTTAGCTTCTATAGCAGCCTTTATAAATTTGCGGTGGTCGCCCATGCTTGTGTTGTTGCTGTCAAGCATAAGGAAAAGTGCATCGCCCTTTACGTACCAGTAGTCTGTGCCAACGTAGGATTTTGTGAACATATCGTCACCTGTGTTGGGCTGGAAGGTGAAGTAGCGGTAATCAACGCTCTTGCGGTCGTGGTTGCCTATGCTTGTGGCAAAGGGAATGCTCTTGGTGAATCTGTTTGCGGCAAGGCCTGTGTATTCGTCACGGCGTCCGTCAGAAGCCTGATCGCCTGCAGAAATAATGAGGTCGAGTGTTTTGCCGCTGCTTTGAGCCTTTGCAATAGCGGTTTCGGTTACAAGATCAAAATTGTAGCCTGTGTAACGGATGGAGCCTTCGATATCGTTTTCGAGCTTGCCATTGTTTATGTGAACGTCAGTAACATACATAGCGGTGAATGCAGAGCCATTCGTATCGGCAGCGATTGTGTAGGTTTCGCTTGTCCAGTCGCCCGATTTGCAGTAGTAGCTGTAGCTGCTTTCGGGGCTAAGGCCGTCAATAACTGCGCAGAGTCTGTAATCGCCCTGGGGAGTGGGTTTTGCTGTGGCGTTGAATTTGATTTCTGCGCCGAGCGGATTTGTGAGCACAACGCAGCCTGTGTCGCTGTCGGAGTACCATGATACATATCTTTCGGTTTCGTCTGAACCGGGCATCATAATAACTGCTGCGTTTACGTCAGTTTCGTTTGTGGCCCATGCAGCGTCCCACTCTTCCTGAGTAAGAGCGTTGGCTGTGAACGAAAGTGAACAGGTGAGCAGCATAACTACTGCAAGCAATGCGGATAATGAACGGTTAAGCTTTTTCATAGTTCTTGTAAGTCCTTTCTTTTCCAGAATGTCATTATATGAATTATACAACCATAAAAACTCCCGTGTCAATTAATTAATATAATTTTTTATATTGATGTTGATATAAACTGCTTATTGTGTTAAAATCAAATGGAAAATAAACACACCGAAAGGGGATTTACATAAAATGGAAAACTTTACACCCGTTTTAAGATTTATCGCTTCCAGCGACCTTCACGCAAACCGTGAGCGCCCTGCAAGAGTTGAAAATTTCCGCAAGGCTCTCGACCTTATGTATAAATATGCAGATACCTGCGAATACAAAAACCTTGACGCTGTAATCATCAACGGTGACTTTGCCGATGGCGGCAGAGATGAGCAGATGCAGGATGTCAAGGATGCATTCGACGAGTGTCTCAAGCCCGAAACAAAGTGGATTCTTACCCTGGCAAGCCACGAGTTTTTCTGTGAGGGCGGTGAGGCTGCTGCGCTCGAAAAATTCGGCAGAATCTTCGGTGTGCCTGCTGACAACCATAATATAATCAACGGCTTCCATTTTATCAGTGTAACAACTACCAACGGTTGCCGTTTCAATGACGAAAAGCGTGCGTGGATTAAGGCAGAGCTTGACAAGGCTGTGGCCGATGACCCCTTCAAGCCGGTGTTCTTCTTCCAGCATCCCCACATTCAGGGTACGGTTTACGGCAACGTTTATTGGGGCGAGGACGAGATTACCGATATCCTTATGAACTATCCTCAGATTATCGATTTCTCCGGTCATTCTCACGCGCCCGTCAACGACCCCCGTTCAATCCACCAGCAGCATTTCACAAGCGTCGGCACAGGCAGCTTTAAGTATTTTGAGCTTGACGAGTTTGATAAGATTTACGGTACAGTACCTCCCAACGAGCCAGAGGCTGCACAGTTTGTGCTTGTTGAAGCAGACGAAAAGGGCAGAGTTCTTATCAGACCCTACGACGTGCTCACGGAAAGCTTTTTCGGCTACGAATGGCTTGTTGAAACACCGTGGGAGCCCGATACCTTCACCTATACTGATGCCCGTTATAATACAACAGTAAAGCCCTATTTTGCTGACGATGCAAAAATTGAAGTTAAGGTCGAGAGCGGCGACGCAACTGTCGAATTCACTCAGGCAAAAATCGACGAGGACAGAGTCAACGATTATAAAGTAACCGTCCGCCGTAAGAGCGACAACGCTATAGTCCGTCAGCTCTGCTTCTGGTCAAAGTATTACGTGAAAAATATGCCCGAGACTGCAGGTTACAAAATCGAAAACCTTCCTGAGGGTGAGTATGTGCTCAATGTCACCGCAAGAGGTTTCTGGAACAATAAATCAACCAATAGCCTCACCGCAGAATTTACAGTTTAACAGTTAATAAAAACCGCTCCTGTTTCATAGAATTGATACAGGAGCATTTTTTAAGGGAGAATATATTATGAATTTTATCGAAATTCTCAAAGCGGTTTTCCTCGGTATAGTCGAGGGTATAACCGAATGGCTGCCGATAAGCAGTACGGGTCATATGCTGCTTGTCGATGAATTCTTACAGTTGAATATGAGCGAAGAATTTAAAGAAATGTTCTTCGTGGTAATTCAGCTCGGCGCAATTCTTGCGGTCGTAAGCGTGTTCTTCAAACGGATGATTCCTTTTGAAATTAACAACGGTCTGAAGATAAAAAAGGATACATTTTCCCTGTGGATAAAGGTTGTTATAGCCTGCGTGCCGGGTGCGGTTGTAACATTGCTGTTTGACGATTTTATCGAATCACGCCTGCATACACCCGTTGTAATTGCCCTGACTCTTATTATTTACGGTATAGCGTTCATAGTTATCGAAAATGCGGCCAAAAACAAACAACCGAAAACAAATCGGCTTGAACTGATAAGTTACAAAGAGGCTCTCTTAATCGGTCTTTTTCAGGTGCTTTCAATCATTCCCGGCACCTCGCGCTCGGGTTCAACAATAATCGGTGCCTTGCTCATAGGCGTATCACGTGTTGCGGCGGCAGAGTTTACGTTTTTCCTCGCCGTGCCCGTAATGTTCGGCTTGAGTGCATTGAAACTTCTCGATTTCGGCTTCGGCTTCACAACGGATGAAATAATAATCCTGCTTGTCGGTTGCGTAACAGCCTTTGCAGTTTCGCTCGGCGTTGTAAAATTCCTTATGAGCTATATAAAGAAAAAGGACTTCAAAGCCTTCGGCATCTACAGAATTGTCCTCGGTGTCCTTGTGTTGGCTTATTTTCTGATTATTAAATAATTTTTTTGAGCATTCCTCTTGACTTTTCAATGCCCCGTGTGCTATTATATTCAAGCACTTGGGGGTATAGCTCAGCTGGGAGAGCGCTTGAATGGCATTCAAGAGGTCAGCGGTTCGATCCCGCTTATCTCCACCACGAAAAACCACTTCTTAGGAAGTGGTTTTTTTCGTTTTTGCTTAAGCCCAAAGTGAAAAACTCCGAGGCGTAAACCTCGGAGTTTTTTTGTGTGTCAGTTACAAAGTATATCTGTTTCGATATATCTTACGCCCATATCGTAGAGGGCTTTTGCTTCTTCAAGCGTATTGACGGTGAAGAGGGAAAAATTGATGCCTTCGCTCTTGGCAAGCTTTATGTTTTCTTCGGTGTTTTTATCGTAGCTTGCGGAAAGCCATACGTTATCGCCGAGTGCTTTTGCTTCGGCAATAATTTCGGGTGTCATTTCGTCAACAAGGTACCACAGTTCAATGTCGGGGTTGAGCTCGTGTATCGCCGCAAGCTGTTTTGTGTTATAGGTGAGCACAATAGCCTGATTTACGAGCCCTCTTTCTTCTATAGCCTTAACTATATCGCCAAGGTATTCGAAATCCGGTATGCCTATTTCAATCTGCGGACGTGTAGAAGTGCCGACAAAGACATCGAGATATTCTTCAAGTGTAGGAATACGGCTGTCCTTATATTTCCATACGTTTGCACCCCACATATAGCTGAACGTTTTAAGCTCCTCTAATGTAAGGTCTTTAATTTTTCCGTACTGGCAGAATCTGCCGTCAACCTCTGCGTTGTGAATAACAACCCACTTGTTGTCCTTGGTCAGCTGAATGTCACATTCTGCGGAGTAATAGCCGTTGTTGACCGCTTCTTCAAAAGAGGGGAGCGAGTTTTCGGGTGCAAGAGCGTGAAGACCTCGGTGAGCTGTCAGGTAAACGGGGTCTTCGGCAGAGCCTACACCGTTTTCCGAAAGTGAAATAAGCTCCTTCGGCTGGTTAAATAATAAGATTACGGGATAGGTAGGGGATATAACGCTGAAATAAATCGGTACAAGAATTAACGTTATAATCTTGTTTATTATTGCCATCATTGCTTTTAATTCCTTTCGGTTATTTATCAGTTATAATTTTACCATTAAACAATATAAAAAGCAACTGATAATTGCATTGAAAAACTCCGGGACATTGAAACCCCGGAGTTTTATCGTTACAGTTTTACTTTGTGTGATTTGCTCTTATATCCTCGAGCTCTTCAAGAATCTTTTCGTGTTGTTTTTCGTCAAGCGAATAACCGTGAATGGGCAGTGCCTGGAGTATACAACCTGCTGCAGGAATGAATGTGATGAGTATAAGCATTGCGGATGTGATTTCGGGGTAGGTGCCTGCAAAATCAAGCACATAATCCTGACCGTTTGCAGATGCTGCAGCGATGTTTTCTGTAAGTGTGTTGATTGTTTCTGTGTAATTTACAAGCGAGAAAACAAGGTTTGTTACAATCGCGGTAATAGCAGCTGTGAGCTTGGATGTGAAATTCAGACCCGAGAAGAATACACCGTCGTTTCTCTTGCCGACCTTGTGTTCCATATAGTCAACGCTGTCCGCAATCATTGTGGTGTTGTAAACGGTTGTAAGACCTGTAAGGAAGCCGCCGATGAAGAGCATAATGCCCATGAATACGAGCTTAGCCGTGCCCTGGTAACCGATAAAGAAAATGAGTATGTAGGGGATGGCGTTGAGGTATGAGGAAACAAGGTAAACCTTTCTCTTACCGAATTTCTTTGCAAAGGCTGTACTCTTGTTCATCGCAATTATCATACCGACGAGGAACGGACCGCCGAGCTTTATAAGCCACTCTGTTTCGCTGCCGCCGTTGCCAAGTACCCATTTGCAGAAATAGATACCTGCGGAGAGCAGAATTGTTTTTGTACAGCCGAGAATATTTGAGATAAGAGCACGCAGGAAAAGCTTGTTTTCCCACATAAGCTTGAGGTTTTCTCTTAAGCCTGTGTCCTTTTCCTTGGGAGCCTGAGCAATTCTTTCGCGGATAAATGCAAAGGGAAGTCTGAACAGTATGCCGCCGACAAGGGCGATGGCAATAACGGCGAGAAGATAGCCCTGAGGCTCGGAGAAATATGCAAGGTCGGAGTTGGCTTTGCCTGTGTTTTCAAACAAACCGAGGTCGATTGCACCAAAGGCATCCTTGATGGGATAGAAACCGACAACAATAATACTACCGAAGTTGGAAATTATTCTTGCGGCGGAAATGAGCTTTGAACGCTTTTCTGCGTCAGGTGTCATAAGTGAGGTTACGCCCCAGAGCGGAATATCGCCGAGGGTGTACAGAGTTTCCCACAAAAGGAAGCTGAATACAACAAAGGTGATTTTCAAGCCGACAGGAAGGTTCATAATCGGCAGGAACATCAGGATTGTTGTAACTGCAATAGGAATAGGTACGAATTTGAGATAGGGTCTGCACTTGCCCCAACGGGTGTGCGTTTTGTCAACTACGGTACCCATAACGATGTCGTTGATACCGTCCCATACTCGTGAAACACCCATTATTACACTTACCGCAATGGTAGGAATAAACAGGATGTCTGTGTAGAAAACCTGGAGCACCGAGCCGATAATAGCATAAATAAGGTTCTGGCCGAACATACCCGCAAGGTAGAAATTACGCTCCTTGTTTGAGTAATCGCCGATGTCTTTTGTGGCGTCGGGATAGGATTTGCATAAGAATTCTTTTAATCCGTTTAACATAAAAAGTGTCCTCCCGCTTAATTTGTTGTAAAAATATTAACATATTCGCTGTGGGTTTTCAACAAATTTATTTTATTTAAGAATATTTTTTTACAAAAGATAATGAAAATCTATAATTTTTATGATAAAATGTGAAGATAGAATTAAGCGCTGAAAGGACAGCATGCCGATACTGCGGCATCTGAGGCGGAATTATTGCTATGAGTAAAACCAAGCACGTTCATACAATTGCAACGGGTCACCTTGATACCGTGTGGAACTGGGATTTTGAAACTACGCTTCGCAACTACATTCCTCATACACTTCGCTGGAATTTTGAACTGTTCAAAAAATATCCGGAGTATGTTTTTAATTTTGAGGGCGCATACAGATATGAGCTTATGGAGGAGTATTATCCCGAGCAGTTTGAAAAACTGAAGGAATATGTTGCAAAGGGAAATTGGTATCCCTGCGGTTCGGCATGGGAAAATGGCGATGTAAATGCGCCATCGCCCGAGGCTCTTTTCAGAAACTTCCTTTTCGGTAATAATTATTACGAGGAAAAATTCGGGATGAGAAGCAAGGATGTTTTCCTTCCTGATTGCTTTGGTTTCGGCTACGCTCTGCCTTCAATTGCCAAACATTCCAATCTTTACGGCTTTACAACCCAGAAACTCGCCTGGGGCAGCGCATACGGCCAGCCGTTTGACATCGGCAAATGGTATGGCGTTGACGGCAATTATATTCTTGCAAGCGTTAAAATGCAAAACTATGTTGCCGTTCTCGGTAATCTGCGCAAGAGTAAGGTTATAGAGGATAAACTCAAAGAAAACGAAGCTCACGGTCTGAATGTCACCGAAATTTTCCACGGTGTCGGTGACAGAGGCGGCGGACCCATCCCTCCGTCAGTCAGGAGCCTTTGCAGAAATATGAAGAAAAACGACAGCTCCGACATAAAGGTGCACTCTTCAACCGCAGATAAGGTATTCAGGCAGATTATGACCCAAATGACCGAGGAGGAAAGGGACAAATTACCTTCCTGGAATAATGAACTGATTCTCACTACCCACAGTACGGGCGGTTACACTTCAAGGGCATTGAGCAAGCGCTGGAACAGACGTGGTGAAGAGCTTGCCGATATGGCGGAAAGGGCTGCTGTAACAGCGGCCTGGCTCGGCACGGCCGAATATCCACAAAAACAGCTGAATACCTCGTGGAAAAGAATAATCAACCACCAGTTCCATGACGATTTGCCCGGTACATCTATCCAGCAGGCATATCTTCGCTCGTGGAACGATTACGGACTTTCGCTTAATCAGTTTGCACACGAATACGAAAAGAGTGTCAGCGCAATTTGCTCTATGCTTGACACATCCTTCTGTAAGGGTATTCCCGTAATTGTTAACAACCCCATCGAATGTGAAATAACGGGGTGTGTAACGGCAACAATTGACGGCAGTTTCAAAAATATTGCCGTGCATAATGCAAAGGGCGACGAGGTCGCTTCACAGATTATAGCCAAAAAAGAAAACAAAACGGTAATTGCCTTTGCGGTAAAACTTTCCCCTTGCTCCTTTGAGGTTTATGATGTTAACGAAAGCACAGAGTCCTGCAGGATTGAAACATCACTCAGGGTAACTGATGATTCTCTTGAAAATGAAAGATATGTTGTTACACTCAATGAAAACGGCGATATTGCCTCTGTTTATGATAAAGAAATCGGCAAAGAGCTGTTGTCTGCTCCTGTGACCCTTGACGTTTTTGATAACCACGAAGGTGGGCATCTGTATCCGTCCTGGGAAATAACGTATAAAGATGTAAACAGAAAACCTGACAGAATTGCGAAGCTTGTATCCTCACGGATAATTGAGCAAGGTCCTGCAAGATGTACCGTTCAGGTTGTGCAGAAATCAGACGATTCTGTTTTTACAAATAATATTTCTCTCTCTGCTGGCTCGGATATGGTTGAAGTACAGAGTGAATTTTACTGGAACAGTCAGCGAACCTTGTGCAAAAATGTATTCAGCTTTACCTGTGCAAATAAGGAAGCGACCTTTGACCTTGGGCTTGGTGCAATCAGACGAGAAAATGCCAACGAAAAAATCTATGAAGTACCTGCACAGAAATGGGCTGATATTACCGACAGTGGCGATGAGTACGGCGTTTCGGTTATCAGCGACAGCAAATACGGCTGGGATAAATATGACGATAATACCCTGCGCCTTACCGTTATTCATACACCTATGAATAACTCCCGTCCGCAGTCAATGCAGAGTATGCAGGACCTGGGCCTTAACAGATACGGCTTTGCAATCTGTGCTCACAAGGGTACAGATATGGCAAGGGTACAGACTGCTGCCCGTGAATTCAACGCACCTTTAACCGCCTTTGTTGCCGATAAGCACGAGGGTGTTCTTGGCAGCACATACAGCTTTGCAGATGTTTCCGATAACGGAATAATTATCCGTGCAATCAAAAAGGCAGAAAACAGCAATGAAATAGTAGTCAGAGTAAACGAGGGTAACAATAAACACCACAGCAAAGTAAGACTGACCCTCGGTGACGGTATAGCCTCAGCCCGTGAAATCTACGCTTCCGAGGAACATATCTGTGAAGCGGAAGTAACCGACGGCTGCCTTGTTTTCGATATGAAGCCGTACGAGGTGAAAAGCTTTGCACTCACGCTCGCTCCTTCTAAAAACAAAGCTGACGTTATGCAACAGAAAGCTATTGTACTTCCTTGCAACACAAATGCTTTTTCTTCAAATAAAGCACGCTCATCAAACGGTATATACGGGAAGAGTTATACCATTCCGACCGAGCTTGTGCCCGACACAATTACAAGCGGCGGAGTGAATTTTAATGTGAATAAGGGCAAGCAAAACTGCCTGCTTGCCGACGGGCAGACAATTGCTCTTGACTCCGATTGCAACAAGCTCGCAATCCTTTGCGCAAGCCTTGACGGTGACAAAGAGTTTACACTGAAACTCGACGGCAATCCCGTAAAAATCAGAGTCAGCGACATAGAGGAAAGACCCTTTGCCTGGGATATGTACAGCCTCAAACGCACGGCAAAAATTAAAACCGATGTCCTCGGCTGGGAATGTACGCACACACATTCTGCTAAAGGCGATAACTACGCGCACCAGCTTTTCTTCTTCAAATATGAGCTTGATACAAACGGCGCACATACCCTTACTTTGCCAAAGGATAAAAATCTGATTATCCTTGCGGCAACTCAAGTAAAGAGCAATACCGAGTGTAAATGTGCAACAAAAGTTTACGATACGGTTAAGCCCAGAAAGTTTGATTTTAAAATCAAAGGTGTTAAAGCCAAGCTCAATTACGCTTACAGAAAGTTCATCAGCTACTGTTTGCAGATAGATAATGTGAACAGAATTGTTTATGTGTATTACAGGAAGTGATTTTATGAAAAAGCGTATAGCGATAAGTTGCATTGTTTTTGTTCTTGTGATTGCTGTTGCAGGCGGCTATTCTGCTTTTAACCGTGTTTTTCCGAAGGCCGAACAAATTGAATATCCGGATATTGACAGCGTTATTTCTGTTACTGTTTCACGCAACAGCGAAGAACAGATTGAAATAAGCACAGAAAAGTTTGAGACTTTGGTTTCGGGTATCAGTAGTGCAAAACCAACGAGAAGACAAAGCGTTAATGATTATCCGACTGCCAACCCGTTCTATAAAATAGAGCTAAAAACAAAAGACAGGGTATACTGTTATTTTGTTTATGAGGAGGGCGCTGTTTGCATAGAAATGCCATATGTGGGTATTTATTATTCAGATATCGGTTTTTATAATTCGCTTGAAATTTTGATTTGACAATCGCTTTACACGATTTGCAGCAGAGTATAATCAAGAGTATAATCAATAATCTATAAAAGAAAAGGAATAAGACTTATGTTTGGTATGCTTTATACAGTTTTAAGAAAGATTCCGCTTTTTATCATTGCGGGTATTATGTGTCTGAGCTCGTTCAGTCCGCCTGCGGCAGAAGAACCGCAGATACTGAACAAGGATACGGGCAGCTATTTCCTGCCAGATTACGGCAACACGCTCATTTCTTCTCACAGAAGCGGCAGAGGTGCAGCGCCCGAAAACACACTTATGGCAATCAAGTCAAACCTTGTGTTTGCTTCGTCGGATTCTGCGGTAATTGAAATGGATGTTCAGCTTACTAAGGACGATGTGATTGTGCTTTACCACAGTCTGTTCCTCGATGAACTGAGTGATAGCGCAGAATATTTCGGCAAAAAGAACACAGCTGTGTTTTCAAAGACCTACGAAGAACTTCGTGGTCTGAATATGGGCGAAAACTTCAAATCGGGCGACAGTTATCCCTACAGAGGATTAAGGGGAGAGGATATTCCCGACGATATCAGGATAACTGCGCTCAAGGATGTTTTTGAGTGTATTGAAGCCGAAGCACCCGGAAACTACAGATATATCATTGAGGTTAAATACCCGAATCCGTGGGCAGCAAAAATCGTTGATGGCATATATGAAATGATGAACGAATATTCGCTGGGCGACCGTGTGATTGTTGCCAGCTTCTGGCCTGATGTTTCGTACTATATCGACATAAAGTATCCGGGCAAAATCAACAGAGCTGCCAACCCGTTTGAAATAGTTGACCTGTATGGCTGTTATACGAGGAACGATGACCTGAGCAACGAGAATTTCAAGTATATGGCGTTGCAGATGCCGTATTATTGGGATGACGGCAAGCTGCTTGTTGCAAACCTCGGCAGAACGGGCTTTATTGATTACGCCCACAAGTACGGAATTTCCGTACAGTATTGGACGGTAAACAAGGAAGAGGATGCAAAACAACTTGCGCAGTCGGGCGCAGACCTGCTGATGACAGACTATCCTGACAGAATCCGTAACGCTCTTTACGGTTGAGTGTGTTGAAAATTAAAGCTCCGTGCAGGTTTAAAACTGCACGGAGTCTTCGTTTTGTTATAATACAACGATATATGCAACTCAATTGTTTTTGTGCTTTTGTTAAGGACTGTTGTTTTTCTATTGTAAAATAAAGACAGTTTGTGGTAATATGTAAATGTTAGTGATTACTCAACTCTTCCTAAGGGATGGTGTTTATGATGAAACCTGTAAATTTTTATCTTGTGACAGATACCCATTTTTTCGAGCCTTCATTAGGTGCAGAGGGTAAGGCTTTTAAAGAGCATATGCAGCGAGAGCAATATTTTATGAAGGAAAGCGGTGCGATTATAAGAAATGTCTTTGACCGCATTGCCGAGGATAAGCAGACAGATATTGTAATCATTCCAGGAGACCTGACAAAAAACGGAGAAAAAGAAAGCCACAAAGGTTTTTTGAAAGAGCTGTACAGGCTGAAAGAAAGCGGAAAAAGAATTTTTGTTATAACGGCAGGTCACGATTATAACGACTATTCTTTTGCTTATAAAAATGATGAGCGTATTGAGGTCGAGGGTACACCCTTTGAAGAGCTTGTTGATATGTACCGCGATTTCGGATACGGTGATGCACTTGCCATTGACCCGAAAACGCATTCATATATTGCACAGGTTGCCGAAGGTGTGCGTGTGCTCGCCATACATTGCGACAGCCACGATAACCCTAAGGGCACAATGGATGACAGGCTTATGGAGTGGGCAAAGGAACAGCTTGATAAGGCAAAGGCTGAAAATTGCTCCGTTTTTGCAATCTGTCATTATCCGATAATTCCGTCTGTTCCGGTGTTTGATCTTGTGGGCGATGCGAAAATAAAGCAGTGGCGCAAGGTTGCTTCATTTTTAGCGGATAACGGTGTCGAGATTGTTCTGACCGGTCATATGCATATTCAGAGTATTAACGAATATTACAGCGAAAATGGCAACAGGCTTATAGATGTCTGCACCTCGTGCCTTGTCGGCAGCCCTGCCAAATACAGAAAAATATCAATAGATGAAAATTCTGTTATGAAAGTTGAAACGCTGAATGTTGACTATTGCGGTTGCGATACAGGCGACCTTACGCCTCAGGAATATTTTGACAGACAGTTCGCTCAGGCAATTGTAACTCGCGTTATGAGTGCCCTCAGCGGCGGAAAAGGCTTTGCAAAACACCTTAAAAAGGTCGGTAAGAAAGCGGTTGAGTCTGTTACCGTCGGCACTCTCGGACGTTTGCTATTTATAAAGACGGACAAATCCTTGCGAAAAACAAAGCTTATTGACCTTGTCGATACAATAGGTCTGAGCATTTTTAAGGGGGATGGTCCTTATGTTGAAGGCACACCACTTGGTGATGCGGTTTCGGAATTTCTTAAGCGTTTTTCTTTTGTGATTAAAAAAATCGAGCCCAAGCTCGCTAAAGACGGTGCAACACCCGACCTGAGGAGTATGGTGCTCAACTGTATCGGAAACAACAAGGGCTTTTCCGATAATAATGCAACTTTTACTTTGAAATGAATGTTTCAGTACATAAAAGGAGATTCTTATGAACTTTGATTTTATCTTCAATAACGAAAACGAAAAACCGCTTGACAACCTTGTTACGGACGGCGGCTTTGTCGGAATAATGCGCACTATTGCCTGCGTGGGTGACAGCCTTTCTTCGGGCGAATTTGAATCGTTGGACGAAAACGGTAACAGAGGTTACCACGATATGTTTGATTATTCGTGGGGTCAGTATATCGCAAGAATGGCAGGGTGTAAGGTGTATAATTTCTCCCGTGGCGGAATGACAGCAAGGGAATACTGTGACTCCTTTGCTGAGGCTAACGGTATGTGGGATAAGGAAAAGGCGGCACAGGGTTACATTATCGCCCTCGGTGTTAACGATATTATGAACGCAGGACATCCGATGGGTAGCCTTGCTGATATCTGCCTTGAAGACTATAACAAAAACGCTGATACCTTTGCAGGCAACTACGGCAAAATAATTCAGCGCTACAAGGAAATTCAGCCCGATGCAAAGTTTTTCCTTGTCACAAAGCCCAAGGATAACAGGGACGAAAAAAATCCCTTCGGTGCAGACGATATATCAAAGCTCCTCTATGAAATGGCAGAGCTTTTCCCGAATACATATATTATTGACTGGCGCAAATACGGCCCCGTTTGTGACGAGGAATTCAGAAAACGCTTCTTTGTCGGCGGTCATATGAATGCTGCAGGTTATCTTTTTACCGCAAAGATTATCAGCTCGTATATCGATTATATTATCCGACACGATTTTGAAGCTTTCTCGCAGATTGGCTTTGTAGGTACACCGTATAAATACTGATATGAAAAGACACAGGTTTTATATTGCTTTCTTCTTCGTTGCGCTTGCCGTGCATTTTTTCTTGCCGCTTAACTGGTCGGATGATGCTGTGTTTTACGAAAAGGCAGCTTCAAGCTCACTTGACAATTTCCTTTTAACAAGTGCCCGACCGCTTACTGATGCTGCAACCTGGCTTTTTGCACGGTGCAACCTTGTGTGGCGAATTGTAAATCCGCTTGTGCTTACAGTTTTTCTGGTGGCTGTTGAAGAAATATTGCCAATTCGTAAGAGCAAAGCAACAAAGGCGGTTTCGGTATTTGCCGTTTTTCCGTCAATGGTGCTTGTCGATGCGGGATTTATTGCAACCACGGTCAATTACCTGTGGCCGACAACCTTTGGTCTGCTGTGCCTGTTTCCGATAAGGAATAAACTGCTTAAAGAAAAAACACCGCTTTGGTTTAAATTTGTACTTGTTCCGTTGCTTGCTTATGCCTGCAATATGCAGCAGATGTGTGCGGTTTTGTTTGGTGTTCTGCTGTGTGCAAGCGTTTATATCTGGGCTGTCAGAAAAGAATTTGATTTGTATTCGGTTTTGCAGACTCTTGTCGTTGGTGCAATGGCTGTGTATTCATATTCGCTCAATGTCTTTTCCGATAATTCCCGAATGCTTCGTGAAACAGCACGCTATTTCCCCGATTTCGGCAGTCTGAACATCCTTGAAAAAGCGGAGCTCGGCTTTTCATCAACGTTTTACTGTATGACTATGGAAGTGCGTCTTGCTTTTGCAGGCTTTATACTTTTTACTCTTTTTCTTGCGGTCTGCGGTATGCGATTTTGTACCAAGCCCGCTGTCAAAGTTTCAAGTGCATTTCCGCTTGTCTTTTCGCTTGTCTTTGGTGTTTTGTCACTCGTAAAGCCTGAGTGGGTAAAGACTGTATGCGGCGGTATGGTAAACGGCGGCGTCGGCAAGGCGGACTATGTTTTCAGCCCCGTTTCGGATTTACTGTTTTTGTTCGTTACGGCTTGTGTGGCAGTTTCCGTTTTATCGCTTCTTAAAACGAAATCCTCACGTATGATAAGTGTGCTTATACTTGCCGCAGGCTTCGGCAGTCGTGTGCTTATGGGCTTTTCGCCTACGGTATGGGCTTCAGGCTACAGAACTTTTGCAATACTGTTTGTTGCATTCATATTAATTGCTTTACTTATATTGAACGAAAACTCCGGACTATCAAGCGATAATCCGGAGTGATTTTTTATACTTTGCCTGCAATTCTTTTCAGCGCTTGGGCCTCACAGCTCAAAGTCTCAATATTGTCATCGGGCATAAATTCGAGCAACAAAGCTCTCTCACCCTTGAAATTCTCAAGATATTTCTGCCATATATCAACGCTTCCCTCAAGCGGATATCTCTCGTCACCCGACCAGTTGAAAACGTGAATGTGTCGGGTGTAACCGGAAATAGCATTGGCATATTCAATGTTATTTTCAAGCGTTTTATGCTGGTTGGGCTGCCAGTACATTTTAAAAGCAGGGGAGTTGACTGTCTTCATCAGCTCAATCGCCGCAGCTTTTTCATCGGTAAAGGTGTGGTTGTGGCACTCCATACAAAGCGTAACGTTTTGAGCTTCGGCAATTTCTGCCGCTTTTTTGCACTCGGCAAAAAGCAACTCTTTTTCTTCTTTTGTGTATTCGGCAGAGCCCTTGCCACCGCACCACAGCCTTAAAATATCCGTACCGAGCAGCTTTGCGGCGTTGATATACTGAGGTAATTCTTCTGCATCATTTACGCCCAAGCGGAAATATGTGCCGTAGGATGAGCAATAAATGCCGTGCTCATTCTGTAAGGCAACTATATTATTGAGCTTTTCTGTATCATTAAACGGTGCGTGTACGTCGCTGCCCCATTCGATGCATTCTAGCCCTGCATTCTTTGCGGCAAGTATTATTTCGAGTGGGCTGTGCTTTCGGAACGATATTGAAACAAGACCCAGTTTATACATATCGGCTCTCCCTAAAATATGTTTTTGTTTTCTCTGTAGCTGCGCCAGACATTTTCAAAAAAATCTCCGTCATCAGGAATCGGTCGTACGTCACGCCACAGAATTTCAAACTTACCGTTGGTATATTTTATCTGCTGAATTTTATCGGCGGCAACATTTTCATCCGAAGAGAAGCGGAAAACCTCGTCAAGTCCTTTTCTCAACTTGCCGTTTTCTTCTGTATATATTGCACTGCCACGGCTTATATTCAAATCTTCTGCACAGGTGAGTACAGCCGCCTGTGTGAGCAGAATATCACGTAATTTGAAGCTGTGCCAACGTTCTTCCGATGTACAAACAGCGGTTTCAAATCCGTAAAGTGCATCAAGCGTTTCTGTTAAAGTCGCTTTTATTGTTTGCTTGTTTCTTATTGCGGCACAGGAATTACTCATACGGCTTTGCGCCTTGATAATTTCAGTCTTTGCATCGGGGTAGAATACGGATTGTTCTTTTAAAGCGGTTTCAGCAATTTTCTCAAATTCGTCTGCACAGACAAGTTCTTTATTCTGTGCGGATATGTACTGTGCCGCCCTGAATGAGCCGACCTGACCTGCGTTGAGTGCGCTTCCGCCGGGTCTGCTGATTCCGTGTGTGCCTGCACATTCGCCTGCAGCAAAAAGTCCTTTTATATCGCTCTGCCACCATAAATCTACAGCAATTCCGCCATTGTTGTGTTGTGCGCAAAGCGCAATTTCAAGCCTTTCACGGTTTATATCAACGCCCTTCGAGCGGTACAACTCAACCGCAGGAGCGTTCATTTTTGTCAGTCTTTCAATCGGTGTACCGAAACAGGCAAAAGCATTGTTCAGGTATGAATATGCTTCGACTGACAGCTTTTCAAATTCAATTTTTTCAAGCCCGAAGGGATTTTTTGTGAAATCGAGAAAAACCCTGCGGTTTTTTATAGCCGTTTCGCGGTAGACGAGCAGGTCAATTACCGATGAGCCTTCGAGCACCTTTTTGCTGTCAAACGGCCATTGATAGCCCTTTAAGAATACAAGCGAAAGCGCCTCGTATATATCATCAAAAAAGTCCGATAAAAATTCAAATTCGTTGCCGTCTTCGTCAACCGAAATAAAGCAGGGGAGGCACTGCATATACGTGCCTGAAACATTCCATTTGGGGCATGTGGATGCAAGACCGTATTGCCACTCGGTCATATTCTGCAAGCTTGCACCTGCTTTGATTGCAAGACCCGTTGAACCTGTGTGTCCCTCGGGATAAACGCTGTGTGCGTAAATTCCTGCAGGGCCGCCCGTGGCAAGAATTATGTCCGTGCAACGGAAAATCTTAAAATCACCCGTAGTCTTTTCAAAGCAGATAAGTCCGCAGACTTCATCACTTTGCTTCAATATTTCAACTGCAAGAAGCCCATCAAATACCGTTACGTCAAGCATTTTGGCCTCTTGCTCAAGCGCGTTTGTCATATAGTGAGAGGTGAGAGGGCCTGCACTCGTTGCACGAGCATACGGGTCATGGTCGGTTTTGTAGCCGACGTATTCTCCGTAACGGTTGCAGGGAAATTCCACACCCAGCTCGCAAAGATGCATAAAGCATTTCACCGAAAGTGCCGCCTCGCAAAGAGCCGTATCACCGTCGGTGCATCCGCCCGCAAAAAGATTCTGCGCCATTTTTCTTACGCTGTCGGGGTTGTCGCCGCCAAGACCCAGTTTGTAATAGGTCTGCTTGTCGCTGCCCGTGTTGCGGGAGGTTCCGCAGTTTACGCCCTCTGTAATAAGCGCAACGCTCTTTCTTCCGAGCTTTTTTATTGTGTTTGCGGCGTTGAAGCCTGCCGCTCCGCTGCCGATAACAAGTACGTCAAAGGTTAAAAAATCCATAATCAAAGCCTTCTCAGGTGGAATCCGCCGTCAACATCAAACGACTGACCCGTAATATAGGGGAGCGACCCGTTGCAAAGCGCAATTACAGCCGCCGCAACATCCTCGGGTGTGCCCCAACGCTTGATCGGCAGTAATCCGCCGTCGATAAGCGTGTCGTATTTTTCTTTTACGCCTGATGTCATATCTGTTGCAATTATGCCGGGGCGTATCTCGTTAACAGGTATACCGTATTCAGCCAGCCTGTCCGCAAACAGCTTCGTTATCATCGAAACGCCTGCCTTTGAAATGCAGTATTCGCCTCTGTTGGGCGAGCTTGTGTAGGCGGAAATTGAGGATATATTTACAATAGCACCCTTGTTTTCTCCGCTGTTTTTTATCATTTCGTTTGCAACAAGCTGCGTGAGGAAAAGTGTACCCTTGGTGTTTATGCCCATAACCGTGTCGTAGCTTTCTTCGCTCATTGTCAGCACGTCTGCCCTGACTTTCGGCGCAACGCCTGCCGCGTTTACGAGCACGTCAATTCTGCTGTATTTGTCAAGAGCGGTTTTTACAAATCTTTCTCTGTCAGCGCTTTCTGCTATACTGCCAGAAACATAGGTGAAGTCTCCGCCGAGTGGGTCAGTTTCCTTTTCTCTTGTGCCCATACCGATTACGGCAAAGCCGCTGTCAAGCAGTGCCTTTGCCGAGGCTCTGCCTATGCCTGCGGAAGCACCCGTTACCAATGCAATTTTTTTCATTTATCCGTTACCTCCGCAAAACTCACGATATATCGGAAGATAAACATCCTTGTCCCTGATTACACAGCCCGGTGTGCCGCCCGGGCAGCGCATAATGTGCGTGCACTTTGAACAGCAGATGCATATTTTTTCTTTTTTCATTCCGCCGTTATTTATAATATCCTTTGCAAAATCGGGGTAGGCGAAAATTGTCCTGCCGAATCCTGCAATATCAAAGCCGCCGTTTTCAATATATCCTGCCGCAACATTCGGCGCAACAACGCCGAGATACGAAAGGGCAGAGCTGATTATTTTTATGTTCGGTACTTGTTTTTTCAGTTCAGCCGTGCCGTTGAGCATTCTTGCAACACCCTCAAGAGGATGCTCCTCAATTTCATAACCGCCGCTTGCAAACGGGCGGTTGACGTGTGGGTTGAAATAGGGGTTGCCCATGGTGATGTTGAGCAGCTCAACTCCTGTTTTTTCAAGCTCTTTGAGCAGCCAGCCGGGCTCTGTCGGGTCAAAATCCGTTGAGCCGTCATTTTTTACGCCGAAGCCGTAAGGGTAGGGGAAGCCGTCGTAAACATTCAGCCTTGACGAAACAATAAAATCCTTACCGCAGACCTCTTTTGCGCCTGAAATACTTTCTCTTAAAAGTCTTGTTCTGTTTTCAAGACTGCCGCCGTATCTGCCCTCACGGTTGTATGCGGAAAGAAGCTCACAGTTGAGGTATCTGTGGCACGCCTTGATATCGACGCCGTCGAAGCCTGCTTTTTCGGCAAGCAGAGAAGCCTCGATCAACGCTTCTTTGACTGTATCTATATATTCGTCTGTCACTATACGGCTTTGGTCAATGGGATTGTCTTTCTCGAAAATAGGGTTGTTATACGCAATAAGCGGTGCGGGTACACCGTCGGGCTTTGAGTATCTGCCCGAATGTGTTGCCTGCATTATTACAAGCGGCTCAAATCCGTTTTCTTTTACGGCCGTCTGCTTGATTCGTTCCACTTGACGCCTGAAATCGTCAATATTATCTTTATGTATCCACAGCTGCCTCGGGTTTGCTCTGCCCTCACGCATAACAGCGGTTGCTTCAAACCATATTACGCCTGCACCGCCTTTTGCAAAGCGGTCGTATCGGCGTATAGTCAGCTCGTCCGGTGAGCCGTCTGCCGTGCCGTCACAGCCCTCCATAGCCTGGCAGGCAAGGCGGTTGGCTACCGTCTTTTTGCCAATCTGTACAGGTGTGCCTAATACGCAAACATTCTCACTGTACGGTATATCGAGTTTTAATTCGTCACGCTGAGAATTGAATTCATCCTTGCTGGTGTAAACCTTACGTATCATGACTGTTCTCCATTGAATTAGTTTGGTTTTATATTACTCTATACAGAAATCAAATTCAATAAAAACATAAAAAATAAACTAAATTTATTTTTCCTATTTGTTTTATTTGTATAATGTGTTATAATACAGAATTGAAATTATAAACGGGTGAGGTGAACAGGGTGAGGCTTCTTCTTGCGGAAGATGAAAAAGAGCTTTCAAACGCAGTTGTTGCGGTATTGAAGCACAACAACTATTCCGTTGATGCCGTTTATGACGGTCAGTCTGCTTTTGATTGGGCTGTGACGGGGAATTATGACGGAATACTGCTTGATATAATGATGCCGAAAATGAACGGCATAGATGTGTTGCAACGCATCAGGGCGAGGGGAATAACCACACCTGTTATGATGCTCACCGCAAAGGCCGAAACCGAAGATAAAATACAGGGTCTTGATGCAGGCGCGGACGATTATCTGACCAAGCCGTTTGCAATGGGTGAGCTTTTGGCGCGTGTTAGGGCGATAACCCGCAGAAGGACGGACTATCAGCCGAATGTGATTACACTGGGTAACCTTACTCTTAACCGTGAAACCTACGAAATATCAGCCCCTGGCGGTAATTTCAAGCTGGCAGGCAAGGAATTCCAGATGCTTGAAATGCTGATGACTGCTCAGGGCAGAATAATCTCCGTCGAGCAGTTTATGGAGCATATATGGGGCTATGACAGCGAAACGGAAAGCAGTGTCGTGTGGGTTTATATATCCTACTTGCGCAAAAAACTTTCTCTGATTGAAGCGGATGTGGAAATCAAGGCTACCAGGGGTGTCGGCTATTCGGTAGAAAAAAGGAACGGCGGTGAACCGGGGTTATGATTAAAAAACTGCGCAGACAGTTTATTGTCAGTATTACCGCTTCTGCCTTTGCACTGCTTATGGTTGTTGTGTGTGCCATAAACCTTGTCAATATAATCAGTATGGACAGGCGCACAACAGAGCTTCTTGATCATATTTGCGAAAACGGCGGAGTGTTCAATATTGACGAATACGATTATCCTCTTTCAGAGCTTATCAACTATGAGGAAATATCCTATATAACACGCTTTTTCTATGTTGAGTTTTCGCACGACGGAGGGGTTGCTGCCGTCAACACGCAGAATATAGCGGCTGTTGATGATGTGGCAGCTGTTGAATACGCCCAAGCAGCTTTGGCTTCAGGCAAAGCGGATGGTTACGGTAAAGAAATGTACAAATACACCGTAAAGCAAATCGGCTCGGGGCAGCGCGTCTGCTTTATCGATATACACGAGGAGCTGATATATGTCGGCTCGATGATAACAATTTCAATATCTATTGCGCTGTTCTTCTTCCTGCTGTTAACGGTTGTTATAGTTCTTGTTTCCAAGCACTTCATCCGTCCTGTTGAGGAAAATTCACTCAAACAGAAGCAGTTTATTGCCGATGCGGGTCACGAGCTTAAAACTCCGCTTGCGATTATTTCCGCTAACACTGAAGTGCTGGAAATGACCTGCGGCGAAAACGACTGGACAAGCTCAATCAGAAAGCAGACGGGCAGAATGGCAGACCTTGTCAATCAGATGCTTGTGCTCGCCCGAATGGAAGAGCGTATTGACAAAAAGAATTTCAGAACGGTTGCTCTTAGCGAGATTGTGGAAAATGCGGCAGATTCATTTGCTATTCTTGCGGAAAAGGACAACAAAAAAATCAAGCTTTCCGTCTGGCCCGGCATAAGAGTTTTCTGTGATGAAAAAAGCGTCGGCGAGCTTGTGAATATTCTGATTGATAACGCCGTCAAATATTCTCCTGCAGATTCGCAGATTGACATACGTCTGAAAAAGAAAAACAAGTCCGTGGTTTTTGAGGTTGAAAATACCGTTATTCCCGGCGAAACTGTTGACACAAAACGGTTGTTCGACCGTTTCTATCGTGCGGATAAATCACGTTCGCGTGAGGCGGGCAGCCACGGTCTCGGTCTTTCGATAGCAAAGGCGGTTGCCGAAAAGCATAAGGCACTTATTTCGGCACAAACACAAAATGATAAAATTATATTCACCGTAATTTTCAATAAATAAGTGAGGTTTATTTTTATGAACAAACTCTGGTACAAAAAGCAAGCAAAGCTCTGGAATGAGGCGCTTCCACTGGGTAACGGTCATACAGGCGTTATGGTCTGGGGCGGCAGAAAAAAAGAAACTCTCTGCTTTAACGATGTAACGCTCTGGTCAGGATTTCCGAAGAATCAGGATAATCCTGAAAGTCTCGAAAACCTCGACAAGGTACGTGAGCTTATTTTTGCAGGCAAGCCCGATGAGGCTCAGGGCTTAGTAGAAAACAAGCTTGCGGGCGGCTACAGTGAGGCTTATACACCTCTCGGCGACCTTAAAATCAGCTTTTCTTCTCTTTGCACAAGGGGCTATAAGAGAGAGCTTGATATTCACAACGCCGTACATACCGTAACCTTCAACGGCGAAAAGCGTACAGCCTTTGCTTCTTACCCCGATGATGTTGTTGTTTATAAAAGCGAAAGCGACAAGCCGATTAATATAACACTCGAAGTCAAGTCAAAGATTAAGTCCAAGCCTGTCATCAAGGACGGTTACCTCTGCCTTTGCGGTAACGCTCCCGATATCTCTATGCCGAGCTACCTTGGCAAAATTCCCGATGCCGTTGTTTACGGCGACAAGGGTATGGCTTTCTGCCTGGCAGTAAAGGTTATTACCGACGGTGAGGTTGAATACGGTGAGAAGAAAGTTACTGTTAAGAATTCCACGTCAACCGTGCTTCTTGCCACAACCGCTACAGGCTTTATCGCTTACGATAAAATGCCCGAAACAGACAGAGAGGTTGTCAGAAAGGCTTGTATAAAGAAGCTTTCAAAGGTGAATACCGATTATGACAAGCTCCTTAAAAAGCACGTTGCCGATTATAAGAAGATTTTTGACAGACAGAGCTTTTCAATCGGCGGCACAAGCGAGGATGAAACCGTAAAGCTCCTTGCAACAGCCAAGAAGGGTAAGCCCGACCCCAAGCTTGTTGAGCTTTTCTATAACTACGGCAAGTACCTTATGATTGCCGGCAGCCGTAAGGGCGGTCAGCCGCTTAACCTTCAGGGTATCTGGAACGCAAGGGTCCGTCCGCCGTGGAGCAGTAACTATACCGTAAATATCAATACGGAAATGAATTATTGGCCCGTATCAAAGAGCAATATGGCAGAGTGTGCCGAGCCCTTTGTAAATATGGTCTGGGAGCTTATGCAGGTGGGTAAGAATACTGCAAGGGTCAATTACGGCTGTAAGGGTGCCTGCTGTAACCACAACAGCGACCTGTGGCGTAAAACCTCACCCGTTGAGGGCGACCCCTGCTATATGTTTGCTCCGCTTTGCGGTGCATGGCTTGTAAACGAGGTTTACGACCATTATAAAAACGGCGGTCTTGACGAATACAAGGACAAAATTTTTGAAAGCGTAAAGGCTTCGGCAGAGTTTATCAACGATTACCTTGTCGAGTTCAACGGCGAATACGTTATTGCACCCTCAACCTCACCTGAAAACGAATTCCGTTTCAACGGCAAGCCTGTCGCTGTCGATTACGCCAGTGCCTTTGATATGGAGGTTGCAAGAAAGGGTATGCTTGCTTACCTTGATTTTGAGTCCGAAGGCGAGCTCGCCGAGCAGATTAAGGATAAACTTGCAAAGCTCCGTCCGCTTCAGAAGGGCGAATACGGTATAGTTGAGTGGTCAAAGGACTATGAGCTCCATGAGCCTGGTCACAGACATTTCTCACCCCTCTACGGTCTTTATCCTTCAAATACAATCAAGTACTACGAAAACGAGGAGCAGCGTGAATGGGTACGTGAGCTTTACCACTTCCGCAAGAAGAACTGGGATCGCTACATCGGCTGGTCTGCCGCCTGGGCAATCTGCCTTGCAGGTACTCTCCACGAGCCCGAAACAGCCAGTGAGATTATCGCCAATATGCTTACATATTCCGTGTTCTCTAACCTGTTTGATACCCATCCGCCCTTCCTTTTCCAGATTGACGGTAACTTTGGCTTCACCGCAGGTGTAAACGCTCTGCTTGTTTACAGCGAAAACGGCAAGAACGAGCTTCTGCCTGCTCTTCCCTCAGGTTGGAAAAACGGCGAAGTCAAGAATATGCTCATCAACGGCGCACAGCTTTCCTTCAAGTGGCAGGACGGCAAGGTTGTTTCTGTCAGCGCCGATAAGCCCGTAACCCTTATGAATCTCAACCTTGCAGAAAATTGCAAGGTAGGTAAAAATGTAACAGTAGAATAATTCAGACAATCGGGTGATTAGCGTGAAAATAATCGGCAGTGATTACGACGGAACTTTAAACCACAACGGAATTGACGAAAAAAAGAAACAGCAACTCCAGCTCTGGCGCAGTAAGGGCAATATCTTTGCACTTATCAGCGGCAGATTCCGTGACGATATTACAGAACTTTATAGTGAACAGCAGTTTCCTTGCGATTTTCTGATTGCCGACAACGGCTCGGTAATTATGAAAACGGACGGCACGGTTGTTTCGCAGATACGGTGCGACGGCTCGCTTGCCGTGCCCTTAATCAAAGCTCTGCACGGTTGGGGCTGTCGCTGGGCTAAGGTTGATACCGACTTTTACTGTAAGGTTTATGCCAGGGAAAGTGACTGCGAGAATGAGGGGGATTTTACCCTTGAAACAATGCCCGAGGTGCCGTATTTCTACCAGATAAGCACGGCTCTGCCTGACCTTGAAACGTCGGAAAAGGTGACGAGACTTATCGCTGAGCATTTCGGCGGTCAGCTCAATCCCTTGATGAACGGCACTTGCCTGGACATAGTCAGAGCGGATATGAATAAAGCGCAGGGTCTTCGTGTTCTTGCCGATTACCTTGGTGCAGATTATTCGGATATCATTGCCGTGGGTGACAATATCAACGACAGCGATATGATAAGGGAGTTCCGGTCCTACGCAATGGAAAACGGTGTTGACCAAATCAAAGCCCTTGCCGATTTTATCACTCCCGGTGTCGGCGAGCTGATAGAAAAAGAGCTTTCAGAGAAGTAAAATAGTTTTTGATACAAATAAAGGACAGAGAATTTCACGTTCTCTGTCCTTTTAATATTACTTTATCTGTAAGTTACGTTTGCAAATTCGTCCTGTTCAAACATCAGCCAACTGTGTTTTGCCGATGTGAAGCCTTGGAATTTTGCGTTTTCAACGGTTACGTTAACCGTGTTTGTTTCATTTGCTGCGGAGAATTTGGACTTCATTGCCGCATTGTATTTAATGTTTTTGAATACAACGTTGTCAGCGGTGAAATTGTATATCGGAACGGTGTCCATATCTCCGATTTCTTCTGTGAACACAACGCAAGCCATTGCGCGGCCGTCATCACGGAAAATCTCGATATTGTCAAAGGTTACGCCGTCAATGCTGCCTTCGGCAAGCTCGATGATTACGGCAAGAGAAGCAATTCTGTCGTTGTTCCAGGTTGCGTCACGGCAGATTACTGCGCTGTCCTTGAAAGTGATGTTGCGTATGGCTTTGTTTACTTCACCGTGTATGCCGTAGCATCTTGCCTTGCCACCCCAGGCGACACAATCCGTAAAGGTGATGTTTTCGCTTGATGAGGGATCGGGTGCACCGAGTGCCTTAACGTCAAAAAGATCGTCACCGCTTCTTGCAAAGCAACGCTCAATCAGACCGCCTTGCGTGTTACAGATTGCAAAAGCGTCGGAATTCATTCTGTAGCCGAAAATGTCAACATCCTTGATGTTAATATTCTGACAGCGGTAGCTGATGAAGGACCATTCAGGGGAGTTGACAATTTTCATACCCTTTACTTCAATGTTACTGCAATCGGTAAATACAAGTCCTCTGCGCTCTCGGCGGTCAAGGTGGGAAAGGTCGAGCACTCCTCTGCCGACAAACTTTATGTTGTTACACTTGTAGAAGTTTACAAACGGACGGCGTGTAAGCCCGAAAGCGTTGTCAGCCGCAGCACCTTCCTCAATGCAGTTGTCCTCGTCTTCCTGACTTCTGATGTCGTAAGCGTGATCGGCAAGCACATAAGCACCCTGCTTGAGGTAAACAACATAGTTTTCCTCTCCTCCAAAATGAGCATAGGGTGTTTTTACAAGCCCTTTTTCAACAACATAAACATTTTCTTCGCCGTATTGCTCTTTATAGGCTTCAATTTCCGCTTCTTCGTCAACCTTTTCTCTTACAAAAAGGGTATAGGCACAATTCTGCGAAGCGGAATTGAAAAGGAAGGTGTATATGCCGAAATCGTCAATGCTTGCCGTCATAACGCCGCCGGAGCATTTAGCCTTGACGCCAAGCTTTTCGGGCAGGCAGATAGCGTTTTTAATAGTGAAATCCTTTGAATGAAGCTCAATGTTGAACGAAAATTCTTCGCCTTCATCAAGATATACTTCCGAGAACGAGTGAAGCTCGCCGTACTGTGTTTCGCCGAGGAAAACTGTTGCTGCATAAACGGGTATGTCTTTTTCGCCGATTTTTGCCGTGTAATAGGGCGAAACAACTATTCCGTTAACATCCTGGTGACCCTGATTTCCTATGTAAAGCTCAAGCTCGGAATCGGCACGGGATTTGAGCTCTTCCTCAGTTACGCCCCATTCATCAAGCGTTTTTACAGCTTCCTTAGGGTATTCGAGCACGTCGAACTCCAATCCTTCGGTGGGCGGTGTAATAACCGCAGGAGAGAAAACCGAAGAAAAGGTTATCGATAGGGTTACAAAGCATCTGAATAAAAATCTGAATAAATTGAGCATATTTCAATACCTCCGTTTGAAAAGCATTGTAACAGTAAATTGCAATAAAATCAATATATTGTAATCCCCTTATGCGGAAATTTAAAAGCGTGTGTTAATAAACCTTTTCAGAATATGGTTAATATGTTACTATTGTCTGCAGAGGTGATTAATTATGGCAAAAAACAATAATCCCCGAATTAAAATTGATTATAACAACGTTGACGGATTCAACGGTTATCCGTCCGACCTTATGAAGGAATATGTTCAGTCGTTTGAAGAGGGTCTTGATGTTGAAAAATATAAGCCCCTTTTTGAGGCTGTTTCTCAGCTTGATAACGGCGAGTACAAAACGAGAATGAGCGATATTATTTTTGATATCGTTCTCAATGCCGATATGAGAAAGGACTATAAATATAACGAGCCCAATGGCCTTGACGAAATAAAGACTCTCAGAAAGCCACATGATTTTGAAGTGGTTATGCCCGACGAAGAAACGCTGCGAAAAAAGCTTCTCGGTGCGTGGACGGGAAGAGCCTGCGGTTGCCTGCTGGGTAAACCGATTGAGTGTATCCGTAGCGATGAGCTGATTCCCTTGCTTAAAGAAACGGACAACTATCCTATGCACAGGTATATTCTCAGTACCGATATCACAAACGAGGTTTGTTCACACTATAAATTCTGGCTGAGAAACAAGTGCTATGCAGATACGGTTGACGGTATGCCTGTTGACGATGATACAAACTACGTCGTTATGGCACAGAAACTCATAGAAGAATATGACAGGGATTTTGAGTCGGAAGACGTTGTGTCAGTGTGGATGAAATATCAGTCCGTTCATTCGTATTTCACCGCTGAAAGAACAGCATACATAAATTTCATAAACTGCATTGCTCCGCCTTCATCGGCAATGTATAAAAACGTTGCCCGTGAGTGGATAGGTGCACAGATAAGGGGCGACTATTTCGGCTATATCAACCCCGGCAAGCCCGAAGAAGCGGCGGAAATGGCTTTCCGTGATGCGAGAATATCCCACACGAAAAACGGCATCTACGGCGAAATGTTTGCTTCGGCAATGCTCGCCTGTGCCGCTGTTACGGATAATATCGAGGATATTATTTATGGTGGACTTTCACAGATTCCGCATACATCACGCCTTTACGAGGCTGTTACGGGTATTGTTGACGGCTATAAAAACGGCGTTAGCGTTGACGAGTGCTTCGATATTATTCACGCTGCTTTCGACGAGCATACCGACCACGGCTGGTGCCACACAATTTCCAACGCAATGATTGTCACCGCCGCACTTCTTTACGGCGGCGGGGATTTCGGTAAATCAATCTGTATTGCTGTCGGTATGGCGTTTGATACAGACTGCAACGGCGCAACCGTCGGCTCGGTGCTCGGTATGTGCAACACAATCGACGGCATTGACGAATACTGGAAAAAGCCGGTTAACGGTAAAATTCACACCTCGCTTTTTGGTTCGGAAACCGTTGATATCGAAAAGGCTGTCGAATTGACGCTGGAACATATGTAAATACACTTGTATTGTTTTGAAAAATGTGATACAATCATAAAATCAATTTAACGGAGGTATATGAGGTGAATTCTTCTTTTCTTCACAAGCTCTTCGGTACAACTCCCGGTAAGGGTGTTCAGCCGAAAGAGGCAGTTGCGTACAGTATTGCCGGTTTCGGTCAGAATTTTATCTGTACCATTATCGGTTCGTACATTACAGTATTTATGACAGACGCTCTTCTTTTTGGTGCAGACGGTGTTAAAATCGGTCATGTCAGCGGTGCGGTAGCCGTTGCTATCCTTATGCTTGCTGCCCGTATTTTCGACGCTTTCAACGACCCGATTATGGGCAGCGTTGTTGACAAAACCCGTACAAAGTGGGGTAAGTGCCGCCCTTATCTTAAGTGGATGGCAATTCCCATTGCTATTTCGACAATTCTGTGCTTCCTTCCCGTTTTCAGTGCAGAAACTGTTTACGACGGCTCCAAAACCACACAGACCTTTGTCACTATAGCAGTTCTTTACGTTGTCTGGTCTGTTCTTTACACTATTGCAGACGTTCCTTACTGGGGACTTTCAACCTGCCTTACAAACGATACAACCGTCCGCGGCAATATTCTTACCGTTGCCCGTATGTTCTGTACTGTCGGTGCAGGTATTGTTACCGTTTTTGTTCCTATGATTACCGGTGCAGTAACAGCCAAGTTCAAGTATACGGTTGACGATATTGCACTTATTATGCAGGACAAGGCAGAGGCTATTGCCAATATGGTTATGAACCAGGGCATTACCGCAGAAGAAGCCGCGAACACATTTGTCGGCACAGTTATGAGCGGTCAGGAAATCGCAAACGCAGATACCCTCAAAATCGTTTACTTTATCTGTGCTGTTGTTCTTGTTGTTTCCGCTATCCCGATGTTCTTCTACGGCTTCAAGAACACTAAAGAGAGATTCACTTCAGACGATAATCCTCCCTCGTTCGGTCACAACCTCAAGCTCCTTTTCAGAAACAAAGAGCTTCTTCTCATCGTTCTTTCCGGCGTTCTCGGCGGTGCAAGAATGGTTTATTCCTACACAGGCGGTCTCTACTTTGCCAAGTACATCCTTCAGAACGAAGGTCTTTACGGCATTATTACCCTTCTTGTTGTTCCCGGCGGTCTTGTGGCTTCCCTTCTTGTTCCGTGGATGTCCAAGAAGTTCACAAAGAAGTGGTCATACATTGTTGTTCACCTCTTCGGCGGTGTAGTTATGGCTATAATGTATTTCGTCGGCTACGACGCACCGTGGAAGATTGCAATCTGTGCAGTCGGTCTTGTTCTTCTCGGTATTCCCCAGGGTGTCAACAATATCATCACCTACGCTATGATTGGCGATACTGTTGACTACCTCGAGTGGAAAACAGGCGAGAGAGGCGAGGGTATCTGCTTTGCAATGCAGACTCTTATCAATAAGATCGGTATGGCTGTCGGTGCTTTCATCGGCGTTATGGCTCTTAGCATTGCACAGATTGATACCAAAACATACACCGTCGGTAATGCTGATGCACTCTGGAACGTTCTTATCCTTTCCGGTGTTATCAGTATGTTTGCCTGTGCAGTTCCGATGTTCTTCTACACAATCACAGAAAAGCGTCAGCGTGAAATGGTTGCTGAAATCGAAGCACGCAAAGTGAATAAATAAAATTTTACAAATAGGGTGGCGGATTTGTTCCGTCACCCTATTATGCAGATTAAAACAAAATATATATCATAATGTTTATTGTGAAAATAATCTTGCCATAAGATGTTTTTTCTGCTATAATGCCTAATTATTAAGAGTCACACGGATTTTAAAACTTGAATATTTGCGGGTATGGTGGAATTGGCAGTTTCCGACCGAGCGCCGCCGGTGGCGGATGAAGCGAGAGTCGGAAAGGCGTAGCGGTCAAAATTGTGTGAGCGAGCAGCGAGTAAACAATTTTGGGCACCGCAAGAGTCACACGGATTTTAAAACTTGAATATTTGCGGGTATGGTGGAATTGGCAGACACGTAAGATTTAGGATCTTATGCCCACAGGCGTGCAGGTTCGACCCCTGTTACCCGCACCAGAATTGGCATTCATCGTCAGATGGATGTCAATTTTTATATCTTTTTATAATCTCTTGACAATGTCAGAAATAAGCATATAAAATAGTGTCATATCGAAATATTGCGAGGGAAAAATATGAACGGTTTTCTTTTCTGTATTATAATCGCTTTGCTGACGGTATTCAGAACTATATTCGGCTTTGATACCAACATACCCTACGACAAACTGCCGGTTAATTTTGAGGTTGAAGGTGTCAGCGATGTTTATGTGCCGACCGATGAAAACGCAAATGTCAGCGAGTATCCGACCGTCATTAAGCTTCGCCACCAGAAAAACGAGGCAGATAATGGCAAGCTGTTTATCGCTTTTGAAAAATGGGGCGATACATATCCCGTTTTTGAAAGTACGGATGACGCGAAAACATGGCATTATGTCACTAACGTAAAAGATAACCTCAACGAGGGCTACTGGAACGAGTGGATGCCCTTCCTTTATGAATTGCCTGCTGATATGGGTGAATTTGAAAAGGGTACAATTATCCTTGCTGCAACCTCGATTTACGGCGAGGGCGTGACCGACAGCACGATTACTCTCTATTCAAGCACCGACCTTTGCAGGTCATTCAACGCCTTCTGCAACGTTGATAAGGCAGGCGGTACGGAATGGGGTGTGTGGGAGCCGTATTTCATTTATGAGGAAGAAACCGGCAGACTGTTCTGTTTCTATTCTGATGATTCCGACCCTGAGCATTCGCAGAAACTTGTTTACAAATACACAACCGACCTTGTAAACTGGAGCGAAAAGTTTGAATGTGTCGCTTGTGACGACCCGAATCTTCGCCCGGGTATGGTGACGGTTACGAAAATGGGTAACGGCGAATACTTTATGGCCTACGAAATGTTTAACCTGCCGGGCGTTACTGTTTATTACAAAACAAGCACCTCGCTTGACGATTGGGGCGACGTTTCCGACTACGGGAAACCGATATCCGCTACAGGTAAACGTCTTGGCTCATCACCCTATGTTGCGTGGACTCCTGCAGGTGGTGAATGCGGTACACTTGTTGTTGTCGCACACCACATGGCAAAGGGCAGCAGCCCCACGGGTACGGATATGTTTTTAAGTTTCGATTACGGCAAAACCTTTGTCCCCGTTGATAACCCCTTGCCGTATTGGCACGACCCCTATGAACGTTGCGGCTACAGTCCCGCATTGTTCTTCTCCGAGGACGGCTCAACGCTTTACTATGCCAATAATCCGCCGTGCTACGCCTCAACATATAAAATATCGGTCGCAAAAATTAAAATAGGTGAATAAGCAAGCAACCCGTAATCGCAGAAGATTACGGGTTGAATTTATGTGTGTTATCTTGCGTAAAGCATGCCTATGATTTTGTTTCTGATACCGCAAGGAAACACCTTGCAAAGCGTGCTTAAAAACTTGTAATTTGCGCCTATTGCGTAAATCGGCTTGACCTTACTTTTGAGGGCGATTTTTGCTATGTAAGCTCCTGCTGTTTCGGGCTTCATTCCCTTTTGTTCGTCCTTTTCCATTCCTGAAACGCTTCTTGCGATTCTTCCGCCGTAAACGTCATCGCCGAGCATTGTTTTCTTGCGCGCCTGCGTGAAATCCGTGCAGATATCGCCGGGCTGAACTGCTGTTGCGGTAATTCCGAAAGGTCTTACTTCGTTATCAAGTGCGCAGGTGTAGCTCTCTGTGGCAGCTTTTGTTGCCGAATAAAACGTCTGGAACGGAATGTGTGCAACAGCTGCAACGGAGCTGATGTTAACTATTCTGCCACCGCCGTTTTTACGCATTAAAGGTATCACCGCACGGTTTACGTTTACCATACCGAAAAAGTTTACGTCAAACTGTGACTTTGCATCCTCAAGTGATGTGAACTCAACCGCACCTGAAATTCCGAAGCCGGCACAGTTTACAACAATATCTATCCTGCCTTGCTCATTTGCAATTTTTGCAATAGCCGCAATTATGTCGGCTTCTTTTGTTACATCCGCCGTAATGTGACGAACGTTCTGCAACGGAATATCTCTTCTGCTGATTTCGTAAACTATACAGCCCGAATCACGAAGGCTTTGTGCCGTACAGCGTCCTATACCCGAGCTTCCGCCTGTGACCAGAGCAACCTTGCTTTTCATTTTAATCACCGTCCGTTTTTATTGTACAGAAAAGATAGTTATGTGTCAATTGAGAAAATCATTATATGTATTGACTTGTAATCGAGTTTGATATAGAATATCCGTCGTTTGGATAATAGGTAGGTGCCGGAAAATGAAATCTTCTTTATTTGATAAAAAGACAATTGATATACTTCTCAAACGTATAACGGTAGTTTTGGTTTGGGTGGCATCTGCCGCTGCGATTGGTCTGCTTTGCGGCGTTATAGGTGCGGCTTTTGCAAAAAGCATAGGCTTTGTCACTTACCTGCGTGAAAGCAACAGCTTCCTTATATGGTTTCTGCCACTTGGCGGTCTTGTTTCTGCAGGGATTTATAAGTTGACAAAAACCGAAGGTGTCGGCACGGACAGAGTGCTTGAGTGCGAAAGGGGAGAGGCGAAAGTTCCGCTTGTTCTCCTGCCTGTAATTTTTGTTGCCTCGTGTATAACACACCTTTTTGGCGGCTCGGCAGGTAAAGAGGGCGCGGCGTTGCAGTTGGGTGCCGCAATTGCGCGCATTGTTTCACGCTTTTCAAAGGTTGACAGCCGTATTCTTACTGCTTGCGGTATGGCAGGTCTGTTTTCTGCGGTTTTCGGTACGCCTGTCGGTGCGTGCATTTTCGCCGCTGAGGTAGCCGTTGTCGGTAGAGTCAGCGTGCGTTCAATTCTGCCTGCCTTCACTTCGAGTATTGTTGCGCATATCGTTTCCGTTGCTCTGGGTGTTGCACCTGAACGCTTTGCAATCGGGCCGGTACCTGAATTCGGTGCTGGAGTGTTTTGTAAAGCGCTTATTGTTTCGGCTGCTGTGGGCGTTATGAGCTTTGTTTTCTGTAACCTTCTTCACGGTGGCGAACATCTTTTTCAGAAAATATTCAAAAACCCGTTTGTCAGAGTTGTCGTGGGCGGTTGTATGCTCGTTGCACTTACCTTCGTTTTCGGTACGGATTATAACGGCGGTGGTATGACTGTTATAGAACGGATTTTTGATGAATATTATATACAGCCTGAGGCATTTTTGCTGAAAATGCTTTTTACCGTAATTACCGTTGCGGCAGGTTATAAGGGCGGCGAAATAGTTCCGTCGTTTTTTATCGGAGCGTCACTCGGTGCCGTTTTGTCACCGTTAATCGGGCTTCCGGTCGGATTCGGTGCCGCTTTGGGTATGACGTCGTTCTTTTGCGGTGTTACCAACTGTCCGTTGGCGGCGGCTGTAATCAGTATTGAACTTTTTGGCGCAAAAGGTTTTATCTTCTTTTTCGGAGCTTCGCTTGTTGCGAAAGCGGTTTCAGGCAGAGTAAGCCTTTATCATAAACAGATAGTGTAATAAAAGAACGGTCAGTAATGACCGTTCTTTTTTTGTTAGTTATACCATACAATTTTGTGCAGATAGGGGAATTCCGTAAAGAAATGTCCGAGGTTTGTTCTGCTTGCAGTGCCCGGGTCGTTAATTTTAAAGGCGGTGGGCTTCAATGTGCTTGCGCCGGTGTATCCCGTTACAACAACCCAATGCTGGTTGCCGTTAGCCTTCTTTGCACCTATAATTACGGGTTTGCCCTGTGCCAGAAGGTTGTAAACTGTCTGCATATAATTTGAAAAATTCGTAGTTGCCGAATAGTTATTCGGCCAGTAAAGCGAGCCGCCTGAAGAATAACTAAGCCTGCTTTCCATAGCGTCGGGGTAGACGGTTTTGTTCGTGCGGTAGCTTTCCGTCATTGCGAGAGCGGTTGTGGTACATCCAATCTGACCGATGGTGTATTTTGTTAAGCCTATTTTTTTGCTTGCCCAGCGTGCGTCGGTCTGCTTGTAATCGGGTACGGACAGCGAAATCGCCTTGTAATTGGTTGTTGTATTTGTTACAAGATATTTACTGCTTACCCAACCTGTGCGTATGCCATGGTATATTATCCTGCTCCAGTCACCCGAAGTTGAAATTACGGTAACCCTTGTGCCGCTTGACAGGGAATTAATTATTGCACCGCCTGCGCTGCTTCTTACATTCAGCCTGCCCGATGTTGTTCTGACCGTGGCAGGGTAGCTGTTGAGAAGAGCCTTTATAAAGTCAGCCGAGGAATAGCCGTATTTGCCGTCGGCATATTCAACCTTGTACCAACCGTCGCTAAGTGAAATCAGGTTAACATAGCTGTCCTTTTGCAGGCTCGAAACAATATCTCCTCCTGCTCTGCTTCTGACATTCAGGTTGCCCGATGTGGTCGAAACCCTGCCTGCCATTGGGTAGCTTTCCTTTGCAGAAGCAAAGAACGTACAAAAACTCAGAATCAATGCCGCACACAGTACGGCGCTTATACTTCGTCGCATATTTCCTTCCTTCCATTGTTTTGTTGTCGAAAAAACAGTTCTCTGCCATTTTAACACAGCTGAAGTCCCGTTTTCATCCCTCAAAATATGGTAAAACCGAAATCGGCAATTGATTAACGGTTGCAATTATGCTATTATGTTATCAACAAAAACAGGAGTAACAAAGATGCTAAAACTCGTTCTCGGCAGAATCAACAGCGGCAAAACAACATATATGCAGACCCTCATCAAGGACTGCGTACGCAAGGGTAACGGCAGAGTTATTTTGCTTGTGCCCGAGCAGTTTTCGTTTGAAAGCGAAAAGCGTATCATCCGTCTTCTCGGCGAAAAGGCGGCGCTTGAGGTGGAGGTCTGCGGCTTTTCGCGCCTTGCACAGAACATTGTCGGCGAAAATCAATCCCTTCGCAGGTTGGATAACGCAGGCATGGTTGCGCTTATGAGCACCGCACTTGAACAGACTGCAGATAAGCTGAGTGTTTACGGCAAATATGCAAAAAGTACGGCTGTTATCTCAGAAATGCTCACCGTTACAACTGAACTCAAGCAGGGGGCCGTTACGCCCGGAATGCTCGAGGAATCCGCACGCAAGCTTCCTGACGGTATGCTGAAAAATAAATTAAATGACCTTTCGCTGATTACCTCTGCCTTTGATGCACTTGTTGCACAGAGTTTTTCGGACGACAGGGATTTGCTTACCGTTTTTGCACACAAGCTCGAGGAAGAGCCGTATTTCAAAAACACTACCGTCTTTGTGGATGGTTTCAAGGGCTTTACAGCCCAGGAAATCGAAATACTTTCCCATATAATTGCGCAGAGTAATGACGCATATATTTCCCTTTGTACCGATAAAATCTACGGCAAGGAATACGATATTTCGCCCTTTGCCTGCGTACGTTCAACTGCGAGAAAGCTTATAGATACCGCCAAAAAGAGGGGTGTTTCCGTATCGCAGGTAATACCGCCCGAATTTGATGGCAGGTACAAGTCAAAAGCGATTGAAGCGCTCGAGAAGGCACTTTATTCTTCAAAGCCTCAGGTGTATGACGGCACGGCTGAAGATGTATGTGTTTTCAGCGCAAAGACAGCCTATGAAGAATGCGATTTTGTTGCGCTGACAATTAAAAAACTCTTGCGTGAAGAATCCTACCGTTGTCGTGATATTGCGGTTATGTACCGCAGTGAGGGCAACTACTCCAAGGCTTTGCGTTCCGCACTCAAAAAGCACGGTGTACCCGTTTTTGAAGATAAACGCAGACCTATGGCTGTCTGTCTGCCTGTTGTTGCCGCAAGAGCGGTGGTTGAGGTTGCGGCAAGAGGCATATCGAGCGATGCGGTTTTCCGCTTACTCAAAACTCAGCTTGCAGGTCTTGATACACAGCAGACAGGTGAGCTTGAAAACTATGTCTATCTCTGGCGCATTGACGGCTCAAAGTGGCTCAATGAGTGGGTTGCAAGCCCGTCGGGTCTCGGCTCGGGTGTTACGGCACAGGATGCTCAGATGCTTGCACAATTGAATTATCTCAGAGAAAAGTGCATTACACCGCTTGTAAAATATATCAAATCAACGAAAAAGGCCCAAACCGCCCGTGATATGGCGGCGGCGCTGTATAACTGCCTTACGGATTACGGCGTTCAGGATAACCTGAAAATGCTTGCCCGCACGCTTGACAAAAACGGTGAAACAGCCGAAGCCGTGGAGCTCGGCAGAATCTGGGACAGGCTTATGGAAATGCTTGACCAGCTTGTATGTGCTTTGGGTGACATAAAAATCAATGCCTCAAGGTTTTATGAGCTCTTTTCCCTTGTACTCGGCGTTCAGGATATGGGCGTAATACCTGCAGGTATTGATGAAATTATAATCGGATCTGCCGACAGAATAAGGGTCAACCGTCCCCGTGCCGTGTTTGCGGTCGGTGTGAATGACGGTGTATTCCCGAAAAAGCCTTCTTCGGGAAAGGTTCTCAATGAATCAGACAGACGAACTCTTACAGACATAGGCTTAAACATTGTCGAGCCGTTTGAATACGCTTTCCTTGAAGAAAGACATATAGCATACAATGCTCTTTGCTGTGCCGATGAAAGGCTTTATATTTCATACTGTTTAACGGATTTCGGCGGCAACGAGTGCGCGCCCTCCGAATTGGTTGCCAAAACAAAAGCCTGCCTGCCCAATTGCATAACTGAGGATATCAAGGTGTATTCTCCGCTCGAACTTATCGAAAGCGAAGCATCTGCCTTTGAACTTCTGGCACAGAGCAAAAGCAAAAATGATGTTCTGTACAGCACGCTTGAGTTCTGCTTTGAGGACAGAACGGAATATGCGGATAAAACAGAAGCACTGAACAGAATAGGTAAATCAGAGAATTTCAGAATAGAGGATACTTGTACCGCCACAAAATTTTTCGGTAACGATATCCACGCTTCGGCCACAAAAATTGAGGATTTCAACAAGTGTCCGTTTATGTTTTTCTGCCGTCACGGGCTTAAATTAGGTGAAATCAAGCGTGCCGAAATTGACAGTATGCTCAGCGGTACGGTTGTCCACTTTGTGCTCGAAAACCTTGTTGCGAAATTCGGCAAGGCACTCACAGAACTTGATGAAGAACAAATAAAAAAAGAAATTGAAGACCTGCTGAACATCTTCCTTGAAGAAAATATGGGCGGTACAGGGGAAAAGGATGCGAGATTTGTCTATCTCTATTCAAGACTGGTAAGCTCCCTTTGTGTTGTTGCCGCAAGGCTTATAAATGAAATGAAGCTCAGCGATTTTGAGCCTGCTGACTTTGAACTTCAGATAGGCAGCGATACACCCGAAGTGCCTGCTCTTGAAATCAATCTTCCCGATGGGGGGAAGGTAGTGCTCAACGGTAAGGTGGACCGTGTTGATGTGCTTAAAACCGAGGAGCAGACCTTTGTCCGTGTAATGGACTACAAGACGGGTTCAAAGAGCTTTAAACTTGTCGATGTTCTTCACGGTCTTAATATGCAGATGCTTCTCTATCTGTTCGCAATAAAAGCAAACGGCAGGGAACGCTATGGTAATGTCGTGCCTGCGGGTGTGCTTTATGTGCCTGCGAAGGGCAAGGGCGGAAGGATAAACCATTCAGATTCAAAAGAAGACATTATCAGCGCTGTTGTCAAAGAAGGCAGAATGACGGGGCTTGTCCTTGATGACGACAGGGTTATCCATTCAACCGACCGGGAGTGTACGGGCACGGTTATTGCAGGCAAGATCGATATGGCAGACAGCCTTATCAGCCTCGAAGCACTCGGAAGGCTTGAAGATACCGTGCTGGATATCGTGCGTGAAATGGGCGTTAAGCTTCACAAGGGTTTCGTTGAGCCGAAGCCTGTCAGCGGCGGAACATATTCTCTGCCGTGTGACTACTGTGCCTATGCGGATATATGCCTTCGTGAAGAGGGGGCGCCCGTTAACGATTATCCGTCAATTAAACACAAGGACTGTATAGAATTACTTATGAAGGAGGGGACAGAGGATGCCGAAATGGACTGACGACCAGTTAAAAGCCATTGAGGGCAGGGGAGGCTCACTTGTTGTAAGTGCCGCCGCAGGCTCGGGTAAAACCGCCGTGCTTGTTGAGCGTGTCATACGCCGCCTTACCGATACAGACAACCGCTGTCCCGCCGACAAACTTGTTATCGTTACTTTCACAAGGGCTGCCGCCGCACAGATGAAGGAGCGTATAGAAGCAGCACTTGAATCAAAAATTGCCGAAACTGCAGATGCGTGGCTTATGCAGCAGCAACTGCTTTTGCAGTCGGCAAAAATCTGCACGGTGGATAGCTTCTGTGCGGATGTTGTGCGTGAGAATTTCCAGGAAATCGGCATCAGCGCAAATTTTGCTGTGGCTGATGAAGGTGAGAAAGAGAGCTTCTCCGAAAAGGCTTTGAAAACCGTGCTCGATGAAATGTATTCATCGGGCGGTGAGGGTTTTACCCTGCTTACAGATATACTTTCTTCAGGTGCAAGTGATAAGGGTCTTGAAGAAGCCATAAAGCGTATCCACACAATCGTTTCTTCTTACCCGTTTCCGCAGGATGCGCTCGACAAGCTCTTTGAGCCGTATTTCAGTAATCTTCCTGTTGAAGAAAGCTGTTGGGGCAGTTTTCTGCTGGATGACGCCGAAATACGCCTTGATTATTGTCACAGCCTTATGCAAAGCGCAGAGAATTTGCTTAGTGATATAAATGCCGATAAGGCAACGGTCGATGCACTCAGCGAGATGGTGTTGGACGAAAAACAGATGTATGAGAATCTTATTTCGCTTGCAAAGGCGAAAGAATGGGATAAACTCGTTTCTGCTATAAACTCAAGAAGCTATTGCAGGTTTTCCGCCAAGCGTAATCTCGATGCTTTACTTAAAGCAGATGTCAAAATCAGACGCGACAGAGCAAAGAAAACGGCAGATTCCGTTGCAGAGAAATTCTGTTGTACCGCTGAAGAATTTGCGGATGATATGGCTTTATTACGCCCCTGTGCCCAAGCACTTAAAGAGTGTGTATCGAAATATACCGATGAATTGCTTGAGATAAAAAGACAGGCGGAAAAATTCGATTTTAACGATATAGAGCATATCGCTCTTGAGTTGCTTGTACAAAAAGATGAAAACGGCATACCACAGAAAACGCCTCTTGCGCTTTCACTTTCTGAGCGGTTTGTCGAAATTATGGTGGACGAATATCAGGATACCAACGAGCTTCAGGATATGATATTCTCCGCTATATCAAAAAATGAAAGTAATATGTTCTTTGTCGGTGACGTCAAGCAGAGCATATACCGCTTCCGTCAGGCTATGCCTGAAATATTCCTTCGCCGCAGGGACAGTGTACCCGGCTTTGACGGGGAGAATTACCCTGCACGAGTAAACCTTGGCGCGAATTTCCGCAGCAAAAGCGATGTTACGAAGGCAATAAACTTCCTCTTTGCTCAGCTTATGTCACCGGACCTTGGCGAAATAGATTACAACGAAAATGAACAGCTTAACGCTATGGCGTCGGGATTTGCCGAGCACTCGGAAGCGGATGTTGAGTTTTATCTGCGTGACGATGTGGCAGGGACAAGCGAGCCCGAATTTGTTGCAGACTATGTCGAAAAACTGCTGGCTTCCGGCAGGCTTATAAAAGACGGCGATACTCAAAGACCCATCACACCCGGGGATATATGTATTCTCACCCGTGTCAAAAAGCCGATGATGCTTTATGCTCAGGCGCTCGAAGCAAGGGGAATACCTGCTGTCAGCTTTGTTGAAGGCGAAATCAACTGTGCGGCAGAGGTTAAAATGATTGTTTCTCTGCTGAAAATACTTGATAATCCCTTGCAGGATATTCCGCTTGCAGCTGTTATGATGTCGCCTGTTTTCGGCTTCAATTCAACACAGCTTGCAAATATCAGAATGGGAGCAAGCAGAAGAACTCCGCTTTATCGAAGTGTTGTTGCCGCTGCAGGTAACGGCGACATGAAATGCAGGAGTTTTCTTGATAAAATAGATGCTGTCAGGCGTGTTGGTATAGGTATGGGTGCCTGTGAGCTTCTTCGCAGAATTTATGATGAAACTGATATCGTTTCAATTGCAAAGGCTCTCAGCTCGCCCGAGCAGCGCGTTGCAAATCTTTATTCTCTGCTTGACTGTGCCTCGGGTTTTGATGCTTCGGGTGGTTGCGGACTTTCCGCATTCCTCAGGTATATTGAAAAATCCAAGGGTGTCGGCACGGAGTACAGCGTTGCCGAAAACTCTCACGCCGTCAAGGTTATGAACACCCATAAGAGCAAAGGTCTTGAATTTCCTGTGTGTATTCTTGCTGACCTTTCATCGGGTCTGCTTCACGGTGAACGCTCGGCGATGTCGCTGAGCCGTAATTTCGGCGCAGGCTTACTGATTAAAGACAACCTTAGCGGGAAAACCGTAAAAACCCTGCCTTTTGTTGCTTGCAACCACGAGTCTATGCTCCGTGACCTTTCGGAAGAAGTCAGAATACTTTATGTTGCGCTCACAAGAGCAAAAGAACTGCTTGTTTTTGTCGGTACGGAGTCAATGCCTGCCGATAAGGCGGCAAACACAAAGCTCGCTTTCTGCAACAGCACAAAAGCTCTCGATTACGGCTATGCCGTTTCGGCAAACTCTGCTCTGGATTGGCTGCTTCCCGTTTTTTGCCGCCATTCGGATGCGGCAGAGTTGTACAGCCTTGCAGATATCGATCGTGACCGTTTGCTGCTTTCGCCCGATTTCAGGCTGAAGGCTCAGTACTGCACGGAGGGCTTTGCCAAGACACAGCTGACTGTAACTCAAACTGAACAGGTTAGTGCCGCACCTGATAAGTCGCTTGCCTTGCAGATAAAAGAAAGGATGGACTATGTTTATCCCTATGCTGCATTGAGCAGTGCATCGTCAAAGAAACTTGCTTCCGTATTTACGCAGGAGGCTTTTGATGACAGCTTCTTTGCTTCGTCACGCCCTGCCTTTATGAATTCAGGCGGACTTACTGCTGCGCAGAAGGGAACACTGACCCATAGGTTTATGCAGCTTTGCGATGTTTCCGACACCAATGTGAAAGCACAGCTTGACCGTATGGTTGCCGAAGGTAAATTTAGCGAATCAGAAGCAAAAGAACTGCAGCTTGATGAACTGGAGGCGTTTTTTGCTTCTGAGGTTTGCAGACGTATTCGCTCTGCCCAAACCGTTATGCGTGAAAAGAAGTTTGCAATGCTGATGCCTGTCACGCAAGCTTACCCCGATTTGCCCGGAAGTTTTTCCGATGAAACCATAGTTGTACAGGGTATGCTTGACCTTGCCTTTGTCGAAGACGGCGAAATTGTAATCGTCGATTATAAGACCGACAGGGGAGTTGATGAAACAGAACTTGCCGAGCGCCACCGTGAACAGCTTTCTGTTTACAAAACGGCTATGGAGCGTTGCACGGATTATAAAGTAAAAGCGGCTTATATCTATTCATTGCCGCTTAAAAAAGCCATAAAAGTTTGTTGAATAAAAATTTTTCAAAAAAATTTAAAAATTGCTTGCATTTTTAAAAACATTGTGATAAAATCCATACGTTAATGTAATTCCCACAATAGCCGAGAGAGGTGAAAAGAAATGAAACAGGGTGTACATCCCAAGTACGAGAAGACCGAAATCCGTTGCGCTTGCGGTGCTGTTTTTGAGACTTCCTCAACAAAGCCCAACATGCGCGTAGATATTTGCTCCAAGTGCCATCCGTTCTTCACAGGCAAGCAGAAGCTCGTCGATACAGGCGGACGTGTTGACAGATTCAAGAAGCGCTTTAATCTCGAAAGCAAATAATTGCCGGATACAAGGCGGTGCATTGGCACCGCCTTAATTTCTTTTTGCGAGGTCAGGTTTTATGCAGGAATATCTTACCATAGCCAAAGAAACCAGTGACGAATTTATAGTTAAGCATTCCCGCTTTATAGGCTATATCAAACCTGTTGTTACACAGGATGAAGCGGTTGAATTTATAAACTCAATAAAATCAAAACATTGGGATGCTACTCATAATGTTTATGCATATATCCTGCGCGACGGACAGATACGTCGATATTCCGATGACGGTGAGCCTCAGGGTACGGCAGGCATACCCGTGCTTGATGTTCTTCAGAAGGAAGGACTTACCGACTGCGTTGTTGTTGTAACACGCTATTTCGGTGGTATTCTTCTCGGTGGCGGCGGTCTTGTGCGTGCCTATTCCCATGCAGCAAAGCTTGCTGTCGATGCGGCAGGGGTAATTAAAATGTCGCTTTGTGTGCGTGCCGAATGTGAGTGCGATTACGGCTACTACGGCAGGCTTGCTTCCCTTATTCCCGAGTGCGGCGGCACAATTGAAACAAGTGAGTTTACCGAAAATGTAAAGGTTACCTTCACAATGCCGCAGACTCTTTACGGTTCCTTCTGTGCAAAACTTGTTGATTCAAGCCTTGGAAAATATAACGCCACAGAGCTTGAAACGCTTTTTGCCCAGGTGGAAATAGACTGAATAAAATAATTTTGAAAAAAATAAAGGGTTTTTACTCTTTTTGTTGTATAAGAAAGTATAAATGATTTTATGGGAGGCGGTATCGGGTGGATATCTGTGTCAGAGAGCTTACAGAAAAAAACGAGCATCTGGTTTTATCACCCTTTGCCGCTTTTTCCGATTCTTCGCTCGGCAGAAAGAATTCTGAAGAGCCGTGCGCAATACGTACCTGCTACCAGCGTGACAGGGACAGGATTATTCATTGCAACTCCTTCCGCCGCTTAAAGCATAAAACGCAGGTCTTCCTCTCACCCGAGGGTGACCATTACCGTACACGTCTTACTCACACGCTTGAGGTTTCGCAGATTGCCCGTACAATTGCAGTGGGCTTGCGCCTGAATGAAAATCTTACGGAGGCCATTGCTCTGGGTCACGATCTGGGTCACACTCCCTTCGGTCACGCAGGTGAGCGTGCGCTCAACGATGTTCATCCCGGCGGCTACCGCCACTATGAGCAGAGTGTTCGCGTGTGCGAGTACCTCGAAAAAGGCGGTCAGGGTCTTAATCTCACCGCCGAGGTTATTGACGGCATAAAATGCCACACAAGCGGTGTCGAAGCACAGACCTTAGAGGGCAGAATAGTCCGCCTTGCAGACAAGACGGCTTATATCAACCACGATATTGATGATTCTGTGCGTGCGGGTGTAATGTGCGAAACGGATATTCCGCTTGAGGTGCGCAAAACCCTCGGCGAAACCAAGTCACAGCGTATAACAACCGTTATCTGTTCGGCAATCGCAAACAGCTGCGAAACAATTTCGCTGTCTGCCGAAATTGCCGAAGCGGTTAAAGAGCTTCGCACCTTTATGTTTGACAGGGTATATACCAACCCCTACTGCAAGAGTGAGGAGAGCAAGGCAGATACCATGATTAAACAGCTCTATCACTACTTTGCCGAAAACCCCGAAGCCTTGCCCAACGCCTATGAGGAAATCTGCTTCCGTGAGGGTGCAGACAGGGCAGCTTGTGATTATATTGCAGGCATGACGGACAGGTTTGCTGTGAGCACCTTCAACCGTCTTTTTGTTCCTGGCTCGTGGCTTGCTTACTAAATGTAGTTTAAATTATTTATATATACACATTATATATTGGAGTCAACTCAATGGCAGGAAACAGATTAAGTGAAGATTTCCTTCGTGAGCTTCGGGAAAAGAACGAAATTTCCGAGGTTATATCTGCTTATGTCAATCTGCGTCGCAGAGGCTCCACAATGAACGGACTTTGCCCGTTTCACAACGAAAAAACACCGTCGTTTACGGTTTATCTTGAAACCCAATCGTATTACTGCTTCGGTTGCGGTGCAGGCGGAGATGTAATAACTTTTGTCCGCAGAATGGACAACCTTGGCTATATTGATGCTGTCAAAGCACTTGCACAGCGTGCTGGTATGGCATTGCCCGAGGATGGCTTTGACGATACTTTAAGCAAACGTCGCCGCAGAATACTTGAGGCTAACCGTGAGGCGGCACGCTTTTACCATTCCGTGCTTATGAGCGAAAAGGGTAGGGTCTGCCTTGACTATTTCCTCGGCAGGGGTTATCAGCCTGCTACAATACGCCGCTTCGGTATGGGCTATGCACCTGATGAATGGCGCGGCCTTTATGACCACCTGAGGGCGAAGGGCTTCACTTCCGGTGAGTTGGTAGATGCCAACCTTGTGCGTAAAAGTGAAAAAAACGGAAGGGTTAATTATTACGATAATTTCCGCAACCGTGCAATGGTGCCCATTATCGATGTTCGTGGCAATGTTGTTGCTTTTGGCGGCAGAGTGCTTGATGATTCCAAACCTAAATACATCAACACTTCTGATACGCTTGTTTATAAAAAGGGCGCAGGTGTTTTTGCACTTAACCTTGCCAAGGACAGCGGCTCAAGAAAGCTGATAATAACGGAAGGCTATATGGATACAATAGCTCTGCATCAGGCAGGCTTTAAAAACACCATAGCCTGTCTTGGCACGGCATTACCTGATGAGCAGGTCAACCTTATCAGCCGATATGCCGACGAAGTGCTTTTGTCCTACGATTCGGACGAAGCAGGGCAGAAGGCTGTGCGCCGTGCAATTGCTGCGTTTGAAAAAACGGGTGTCAAGGTGCGTGTTCTTCAGCTCAAGGGCGGCAAAGACCCCGACGAAATAATAAAGAAATACGGTCCCGAGCGTTTCAGAATGATAGTTGAAGCTGCAGAAAGCGATGTCGAATACCGCCTGAGCGGTATTCGTGCCAACTACAACACTCTTTCTGATGACGGCAAGATAGGTTTTATGCGAGAGGCTGTCAATGTACTTGCTGAAATTTCTTCCGAAATTGAACGGGATATATATATCAGCAGGCTTTCCAATGAAATGAATATTTCAAAGGATGCCATCACTGCACAGGTGAATACCGTAAGGCGAAGCAGAAACCGTTACAAACAGCGTGACGAATTCCGCAAGATTCAGACTAACTCCTTCGGGCAGCAGAATTCTGCTGTTCCTATGCGCAACCTCGGTACGGTAAAGGCGCAGGAAACCCTGATTGCCCACCTTATGCGAAGTCCTGAAAACTATAAGCGTTTTGCGGACAAGCTCAGCGAGAATATATTCCCGACGGATTTCGGCAAAGCGGTTTTTGTGGCTATGAAACCCTTGCTCGAAAGGGGAGAGCAGGCGGATTTCACTCTGCTTTCACAAAGTCTTGACGAGCAGCAGTTAAGTGAGCTGTCAAGAATAAGCGCAACCAATATTATTACCGGCAACAGCGCCGCTGTCTGCGGCGATTGCATAAAGCTCCTGCTTGAGGAAAAAGCTAAAACGGATGTGGCGGATCCCGGAGCAATGAGCGATGAAGATTTCAGAAAACTGTTTAAGTGATAAAGGAGAAAGACAATGGAAGTTACAGAGAAAAAGAATGCGTTGAGAATGCTCGTCGAAAAAGGTAAGCAGACAGGCAAACTCACAACGCAGGAAATTGATACCGCGATTGAGGAAATGGACCTCGATATTGATGAGCTTGATGAGCTCTATGAAAGCATAGAAGGTCAGAATATCAAGATTATCGACGACCTTGGCGATATTGCGCTTGACAGCCTTTCGTTTGAAACGGAAATTACCAAGGGAGGTTCGGACGCTGCTTCTGCAGAACTCAAGAACGCTGCGATGGATGACCCCGTAAAGGTTTACCTCAAGGAAATCGGTCACGTTCCGCTTCTCACACCTGAAGAGGAAATCGACCTTGCAATCCGTATCACCAACGACGACGAGGCAGCAAAGAGCAGACTTGCCGAAGCTAACCTGCGTCTTGTTGTAAGTATTGCAAAGCGTTATGTCGGCAGAGGTATGCAGTTCCCTGATCTTATTCAGGAGGGTAACCTCGGCCTTATCAAGGCTGTTGATAAGTTTGACTATACAAAGGGCTTCAAGTTCTCCACCTACGCAACATGGTGGATCAGACAGGCTATTACAAGAGCTATTGCCGACCAGGCAAGAACTATCCGTATTCCCGTTCATATGGTCGAAACAATCAACAAGGTCAAAAAGACAAACAGCCAGCTTCTCCACAAGATAGGCAGAGACCCGTCCGCAGAAGAAATTGCACAGGAACTCGATATGCCTGTCGATAAGGTTCGCGAAATCCTTCGTGTGGCACAGGAGCCTGTTTCTCTCGAAACACCTATCGGTGAAGAGGAAGACAGCCATCTTGGCGATTTCATTCCCGACGACGATGCTCTTGCCCCTGCAGATGCCGCTTCCAACATTCTCCTCAAGGAATCTCTTGACGATGTTCTTAAAACTCTCACTCCCAGAGAAGAAAAGGTTATTATGCTTCGCTTCGGCCTTGCAGACGGCCACCCCAGAACACTTGAAGAAGTCGGCAAGGAGTTCAACGTTACCCGTGAGCGTATCCGCCAGATTGAAGCGAAGGCTCTTCGTAAACTCCGCCACCCCAGCAGAAGTAAAAAGCTCCGTGACTTCCTAGATTCATAATTTTATATCATTCATTACTGCGGGGGGCGAAAGCCTCCCGTTTTTCTGCTTCAACATATCATTTTTTTCTTTTGCAGAAAAATCATCTTAAACTAATTTGTGATTGAAGGTAAACTCAAGGTAAACACGGATTGTTTGTTAAATTTTTCTTAAATTTGCTTGACTTCCCTTATTATTTATAGTAAACTTACGGATGAATAGTATGCGTCAATAGCACTATCGGCGTGTATAAAATTTTAAGGAGATGAAAACAGTGAAGTCTACCAAAAGAATTCTCTCGGCAATTCTCTCTGTGATTATGATTCTCGGCTGCATAACAGTCGGTTTCACAGCACAGGCAAGCGCTGCAGATCTTGTTGAGGCTGTCAAAAAAGGCGGCGAAGTCAACTGGAAAAGCGGCGATGTAACACTTACAGAAACACTCGTTATTGATGGCGATGTTTCTATCGACTTCAACGGCGCTGTTGTTACAGGCCCTGAAGACAAGGCAGCTATTGTTGTTAACTCCGGTAATGTCACTCTTTACGATGTTGTTGTTATTGCTAATAACAAGGCATTCAGTGGCGAAACCCAGTTCCTCAAGACACTTATGAACTACAAGCCCGCTATCTCTATCAATGGCGGCGATGTCAAGCTCAATTGTGTAACAGCTGTCGGTTCTGTTATCCGTATCCCCAACAGCGGTACTGTTGAGGTTCCGATCGGTAACGGTATCAACGCAAACGCAGGTAAAGTCAGACTCGATAACGTTATCGCTATCGGTATGAAGGCTCTTGACAACACTAAGGCTGAAGTTTCTGTTGGCGATGCTATCCTTGCAGGTATCTACAAGGCTGCTAACATCTACACAGCTGTTAAGTTTGATGCAGGCTACAAGCAGTATCAGACAGTTGATATGCTTGACGGCTTCCTTAAAGATGGCGTTAACCTCTCCGCAAGCGAGAAGAAGTACATCGCTTCTGCTACAAACAGCCAGGGCGATTTCTCCTTCGGCAGCGTAGTTGTTAATGTTAAGAAGCCCTCCTTCAATGAGCTCAACTCCGTATACAACAACGGCGTTCTCTCCGTTTTTGCTCCGGAAGAGTTCTACACAGAAAAAGATGTTTCCAACAGATATTCCTACAAGTATACTCCCGACTACTGTGAGGTTAACGGTCAGAAGGCTGAGTTCAAGCTTATCGACGGTAACTATGTTGCAGAGTTCAAGGGTCTTGCAGAAAACAATGAATACAGCGCAAAGACAAACTACGACCTTTCCGTAAAGCTTGGTAAGAAGCAGAAGGAAATCGTTGAAGGCGCTCTCAATATGCTTGCTAAATACGCACAGAGAGCTCCCGAGCTTCTTGCTCGTTTTGTTGATGATTTTGAGGCTCTTTACGCTAAGGCTGAAACATACGGAGCATATGTCTATAACCTTCTTACAGACAGCTCCACAGATATTCTTTCTGCTGCTCAGAAAAATGCACTTAAGCCTGACCTCCTTGGCATCACTTATGCCCTTGAAGGTGCAACCTTCAACGGTAGTGAAAATGATGTTATTAAGAGAGATGCTCTTGATAAGCTGGTTTTCAAGAGTGCTTATGACAGATATAACACAGCTCCCCAGGCAAACAAACCGAATGCGGATTATCTTGATTTGGAAGCTTTTGAAACAAGAGTAAAGAATACATTGGATGCCAAGTTCGGCAGCTATACAAAGCTCTTCGGTGATTCCTTGTTTGCATACTCTTATGATGTAACATACGATGTTGCTACTGAAGAGTACGATGCTGCTAAGATAGCTAAGGCTTACGGCGCTGGTAAGGGTCTCCTTGAAGTATTCAGAGAGTACTACAACGGTATTATGACCGAGCTTTACAACTACGATGTTGAAAGCAAGAAGATTCTTGACAAGAAGTCCTTCAAGAACATCGGCGCTGCTGCAAAGTATGTCGGCGACAACTGGGAAGGCATTCTTGAACTTGCTGAAAACGCAGTAGTCGTTCTCGATAAGATGAGTGCTATCCTCAACGATTCCGGCAATAATTCCGCTCTTAATTCTATTGTTAATAAGCTCATCGGTTCCGGTAACCTCACAACTTATGTTAACGCTTTCAACACAGGCGTTAAGTATGTCCACAAGGTTATGGACAGAGTTGAAGAAGTCAAGAGCAGCGATTTCGTTAACAAGTACGGCGCAAAGGCCGGCATGTACTGCGAGCGCTATGCTCTCAAGGCATGGGATATCGTAACAACTCCCGATAAGTACTTCACAGTTGATGTTCAGGGCGATTATGTAAACGTTGACCTTGCTGGCGACGAGCTCTTCGCAACAACAACTGTCAACACCAATGTTGAGGCTAAGGACGTATTTGTACTCCTTAACACAACCGGTATGGGTACTGTACTCGTAAACGGTGTTGTGTATGATTGCAATGCTGCATGTGAGCCCATCTGGTTTGCATACGGCGAAAAGATTGAGATCGTTCCTGTTGCTGACGAAGGCTATGCATTCAGATATATGGTCGTTGAGTCCGACGGCAACCAGAATGTTGTTGACGGTACATCCATGGCAACAAGAGCTGCTACAAACCTTAAGGTAGTTGTTAACTTCGAAGACACAATGGAAAACGATTCAACAGAAGTTATCTTTATGACAGACAAGGCTCTTAACTATAAGTACCTTGCAGGTTCTAACTTTACAGATAAGGAACTTACTGCTGATAAGTGGTCCTATAAGGTTGGCACACTTGAAGTTAAGGCTCCCGTATTCAAGGACCTTGATGCAAAGGGTTGGTCTACAGATAAGGATGCAGCTGAAGGCGTTACTCTTGAAGAAGTTCGCGAGCAGGTTGTAAACGCAGCAAATGATGGCGTTGTTGTTGTTTATGCTCTCTATACTTTCGATGAGGAGGTTGAAGTTGCACCTCAGGACGAAGTAGTTAAGGTTACACCTTCAGTTGGCGAGGATGACGGTATTGCTTACTTTGATCTGTCAGTTCAGCTTAAGGGTAAAAAGGCAATTCAGGCTGGTGTTATTCTTACTAGAATTGCTGCTTATGCAACTGAAGATGCAATGAAGGTTACACTTTCCGAAACACCGGGCGTTACATTCTCTCGTGTAAAAAATGCAGACTGTTTCGATGCAGACGGTTACCTTGTTGACAAAGTTGTTTACACCGCTGGTGTTAATCCGTCAGCTTCCGGTAACGCTGAAGTTTACGGCCGCGGTTATGTTGTCTATGCAGATGGTACTGTTGAGTACACACCTGTTTACACACTTGTTAACTAATTTCTGAATAATAACTTTTGAAAAAAAGGAGGTTATTTACCAATGAAACTTTACAATAAGCCCGAACTCAATGTTGAGCAGTTTGATGTTGAAGATGTTATTACAGCAAGCACAACTGATGCTCCTGCTGTAAATGGCGGCGGCGATATTAATGATGTTAGCGCTGGTATGGAATTTGACATCAATGTTGATGGTAACGAGTTCTAATTAAAATTAGCACATTTTCATTCAGGGCAGGCAGTTATACTGCCTGCCCGTTTTCCTTAAAATATAGTTTTTGGAGTTATAATGAAATTCTACAATATCGCCGGCGTTACCGTCGGCTATGATTGCAAATATCCTGAAACGGAAAAGCGCAGTCGACCTTATCTTTGCAAGGAATCGGGTTATGCCGATTTTGTTATAAAAATTGATTACGATAATTTTGAAGAATCGCTCGCTCAGATGCCTCTTATGACAGCTGAGCTGCTTGAATATATGCGCATCGGCGGTCACTTCTATACCGCGTTGCTTGATTTTGGCGGATTTATGCTTCATTCTTCCGCTGTTGTGCTTGATGGTCGTGCTTATTGTTTTTCGGCGCACAGTGGTACTGGTAAATCCACACACACCACACAATGGCTTGAGCATTTTAAAGATAAAGACCCTTATATAATTAATGATGATAAGCCTGCAATAAAACTTGAGTCGGGTGGGTTTAAGGTTTACGGCACACCTTTCAGCGGCAAACACGATATAAGCAAGAATATCGGTGTTCCGCTTCAGGCAATTGCTTTTATAGAACGCGCCGAAACCAATTCAATTCGCCGCCTTGCACCGCAGGAGGTCTTTTCGCGTCTGCTCAATCAGACGGTACGCCCTAATGATGAAGCTAAACTCGATAAACTTTGTGAGCTCGTTGACAAGCTTCTCACACAGGTACCCGTCTATCTTCTGTCCTGCAATATCAGCCATGAGGCTGCACAGTTAGCTTATGATGAAATGAGTGGTAACAACGAAAATTCTTGATAGACTCAAAAGTGACAACAAGGATGTTTTTCCGTGGTTGCTTGAACGGGTTAAGCCTTATAAGGGTCGGATTATTGCACTGATATTTTTTAATATTGTTTCCTCTTTACTTGTTGCGGTCAACGCTTTTGTTTCAAAAGCGCTTATGGATACTGCTGTAGCAGGCGACAAGGGTACTCTTGTTCGGGTCAGCTTTGCGGTTATCGCTGTGCTTGTTTTTCAGTTGATTCTGCGTCTTGTGCACAATCTTACCGACAGCAAGCTTCGCCTGGATATGGAAAAAGATTTTCGCAGTTATTTCGTGCGTAATCTCTTCGATAAGGATTACTTGAAAATTTCTTCATATCACAGCGGCGATTTGATGACTCGTCTTACCAATGATACAGGCTCTGTTATCAACGGCCTTGTCTCGATCCTTCCCAACACTGTCGGCCTCGTGCTACGTATAGCGGTTGCTTTTATTTCGCTGTGCTTGCTTGATAAACGCCTTGCCTTTGCTTTTTCCGGCATAGGTCTTGTGATTTTCTTCGGTACGCGCCTTTTCCGCAAGTTTTTTAAGGATATGTATCATATTTCTCAAACATCCGAAAGCGCTGTTCGCTCTTTTTCTCAGGAGATTATTTCCAATCTTCTTGTTGTCAGCGTATTTGATGCCGCAGACGATGTTATAAAAAAAGAAGATGAGCTGCTGCAGAAAAATGTTGATAATAATTGGCGCCGAACAAAGGTTTATTCGGGTGCAGGTGCTGTGCTTTCTCTCGGTATGAGAGGCGCTTATATGATTGTTTGTATCTTCTGTGCTTTTAAATTGCTTACAAGCAGCATTACTTACGGTACGATTACCGCTATTCTCCAGCTTGTAAACCAGCTTCAGACACCGTTCCGTAACCTTTCAAGTGTTATGCCTGTTTATTATCAGATGCTTGCCTCAACCGAAAGAATACTTGAAATTATTTCTATTGAGGGTGAAGAGAAGACGGTTGAAAAGTGTGATGTGAAGTCTTTCTATGCTTCGCTCAAAACCGTTGAATTTGACCGTGTGAGCTTCAGTTATGGCAATGACGATGTTCTTGATAACACATCTCTTTCACTCAAAAAAGGCGAATTTGCGGCTATTACGGGTATTTCCGGCATCGGTAAGAGTACAATGATGAAAATGATGCTTGGTGTACTTCGTCCGGGTGAAGGTGCTGTGAATTTTAACACCGAAAACGGAATGTTTACACCGGGTAAAAAGTACCGTAATCTCTTTTCTTATGTACCGCAGGGCAATATGCTTCTTTCAGGTACTATATATGAAAACATAACATTTATGAGTCCGGACAAAACCGAGGACGAGATTAGAAGAGCAATCCGCCTGAGCTGTTCGGAGGACTTTATTAATGAGTTGCCCGATGGTCTTGATACGGTGATAGGTGAGAGGGGAAGAGGCTTGTCAGAAGGTCAGGTGCAGCGCCTTGCAATCGCAAGAGCAATTCTGCACGACGCACCGATTATTCTTCTTGATGAGGCAACCTCTGCTCTTGATGAGGCGACCGAAGAAAAGGTTCTCAACAATATCCGCAGTATTGAAGGCATTACCTGTGTGATTGTTTCGCACAAAAAAGCGGCACTTGCTGTGTGCGACAAGGAAATCCGCATAGAAAACAAGAAATTTAATGTAATAGATTTAAGGTGAATTTTATGAAAATTAAAGCCGGTTATAAGGTCAGAAAAATGTGCGGCAGCAGCGTTGTTGTTGCTGTGGGCACCGGTGACGAGTTCAACGGTATGATTACCCTTAACGACAGTGGAGAATTGCTTTGGTCAAAGTTGAGTGAAGGTGCCGAGATTGATGATTTGACTGAACTTCTTGTTGCTGAATTCGGTATTGACGAAGCTACCGCAAAAGCAGATGCAGAAGAGTTTGTTGAAAAGGTAAAAGGAGCAGGTTTCCTTGAATGATAAAAAAAGCCTTAAAGAGCTTGAACCTGAGTTGAGGGCAGCGATTAATGCGGGAAAAATTGCCGAATTTGAAACACACGGTATAAGTATGATACCATTGCTTCACGACGGTGGTGACAAGGTGCGTCTTGTCAAACCTGTGGGAGCGCTGAAGGTAAATGATGTTGCTCTTTGTGTAACCGATGACGGCAGGTATGTGCTTCACAGGATTATTGCGCTTGAAAACGGCGGGTATGTACTCAAAGGTGATAATTGCCGTAGCACAGAATTTTGCAAAAGCGATGATGATGTTATCGGTATTGCTTGCGCATTTATCCGCAGAGGCAAGCTTATAAAAGCAGATTCCTTTATATATCGGTTTTATTGCTGCTTCAGAAAGCCCTTGCTTAAACTCTGGCAGTTCTTTTGGTTCGTTGCAGATAAGGCCGTAAGTTTCAGAAAAAAATAAACATCTTCTTTTTATTGAAGGGTGTTTTGTTATGTTGAAAAAGTCAGTAATTATACTTTTGGTAATATCTTTGTTTCTGGTTTCGTTGGCTGTTCCGGCTTTCGGAATCAACATCAGAATAGATGGACTTGCTGATGAAAGGGTGTGGCTTGACGGTAGGACTCAGGTGTTTGTTTCGAGCAGCGATGACTCCAATAATGCTGTCACCTTTGCGCTTGCCAATGTCCTTTATGATGAGGAAAACCACAGGGTTTATCTTTCGCTGAAAGCAAATGTTGACGGTGTTGTTATCAATCCTGACGAAACTACTGCTGCTCCGCCGGTAATGGGTACTACCGAAGCGTTGGGAATCCTTCACGGCTTGCGGATTAGTGTTGATAACTCGGCTTTTGTCGGTGTTTCGCATGAAGGCGTTGAACCGTATAACACAAGCCTTTACTACATTGACGGTGCTGTTTCGGAGTATAATTCATCAGCCTTCGGCGTTGAACTTTGTATTGGTGTCAAGCTTGGTCTTCACACTCTGCAAAGCATAACTGTTCAGCTTGTTGACGGCAACGGAATACCGTCCAACGCTTACACGCTTGATTTACCTGTTTTACCGAGTGAAGAAACGACCACTGCTTATCTGCCCGTTATTAACGAAACAACAGCCGGTTATACAGAGAATAATACAACTCGTATAACTACAACCGAAAGCACAACATCTGAAAAGACAACAAAGCCGCAAAAGACAACGGCGCAGAAAACGACAGCTGTTAAAACTACAAAAGAGAAAACTACCAAGCTCAGAACTACAAAGGCAAAAACTACTGTAAAGGTTGTAACTGTTTATGTTACCGCGCTTGAATATGATGACACAACTGTTAATGAAGCAACTGTAACCGAGGTGTCAAGCGAGCAGCTTCAGCAGGAGAAAACCTATAAGGAACTCAAATATGCCGCTGCCGCAGGCCTTCTGATTCTGATTTTCGGCCTTTGTGTAATAATAAATATGCTCAATGATAAGAACAAGAGCGATAAAAAATAACTTATAAAAATCCGTCTGATGATTCGTTCATCTGACGGATTTTTTGTTTTAGGTGAATAATGCATAAAAAATAAGCTTCATTTTTGTTGATACTTTCGTCAGTTTCTTGTTGAATTTTACTTATGTTTTATGTTAAAATTATACAAAAGAAATAATTAGGAGGTATTATAATATGAATTTACCCGTTGCGTTGCAGCTTTACACGCTGCGTGACGAAATGGCTGCCGATTTTGAAGGCACTCTCAAAAAGGTCAAAGAGCTTGGCTATGACGGCGTTGAATTCGCAGGCCTTTTCGATAAGACTGCTTCCCAGGTGAAGGCTCTCTGTGAAGAAAACGGTCTTGTTCCGATTTCCGCTCACGTTCCGCTTGACGATATGGTGGCAGACCCCGAAGGTGTTCTCAGCGTTTACGCCGAAATCGGCTGTAAATATGTTGCTGTTCCCTACATTACCGAGGAACGTCGTCCCGGTACAGACGGTTGGGAAAAGACAATTGCAGATATCCGCATCTGTTGTGAAAAAGCAAAGGCTCTCGGTATGACCATGCTTTACCACAACCATGATTTTGAGTTTGCAAAAATCGACGGTAAATATGCTCTCGATATTCTTTATGAAGCAATTCCCGCAGACCTTCTCCAGACAGAACTTGACACCTGCTGGGTCAATGTCGGCGGTGAAGAGCCTGCACCCTACGTTCTTAAGTATTCGGGTCGTGCACCCATTGTCCACCTCAAGGACTTCATTATGAAGGGCAAGGGCGGCAAGCTTTATGAGCTTATCGGCATTGACGATGAGGACGAAACAGCCGAAGAGGATGCTTTCAGCTTTATGCCTGTCGGCAGCGGCTGTCAGGATTTGCCTGCTATTCTCAAAGCAAGTGTTGAGGCAGGTGCAAAGTGGGTTGTTGTTGAGCAGGACAGACCTGCCAAGGGTCACACTCCCGTTCAGTCAGCTGAAATCGGCAGAGAAAATCTTAAGAAACTCGGCTGGTAAATTTGTGGACTTTCGGTAAGACCGATTAATATTAAAAATATTTATTTGAAAGGATTGATATCCAATGGCAAGTATTCTTGATAAATTCAAGGAAGAAATCACTGAGGAAAAGAATTATGATACCGGTAAAAAAATTAAAGTAGGTATTATCGGTACAGGTTGGATTGCAGAGGCTCACCTCAAAGCATATCAGCAGTGCCCCGATGTTGAAATCGTTGGTATGGCAGATCTTGTTCCCGGTAAAGCAGAGGAATTCTGTGAGAAGTATGGCGAGGACAAGACAAAGGTTCACTTCTACCCCAGCCACAAGGAACTTATCGACAACGAAGAGCTTGACTGCGTAAGTGTTTGTACATATAACGCAACTCACGCAGAGTGTACAATCTATGCTCTCGAGCACGGTGTCAACGTTCTTCTTGAGAAGCCTATGTGTGTTACTCTTGAAGAGGCAGTTGCTATCTGCAAGGCTGAAAAGGCTAGCGGTAAGGTTCTTTCCATCGGCTTCCAGCCCCGTTTTGATCCCAATATGCAGATGATCAAGAAGATCGTCGAGTCAGGCGAGCTTGGTGAGATTTACTACATCCAGACCGGTGGCGGCCGCCGCAGAGGTATCCCGACTCCCTTCGGTACCTCCTTCATCGAGAAGGAAACTGCAGGCCTCGGTGCACTCGGTGATATCGGTTGCTACTCACTTGATATGGTTCTTAACGCTATCGGCTATCCCAAGCCGCTTACTGTTTCCGGCTACAAGTCAGATTTCTTCGGCAAGAGCACAAAGTATTCCAACAAGCCCGAATATGCAGATATCTTCGGCGTTGACGACTTTGCAGCTGCTTTTGTCCGTCTTGAGGGCGGTATTATCCTTGACTTCAGAATTGCTTGGGCTATGCACCTTGATACCTCCGGTGATACAATCATCATGGGCAAGAACGGCGGTCTCCGTATTCCTTCAACAGAGTGCTGGAATGGCTCCATCGGCGGCCCGATGACAATTTATCACGACGTTGCAGGCAAGCAGGTTGAAACAATCATTCCCGAGCTTGACAATCCGTATGATAACTTCTACCTCAAGATCCGTTCCTTCCTTGACGCTTCCATGAACGGCGGCGAGCCCCCTGTACCGTCCAGCCAGATTATCTACAACCAGGCTATTATCGACGGTATTGCACGCTCCTCTGAACTTGGCAGAGAGGTCGAAATCGAGATCCCCGAAATCTAAAAGGCTTTTCTTTGTCTTGGTGCGTCTTTACGGGCGCATCAAGACTATGCCTTTAGCGCAAAGTTGTTCTTTGCGTTAAAGGGATATAAATTTATTTGAAGTGAGGATATATATTATGGGCGAAATCAAAGTAGGTGTACAGCTTTTTACACTCAGAGACCATATAAAGAATTACGAGGATACTGATAAAACCTTTGCGTATCTTAAAAACGAACTCGGCGTTGATGTTGTGCAGATTTCCGCTATAGGTAATTTCCCGGCCGAACAGCACGCAGAGCTTGTTAAGAAATACGGCTTTGATGTCTGTGTCACACATAAACCGTGGGACAGAATGTTAAATGACCTTGATGCGCTTATTGATGAGCATATTGCTATGGGCTGTGACCAGATTGGCATTGGCGGTATGCCCGACGAATACCGTGAAAGCGTAGAGGCTGTGCGTGAGTTTATTGCAAAGGCAAACGAAATCGGCAGAAAGATGAAGGAAAAGGGAATTACCTTCGGATACCATAACCACGCTTTTGAGTTTGCAAAGCTTCCCGATGGCAGAACGATTATGGATGTGCTTATCGAAGAATCTGACCCCGAGGTTTTCTTCTTTATCCCCGATACCTACTGGATTCATATGGGCGGTGTAAACGAGGCGGAATTCCTCAAAAAGCTCAAGGGCAGAGTAAAGGTATGCCATTTCAAGGACTGGATGGTTAAAACGGGCGACAATGCCGGCTCAATAACAGAGCTTGGCTGCGGTAATATCGACCTTGATGCCTGCTACCGCACCTGCAAGGAAATCGGTATTCCTTACATCGTTTATGAACAGGATATCAATTTCAGAGAGTGTCCCTATGAATCAACTGCTGTAAGCTACAAAAACCTTGTTGCAATCCACGAAAGAAATAAATAATTTATCACGGAGGATATATTGATGTCAGAAATCAAAAAAGCCTGGTATAAGGAAATGTCCGTTTACCAGATTTGGACACGCAGTTTCTGCGACGGTAACGGCGACGGTATAGGCGACCTTAAGGGCGTGCTTTCAAAGCTCGACTATATAAAGAGTCTCGGTGTTGACGCTATATGGTTCTCACCGATTTACGCTTCCCCCCAGAAGGACTACGGCTACGATATTTCCGATTACAGGGATATTGCACCCGAATACGGTACTCTTGAAGATTTCAAGGCAATTCTTGACGGCGCACACGAGCGAGGACTCAAGGTTATTATGGACCTTGTTGTCAACCACACTTCAGACCAGCATAAGTGGTTCAAAGAGAGTCTCAAGGGTGCGGATAACCCGTATCACGATTATTATATCTGGCGTAAGGGTAAGGGCAAGAATCCTCCCAATAACTGGAAATCCACCTTCCCGGGTCCCGCTTGGGAGTATAACAAGGAGCTGGATGAATACTATCTGCACCTTTTTGCTGTTGAACAGCCCGACCTCAATATGGATAACCCTGCTGTCAGAAACGAAGTAAAGGACATTATGCGTTTCTGGCTTGATATGGGTGTTGACGGCTTCCGTGAAGATGTTATCACCTACATTTCAAAGCGCGAGGGTTTGCCCAACGGTTTCCCGCTTCCTGTTGCCTGCGGTATGGAGCACTTCACCTGCGGACCTCACCTTCACGAGTATCTTTCCGAATTCAATGACGAAGTGCTCAGTCAGTACGACTGTATGACCGTCGGCGAAGCACCTATGATGACTCCCGACACGGCACTCAAGTTCATTGACGAGAGCGAGGGCAAAAAGCCTGTTCTCAATATGCTGTTCAACTTCCAGCATATGGAAGCTGACTGTATGATTACAAACTTTATAGTTACAAAGTTCAACCTTAAAAAGCTCAAGAAGGTTATGACTACCTGGCAGACCAAGCTTTACGGTAAGGGCTGGAACGCACTCTACCTTGAAAATCACGATCAGCCCCGTATCATCAGCCGTTTCGGCAGCGAGAAATTCCGTGTCGAATCGGGTAAAATGCTTGCAACAATGTATATCTGCCAGAGCGGTACACCCTTTATTTATCAGGGTCAGGAAATCGGTATGACTAGTATCCGTCTGCCCAACCTGTCAATGTATAAGGATGTTGCAACTCATAACACCTATAACATATTCAAGAAGTTCGGCTTCCCGCACGAAAATATAATGAAGCGAGCAATGTACGCTTCCCGTGACAACGGCAGAACACCTGTACAGTGGTCAGATAAGAAGAACGCAGGCTTTACCACAGCGGATGAGCCCTGGTTCTATATCAATCCGAACTATACCGAGGTTAATGTCGAGCAGGCGGAAAATGACCCGAACTCTATCCTCAACTATTACCGCAAGCTCCTCAAGTTCCGCAAGGAAAACGAAATTGTAATTTACGGCGATTTCAAGGAGCATTACCACGACAGCGACAAGCTCTATGTTTACGAGCGTAATTATGAGGGCAAGAAGCTGCTTGTTATCTGCTCGTTCAGCGACACGGTTGAGCGCTTCACAGCGCCCAAGGGTATTGACCTTGCAAAGGGCAAGGTGGTTCTCGGCAACTATGACGAGCTTAATTCCGGCTTTGATTCCTTTAATCTCAAGCCTTATGAGACAAAGGTATTCCTTTTTGAATGATTGAATGAAGGGAGAGAATAGTTTATGCCTTTTATTCAGACGAAGACCAACGTCAGCGTTTCAAAAGAGCAGGAAATAGACCTTAAAGCGGCTTTCGGTAAGGCGATTGAGCTTATTCCCGGTAAAAGCGAGCGTTGGCTTATGCTCTCTTTTTCCGACAATGAGCGTATGTGGTTTGTCGGTGACGATGCTCCGTTGGCATACTTAAGCGTTAAGCTTTTCGGCGGTGCATCTGACAGCGCTTATGATGCCCTTACCGCAAAGTTGACCGAAATTGTTTCGGCAGAGCTTGGCGTTCCACCCTCACGCATTTACGTCAAATACGAAGAAATTGACCATTGGGGCTGGAACGGTTCTAACTTCTGAGCAGGAGTGGGAGATTAAAGATTATGTGGTTTCTTAAACTTATTATAATTTTAGCCGTGGTTGTCGCTATCGGCTTCGGTACGATTATAGCGGTAGCGGTAAACAAGTGCGTTGTCCGCCCCGAAGATACTTCTGTCGATTACGACAGCCTGAGTGAGAAACACAAAGTCCGCTACAAGCTAAGACAGCGTAACAACCAGTATCTTTACGACCAAAACCCCGAGGATTTATCTCTTACGGATAAAAGAGGCAACGAGCTCAAGGCTTGGTTTGTTCCAGCCGAGGGCAGCAAACGCTTTGTAATAGCTGTTCACGGCTACCACAGTACCGGTCCGGATGAATGCAGTCATCTGTTCCCGTTCTATAACGAAACTCTCGGTTTTAATTATCTTTTGCCGGACCACGTTGCGCACGGCAGAAGCGAAGGAAAATATCTCAGCTTCGGTGCAATGGAATCGGAAAACCTGCTTTTGTGGATTGATTACCTTATAGAACGCTTCGGTGAGGATATCGAAATAGTGCTTCACGGCATTTCAATGGGCGCGGCAACGGTAATGCTCACAAATGCAAGCAATCCGCCCGACCAGGTCAAGGCTGTTATAGAGGACTGCGGATATACAAGTGCCTATGAAATAATCCTCTTCAATATGAAGAAGATGACGGGTATTGATATGCCTCACATTGCAAAGGGTGTCGTGTGGGCTTGCAAAACTTTCCTTGGCTTTGATATGAATACGGCAGATTGCCTGGGCAGAATGAAGGATATGAAAAATCCCATGCTCTTTATTCACGGTACTGCAGACCCGACCGTTCCGTTTGAAATGGCAGAGCGGCTTTATGAAGCCTGTACCGTTCCTAAGGACAAAATGTTCAAAGAAGGTCTGATTCACGCTTACTGCTATTACGATGCAAAGCAGGAGTATGAAGAAAAAATGATTGAGTTTTTCACCAAGCATCTGACGGATTTTAACATAGAATAAAGGAGTGTAATTATGGCTCTTTATCTTGGTATTGACGGCGGCGGAGTGCGCACAACTGCGGTTGCCGCAAATGAAAAGGGTAAGATACTTATCAAGGTTCTCGGCGGAACGATTGACTACAATGCCGTTGGTATGGCGACTGCAGCAAAAAATCTTAAATACATTATGTCCGAGGTTTGTGCCAAAACCAAGGAAACCTCTTTTAAATGTGCCTGTATAGGCTCTTCTGCACTCAGCTCGAGAGCAAGTGCGGCTGAAACCCAGGCACTTGTCGGCGGGATAATTGACGCTGAAAAAATAGTAATGGACAGCAGTATCGTTATGGCTATGGAGTGTATGACGGGTACAGGTCCCTGTGCACTTGTCATAAGCGGTGTTGATTCAATGGTTGCCGCACGCAACGAGAAAAACAAGCTTTCCCGTGCAGGTGGCTGGGGTCCCTTCTTCGGTGGTGAGGGCAGTGGCTTTGTAATTGCTATGGAAGCAATTCGCTACGCTATCCGCTCTTTTGAGGGAAGTGAGCCGAAAACCGATCTTCTTCCCGATATGCTCGAATTTTTCGATGTTTATTCACCTGTTGAACTTGCTGCAAAACTCAATGACCCTTACGGGGCTCAACGCAACAAGATTTCCTCTTTTGCAAGCAGAGTTTTCTCCTGTGCCAGCGCAGGTGATGAAGCTGCAAAGGAAATTATCGCAAGGCAGGCAAAGCTTCTTGCAGGAACAACCAAAAACCTTATCAAGGGTTACCCCGACAATGCCGTAATCGGTCTTTGGGGCGGTGTTTTTGTTAATAACAGACGCTTCAGAAATGAGTTTTCCAAGGCTATGTTTGAGCAGAGCACGGAATACCGTGTAGAAGTACTCAACTATCCTGCCGAGTGCGGCTCGCTTTTTGCCGCATATAAAATGGATAACATTCCGCTCACCGATGAGCTTATGAAAAATATTGATATCTACAGAGGTGTCAGGGTATGAATAAAGCCGCCGAATACATCGAAAATGTACAGCGACTTATCGAAAAAGTGCTCGAATCACAGATTCCGTCTATTGAAGCCGCTTCACAGGAAATGGCAAGTGCACTTGCAGACGGCAGGAAAATTTTCCTCTTCGGTACGGGTCACTCCAATCTTCTTGCCCAGGAAATGTTCTTCCGTGCAGGCGGTCTTGTTAACTTAAGACCCATTTTTGAAGAGGGCCTTATGCTTCATACTTCTGCTTCAAAGAGCAGCGGTCTTGAGCGCCTGAACGGATATGCAAAGGTTATTTTTGATCACCATCAGCTCAGAAGGGGAGATATACTGTTTGTTTTCTCCTATTCCGGTCACAGCAGTATCAGTGTTGATATGGCACAGCTTGCAAACGAGCATGGACTTACCGTTATTGCGCTGACAAATACATACCGCTCAAAATACGTCAAATCGCCTCACTCAAGCGGCAGAAGCCTCTATGAGTTTGCTGATATCACAATCGAAAACATAGGCAGCGTAACTGATGCAAGTGTTGAAATTGAAGGCTTTGAGCGCCGTGTCGGCCCGACCTCGACGGTTATCGGTTCGATGATAGTAAATGCCGTTGTTTCCCGTACGGCGGAAATCCTCGTGCGTAAGGGTATCACACCCGAAATATTCACCGGTAACTCCGTCTATGAAACCGAAGAGCCTGAGGACAACCGCTACATCAAGAAATACCTCGGTAAGATTGAATATCTTTAATAATAAGTTAAGCGAGCCCTTGGGGCTCGCTTTTTTATATGTTTAACCAATATATTCCAAAATTCAGATATCCTGCAAACGTTACCCACAGCAGATACGGTATCTGTAAATATGCGGCAATTTTGTCATGTTTGTAAAAGCCCTTTATCATAACGATAATCAGCGCCCACAATAAAATCAACCATATAAATGCGAACAAAAATGCCCTCATATTGAAAAAAATAATACTCCATAAAAAGTTAACTGCCAGCTGTGCCGCATAAACCGTGAGCACACGGTTCCACTTATAACTGTTGGCAATAAATACCCGTGCGGAGCTTATTCCCATAAGTGTGAAAAGTATCGTCCATACAATGGGGAATACAATTGACGGCGGTGAAAGCGGCGGAGTTTCAACAGAGGAATAAATATCCATACTGCCGCTTGTCAGCAGGGCAGAAAGTGAGCCCACACCGAGCGCAGCGGCTATACTAACCGCATAAGTGATAACTTTTTTGAGCATAAAATCACCTCGTAAATCAAATTTATTCAAAAAATAAAACAGATATGCACCGAGTGTTGGTACATATCTGCTTTTGTTGTTATCAGAATTGATTTTTTACTTTCAGCAGTTCGCTTATAAACATATCGTCAAGCGGGCTGAATTTGTAGTCCTTTTTGTAAATAAGAACATCTTTGTATGTCTTTGTGTTTTCCTTGCAGGGTTTTGTAATCAGCCCGTAACGGTCAAGAAGTGCCTGCGGCACGGGGGAAACCCACATAAATGAGCTTTTCATTTCCGCAAGAATATCCATCTGGCTGGCTCTTTCGAAAACAAATATATGTTTATCAACCTTGTCGGAAATTTCATTTTTCTTTACCGTGCTGTGCGGCATTGAAGGCACAAACGGGTCTGCGTGGGCAATTTCCGTGTAACCGTTAAGGTCGTCAAGTGCTATTTCTTTGTCCGCAAGCGGATGTTCTTTTGACATCATCAACTCGTAGCTGAACTCGTAAATGGTTTCGCCGCTCAACCCCTTTTCCTCAAGCATTGTGCGGAAGTTGTTTTCGTAAGCGGACTGATAACGCAGTATGCCGAGCTTATAGTCGTTGTTGAGGATGTTTGTGATAGCTCTCATAGAGTTGGTTTCTTTGTAGAAAATCTCTGCAGGCATCTGTGTATCGAGCTGTTTTGTGAACTCCGTAAATGCACAGGCTATATAGCTTGCACGGGGCACGGAAATGGAAAAGCTCTGTACCTTTTTCTTTTCGCCTCGGTACATCTCCTCAACAGCATCAACCTGCGAGAGAATCTTACGGGCGTAGCCCAGAAACTCATCACCCTCCGGTGTGGGATAAATTCCCTTGGGTGTGCGGTTGAAAATAGTAATGCCCAGCGTGCTTTCAAGCTCTCTTATGGCGCGGCTGAGGTTAGGCTGAGAGGTGTACAGGTTTTCCGCAGCCTTGGTCATAGATGAGGTTTCTGCAATTTCAACGGCGTATTTCAAGTGAAGCAAATTCATTATTTCCACCCCGAATTACACAAGAATTCTTAATTAAAATTAATATATCATACGCATTTTAATAAATCAATCATTTTGCGTAAAAAAAGAAAGGTCTGCACACACAGACCTTTCTTCATGTTGTTTATACCAATCAGAATTTACCGCCTGAGCCACCGTGGCGTACACCGCCCGAAGAAACTCTTACGCCTCCTCCGCCACCGGGGCGCGAGTTGTTGTTTTTCGGTATAGCTCTTCTTGTTGTGTGGCTGCCTATAAAGGCATCACGGCTGATTTCGAGATTGAAGCTGCCCTGCACAACATAGTCGTCAGCATCGTGCTTCTTGACGGCTGTGTTCATCTTTGATTTGAGCACCAGCGTAATAACAACCGCAATAACAACCGCAACAATAATCAGTATAAGCTCTCTTACAAACAGGCTGTCCGTAACCGAGCTGCCGCTTGTGTAAATATAGTCGTCGCCGTAGTAATGTTCGTCATCCGTATAGTCGTTCTCGTAATAATCGCCTGCGAAAACGTAATCGTCGCCGTAGTCAAATTCACCGTTCAGGTAATCACTCACCCTTGTAAGGTACAACTCAAACGCTTCGTAATATTGCTCGTTTGTAAGGTAGGAGACTACGGGCTCACAGATGCTGTCAATATCGTACCACGGCATATAGTCAACAAGGTAACCGCAGGTGCTTGTGTAGTAATCACGTTCAGCCATGCTGATGACGAAAATCAGTCCGTCTTCCCTGAAACCGCCGTTGTCGTAATAATCATCCGCATAGTCCTCGATATATTTGCCGTCGGTATCGTCGGTTGTGTGGATTACCATGTTGATGCTGTGGTATTCGTTGAGCTTGAGTATTAATTCTTCAAGCATTCCTTCTTCATAGTCCGTCAGTAAGTCCGCATCGTCAATCACAAATTCGCCACTGAATGCGAGTACGTTCACACCGAGTGAAAGCATCAGAACAAAAACTGTTATAAGAGCAAAAAATCTTTTCATTTTTTTCACCCTCCTCACAGTACAATGAACTGACCGATTGCAATTATAGCGGCAGCTATGCCTGCAAGACAACCCCAGAACTTTTTCTTGTCCGTGGGAAGCTTGCCGACGAGCTTGCCTGTCTGACCGTTCATTGCAAAGGTGTACATCTCGTTATTGTATTTTGTGTTGAGTATCCATACGGGGAGCAGTGCATATTTTGCCTTGCCGTTGTAGATGCCTATGTTTTTGTCCGCAACGCTTACGCCGTTGTAGCCCGTAACGGTTTTGCGGAAAGCATCAACCGTGCTGTTTTCAATTCTTGTGTTGACACGTGGAGTGTTCTGTGTAATATCCACATCGTATTTGTCGGCAAGGTAACCCGAAAGGTAGGCGGCATCAAAATCCACCAGTCCGCTGTAATCAAACGGCTCGATTGCGTCCATATAAGCATCGTCCATTTTGGATGAGCCGTCAGCAGGGATTTTGTCAAAGGCCATTGAGCCCTTGCGCAGTATTCTGTATCTGTCCGTCTTGGTGTATTCGTAGTTTGAATCACGCCATACACGTACCCTTGTGGCGTTGTAGGTGATGTTTGCACCTACGTTACAGTCAAACAGCCAGAAGGGGATATAAATACCCTTAATTTCCTTGATTTTGTTTTCATCCTTGAATTCTTTGGGCAGGAAGGGCTTGCCCTTGTAAAAGGCTTTTAACGCCTCAATTGCCTGCTCCTTCTGAATTTTGAACGGAATAACAACGTCGGGTCTGTAACCGCCCGAAAGCTGGGGGGCGATTATAATCGGATTGTTGCAGTACGGACATTCCGATGCGGCTGTTGTTTCGTCCGTAACTATTTCAGCGCCGCAGTATTTGCACACGTACGTGTTGACATTATCAAGTGTCTGTTCGGCCTCGTTCTCACGCCAGGCGTGTTCTTCAACCGTATCCGTGTTTTCGGGCTGACCGCTGTTGCGCAGTATGTCATCATAATCGCTGAGTTGTTCTTGTGTAAAAACGCTGTCACAGCTTTCGCACTTGAATTCCTGCTTTCCGCTTTCAAAAACTATAGCACCGCCACAGTTGGGGCATTTGTAAGTCATCAGTTCCAAAGCATTTCCTCCTTTTATAGTTTTGTGTAAGAGGAATTATTTTGCATCGTTTTCGTCAAATCTGTCGCCGCATTCGGGGCAGAATTTCGGAACGTTATTGGGGTCTTCAGGCTTCCAGCCGCATTTATCACACTGATAAAGAGGTGCGCCTTCGGGCTTCTTCTGTCCGCAGTTGGGGCAGAACTTGCCTTTGTTAATTGCACCGCAAGCACACTTCCAGCCCTCTGCTTCGGGCTTCTTTGCGCCGCAGTTCATGCAGAAGCTGCCGCTTACCGTTGCACCGCAGGCGCAATTCCAACCGCCTGCTGCAGGTTCTGCCTGCTGTGCCATCTGCGCAACACCTGTCTGATACATCTGTGCCGCATTGAATCCACCGTTGGCACCCATTGCCATATTGAAGCCCATAAAGCCGTTCATTGCACCGGCTTCATTGTTTGCGGCCGCTTCCATTGCACTTGCCTGAGCATCGGTCATTCTGCCTGCCATCATAAAGGGATTACTGCCCATAGTTGCGGCATCTTCCATCTGAGTAATCTTCTTCATATCCTCGTCTGTGAGGGTGATGGGGTTAAGTGCAATAGATTCAACAGAAATACCTCTGCGGTCTGTCCACTCGGCTTTAAGCGCCGCATTAATGGCGTCTTTAAGCTCTGTTGTATGTGCAGGAATCTGTGCAGGACGAAGCTCAAGCTCTGTCAGTCTTGCAAACGCAGGCTGAAGTGCAGAGATAAACTCTGTCTTGAGCTGCATATCAATTTCCGCTCTTGTGTATTCGTCGTCAACGTTGCCTGCAATCTTTGTATAGAAAAGAAGCGGGTCTGTGATTTTGTAGGAATATACACCGTTGCATCTTACCTGAACGGTTCTCGCCATACCGATTCTCTTGTTGACAACCTCGAACATAAACGGGTTGGGCGTGCCGAACTTGTTGTCCATTATTTCCTTTGTGTTGAAATAATAGACCCTCTGGTCCTTGCCTGTGTCGCCGCCGTATGTGAAACGCTTGCCTACAGTTTTAAAGGTTTCTTTGATCGTATCGCCGAGCTTGCCTGTGAAAATTGAAGGCTCAGTGGAAGAGTCGTAAGTGAATTCGCCCGGCTCTGCACAGAATTCAACAATCTTGCCTTGCTCAACGATAATCATACACTGACCGTCTGCAACGGAAATACCCGAGCCGTTGGAGATAACGTTGTCACTGCCCTTTGTATTTGAAGAACGTCCGCTGACTCTCTTTGAGCCCTTGACCATAAGCACATCGTTTTCAAGTGAATCGCAGTAGAAAAATTCCTTCCACTGGTCAGCTAAAGTACCGCCGAGTGCACCTATACCAGCTTTAATAAGTCCCATATTACATTTCTCCTTTTTTGTTGACAAAAATCAACAGTTTATCAAGATAATATTATCATATATTTAGCGGTATTGCAATAAAATAAAGTTTGTGCCTTTATTAAATTTATGTTAAAACGGCAAGTGCAACCATCGGTTGCTAAAATTTAAACCGTGGTTGATAGACAAAGCGTAAACAAAAGTGGTATAATCCAAGCCGAAGAGGAGGTATTGAAATGAACATAGGCGAAAAAATTTATGCCCTTAGGCGTGAAAAGAATTTATCCCAGGGCGACCTTGCGGATATGCTGGATGTCTCTCGTCAGTCTGTTTCAAAGTGGGAAAACAACACCGCAGTACCCGATTTGCAGAAGATAATACGTTTAAGCGAAATTTTTGAAATATCTGTTGACGACCTTATCAAGAGTGAAAAGCCTCAGCCCGAAGCCGAAACAAAAACAGAGTATATAGTAAAGCACGAACGTATAGAAAACAGGAAGATTGCGGGAATAATACTTATCTGTATGTCGTTTCTGCTGACAATTCTTTTCTTACCCGCAGGTATCATCTACGCTTCTCCGCTTATAATCTGTGCAATAATCTGCTTTGCCTGCAAAAAAGATATAGCACTTAAGTGCATATGGGTGGCTTATCTGTTTGCGGATATATTCTTCCGCTTCGCTACGGGTACAAGAGCGTGGAATATTCTGTATATTTTTTCTTGGTCCAATAATTTGTCATCTCAGAAAATTGCTGCCGTAATCAGCTTTGCAGTTATGCTTGCCGTAATAATTGCAACGGTTATTGTGCTTTCAAAAAGACCCGTTGAGGATATTGTAAAGACAAAAAAGAATATGCTTAAATACTGGGGATTATGGGGCGGAGTAAAGGTCATTTCAAAAATAATAGGCTATGTGTCAAGCCAATGGTATATGAATGCCATTAACGAAGGCTCGTCGGCTGTCGGCTATGCAAATTCCTTTCTCTCAATTCCGACAACCGTGTTTGAAATCACAGCTTTGGTACTCTTTGTGTTTGCAGTAACAAATACAATACGCTTCATAAAAGCACTTAAATCTAAAAATGAATAACTCACGGGGCTGTCGGTTGACAGCCTCTTTTGCTTATCTTAATTGACACTAATATTTTACTGTGGTATCATAGCGTCATGATATTTTATATTAAAACGGCTGGTGAAATATATGAAATTACCCGAAAAATGGATATGGTTGAATAATGAAAAATATCCCGAAAATCAGACAACGATAAACACAGTACTCGGCAATGACATAAAAGCAAACTATGCCGTTGCGGAGTTTACAAAGGAATACGTTTTTGAAAAAAATATAGAAAAAATAGACCTGCGTTTCAGTGGTGATACGGCTTTTGAGCTTTACCTGAACGGTGAAATTATTGCAACGGGTCCCGTGCCTATAGGCACAGACTTTCTCAACGGCGAAATCAGACGGGGTCAGCACTACGCAAGCGAGGCATCTTTTGATCTGAACGGCAGAAAAGTGTTGCTTTTTGCACGTGTCAAAATGGGTCCTGTCGGCGATTATGAGTATTCGCAGGGTCACGGCGGCTTTATGCTTGGCGCTTACGTCACCTTTGAGGACGGCACAAAAACCGTAATCTCTACCGATGAAAGCTGGCTTGCACACCTTAATCCTGCCTATACGGGCAGATATTCGTTTGATGCTTCCAAAAAGCCCGATGAATATTCTTATGCTCAGCTTACAGAAAACATCTGGCACGCTCAGACGGCGCCTCTGCCTATGCTTAATGAAGAAAAAATCCTTCCCGACTGTAAGGAAATAACGTTAAGTGCAGGTGAAAGCAAAACCGTCTGCGTTGAGTTTGACAAAATCTATGCCGCTTATCTTAATGTATCTGTCAAAGCGCAGGGTGAGCTTAAAATCACTGTAACCGATTACGAAACACGGATAGACAACCGTTCAAGAAAGGCTGAAATCCGCTTTGACGGCGACGGTGAATACCGCAGCCTTCAGGTGCACAGCGTCGGCGGCTTACAGCTTGAAATAACAAATAATTCCGATCAGGAAGCCGTGATATATCCTGCAATAATTGCGGTGAATTATCCTATAAATGTCCAAGCCAAAACACGCACAAGCGATGAAGACTTAAACCTCGTGCTTGATGTATGTGCGCACACACTTAAAATCTGCCGTCAGCACATTCATCTGGACAGTCCGTGCCACTACGAGCCGCTTGCCTGTACGGGTGACTACTATATCGAAAGCCTTATGACAGCCTTCTCTTATGGCGATATGCGCCTTGCTGAATTTGACGTAATCCGCACGGCAGAGCTCCTGCACAATAATAACGGCAGAATGTTCCATACTACCTACAGCCTTATATGGGTTATGATGATGTACGATACATATATGCTTACGGGTAACAGGAAAATGTTAGAAGAGTGCTGTGATGCTCTCATAATGCTGCTTGACCGCTTTGCCTCATATGTTGATGATAGCGGAATTATCGAAAATCCGCCCGATTATATGTTCGTTGATTGGCTTTATATAGACGAAATCTCGCTTCACCATCCCCCAAAAGCTCTCGGTCAGACCTGCCTCAATATGTTTTATTACGGCGCACTGACAAATGCCGAAAAGATTTTTACTGCCCTTGGCGATACCGCAATGGCAGGGGAGTGCAACAAAAAAGCTGAAAACCTGAAATCTGCCGTTAACAGCCTTTTGTTTGACAAAGAAAAGAACATGTATTTTGAAGGCCTGAATACTCCCACCCCCGAGTACCTTCTCGGTGGTTGGATGCCGCAGAACACTTCAAAACGCTACTACAGAAAGCACGCAAATATCCTTGCCGCCTATGTCGGAATTTGCGATAAAACGCTTGCACAAGACCTTCTTCATCGTATAATGAGCGATGAAATAGAGGGCGAGTATCAGGCATATTTTGCACACTATCTGTTTGAAGCACTCTACAGAAATGATTTGAGGAATGAATACACTCTCGCTGTTGCCCAAAGGTGGAAACAGCCCGTCAAAGACTGCACAAAGGGTCTTGCCGAGGGCTTTATTCCGCCTGAACCTTCCTATAGCTTCGACCATAGCCACGCCTGGGGCGGTACACCGCTTTACTCTGTGCCCAAGGCACTTACGGGTATAGAAATTCTTGAGTCGGGCTACAGAAAAATCAAACTCAGTCCGTCGCTTCTTGGTCTTGAAGAAGCAACAACCGAAATTCCCACACCCTACGGTATGATTACCGTAACACAGCATGGTGGAGAAATACACTATGATATCCCTGACGGTATAGAGGTAGAATAATGACAACTTTTTTTGAATTAACCGAATTTGTGGGTATTATTGCCTTTGCAATTTCGGGCGCAATGATATCCATTCAGCGTAAAATGGATGTTTTCGGCGTAATACTGCTGTCAATGGTAACCGCTCTCGGCGGTGGTGCAATGCGTGATATTTTCCTCGGTGTTTTTCCTCCGAGAAACTTTTTCAATTCCCTTCACCTGTGGTGTGCGCTGATTACCGCCGTTGTGGTTTTTGTGCTTGCAAAAATTTTCAGCAGCTTTTTCTTTGACAATTTCAAGAAGATAAACGAAATAGTAAACATTTTCGACGCCTTTGGTCTTGCCGCTTTTACGATTTCGGGTGTGCAGGTAACCATCGACGCAGGCTACGGTGACCAATGGAATTTCGCCATCTTTATGGGCGTTTTTACCGCTGTCGGCGGTGGCTTGCTGCGTGACGTGATGAGCCGTGAAAAGCCTATGATATTCTGCAAGAATGTCTATGCAACCGCCGTAATTATCGGCACGGTCTGTTACTATTTCCTTGGCAAATTTATTCCCGAAAACATAGCAATAGTCATCACCTTTGCCATTATAGTCACAATCCGAATTCTTGCGGCAAAATTCCGTTGGGATTTGCCGAAAATTGAAGCACCGGAGAAAGTTGTAACGAAGTAAAAAAGCACTTGCTCGGTGAACTGTCCGCGCAATCGGGAGGTTCATCAGGCAAGTGCTTTTTATTTTTTTCAGATACTGTAAATGCAAGTGTTGCTCAAACGCAATAAATATTTGTATCCCAGAATGAGATATGTGGGTGATGGCGAAGATATATTTTATAATCAGGGTTGATACTGCTAATTTTGTTTATCAGCTCAAAAATGTCCTCGCTTCTGTGGTAAACCGCCATACAAAGCTTGGGCTTGCTTTTAAGTGCGTTTTCTGCACCTTTAAGCATTTCGCTTTCCGCACCTTCTATGTCGATGTTCAGATATGTGAACTCGCCGTATTTTTTGAAAATATGGTCAACACAGATTGCATCAACCGCTTCTCCGTCTGCCTTTGCGGATGCACCACGGCCCTTGTTACCGTCAAATTCCAGAACACCGTTACACGACCATATTGCATTATTTAAGGTAGTGCAATTCTTTATATTTTCGCAGTTAGCCTGCAGTTTTTTGAATGTTCTTTTGTCGGGCTCAACTGCGACAATTTTTTTATAGGATTTTGTGTGTTTCAAGAATTCCTCAACCGTATCGCCGCGGTAAGCGCCAAGGTCAAGAAAACTTTCGCTTTCGCCTAAACCGAGGATTGCGAACGCTTCGTCTTTAGAGGTTTCACAGTCAAAACAGCAGTTCAAATCGCCCGTAATCTGAAAACGGATAATGCTTTCGAATACCTTTTTCGATTGCTCATCACAGAGCAGAGAATAAGCATTTTCGATTGCCGGAAGATTGTCTTTCAAAAAGTCTTTGTTGAAAATACTGTCGCCAAAAACAGGTACGGACGGCATAATCACCCTGTGCCGTTTTGATAATTCTTTAATGTTGTCAATAACTTGGGGCAGGGGGCTTGCAAAACAGAGCGCAACGGCAAAATCACCGATTTCGTTTTCGAGTTGAGAAACGGCTTTTACCTCAAACCCGCGAAAAGTACGGCTTCTCACAAATCCATCGCTGGCAATTACCGTAGAAACTGTAATTCCCAACCTTTCAAATTCCTCAAACACTCGGTCAGCACCGTTGCCTGTGCCGTAAACCGCAATGGGCAGGGGAGTGCTTTTCAAAAACTCCCAACTCGATTCGGCTTTTAAAATTTCATTAAACATATTTTCACCACCAATATGAAAACAAATGATAACATACGAACGGATAAATAACAAGGCACAGTATAAAAATATTGTTACAGCAAATAAAAAGTATCTCCGCTTGAAACAGACGGAGATACGAAAAATCAGCAGAATATTCAGTTCAGAACAATTTTATAATCTACTGCACCGTTGCCCTTTTTAACGGTTGCGCCTAACGGCACTCTTTTAGCGTCAACACGCAGGTTTGCAAGATTTACCAAAACGGTATATGTCCATTCGCCGCTTTCGATCATACCGCTTTCGTTGATTTTAACCTTGAGCTTCGGGTTGGCGTAATGCAGGGTGATGTTTGATTCTTCAAATCCGATATCAAACTGCGGGAGCTCCTTTTCAACAACGGAAATATCACCGACAACTGTAATTGCGTGGCCTACCGTGCCCGAAAACTGGTCGCCGTGTATACCGTCTGTCTGCTCCTTCATCGTCATTTCAACTACGGTGTATTTTCCGCTCTTGTATGCCCTTATGCTTGTTGCGTCAGATACTGTAAGGTTGCTGTAGCCACCCGTAATGCCTTCAATTTCCGTTGAGTTCTTTTCGAGCGCACGCACCAGAAACGGCGTTATCATATCAACAAGTGCGCCGAGCAAGCCGTCACCGTCGTTTACAACAAGCTCCTTAAGCGTCATTGTCTGCACGGATGTGACGTGAGGATGTGTTTTCGTTGCGGCAGTCTTGTAGAATTCCACAATCTGCTCGTCTGTCCATTTTGCAGGATCGGCATCGAGGGCTGTGCTTTCTTCGGTAGAGCTTTCCTCTTCGTTGAGTTCTGTCGTTTCGGTTTCAGCTTCTGAAGTGGATTCGACCTCGGAGGGGAGAGTGCTGTTGTTGACGGAATCTGTAATTTCTTCAGTTGTTTCCGTCTGACCGGTTGTCTGCTCTTCGGGATTCTGTTCGTCACCGCAGGCTGTGAGTGTGAATATCATTACAGCTGCTGTCAATAAACATAATAACTTTTTCATTTTTTACTCCGTTCGGTTGTGTAATTTCTGTTTTAGATTAACACTTAATATACTGGTATATTAACACAAATCAATAGAATTTTCAATACAAACAAAGTAACGTTTTTAAATGCAGGTTGTAATCGTGACGCTGACTGCATTTGCCGAATCCCAATTCTGTTCCGACAAAAGTGAGCACAATAGCTTGATATCCACTGTGTTGTTGTCCGTTATCATTGAAAAAAGCACTTGCATTTGCAAGTGCTTTTTTTGGGGGTAAGATGGCGTAATTTAATGCGTAATTTCAACCTTGAATATCGCTTGGTTTAATGAAACGTAAAGATTTCCGAAAAGCAAATTGCTGAAATTCTTAACGGTTATTTTCTGTGGAGGAACAACGGGATATTCTGCATCATATGAATCTAAAATGTGTTTTGAATTAACCATATTGAAAAGATAATTAATTCCGATTCTGTGAACGTAGAAGTTGTCAACTTCTATGTTTTGAGGCAGATAGCAAGTATAACCGAAATTATGGTCTTCCGAATTTTCTGCGTTGATAATATGGGTTGAAACACCTGTGGGATAAAATTTACAGTTACGAATAATAAGGTCACCGTTCCAGGTTGAACCGTAATCTGAGCGAAGGTCAATAAAGCTGTCGGATAAAACAGTTGTGTTCTCAATCCGAGCGGTTCCGCTTCCTATCAGTTTTATTCCGTGATGACCGAGAACGGAGTTTATAACCGTTGCGTTAAGAACACCCTGATGTGCGTCAAAACGTGAGAATGCACAGCCGTCATATACAAGATTCTTGCAATAATTCGTACCTGCAATTCCCCAATAATCGCTATCGGTTATATCGTTTGTCTGGTTGCAATTAATAAACTTTGCATTGATTGCCGTTGCGGCACCTATATCGTAAGTACCCATTGCTACTTCTGTTCCTGCAGAGCCTATTGTTACATACCTTTTATGACCTGTAAACGTGCAATTTTTTACCGTTACTTCAGCACAGCATGAAAGATCGACAAAAGCCGAATACGGCGCACCTGTTTTACCCTCATTTTTAATGTCGTGATAAAGTCCGTCTATAACGGTGTTTGAGCGCTTGACCAGAATACCTCTTGCATAATAGTTATATTCAGAAGCAGCGTTGTTTGCAAGAGTTGTGAAAAAGCCGCCTTTTACGGTTAATATTTCAGTATCAACGGGATAAGCCGAAGCAGAGGAAATTGTGTCAAAGTCCCAGAGGAGAGGCGTATCAGGTGAAATGTTTCCGTTTTCATCGACAAGTATAACATCTGTCTGACTGCTGCCTGAATTCTGATTTGCACCTTTGCGGATATATCTCTTTACATTATAATCTGTAAGCACAACAAGGCTTTTACCATCAAGTGATGTGCCGATATTTGTCGCATCGATTTTGAGCGGAGAAACCTTATCGGTTATATTTACCGAGCCCTTTGACGGTGCAATGTTAAATACCCATGCATCTTTGTTTTCAACCTTAGTATCATCAATTATAAAGCGTGCGGTTGACCAATTGGTATCGGTCTTGATGTAAGCGGTTTTGTTTGCACCGCCGATATAATATGTTGCGGTTTCATTTGCAAAAACGCTTAAACCGTTTGCGTTTGCATATTCGTGGGTTTTTACAATAGCTTCAAAGTCGTCTGTTTTGCCATCGCCCACAGCCCCGAAATCCTCGTACGTTACATAATCCGAGAAGGTTTTGTTGAACTCATAACCGTCATTGAAATCAAAACTGCCTTGGGCATTGAGCAGAACTTCATCTGCGAAAGCGGTTATTCCTCGGGAAATTCCAACTTTTGAGCTGCCTGTTATGTAAACGTTACCGTCTTCAACTTTAAGGCTGAAGCTGTCTGTTTCATTCAGCTCTTCGTTAATTATAAAGGCTTTTTCTGCAGCACTTTCGGTTACAGCAATTCTTTTGCCGCAAGCCTTATAAAACTCATCGCCAAGGGTTTGTGCGGCGTTGGAGTACAGAGCACCCTCGGGAGCAGCAATACAGTATTCCTCAACAGACGCACCGTTTACGGTTATCTCTTCAAGCGGTCTTACGATGTATGGGCTTTCATAGTTGCCTTTTGCAAGCTCTGTTTTAAGCTCAATTTTGGAGAAAAGCTGTGAAAACGGAGCAGTGAAAAGAGAAACGATGCTCATTATTACCGCAATAATTTGTGAATACATTTTTCATCCCCCTTAAACTTATAGCGTTTTCAGTATTGTAACAGAAAAAGTATTAAATTTCAACGATGAAAATAAAACGGAAACACCAAACCAAAAAACCGTTATCCGATTAGTGTTGAAAACCATTATTTGTTTATGATATAATAAAAATAATCCGGCTTATAATTTCATTACGATAAAACCGACAAATAAATTCAAGGAGGTTTTTATATGAAAATCAAATCCTGTATAGGCTCAAAGGTAATCTCGATTATCCTTGGAGCAATTATCGGTGGATTTATGTGGAGATGCAGAGGCGACGGCGGATTCGGCTCGTCATGGGGTCTCTATAGTGTAGGCCTTGTGTTTATGCTTCTCATTTACCATTTCTATGGTAACCGTAAAGGCATGAAATATGAAATGATACCTTTGGGCGGACTTATGCTCGGCTTGAGCGTTACGGGCTATGCCACGGTTCTTGAACAGCTTGCTGGCGTTGTTTGGAGCGATCTGCCTTATTCAGGTGAGATGCTCAACGGTCTTGAACCCGTATTTACAGGTCCGAACGGTGATGTTTACGCACCAATCGACCATATCAGCGGTGCTGTGATAATCTTCCTTATGGCTTTCACCCTGATTCCTCTGTTTGCATTCTTTGTTACATCTCTTTTCTCGGGCAAGGAATATAAAATCAAGCACTACATAATAGCCGTAGCTGTATATATGGTATCTCAATTGATTTTCAAAGCAACGGTTTCTCACTATATTATTCAGCTTATCAACCCGGACCAGGTCGCTTACGCTGCTCTTGGTCTTGAAGCCTATGGACACAACTATGCAAGCCCGATGGCAGCATATATGAGCCATTTTCTCGACAGAGGCTGGACTCAGGATATTCCGTTTTTTGAAAACTACTATATGAGCATTGAGCATATTTCCGATGCTCTTTCCGTTGTTGTTCTTTCGGCATACGCCCTTATTTTCCGTAAAGATAAATTCACCGGCTTTGGCTCACTTGTTCTGAATCTGCTCACAGCTGTCACAACAACTGTGCTCACTCCTCTCGTTTCAAGCCATTTTAACTCAGGCTTTTTCAAAGGAGTTGAGTTTTCCGAAACCTTCAGACGTTTTGCAACCTGGGGCGTATGGGAATTCGGTACGGGATTTTTCATCGGTCTGTTTATTATGGCTTTTCTTGCGTTTACAGCCGGAAAGTATACAAAAAACGATACGTGTGATATGTCGCCTGTCATCGCTGATAAAAAGATCAATTTCGGTTTCAACTTTGTTCTGACAGTATTCATCCTCGGTGTAACTCCTTCAAGAGCAATAGGTATCAGGTTTGCGCGGCTTCTTGCTCACACAGGTGTACTCACGGATGATGAACCTCTCGGTACAATTCTGACTGTAGTATTATCAATAATATTCGGCGTGTTTATGATTAAAGTACTGAGCCGAAATATGCTTAAAAAAGATTCAAATGCCTTTGATATGTCCCCGGTAAAATTTGCAAAAATCACACTTCCTGCCTATCTTGGTATGTGTTTTACCGTATATTTCTTCTTCGATAATGTGGGAATCCGCTACATCAAAGAGGATATCACTGTACCGGTTATGCTTGTTGCATCTGCTTTGATTGCGGCAATTTACATTCCGCTCAGAGTCTGTATCTTAAAACAAAAATAACTGACATATGAAAACTTGACGCGGATTTTTGCGTCAGGTTTTCTTCTTAATATAATAGCTTTCCTCTCGTTGTATTCTATGTGGAAAAATTATATCAGTGTCCGGGTGCTTTGTCGGAATTGTTTTGTACTCTTTAACAATTCGGTTGTATTTTCAAAATGTTTGTGATAAAATAAAATGGTAAAAAATCACACGCAAAAGGGTGTATGATATGAAGAAGTTTGTTCAGGTAGGATGCGGAATCCGCGGTATAGAAGGATATGCAGAGCCGATACTTAAAGAATTCAAGGACGAAGTTCAGCTGTGCGGTGTCTATGATATCAATCCGAAACGCGCTGCACTTGTCAGTTACTATGGCGGCGTAGAAGTGCCTGTCTATGATGATTTTGACAAAATGCTCGATACGGTTAAGCCTGACACCGTTATTGTAACCACCAAGGACTGCATGCATGATTTTTATGCTGTAAAGGCGCTTGAAGCCGGCTGCGACGTAATTGTCGAAAAGCCATTGACCACTACTTTTGAAAAAGCAAACGCAATAAAAGCTGCTGAAGAGAAATCAGGCAAGACAGTTACTGTTGTTTTCAACTTGAGATATCTGCCGTTTTTTGCAAGGGTTAAAGAGCTTATCAGAAGCGGAGTTGTCGGCGATGTGCTCAGCGTACATTTTGAATGGTTGCTTGACACACAGCACGGTGCTGATTATTTCAGACGCTGGCACCGAAAAAGAGAGAATTCCGGCTCTCTGCTTGTTCACAAATCGACACACCACTTTGATCTTGTCAACTGGTTTCTTGAAGATGACCCCGTAGCAGTCAATGCTTTCGGCTCAAGGAGGTTTTACGGTCCTACCCGTGAAAATCGTTCACAAAGATGCCTGACGTGCCAGTACAAGAAAAGCTGCGAATTTTATCTTGATATAAATCAACCGCCTATGGATAAGCTTTACCTTGAATGTGAAGATGTTGACGGTTACTTCAGAGACAGTTGCATTTTCTCGGAAGAGATTGATATTGAAGACACCGTAAGTGTAAACGTACTTTACAAAAAAGGTGCTGTTATGAGCTATTCACTTACGGCACACTCACCGTATGAAGGTCTGAAAATCGCGTTTAATGGTACAGAAGGCCGTCTTGAATTCTGCAAAATGGACCATAGATATGCGGAATACGGACAAGGTGTCAACAATGTTATTACTATTTTCAACCGTATAGGTGAAAAAATTGTAATCAACGCACCGCAGGATTTACCGGGAGGACACGGCGGATCTGACGAAAAAATCAGACAAAACCTTTTTGTAGGCTGTAAAAGCGATCCCCTCGGACAAATGGCAGATGTTAAAGCCGGCATGATGTCGATCGGTATAGGAATGGCGGCAAATATCTCTATGAAAGAAAACCGCAGAGTTTATCTGAGCGAGTTTTACAAAGATTAAAGCAACACCAATTTCAAAATTAAGACCTCCGGCACAGCCGGAGGTCTTGTTTTTAGGGTGATTCCTTTTTTGAAAGTGTTTTGAAAATCGTTACCCAATCAACATCAAAATAAATCCCATCAGCAGTCCGCCTGCAAAGCCGGAGATATGTTCCCAAGCAGTTGCTTTGCCCACCAGCATTCCGCCGACTGTATAAACGGCAAGAATTATGAGAGCAAGAATGGGTAAGTCCGAAAACATAACCGTACAGTTTTTGACGGCAAGCATAACAAAAACGGCAATCAGACCGTAAATTCCCGTTGATGCACCTTCGCCCTCGTGAAGCTTATAGACAAAAGCCATGTATAAGCCCGATATAAACGTTGAGCCGATATAGCAGAGTGCGGTTTTAGCCGTGCCGAGCTGCGATTCAACGGCATAGCCGACAATTAGCGTTGCGGTTACATTTGAGATGATGTGCCACGATCCGATATGGAGAAGTGATGATGATACCAGACGCCATATTTGTCCCTTTTTGATTTTTGTTTCAGACAGATGCAGAGCGTGGTTTATATAACCTTTGTTGTGTCCTGCCCACAGTTTTTCTTTCAATGTAACCGCTGCTGTTTTGGGGATTGCTATGAAGTTATCGAGAATATAGATTATAACGATAATTGCACAAAATGTTATTGTAAATACAGGCATAAGTGTCTCCTTTGTAATTTTCTTTCATACCACTTAATCAAGTTGATGGATTTGCACTTGAATAAGATACTTTTTATAATTGGGATTATATAATAATTTTGTGTTTTCTTCAAGGATAGGAGAAAAATATGGCGCATTTGTGCTGCTGTTGGGTTGATTTTGGGGGCTTCTTTTTGAAAGTGTTACAAAAATTGTCGCCCCGTCAAAACTATATTTGCAAAACACTCGCTGATGTTGTATAGTACTTGTGAACACATTTTTTAAGGAGAATCAGTATGAAGATACCCGACATACTAATAAAAAAGGCTGAAGAGCTTGAAGAAAAAATGCAGCGGATTTTTCCTGCGCTCGCACCGCTTGCAAAGCAGTGCTTTCTCAACACAATAGAAACAACCACCAAGCAGCTTGATGATGGCAGCTACTTTGTTATCACGGGCGATATTCCTGCCATGTGGCTGCGTGACAGTGCCGCACAGCTCAAGCCTTATATAAAATATGCACCGCAGGATGAGGGACTGAGAGAGATTCTGCGTGGTGTTATTGCAAGGCATGCAGCGTATGTAAACCTTGACCCGTACTCAAATGCGTTCAACGCCGAGCCTAATCCGGAAAAATGGAAAGACCCTTCGGATTTTGACCATGAACTTATCTGGGAAAGAAAATATGAGGTCGATTCACTCTGTGCATCGGTTTATCTGTTGTATGAATATTATAAGGTGACAGGCGACCGCAAGGTGCTCACAGAAGAAACCGAAAAAATGCTTGAAACAATAGCTGACCATTTTATAAAAGAACAGCATCATAAAGAAAACTCAACCTACTTTTTTGACAGAAAAAACTGTCCCGAGTCCGATACTTTGCCTTTTGGCGGATATGGCAGACCTGTCAACTTTACCGGAATGACATGGTCAGGCTTCCGTCCGTCGGATGATTCCTGCATTTTCAATTACCTTGTGCCGTCAAACATGATGGCAGTTGTTGCAATGCGCTATGCGGTGGAGCTTGCAAAGGACGGCTTTAATAATGACGTGCTCGCAGAAAAATGCAAAAAGCTTTCTGCCGAGATTAATGACGGCATTAAGACCTATGCTGTTGTAAACCACCCGAAATACGGCAGAATTTATGCCTATGAAACCGACGGCTTCGGTAACTATAACCTTATGGATGACGCAAATTCTCCCAGCCTTCTTGCCGCACCTTATCTCGGATATTGTGACAAGGATGATGAAATTTATCAGAATACAAGGCGCTTTATCCTCTCAAAAGATAATCCGTATTATTTCGAGGGTAAGGCAGCAAAAGGCGTCGGCAGCCCTCACACGCCAAAGAATCATATCTGGCACATTGCACTTACTATGCAGATAATCACAAGCAGTGATAAAGGCGAAATAAACGAATGCCTTGAAATGTTAAGCCGGACCCACGCCGGTACTAACTTTATGCACGAATCATTCCACGTTGATGATCCTGCTAAGTTCACAAGAGTATGGTTTGCCTGGGCAAATACACTCTTTGCACAAATGCTCGAAGGTCTGGAGACTGACTAATTACTTTCGATTGAAAAAACAAACGGTAGCACAAAACGTGCTACCGTTTGTTGGCTTTAAGGGTAATTTCTTTTTGATAGTGTTCCAAAAATCTTTACTTTGTCACTTGTATCAAAGTAGTGTATAAGTGCCGTGCCTGAGTACATCAGCAAGACCGGCTTCACAGGTGATTCTTTCCTTGGTTTCAATGCCGCCGATACAGCATTGAGCTACGCCGTGAGCATCTGCACCCGAGGTGAGTATTAATTCCGGATGAACTGCGGCAAATTCCTGTGCCGAAGCATTATCCTCGGCTGTGTTACCGAAATTGAAAACCTCTATTCCGTCAATACAGTCGAGCGGCAGGGGACCGGGGTTGGGAATTGAACCGCGACGCCTGAAAGGATGGGCTTGTATGCATAATACCCCGGACTCTCTCAAAACATCGTGCCATAATTTACAGTCGTTGTTTTCAAGCTCGGGGTGAGAGAGGAGAATTTCAGGTGTGATGCCGTAGCAAAGCACCTCAAGCCCTTTGACAACCTCTTCCTCAACGCCGAACAGCACATCAATGCCCAGTTTATCGCCCGCATCCTTCATACGGTAATAGTCCTCACAGTATTCATCAACAAAAGCTTTCCAGGAGATGAAGCTTTCAATACCCGTGTTACCGTGTAAAAAATGGTTGGTGAGAACACAGCCGGTGTATCCGCCCTCAAGAATTGCGTGTGCAAAATCTTCGGGGGAGGTTTTGCTGCAATGGCTCGCCGGGGAGGAATGTGTGTGCAACTGATATTTGTACATATTCATACCTTCTTATTTTTCAAAATAATTTTAGTAATCCGAATTGATTTTATAATAGCATATACAAAAATCTGTGTCAAAATATTTGTCGTTCATCAGCTTGTCTGATGCTTCAGAGGTTTGCATAATAGAATTGACATATAAGTGCCGAAGGAATATAATTACATTGAACATATTGGGGAATATGTTTATTTAATGCAATTTAAATTATCGGAGGAATGGTTTATGAGTTCTGTTGAGTCGTTTTTTCACTCATTTAATCCACGCTATATTATGCCCTTTTTTACAGCTTTGAGTGTAGTTCTGACTTCGATTTTTTCTATCTTTATTCCTGCCGAGCCTCAGGGTCATATTTTTACACCTCCTGCCCAGTCGGATGTCGCAACACAAACTCTTGAAATAACCGATGAATACGTTATCGTCGTTTCCGATGCGGCAAGCGAAGCGGAAATTACCGCAGCAAACCTGCTCAAAGACACCTTTGCAGAAATTAACGGAACGCAGATTGATATAATCACCGACAGCACAGATAAAACCAAAAAAGAAATTGCAGTCGGCAAAACCGACAGAGAATACGATGATACGGTTGATTATACCGCTCTCGGCGATGAGGGTGTTTGCATAAAAACAGCAGGTGATGACATCGTCATTACAGGCGGTGAAAAGCGAGGAACGCTCTATTCTGCCTATACCTTCCTTGAAGAATATTTCGGCTACCGCAGATTTACGCCTGATTTAACCGTTATTCCCGAAGCAGAAAAGCTGCTTGTTCCCGAAGAGATTGATTATGCTTACGTTCCGCCATTTATGTTCAGACAGACCGACTGGTATCCCGGAAATAACAAGGAATACAAGGTAGCAAACAGACTTAATGACGGCACTATGGCAGAGGAAATCGGCGGCGGTGTTGAATACGCAGGTCCGTTCTGTCATACGTTTTCAAGCCTTGTGCCAATGTCTCTTATTGAAACCGAGCCCGAGCTTTTTGCACTGGGAGTTCAGAACGGCGAAAGAACAACAGACCAGCTTTGTCTTACCAATCCGAAAACTCTTGAAATTGCAAAAGCTACGGTTCGTGAGTGGTTGGCTTCCAACCCCGATGCAGCCTTTGTTTCCGTAACGCAGAACGATAATTCCAACTACTGCGTTTGCGAGGAGTGTGCAAAAATTGACGCCGAGGAAGGCAGTCATTCCGGCACTATGATACGCTTTGTCAACGCAATTGCAGATGACATTAGGGAAGATTACCCCGACGTACTCGTTGACACCTTTGCCTATACCGACGGCTACACAAGACAGGCTCCGAAAATTACCGTTCCGAGAGATAATGTTGTTATCCGTCTTTGCTCCATTGAGTGTAAGTTTTCAGCGCCTATGGACAGCGGCTATTCCGAGGACAACGAAAAATTCATACAGGACCTTAAGGATTGGTCCGCAATAAGCGACCACCTTTTTGTTTGGGACTATACAACCGATTACAGCAGCTTACTCAGTCCCTTCGGTAACTTCGGCGCAATCCAGCGCAATCTTCAGATTTTTGCCGAAAACGACGTTATCGGCGTGTTTGAAGAAGGTGCCAGCGGTACAGCCGCTAACGGCGAATTTGCCGCCCTGCGTTGTTATATGCTTTCCCGCCTTATGTGGGACCCCTATCAGGATGTCGATAAGCTGATGTACGATTTCTGCGAAGCCTATTACGGTGCAGGCTATCAGCACATAATAGATTTCATAAACGGTATTGACGAAAACAACGGCTTCGGCTTCAACATAATTCAATACTGGCTCGTATTCCCGGAGCACGTAACTATGGAATACGGTATGGGCTGCTTTGATAAATACTACTCCATGAGCGTTCTTAACATCGACAACAAAACGCTCAAGGAATATGACAAGATGTGGGAAGATGCTATTTCCGAGGCCGAAACCGAGTGGCAGAAAGAAAACGTAAGACGCTCGCAGATTTGCTGGCGATATTGGAAGGCAAACATGAAGCGTGGCGAATTTTCCGCCCTTAACGAGTCAAGACGAATTGCCGAAAACGAAAAACTCTATAACGATTTGGTGCATTTTGAAATCACATCGCTTATGATTGGCAATGCGAGACATACGGGTCGTCTTACAGAAACCCCCGATTTCAAATCCGTTCCTGCCGAATGGGTTAAAAGCAATTAATCGGTCAGTCAGGGGACAGTGATTGGTGCAATAATCATCATTAATGAATGCTGAAAAATGGATAATATAAACGAAAATCCGTTCACAAAAGTGAACGGATTTTCGTTTGAGTTTGATGGCGGCTTTTGACACTTTTTACCCCTCTAATTAAAGCAGGGGGTAAAATTAGTATTGTAGGAGGAACAAATTATTGCAAGGGGAGAAATCAACCGTTAGTAGAGTAAAAAAGCAAACGCTAAACTCTTATTTATCGTAATTTTCGCTGAGTTTCTTTACTTTCTTGTTATCAAAATGTATATGAATACCTTCCCAATGAAAAACACGCCTTTTGAACCAAATGGAAGAAAAATGTTTAT
>JAZRQW010000059.1:0-1575 GCA_045650165.1 Acutalibacteraceae bacterium | reverse complement strand
GATAATCAGTTTTATGATTGTTCAAATTATTACGTTGTCAGCAGTATAAGGAATATGCTGAATAACGAATTCCTCAATTGTGCGTTTACGGCAGAGGAAAAAGCAAATCTTGAATATAACTATATTGACGATTTATGGGCTGCTTTTGAAGATAGGGTTTTTCTTCCGTCTGTGAACGAAGTGAAAAACAGTCAGAATAAGGAAAGAATCGCAACCGGCACGGATTATGCAAAATGTCAGGGCTTGTTTGTTGACGGTGGCAATTCATATTGGTATCTTCGCACACCGGGTGATAACTCATATACAGCGGTTTGCGTTTCGGTAGATGGAAGCTTATACGGTCACGACTTTTATTGCAACCGCTATCCTTTCTTCACATATTTTACAGGAACAGGAATCCGTCCTGCAATTAAAATAAAAAATCTGAATGCAGACAGTATAACATTTGCGGAAAACGCATCTGCCCTTCCTGAGGTACCTGAATTGGTTGAGCTTTCAGTTCCTTCCTTAATAAAGAATTTTTTCAAAAACATATTCAGTATTATAGAGTATTTCCTTACACCTGCCTGCGACGAGAATACAGACATAGATTTTAACGTCAATCGCGGAATCAATATGCCTTGTATGGAATCAGGCTTCGCCCGTGATTACATAATGGAAAAAGAAACCTTTGATAATGTGAGGAGTAAAGGCTTTGATTTTATTCGTCTGCCCGTGAATTTCGGCTGGATGCTTGATTATGACGGCAGATTAAATGAAAGTGCAATGAGAAATCTTGATACTGTTCTCAAGTTCGCACTTGAGTCAGATTTGATCGTATTGCTCGATTTACACGGTTGGTCAGATTTCACTAAAAATCCTGATGCACAGAACACCCAAAGACTGATTTCCATCTGGGAACAAGTAGCAGAGAGATATTCAGATTACAGCGAAAATCTTTGGTTTGAAATACTTAATGAGCCGAATAACGACAGCGGTAAAATGAGCGATATAAGGTGGAATTACATTCAGCTTTCTGTGGTCACCGCTATAAGAAAAATCGATGAGGACAGAGTGATTGTTCTTTCACCGATGAATTATAACAATGCACATAAACTTTCCTCAATGCTCGTCAAGCGTTTGGATAAGAATATTGTCATAGATGTACATGATTATGAACCTATGAGGTTTACACATCAGGGTGCTGAATGGATGGACGATTCATACAAAGCTGAAATCCCGTTTTCTCAAGATATGATGAACGACTTTGAACAGGTGTTGACAGTTGCAGAAGAATATCAGAAAAAAACAGGCATCAAGGTTATTATCGGTGAATTCGGCGTATATGAGAAACAAGTTTCCGAAGAAGATGTTTCACAATTCCTCAGCGGAGCGGTTGAGCTGATGAAAAAGCACAATCTGGCTTGGGGCTATTGGGAATACAATGCAGGCTTCGGAGCTTATGACTATTCAAAAAAAGAATGGAAACCGTTTGTTACAGATGCCTTGTTGCAATAAGTTCTTATTGTAAATTAACATAAAATCAATATCTATTTAAAATGACAAATTCCAATTTGTCGAACTCCTTCGGTCTGA
>JAZRQW010000058.1:0-44902 GCA_045650165.1 Acutalibacteraceae bacterium | reverse complement strand
ATACCTTGTCGAAACCGAGTCTGCGAAGAGCTGCAACCATCTTGCCTGTTACGTTTGTGCCGATGCTCATACCGAAGCATTCGCCGAGTGTAACACGGATAGAGGGAGCTGTGTTGACGACAACGAACTTCTCGGGATCGTTGATTGCTGCGAAAACAGCCTTTGTGTCGTCCTTTTCGTAGATAGCGCCTGTCGGGCAGTTAACGATACACTGACCGCAGGAGATACAGGAAACATCAGCAAGGTCCTTGTCGAATGCGGAGCTGATGTGTGTGTCGAAGCCACGGGCATTTGCACCGATTACGCTGACCTTCTGCTCGTTACAAGCAGCAACACAGCGGCGGCAGAGGATACACTTGCTGTTATCTCTGACCATGTGAGCTGCGGAATCGTCAAACTCGAATGCGGGCATTTCGCCGTCGAATGCGTGCTCATCGTCAACGCCGAACTCCTTACAGAGCTTCTGGAGCTCACAGTTGCCGGAGCGGATACAGGAAAGGCATTCCTTTCTGTGTGTTGAGAGAATAAGCTCGAGTGTAGTTTTTCTGGACTGTCTTACCTTCTCTGTGTTGGTGAAAACTTCCATACCCTCGTTTACGGGGTAAACGCAAGCGGTAACAAGGCTTCTTGCACCCTTTACTTCTACCATACAGATACGGCAAGCACCGATTTCGTTGATGTCCTTGAGGTAGCAGAGTGTGGGGATTTCGATACCCGCATAACGTGCTGCTTCGAGGATTGTTATACCGTTAGGCACACTGAAGGGCATGCCGTTGATTTTGATATTTACCATTTCCATTGTGTGGCACACTCCTTTCGTTATTTCTTGTAAATTGCCTGAATCTTCTTGCAAGAGTCCATACAAGCGCCGCACTTGACGCACTTTGCATGGTCAATTGTGAAGGAAGCGAGCTTGTGGCCGGGTGCAATATAGTCTGTTCTGACAATAGCGCTTGCCGGGCAGGCTCTTGCGCACATACCGCAGCCGATACACTTGTCAGCATCGATATAGTACTGAACAAGACCCTTACATACGCCTGCGGGGCACTTCTTGTCAACAACGTGTGCGATGTATTCTTCTCTGAAGAACTTAAGTGTTGCAAGAACGGGGTTGGGAGCAGTCTGGCCGAGACCGCAAAGGGAGTTCTGCTTGATATAAAGAGCAAGCTGCTCGAGCTTGTCGATATCCTCAAGAGTTGCCTTGCCCTCTGTAATCTTGTCGAGGAGCTCCATCATTCTCTTTGTACCGATACGGCAGGGTGAACACTTACCGCAGGACTCGTCAACTGTGAAGTCGAGGAAGAACTTTGCGATATCAACCATACAGTTGTCTTCGTCCATAACGATAAGACCGCCGGAACCCATCATACAGCCGATAGCTGTGAGGTTGTCAAAGTCGATTGCAGTGTCCATAAGGTCTGCGGGGATACAACCGCCGGAAGGACCGCCTGTCTGAGCAGCCTTGAACTTCTTGCCGTTGGGGATGCCGCCACCGATGTCCTCGATAACCTCGCGGAGTGTTGTTCCCATGGGAACTTCAACAAGACCTGTGTTCTTGATTTTACCGCCGAGTGCGAATACCTTGGTACCTGTGGACTTCTCTGTGCCCATAGACTTGAACCAGTCTGCACCGTTGAGGATGATCTGGGGGATGTTTGCGTAGGTTTCAACGTTATTGTTGTTTGTGGGCTTGCCGAACAGACCCTTGACAGCCGGGAAGGGCGGACGGGGACGGGGCGCACCACGGTTACCCTCGATAGAGGTCATAAGAGCAGTTTCTTCACCGCAAACGAATGCGCCTGCACCAAGACGGATGTGAAGGTCGAAGTTGAAGCCTGATTCGAAGATGTTTTCGCCGAGGAGACCGTATTCCTTAGCTTGGTCAATAGCAATCTGAAGACGCTTGACGGCGATGGGATACTCTGCACGGACATAAACATAACCTTCGCTTGCGCCGATTGCGTAACCGCAGATGGCCATAGCTTCGATAATACAGTGGGGGTCACCTTCGAGGATTGAACGGTCCATGAATGCACCGGGGTCACCTTCGTCGGCGTTACATACTACATACTTCTGGTCTGCAGCGTTCTTTGCTGCAAAGCTCCACTTGAGGCCTGTGGGGAAACCGCCGCCGCCTCTGCCGCGAAGACCGGAATCCTTGACGATGTTTGTAACCTCTTCGGGAGTGAGCTGGTTCAGGCACATTTCGAGAGCCTGATAACCGTCGTGTGCGATATATTCGTCGATGTTCTCGGGGTCGATAACACCGCAGTTGCGAAGAGCGATTCTCTTCTGCTTTGCGTAGAACTTTGTCTGCTCGAGTGACTTGATGGAGTCAGCCTCAACAGTTTCATCATAGAGCAGGCGAGTTACCATACGGCCCTTGAGAAGGTGCTCTTCAACGATTTCGGGTACGTCATCGACAGTAACCTCGCTATAGAAGCTGCCTTCGGGATAAACTATCATAATCGGACCCAGGGCACAAAGACCAAAACAACCTGTTTTGATAACCTTGATTTCATCCTGAAGTCCCTTTGCTGCGATTTCGCTTTCGAGCTTTTCTATAATCTCATTGCTGTGAGAAGAAGTACAGCCCGTACCGCCGCAGACAAGAACGTGGGAACGATACATTATTGTTTCCTCCTTGTTATTTTGCCTTTGTTATTTCGCTACTGAGCCGACTGTGAATTCGGTAACGATGTTGCCGTTGACAATGTGATCTGCAACAACCTTTGCTACCTTGTCGGGGGACATCTGAACGTATGTGACCTTTTCCTGACCGGGTACGAAAACCTCAACGATGGGCTCGTACTGGCACATACCGATGCAGCCTGTCTGTGAAACTGTTACGCCCTTGAGTGAACGGCGTGCAATCTCATCTGTAAAAGCATTGAGAACGGGGCGAGCACCTGCTGCGATACCGCAGGTAGCCATACCGACTACGATTTTGGTGTTTTCCTCGCTGCCGTTTCTTGCTGTCATATTCTTGAGTGTGCGTTCTTTGATTGCCTGGAGTTCTGCAAGTGATTTCATTGGTTTACACCTCCGAGTAGAATGTTGGTTTGTTCGTTGATATAGTCTTTCATCCACCCAACTACCTCGGGCTCGCTGAGCGGTACGCCCTCGAGTATTTCTTTGAGCTGTACGGTTGAAAGCTCAAAGCTTTCGTTGTCAAGCTTTCTTGTGTAGATGAAATCTCTGTCTGTGTTCATTGAGATAAGGATAGTTATTGTAGAGGTCACATCGCCAAGCGGTGTGAAGTCTATGCTGTCGGTTTTGAAAACGGCAGATGTTTTAGTACCCTTACCTTTTTCGCTTTCTATTTTCAGACAGCCACCCGTCTGCTCTGCGGCGAGCTTGAACAGTGGTATTCCCATACCGACCTTGCGTGTCGTTCTTGTTGTGAAGAACGGGTCAAGCACGTTTTTTAACTGTTCTTCCGTCATACCGCAGCCGTTATCGCTGACACTTATGAGCAATTCTTTGCTTGTTGTGTTTTCAGCAACCTCGATTTCAATCAGGCTTGCGCCTGCCGCAATTGAGTTCTGGGCGATGTCGAGAATATTGAGTGAAAGCTCACGCATGGCTTATGCGTTTCTGTACTTTTCGAGGATGCCTGCAATCTGTTCGGGAACGAGCTTGCCGTAAACATCTTCGTTGACGTTGAGAACGGGAGCAAGACCGCAAGCACCGATGCAACGTGTAGCCTCAATGGAGAACTGACCGTCCTCTGTGCATTCGCCGGGGGCGATACCAAGCTGCTTTGAAAGTTCGTCAAGAAGAGCCTGTGAGCCCTTGACGTAACAAGCTGTGCCGAGGCAAACTGCAACGTTGTACTTACCCTTGGGGGAAAGTGAGAACTGTGCGTAGAAGGTGGAAACACCGTAAACCTTTTCAAGCGGAATGTCCATACCCTCTGCAATCATGACCTGGACCTCAAAGGGGAGATAACCGTAGATAGCCTGAGCCTGCTGCATAACATGCATAAGCATACTGGAATCGTGCTTGTTTTCTTCGATTACCGCTTTGAGCTGTGCCTCCTGCTCGGGAGTGCCTTTGAAGGGGCTTTTGCTGATTTTCTTAAGCATTGTATTTTCCTCCTTTGTCGTAGAATGTTGGAGCCGTATATGCGTACGACCCCAAAATCGTACATACATACGAATGAATTATATCACAGTCAAATGACAGATGTCTATAGTAAATTTTTATTTTAATATAAATAATTACTTAATATGACATAAATTTCAAGTTATAGCGGCAATGCTTTTACAAGCAATAATTCAAATATTAATTGCAGTATAAAAAGGCACCCGAAAGATTTTATCTTTCAGGTGCCTGGTGAAACTTTAAATTATTTGACTTGTGCGATTTTCTTTACCTGGATGCTTTCGTTGCCGTTTTCATCCATAAGTGTGCCTTTGGAGTATTCAAGGTTGATGGTCATATCTGCTATTGCCTGCTCGACTGTTTTGCCGCCGAGGGCATCGGGGTTGACAAGAACGTTTACGGGCATTTCTTCTTTTGCGCCGGCTTCCATACTGAATTCACCGTACTGTGAAATACCGTTTATCCATACGCCTGTCTTACCGTTGCTTTCGGGAAGTATGCGGTAAACCGTAAGGTCATCATCGGTTTTGTTTTCTACGGTAAAGGTGAGAACATAGCACTGCCAGTTACCTTCTTTGTTCATTGCCTGTGCCGCTGTTTCGCTGTCCATACCGTAAAGCTTAGCTTCGTTTGCAAAGATAAGCTCATTGTTTCTGTATATGTTGAGATATGCGCTGCCGTCCTCAATTGAGCTGCGCTTTGCAACGATTTCTTTATCCTGGTCAGTGTTATCGTCCTTGGGAGCGGTTATGTTGTTCTTGACCTTGATGTGTGTATAATCCTTGGGATTGATTACCTCGTCGTCATCTTCGGGGGTGGGGTAGCCGAAAAGCGTTATGTCAAGACCTGCAACGGCTGCGTACATCTGCGCAAGGTCCACCTTGTTGCTGTTGACAACGATGGTTGCGGGATAACTTTCATTTTCTGTGCCGCCGGGCAGAGCAAACTCACCGTTTATCGGGCAGGTGCTGAAGTAAAAGCCTTCCTGCTCGGTTTCAATTTTTTGGAAGCCGATATAGCTGAACATATCCCTGGTTTTGTTGCTTACGGTTATGTTGAGTGAATAAACCTGCCAGTTATCGGGATTTTTAAGGAAATCCTGGGCATCGGTTTCACTCATTGAAATTTCATTTTGTGCTGCTTCCATAAATGTTTCGGGGTTGTTGAGATAATATTCCTTGAGTCCTCCGTCTTCGTAGATCTCATTCAGAGAGGCCGAAACCTTACCCGAAGCGCCGGAGCAGGCGGCGAAACTGAGCAGCATTGCCGCCGCAAGCAAAATGGAAAGAATTTTTTTAATTTTCATTGTATTTCCTTACCTTTCTTTTTATTGTCTGTCGTGAACGCGCTATTGCCATTGTGCCCTCGGGCACATCATCGGTTATTACAGAGCCTGCCGCCGTGTATGAGCCGTCACCGAGTGTAACGGGGGCGACCATGCAGGTGTGACAGCCTACGAAAACCTTATTGCCTATTTTTGTGCGGAATTTTTTCGTCCCGTCATAGTTTGCCGTGGCACAGCCGCAACCTACATTCACACCGTCACCGACATCGCTGTCGCCGATGTAGCTCAGGTGGCTGATGCTTGTTTTTTCACCTATGTGCGAATTTTTGATTTCAACAAAATTTCCTGCACGCACATTGTCTGCGATTACCGTCTGTGGTCGCAGATGTGAAAACGGTCCGACCGAAACACTGTTGCCTATAACGGAATTTTCGCATTGCGAAGCGTTAACAACGCTGTTGTTTCCTACGGTACAGCTATCAAGCATACTGCAAGGACCTACCGTGCAGTTGTTTCCTATTTTTGTGTTGCCGAGGATGATTGTGTTGGGTAAAATTACTGTACCTGTGCCGATTTCACAGCTGTCTGCGATAATCACACCGTCTGCACAAGGAATGTTTACGCCGTTTGAAATGTGTTTTGCTATAATGCTTTTTCTTGATTTTTCTGTCGGAAATAAGACCTGGCGGTCTGCGTTCATTCAATTACCCCTATCTAAAAATGTAAACTACCTTATAATGCCACCGCCGACAACCGTGTCACCGCTGTAGAAAACAGCAGACTGACCGCAGGTTACGGCTCGTTGCGGCTCGTCAAATTCGAGCACGGCGGTTTGTTCTCCTGTCTGAATTAGGGTTGCTGCCGACTCCTTTTGGCTGTAGCGTGTTTTTGCCGTTACACGCAGGGGTGCATCAAGCTTGTCTGCGGCAATCAGATTGATGTCCCGCAGTTCAACACGCCTTGAAAAAAGCTCCTCATGTGCGCCGAGATAAACTCTGTTTTCTTCAACATCCTTGCGTATTACATAAAGCGGAGCAGGCGCGCTGATTCCCAGACCTTTGCGCTGACCTACTGTGTAGCCGATAAGTCCGTTGTGTCTGCCCCACAGCTTGCCGTCTGTGCCAACGAAATCGCCCTGAGGAAATATTCTGCCTGTAAATTCTTCGATAAACCTGCGGTAATTTCCGTCAGGTACAAAGCAGATATCCTGACTGTCGGGTCTATCAGAAGAAGCAAAGCCGTATTCGGCGGCAATTTCTCTTACCTGAGGCTTGGTATATCCGCCCAGAGGAAACCGTGCCGAAGCAAGCTGTTCCTGCGAAAGCTGCCAAAGCACGTAGCTCTGGTCTTTTTCGGTGAAAGCCGCTTTTTCGAGCAGGGTTCTGCCCGAAGCGTCCTTGCTGGTTCTTGCGTAATGCCCCGTAGCTATTATGTCACAGCCGAGGGCATTTACTCTTTCGAAAAGCACGCCGAATTTTATTGATTTGTTGCAGTAAACACAGGGGTTGGGTGTTTCGCCTGCAATATAGCTGTCAACAAAATATCGCATAACCGTATCAGCAAATTCAGCTGAAAGGTCAAGCGTGATATGATCAAAACCGAGCCGTTTTGCAACAGCGGCAGCATCGGCACTGTCCTGTTTTGCCGAGCCTTCAAAAACGCTCATTGTAACGCCGAGTGCGTTTTTATTATCTTGAGTTGCTAAAAGCGCAGCAACGCTGCTGTCTACGCCGCCGCTCATTGCGACGGCAATTTTTACGTGATTCCTCATAAATTTACTTATTAAAGGCGGGCACGACCTTATCCGACTTATATTCATCAATTGTGTCGTACATAAGCGGGCTGAAGAAAAGAGGACTGATTGCTTTGTACCATTCACTTGTGATTTCGTCTCTGTTTATAAGAAGAACAAGGGAGTATGCCTTTGCTGCTTCACTGTTGATGTCTTCGATGGCACAGGCTGAGTAATTAAGCGCAAAGCCTGCTTCTACGGAGATCTTTGAAGACATAACTGCAATGTCTGCTTCGTAATTTTTGAGATTGGCTGCCAGGGTTTTATCGTCCTGAAGAACGAATTTGAATTTTCTGTTGTTTTCCGTTATGTCATCGATTGTTGCGGTTAAGCCTGCTCCCTCACGGACCTTGATAAGACCGTTCGCTTCAAGCAAAAGCAGGGCACGTGCAACACCTTCGGGGGTTTCCGGAATAGCTATCGTTGCTTCGTCTGTAATGCTTTCAAACTTTTCAAAGTTGCAAAGGAAAATTCCGTAAGGGTAGCGGCATACCGCACCAAGGTTGAGCAGGGTTTCGGGATGCTCTTCATTGAATTTATCAAAATCTGTTTTGAGAGAAATAAGGCTTGCGTCTATTTCACCTGCAGCAAGTGCGTCGTTTGCTTCCTGTGCAGTTTCAAACTCGACATATTCAAGCCTGTAGCCTTTTTTTGCTATTCTGGTATATAACGAGCAGAAAATATTCTCTGCAGGTTCCTTTCCTGTGGGTACACCCAGGGTGAATGCCTTAAGCGAATCGACATCTATTTTGTCTTCTTTATCTGTTTTATCCGTGCAGGCGCAGAGTGTGAGTGCAACGAGTACAACGGAAAGAATTATACAAAGCAGTTTTTTCATAAACTTCCCTACCTTAATAAAATATTTCAACATATAATACCATAAAGTAAGCACATTTTCAAGCAAATTCGGTGCAATAATATTTTAATTAAAATTTTACATTTTTTACAAGAATAAATCTTGCAATATTACGGGGTTATTGCTATACTTGAAATAATTATTTTACGAAAGGGAGATAATAAACTTGAAGGCATCAGAAAGTATTCCGAATTACCGCCCCAAGCTGCGTGAGTATACCAACTACACTGCAAGGCAGATCAAGGATGTATGCAAAACCATAGGTCCCCGTGCTCCGGGCGAAGAAAATGAAAAAAAGGCTCAGGAGAGATTTGCGGCAGAGCTTGAAAAATATGCTGACAGCGTAAAAATCGAACCGTTTGAGCTTCACCCCAAGGCGTTCCTCGGCTGGATACGTATGTGCGCAATCATTATGATTGTTGCAAACGCTCTGTTTTTTGCGGGCACATTTATTGACGGCGTTCCCTCGTGGCTGCCCGTTATTCCGCTTGCACTCAGCCTTATCTGTCTGTTCTTTATTGTAACAGAGTTCCTCTTCTACGGCGAAACACTCGACCCGTTTTTCCCCAAGCGCACTTCGCACAATGTTGTTGCAAAATACAACGCCAATGGCACTGCGAAAAAACGCATCATCGTTTCCGGTCACGTTGACTCCTCTTACGAGTGGCGTTACACCTATCTTGGTGGTCCTCCTCTCATCACAACCGTTATCGGCGGTGCTGTTGCCGGTATAGTTATCGCTCTCGTAGCCGAAATTTATTCTGTTGCAACCGGTAGCATGGACAGCGCACTTACTGACATTCTCAGATGGGTTATGCTCGCATGGTGTATCCTTTTCGGCGCAGCTATTTTCTTCCTTAACTATAAGCTTCCCGTTGAGGGCGCAAACGACAACCTTACGGGCACAGTTTCTTCAATTGCTGTTATGAAGTATCTCAAAGACAACGACATCCGTTTTGACGATGTCGAGGTCTGGACACTTCTCACAGGTGCAGAGGAAGCAGGTCTGCGCGGCGCAAAGGCATTTGCAAAGGCACACAAGAAAGAGCTTGAAGATATGGAAACCGTTTTCGTCGGCGTTGACACTCTCCGTGATTATGATTTCTATGCTATCTACAGCCGTGATATGACCTTTACAGTTAAATCCGACCCGCAGGTATGTGCGCTTCTCAAGCAGGCTGCACTCAACGCAGGTATGGACCTGCCCTTTAAATCAATTTTCCTCGGTGCATCCGATGCTGCTGCAGTCTGCAAGGCAGGCTTCAAAGGCGCAACACTTGCCGCTATGGACCCCGCACCTGCAAGATATTACCACACACGCCTTGATACGGGTGACAACCTTGATCTCAAGTCAATCGAAGCAGGTATCAACATAATGCTTGAATCCGTATTCCTTTACGATGAGCAGGGTCTCAAGGATAGCTATGATGCATAAAAGCATTGTATAAATGCATAAAGTTTGGGTAAAATAACGAAAAGAAGTGCAAGAAAAACTCTTTACAGTTTTGGCTTCTTATGCTATAATTCCCTTTGCATGTTCCTTCACTCGGTTAAGGGATTAAACCTCAACGAGGTTTTCACCTGCCCTGTACTGGGGTTGTGAACAAATAATAATTAATGAGGTGAAAGAAAATGACACAGGCAGAAAAGCAGGCCATCATGGCTGAGTACGCTACACACGAGGGCGACACAGGTTCTCCCGAGGTACAGATTGCTGTTCTCACAAAGAGAATCAACGACCTTACTGAGCACCTTAAGGAGCATCACAAGGATCACCACTCTCGTCGCGGCCTTCTCAAGATGGTTGGTCACAGACGTAATCTCCTTGCATACCTTCAGAAGGTTGACATCGAGCGTTACCGTTCTATCGTCGCAAGACTTGGTCTTCGTAAATAAGACTATCCGCAAGGGCGGCTTCCTATTGGTTGCCGCCCTACAATTTTGAAAAGCCACAGAAAGCCGCCGACAGGCTTTAGCGGTAAATAAAGTGTTCAAGTAAAGCGTTTGAATATTTTATTTATTGCTAAAAGTCGAAGCCGCTTTCTGTGAAAAATATAAAAAGAAAGAGGTAAAAGCAAATGATGACTCTGAGATCATTCGACACTTTCAAGACATTCAAGACAGAAATTGCCGGCAGACCCTTCGTAGTTGAAATCGGCAAAATGGCTGAGCTTGCAGGCGGCGCCTGCCTTGTCCGCTACGGCGAGACAAACGTGCTCTGTACAGCTACAATGGCTGCCAAGCCCCGCGAAGGCGTAGATTTCTTCCCCCTCTCTGTAGATTTTGAGGAGAAGCTTTACTCCGTCGGCCGTATCCCCGGCTCCTTCCAGCGCCGTGAGGGCAGAGCAAGCGAAAAGGCTACTCTCGCTTCCCGTGTTATCGACAGACCCATCCGTCCTCTCTTCCCCAAGGATATGAGAAACGATGTCGGCGTTGTTGCAACGGTTATGTCCGTTGATCCCGACTGCTCACCCGAAATCACCGCTATGCTCGGTGTTTCAATCGCAATCTCCATTTCTGAAATTCCGTGGGAAGGCCCCGTTTCCGGCGTTGTTGTCGGTATGATTGACGGCGAATATATCATCAACCCCACAGCAGAGCAGAAGGAAAAGAGCGATATGTACGTAACAGTCGCTTCCACTTCCGAGCTTGTTGCTATGATTGAGGCTATGGCAAACGAAGTTACCAACGACGAAATGTACGACGGTATTATGTTTGCTCACGCTGAAAACCAGAAGATTGTTGAGTTCATCAACTCCATCAAGGCTGAGTGCGGCAAGGAGAAGATTGAATTCCCGTCCAACGATCCCGCTCCCGAAATGTACGAAGCTATCAAGGACTTCGCTATCGAGGATATCCGCGTAGCTCTCGACACAGACGACAAGCGTATCCGTGACGAGCGTCTCAAGCCCATCTACGAGGCTGTTCACGCAAAGTTCGACGAAGTTTACCCCGAGGAAATCGCAAAGATTGACGATTGCCTTTACAAGACACAGAAGTACGTTGTACGCCGCTGGCTTCTTGACGACAACAAGCGTGTTGACGGCAGAGGCATCAACGATGTCCGTCCCCTCGCAGCAGAGGTTGACCTTCTCGACAGAGCACACGGTACAGGTATGTTCACAAGAGGTCAGACTCAGGTCCTGACCGTTACAACTCTCGGCCCCATGAGCGATGCTCAGCTTCTTGACGGCATCGACAACGAAACCGAGAAGCGCTATATGCACCACTACAACTTCCCGTCCTACTCCGTAGGCGAGACCAAGCCCAGCAGAGGCCCCGGCAGACGTGAAATCGGTCACGGTGCACTTGCAGAGAAGGCTCTCCTTCCCGTAATTCCGCCCGTTGAGGAATTCCCGTACTGCATCCGTCTTGTTTCCGAGGTTCTTTCCTCCAACGGTTCCACATCACAGGCTTCCGTCTGCGGTTCAACACTTTCACTTATGGCAGCAGGTGTTCCGATCAAGGCTCCCGTTGCAGGTATCTCCTGCGGTCTTGTTACCGAGGGTGACCGCTTCATGACTATGGTTGATATCCAGGGTCTTGAGGACTTCTTCGGCGATATGGACTTCAAGGTAGCAGGCTCCAAGAAGGGTATCACAGCTATCCAAATGGACCTCAAGGTACACGGTCTTACTCCCGCTATCATCCGTGAGGCTCTCGACAAGACATATACAGCACGTTGCGAGATTCTTGATGACGTTATGCTCAAGTGTATTGCAGAGCCCCGTAAGGAGCTTTCCAAGTATGCTCCCAAGATGCTTACAACAAAGGTTCCCGTTGAGAAGATCAGCGAGGTTATCGGTAAGCAGGGTAAGGTTATCCAGAAGATCTGTGCAGAGTGCAACTGTAAGGTTGACGTTGAGGAAGATGGTTCCGTATTCATCTGCGCACTCGATATCGAGGATGCAGAGCGTGCACTTCTTATGGTTAACACAATCGCTAACGACCCCGAGCCCGGCTCATTCTACAACGGTGTTGTTACACGCCTTATGGATTTCGGTGCATTTGTTGAAATCGCTCCCGGTAAAGAAGGCCTTGTACACATCAGCCGTCTCGATGTAAAGCGCACCGAGAAGGTAGAGGATGTTGTTGCTGTTGGTGATGAGGTTATCGTTAAGGTTCTCGAAATCGACGAGCAGGGCAGACTCAACCTCTCCAGAAGAGATGCTCTTATCGAGATTGAGGGTATGGTACCCGAAAACACAATTTCTGACGCTCCCCGTCGTCCTGCACCCCGCAAGGATTTCCGCGGTGGCCGTGACAGAAAGCCCAGAAACTGATAAAGCTGAAAGCTATTCTTGAATAATTTGAAAGCCCCGATATGCATATCGGGGCTTTTTGTAATATTATCTGATTTTCTTTCCGTCCGAGAATGCGGTGCCGATTCTTTCGCCAAGTTTCAGATATGCGTGGTGTACGGGATCGAAGGCTAACGGATCGAGCTTAACGGGGTCAATCATACCGTTCTCGCCGAGGATGCTCTCGTCTGCTGAAACATTTACGATTTCGCCTATGCAGATTCCGTCTTCGTTGAATTTTATGAGCTTACACTCGACAGTCATCGGAAGCTGTTCAATTATCGGAGCATTTACAAATTCCGATTTAACCGTCGTGAAACCTGCCTTCTCCATTTTGTCGGAAGTTTTATTGCCCGAAACAATGCCCACATAATCCGCTTCGAGCATATGCCCGGCATCTGCAATGCTCACGGTAAAGGCTTGGCTTTCTTTGATGTTTTTGGTGGTTTTGTGGCTTTCGGCAAGGCAAATCATAATCTGATTTTCTTCGTAAATTCCGCCCCAGGCAGCGTTCATACAGCAGGGTTTGCCGTCACAGTCGTATGCCGCAACAATAAAAACGGGCATGGGATATACCCATGGCTTTGTGCCGAAATTCTTTCGCATAATATTATACCTCTTTCCGGATGACTGACTGTACAGAATCTGTTTATTTTACACCTATCTGAAGCTCGTCAGCGTATTCTTTCATTGCCTCGATACAGATTGCGGCAACCTCTTTAACTTCCATACTGAGCATGTCGCAGCCCTGCTTGATAAGTTCACGGTTGCACTTTGCGGCAAACTTTTTGTCCTTGAATTTCTTCATAAAACTGGAAATTTCCATATCGGTTATTCCAGCGGGTCTCATTCTTGCAGCCGCCTGAATAATACCTGTCAGCTCGTCAACGGTGAAAAGGGATTTTTCCATATTTGTTACGGGCTCAACATCATTTCTCAGCGTATAGCCGTGCGAGAGGATAGCACGGATTTCCTCCTCGGAAACTCCTGCTTCTCTAAGCGGTTCAGCTGTAAAGGCTAAATGCTCGTCAGGATGCTGTTCGTAATCGTAATCGTGAAGATAACCGACAGCCATCCAATGCTCTTTGTTTTCACCGAAATGCTGTGCAAGGCCGCCCATAGCGACCGAGACGTTTTTTGCGTGCAGTAAAAGGTGAGGTTCAGTTGTGGTTGTTGCCAGTATCTCTTTTGCTCTTTCAACGGTAAGCATAAATATCTCTCCTTGAAACTTATATATTGCTTTAATTATAGTTATCTGCCCGATTGATGTCAACCTGTGTTGACATTGAAATGTAACGGTATTATAATAATTCCATATTTACTCTTTGGAGGAGAAAGAAAAATGACAGTTAATGAAAGAATGTATGCGCTTGGCAGTAAGCGCTCCGAAATAAGAGAGCTTTTTGAATACGGCAAGAAGAGAATAGCCGAGGTAGGCGCTGAGAACGTTTTTGATTTCAGTATCGGCAACCCCAGCGTGCCTGCACCCGACTGTGTAAAGGATGCACTTGCAAAACTTGTGCTTGAGGGTGACCCTGTTGCACTTCACGGCTATACATCCGCCCAGGGTGATGCCGCCGTTCGCAAGGCTTGTGCCGATTACATAAACGAAACCCACGGTATGTCCTGCACAGCGGACGACTTTTATATGACCTGCGGTGCTGCCGCTTCGCTTACGGTTTCTCTCAACGCTCTTTCAACGGAAAACGGCGAGGTTATCGTGCTTGCACCCTATTTCCCCGAGTACAAGGTTTTTATCACTCAGGCAGGTATGAAGTGCGTTGAAGTAAAGTGCAGCGAAGAGGATTTTCAGGTCGACTTTGCTGCCTTCGAAGCCGCACTTAACGAAAACACCAAGGCAGTAATCATTAATTCTCCCAACAATCCCTCAGGTGCTGTTTTCTCACAGGACACAATCGAAAAGCTTGCAGATATTCTTACAAAGGCAGAAGAAAAATTCGGTAAGGATATTTTCATCATCGCCGATGAACCGTACAGAGAGCTTGTTTACGACAACGAAACAGTAGTGCCCTTTATCCCGAAATTCTATGACAATACGCTGGTTTGTTATTCGTTCAGTAAATCGCTCTCCCTTCCCGGTGAGCGTATAGGTTATATCCTTGTTCCGCCTGCTGTAAAGGCACATAACGAGGTTTATTTTGCCGTGTGCGGTGCAGGCCGTGCGCTTGGCTTTGTCTGCGCACCTGCTCTTTTTCAGAAAATCGTTCCCATGTGCATCGGCAAAACGGCAGACCTTTCCGTTTACAAGAAGAACAGAGACATTCTCTGCAACGCTCTTACCGAATACGGCTACAAGGTTGTAAAGCCCGACGGTGCATTTTACCTCTTTGTAAAGGCGCTTGAGGACGATGCACGTGCCTTCTGCGAAAAGGCAAAGGCACATGACCTGCTTATCGTTGCAAGCGACAGCTTCGGTTTCCCGGGCTATGTGCGTATTTCCTACTGCGTTTCCACCGAAATGATTGAACGCTCGTTGTCTGCATTTGAGGCACTTGCAAAGGAATACAAATAATCAACTCAATAGGCAATAAGAAAAACAGCCGTTCCCGAAAGGGGACGGCTGTTCTGTTTTGCATAAAAATAGAAAGGTTATTTATAAATTTATGCTTCTTCCCTCATCTTTGCAAAGCACTCGCTGCAGTAAACGGGGCGATCCTCACGGGGTCTGAAGGGTACCTTGCATTCTGCACCGCACTGTGCGCAGGTAGCGTCGAACATTTCGCGCTCGGGCTTGTTTGCGTTCTTGCGTGCATCACGGCAAGTCTTGCAGCGCTGAGGCTCATTCTCAAAGCCCTTTGCAGCATAGAACTCCTGCTCGCCGGCTGTGAAAACGAATTCGTTGCCGCATTCCTTACAGATGAGAGTCTTGTCTTCGTACATTTTGGTTACCTCGCTAAATAAATAAGTATTTTTTCACCCGGAACGGATTTGCACCGCTCTTTTTCTTTGTCGGGCATATAACAAATGTATTTGCTAATCGTCTTTTTCGGTGCGGAGCTTGCGGCGTATGCGCTGTAAGCAGTTGTCAACCGATTTGACGGATTTGCCTGTTTTTTCGGCTATTGCCGAATACGGTTCTCCGCAAAGGTGCAGAGAGAGTACCTTTTTTTCGTAATCCGAAAGGCGCTCGGATATTGCCTTGATTATGTTTTCCGCTTCAACTGCGGCGTGGAGTGCTTCTTCGGGATTCTCAGCGTATTCTGCTTCGGAAAGAACGGAGTCGGAAAGCCGGAAAGCGTTTTCCTTGTACCTTCGGCGAAGAAGGTTTTTCATTCTGTTGAGTGAACAGGTGCAGGCGAAGGTTGTGAATGTTGCACCACAGTCGGGTTTGTAGGCGTAAACCGCCGAAAGGAAGCCGACAACACCCTCCTGATAATAATCCTGCCTGTCCTGCTCCGAAGTGCCGAACTGCTTTGATTTTGAGAGGATGAACGGTGAAACACGCCTTAACAACTCGAGCATTGCGCCGCCCGAAGTGTCCTGCCTTGCCTGAGAGATGAGCTCTGCCTCGGAGAGTGAACCGTAGGAAGCGCTGTCGAAAACAGAAAAGTCCGTTTCAAAACACCCCTCTCACTCGGACAAGTACATTCATCATACTTTATTAAATTTCTTTTGTCAATAGTTTTTCGTCTTTTTAGCCGAAATGTTTATGTAAATGTTACAAATGATGTTTTTCAGTGAGAAAAAAATTAGGGCATTTGTTGCAATTCGTCTAAATTGAGGCTGTATGCATCAATAAATTCTTCGAGGAAAATCTTTGCAGGTGTATAATCGAGCTCATCGATCAAAGCGGAAACGGCCTTTTTTGCGCCGGCAAATTCAAGGTTGCCGGCTTTTTCTTCTTCCGTACATTTTATAAGTGCGGAAATTTTGTCTGCGGCCTTGACTGCTTTCCAGAGCTCGCTGTCGGTGTCCTCTTTTATAAAAAATCCTTTGTATGAAGCTTGCATGTAATCGGGCAGAAGTGAAACAAGTCTGCTAGCAGTTTCTTTTTCAACCGCCTTGTATGCCGCCTTAAGCTCGGGGTTGCCGTATTTAATGGGGGTGGGCATATCGCCTGTGATGATTTCCGGCATATCGTGGTAAATGCCCAGCAGGGCTGCTCTTTCCGTGTTGAGCGAAGCGCCGCAACGCTCGTTTGCGATTACGGCAAGAGCGTGTGCAATTGCGGCAACTTCAAGGCTGTGCTCGCAAAGGTTTTCTTTGCGGGTGTTGCGCATCAGTGCCCAGCGGTCAATATATTTCATTCTCGAAAACATTGCAAAAAAACTGTTTGACATATCTTTTACCTCAATAATCCGCTTCGGGATTTTTCATTATCATTATTCTGTCCGGGATATCGAGCTCGGTGCTGTAACCCATAGCGGCGTACAGCACACGCAGGTCGTCTGTTTCGTGTATGAGCGACGGGCGCATATCGAAAACGACATAGTCCGTTTCATTTACGGAGCGTATTTCATAAACCTCATCTCTGTCGGCAATATGCGGGATGAAGAATGTGCTTGCTTTGACCGAAGCCTCTTCGGGCAGGGTTTCGAGTGCGCTGTTGAGCGTTGCGAATTCTTCTGCCCCCGACTTGTATCGCTCATCAAGGGCTGAAAGTCTGCCACCTGCGGTGACAAGAAACAGCATAACTGCGGCAACGGCTGCAAGTGAGCTCATATATTTTTTCGGCCTGTCGCCAAGTGCTGCGGCGTTTATAACTGCAAGATAAATAAGGCAGGCGACCGCGCCGAAGGAATACTGGAAATCGATTGAGAACTGGTATTCATAATCGGTCATCAGGTTAATGAGCATAAAGGGGAGCAGAATGACAAAATGCGATACTTTTTTTGTTGCCAGAGGCAGGAAGCCAAGGGGCAACAGAAGCTTGAGCAGATAGGTAAGCTTCTCGGGTTTGAGGGTTTGTGTGAATACATATGCGGGGTCGGCAAGTATGATTCTCACCATACCGACAAGGCCGTTGTCCTCATACATATAGTTGTTGAAGCGGTCGGAAAGTACGCCGTCACCGAATTTTGTAAGCAGGAACATAGCAAGTCCGAAATATGCGGCAGAAAGCACGGCGAGAATTATTCCGTGCAGATATTTCTTCTTTGAAAGGAACAGGAAAATGCCGAAGAACAGCACGAACAGGCAGGCATCCTCCTTAATCATACACACGCTGAAGGCGGCAAGGTACATAAGCGGATATTTGCCCTTTTCAAAGAAATAGAACATCCACAAAAGCAGAGGCACAAGGAAGCAGTTTTCGTGCAGGTCGTAGCTTGTGCCGCAAATTAGTGCGGGGCTGAAGGCATAGGCAACGCTGAGCAAAACGATAACCTTGTTTGAAAGGTTTTTGTGCTTTGCCAGCAGATAAAACGGGATTATACCGCCTGCAAGAATTATTCCCTGGCTTATCTGCAGTGTGTACGGTGAGGGGAATATGCAGTAAAGCGGAAGAAGCAGATAGTATATCGGCGAAATGTGAACGGCAAAGTGCGACAGCAATTTGTCTCTTTCGCTCGAAACGATCGGCAGGAAACTTTCTTTCATATGGTGGAACATATTGCACCATATGCCGAAGTCAAAATTAGGTGAGCTATAGGTGGCATAACGCAGGCAGGAAATTGCCGAAACTATACCGAAAATAAACAGCGCACACAGTGAAACGAGCAGGACAGTAACCTTTTTGCCGAGTGATATTTTTCCTATCTGAAGCTTATCGTCCTTTATAAGAAAACTGAGTGCGATTGCGGCAAGCACGATAAGGCTCATACAAAACCAGAATTCACGGTTAAGCGTCAGCGTATATGCAGTAAAGGCGGCAAAGCTGAGCGCAAACGCCCACGAGTCTACGGGATGCTCGCTTAAAGCGGCGCTGATAATGCTTAACGCTATAAATAATGCAGCGAGTACAGGAATGTACACAAGCGGATTTACGTTGAAGGCAAAGGCCTTGTCCGTGAAGGGGATGGTGCTTGTGAGTATCGTGAAAAGGTTGATACAGCACCAGACGGCTATAAACCGTTGAATGAGCTTTTCGATTGTAAAAGTGCCGAGCAGTTTCTTTTTCATTTCTTTTCCTCTTTTTTTGTAATCCTTTTAAAGTATAACAAATATAGTCCCATTAAGCAAGTCAATCTGTATATAAACACTCCGCTGAAAAATTTTTAAAAAACTTTGTAACCGCTTTTTGTTTCTTTGCATAGTATGTGGTGTAAACAACGAAAGGAGGAAACGACAATGGGATGCAATTTCTGCAATGGCGGCAATAACTGCTCATGGATTATCATTCTTATCCTTCTCCTTTGCTGCTGCGGCGGCAACGGCTACAGCACCGGCTACAGCAACAGCAACGATTGCGGTTGCGGCTGCGGCTGCAACAACAACTCCAACGGCTGCGGCTGCTGCTGAGTGTTGACACATTAACGCACATACCCTGCGAATCCGTCCGATATCCGAATCGGGCGGATTCGCCCTTGTTTTATATAATTATATTTTTTTACAAAGATATGTACAAAAGCATATCTTTGTGTTATAATACCGCTATATTGGGGCTGTATAGTTATTTTCAAACTATATAAGCTACGCAACGGAAGAGGATAAAATGTTTTCTGTTCATAAAGGGACATTGAATATAAGGTTGAAAAAGCCCGAGCTGGATCATTTTATTGATGCGGCCTTGTTGTTTTTGCTCTTTATGATCTTTACATTCAACAGTGCCGCGCAAGGCACAAGCTGGATTTACTATATCGCATATGCTCTGTTTTGCGGATTTTCGGCTATCAAGGTTATTATGAGATTCAGGTTTGACGGACGGGTTAACCTGCCGGCTATAGCACTATGGTATCTGGCGTTTTCTGTTTACGGTCTGGCAACAGTTTTATGGACAGCCTATCCCAATGCGGTTTTGTCAATGGTTGTACGAAAAGCACAGATTGTTATACTGCTGTTTTTTCTGGCACAGACATACGCGACACCGGCCGGAATAGAACGATGCCTGAAGATAATTTCGTGGGCAGGCACCTGCTGCGTCGGATACATTTTCCTTTCCGTAAATCCGTCACAGTGGCTTTCGCAACGTTTCGGTGCCGAAGTAACGGGTGCAAACAGCTACGGATTTGTTCTCACCGTATCGGCTATGATTACTTTGTATTTTGCTTATTATAAGAAAAAACGGCTGTATTATCCGCTTGTTGCTTTTCAGTTGATTTCAATTGTTCTGACCGCTTCACGAAAGTCTATTCTTGCAATATTGGCCGGTATACTTATACTTGCTTTTCTGAAGGATAAAAGCGCAAAGCTGTTGATGCGCATAATTGTTGTTGTGGCCGTAATAGTTGCGATTTTTTATGCGATTATGAATAACCCTGATTTGTATCGGTTTATAGGACGGCGCTTTGAAACAATGATAGGCTACATTATGCAAACGGAAAACGACGGCAGTATGTACCTCAGAGAACTTTTTATAGATTATGCCAAGCAGTTCTTCCTGGAGCATCCTCTTATAGGAAACGGAGAATACAGCTTCTCCAATATGCTGAATGAATACCGCGGAATAAGGGCCTATGCACACAATAACTTTTATGAGGTGCTTGTCGATTTCGGCCTTGTGGGCTTTTTGATGTACTACGGTATGTATGCATATATAGTCGCTAAACTCATAAACCCTGTTTTCAGGCAAGGTAACGATAAGGCAAAGCTTATCCTGTCTATTATGTTGGTAATACTTCTTTGTGAATACGGAATAGTGCTGTATTATTCGGTTTTTGCAATGCTATTCATCGCTACGGCGTTTATGTTTGTAAGCTCGCACGATATTGCATTGGCACAGGCTGCAGCCACTTTTGAAAAACAAAAAACAGTTAACGAAAGGACGATTTGAATATGGATATGAATGTTAACACTACATCGGCATCCAAGGGTGTTGAGGTCAATCTGCTGTTTCTGTTGGAAACAGTTCTCAAAAGATGGTGGGTATTGCTGCTCTCTGCTTTTCTTGCGGGCGTTTTCGGCCTTGGTTGTGCGTTGATTACCACTACCCCCACATATTCCACAAACCTCAGCTTCGTTATCTACAATAAAAACGCAAGCGATGTTGACGACAGTGCAGATGTTAACAGCTCAATAAAGGTTGCACAGACTTTCCAGTACATTCTTGAGGGAAGAACGATGTGCAAGAAGGTTGCTGAAGACTGCCGTTCAGATATAACAGCAACACAGGTATCTAATGCGTTGGATGTATCGCTGAAATCAAATACTAATATTATCATTGTCAATGTTACCACGGTTGCCGCGGCAAGAACTTTTGAGATTGCAAGCAGCCTTGCAAATAATTACGGCGAAATTGTCAATTATGCATTCCCGAATGCTACTCTTCAGATGTACGAAGAGCCGTTTATGCCCCAGTCAAAAGACCCTCAGGTATCTTTGATGGTTTATTCACTTGTAGGTGCAATTATAGGTCTGGCACTTGCGCTGGTGGTTATTCTTATTACTAACGCTATGCACGATACTGTACAGAAGGCTGATGACATCCAGCTTAAGCTCGATGCAAATCTTCTCGGTTCTGTCGATTCGGTCAAGACAGGCAAGGGCAAAAACAAAATCAAGCGTCTGCTTATTACTGACAGAACTCTCGGTTTCTCCTTCATTGAATCGTATAAAGCTATAAGAACCAAGGTAGAAACCTATTGCCGCCGTAACGATCACAAGGTTATTATGGTTACCAGTGCCAACGAAAACGAAGGTAAGACAACCTTTGCGATGAACCTTGCACTCAGCCTTGCACAGAACGGTAAGTCTGTTCTTGTAATAGATGCGGATATGCGTAAGCCTGCTGTGTGTAAGTTCCTCAACCTCACAGTAAGCCCTGAGTGTGACCTTGCAAATGTTATCAGCGGTAAAACCGAACTCAGTGATGCAATAAAGTACGTTGAAAAGCATAAGCTCTTTATTCTCGCAACTGTACAGGTTAATGATGAGCCCACCGAGATACTCTCTTCACAGCAGATGAATAAGCTCATTAAAGCAGCGCGTAACGAGTTCGATTTTGTCATTATCGATACTGCTCCCGCTTCTGTTGTTGCTGATGCAAACATTCTTTCCAACTTTGCCGATGCGGCAATACTCGTTGTCCGTGAAGACTTTGCAGCCTGCGCCAGAATCAGAGGCGTTATTGATGATATCAGCCAGAACAAGGCTGAACTTATGGGCTGTGTTTACAACTATGCTTCCACAAGCGGTGTAAGAGGCGCATACGGTAAGTATAAGTACGGCTATGGCTACGGCTACGGTGGCTATGGCTACGGTTACGGCTATGGTTACGGATACGGACATTCAAACAACGCAAAAGAAAAAGAAGAATCCGGACAGTAAAGAAAGGCGGGAAAAAGCTATGAAAAAAATTATTGTTGCAGTTCTCGTTGTTGCAGTTCTTGCCGGTGCAGGTCTTATCGGCTGGAATGTTTACGAAAAGGAAGTCGTTATGGCACCGGAAAATCTTATTGTCGGTGAATGGAAAACATCCAACGATGTGTATTCGCTGGTATTTACCGAAGACGGAGTTGCAAGCGGTAATCTTGATGTGCCTCTTCTTGGTACGGTTTCCTTCAACGGAACATATACTGTTGATGAGGAAACGTCAAAGCTTACAATTACCTATACTCTCTACAGTATTTCGTATACGGATACAAAAACTTTTGTCCTGACCGAGGATACACTTACTCTTACGGATGACGGAACAGGAGTTCAGACAAGCTATACAAGAGCGGTTGCTGAAACAAACAGCGCAGCAGCATAACATTTAATAAGAATGAAAGGCGGTACAGTTTGTACCGCCTTTTGTGTTTGGTTCAACAATATATGTCAGGACCCTGTTTGTGCTTTTTTGGCAATGGGTTTGACATTTAATCAAACAATTCTGCTCTTTCGATATCGAAATCAATTATTGCTCCGGTTTCGCCGTTGATTTCGTAATCGTAGTCCTTGCCGTCATATCTGAATTCGACGCTGTATTCTGTTCTGCCGTCGTCGTAATCCTTTTCAACACGCAGACCCTTTACTTCGCTGGCTTTAGCGCCCGCCTTGTTGAGGGCAATCTGCTTTGCTTCTTCGGCTGTGATTTTCTTGTCAACATTTACGTTTTTGTTGTCGGCTTTCGTAGTGGGAACATAATCGCCGTCCTTGTCGTATTTGTCGTCGTACTTGTCTTCAATTTCGTCAAGTGCGGAATGATAATCAATATCGTAGTCGGTAATGTTGCCGTTTGCAGCGTTGATTTCGTATTCGTACTTCTTCTTTTCGTGGACGAATTCAACCTTGTATTCCAGTCTGCCGTCGTCGTAATCGCTTGTTACTCGGAGATTCTTTACGTCGGCTTCCTTGACGCCTGCTTTGTTAAGAGCAATTTCTTTTGCCTTGTCCTTGCCTAAGTCTTTGTTCTGCTGTTCAGGGGCAACTGTTGTGGCTTCGGCGTTGTTTCTGTCATATTCGGAGTGAGCCGTTACGATTTTGCCGGTGAGTGCATCAACGTGGATTTCATATTCTCTGTTCTTTGTGTCGAAGCTTACTTCGTAAATCATCTTGCCGAATTCGTAATCAAACTCAGTTTCTACATCGAATACATCAGCTTCTTTGAGGTTTACGTGTGCAAGTGCAGCAGCCTTTGCCTTGTCAGCGCCGATATACTGCTTGTCGCTTGCCTTACCGGATGCAGCAACCTCTTTAACCTCGTTCTTCGGGTTGGAGATAATCAGGTTAAGCTCATTGACGGAAAGCTTTGCAAGCTCTTCCTTGTTATAGGTCGGGTTGGCGGCGATTATTTTTTCAATAAGTGCTGCCTTGCCTGCGGAAATTCCGTATTCCTCGGCAACCTTGTCGTTCTTGCTGTCTGTGTGCTGCGCGAGAATTGCGGCAGAGGCAGAAGCCTTTTCAAGAGTTGTGTTGATTTCTTTTGTCAGTTCGTTCTGGAGCTTTTCGCCTCTGGCGTTGTCCTTATCCTCAACGGAGATGAGAATGGAGTTGGCAAGTTCATCAATATATCCGTTTTTGAGCAGTGAGCCGACGATGGCGTTGGTTGCCGTGTTGGCGTCTGTGCCTTTGAGTTCAAGTCCTTCGAGTACCTTTGTGGCATCGTTGTTGAGTGCTTTTGCTTCGAGAACCTTTGCGTTTTTGTTGAGTGTCATTTCGACACCGGGGTTAACATCGATTGAAACTATGCTTGCAACTGTGTTGGTGGCTGTGTGGTAATTGTAGCCAAATGCACCTGCACCTACTAAAACGATGAGAGCAGCGGCAACGGCGGCGAATTTACGTACGAAATTATTGTTTTTTCTTGTCATAACTATTACATCTCCTTTCTTATCTGTACATTGGGATATGACACGGTCAAGGACATCGGGTGTGCAGGCTTCGACAGCCTTTTTGATTCTGCTTTCAGCTTCTCTGTTAGTCATTGTGTGTCAACTCCTTCCATGTGAGATCTGAGCTTTTTAAGTGCTCTGTGGTATTTTGAAAGAACGGTGGAAAGCGATATATCCGTAAGCTGTGAGATTTCACGGTGCTTGATTCCTGCGACTGCGTGGAGCATTACTATCTGTCTTTCTTCGTCGGTGAGGATTGAAAGCGCTTCGTGCAGAAACTGTCTTTCGTCTTCGCTTGTTGCTGAATCCTCACGGGAGAGTTTTGCCCATTCGTCTTCGGCAAGATCGTCCGTGCGCTTGTGCTCGCGCAGCTTCATCAGCGAAAGGTTTTTCACAACGGTGAGAAGCCACGCCATCGGGTTGCCCTTTGAGGTGTAGGCAGCTGCATTGTTCCACACCTTTATATAGGTTTCCTGAAGCACGTCCTCGGCATCCGCCTCGTTCTTCGTGATTGACAGGGAAAAGCCGTAAACCGCCGAGCGTGTGGTGTTGTAAAGCTCTGCGAGAGCTTGTTTGTCACCGTCGGCTATTCTTTTTATAAGCGTGTCGGTATCGGCGGTGTCTATTGCCGTGATACCGGGAAGTACGAGTGTAAAAAACATACTGTTTTCCTCCTGTCATATAGGTAATGCACGAAATTGGCATTTTATTGCACAGATTTTAAAAAAATTTCAATTTTTTACATTTTATCAAAAAAAGTCCGTAATATCAATTACGGACTTGAAAATGCATTTATATTTTCGGCAGTTCAACAGTAAAGGTTGAGCCTTCGTCAGGCTTGCTTTCGACAGTTATCCTGCCGCCGCAGAGCTTTGCAATTTTGTGCGCGATGGAAAGACCGAGCCCCAGACCCTTTGAGGTGCTGTTGCGGTTTTCTGTGTAGTATTTATCAAAAATGCGCTGTGCGTTTTCGGGTGTCATACCGATACCCGTGTCGGATATGGCGACAAAAATTGAGTTGTTCTGTACTTTTGAAGAAACGGAGATTTTGCCGTTTTCGGGTGTGAACTTGATTGCGTTGTGGATGAGGTTGATCCAGATGTGCTGCATAAGGTCTTCGTTGCCGAAATACATAATCTCGCTTATGCCGTCGCCTGAAAATTCAATATTCTTTGCCATCCAGTCATTTGAAAACATAATTACACAACGGCGAAGCTGTTCGTCGAGTGAGTAATATTTTTTGTCCGTGATAATCTTCTGCGTGTCAAGCTGAGTGAGAAGAATAGTATTATTTGCAAGACCTGTCAGGCGGTTTGACTCGTCAACAATAATCCGGAGATATTTTTTTCGGGTTTTTTCGTCAAGGCTTTCATCCGTCATAAGAAGCTGAGCAAAGCCGTTGATGGAGGCAATGGGTGTTTTGAACTCGTGAGAATAACTGTTAACAAAGTCGTCGCGGAACATCTGCACCTGCCTGAGTTCTTCACTCAAAAGGTTGATGTCGTTTGAAAGGCTCTTAAAAACGGAAGAACGTGTGACCTTTATCTTTTTGCCGTAGTTACCGTGCGCAAGGCTTTCTATCATATCGCATATTTTTTCTAGGTGATTTTTTACCAGGCGGTATTGCAGTATTTCAAAAATGCCGAGCACGGTTACAAATATTACAGCGACAACGGCAAATCTGCCCCAGTCTACTGCTCCGTTGTGCATAACGTGCTTTGCGGTAGGCTGAATCAACAAAACGGAAAAAACGCTCAGACCGACAAGTAAGAGCGTTTGAAGTATGAACCACTTTGACAGGCTGCGGCTCAGGCGTATGTCGTGAAACTCGGGTGGAGTCAGAGGCTGATTTTTGCTTTTCTTCCACTTCATTTTCTGTACTCCTCTGCAACCTCAACCTTGTAACCGAAGCCTTTGATGGTTACTATTCTGATTTCACAGCAACATTCAAGCTTGTTGCGCAAGCGGTTGATGTGTGTTTTTATTGTGTCTTCCGTACATTCGGAGTCAATACCCCATACCTCATCAAGAAGCTGTTTCTTTGTGAATATTTTACCCGGGTACGAAAGGAATTTGTAAAGCAGGTCAAACTCTTTGCGTGAAAGAACAATCTGTTCTGCGTCGTAGGTGACGATATGCTCTGCCTCGTCAATACACAGCTTGCCTATTCTGATCTGTCTTTCCGTTGCGATTTTGGCGCGGCGTAACAAGGCACTGATTCTCAGCAACAGCTCATCATAATCTACGGGCTTTGTAACGTAATCGTCTGCGCCGAGGTTATAGGCATCACGCTTGTCCTGAAAAGCCTGTTTTGCGGTGAGAAGCAGTACGGGCATATTGAAGCCCTCGCTCCTTACTCTGCCAAGCAGTTCAAAACCATCCATGTTGGGCATCATTATATCGCTGACAATAAGGTCGATGTGGCGTGAATAAATGATATCCAACGCATCGAAGCCGTCTTCTGCACAGACGACATCGTAAAAGGGTTTAAGACGGGCTTGAGTGAGAAGCTGAGTATTTTTATTGTCCTCAACAACAAGAATTACTGCCATATCGTAATTCACCCTCCGAAATTTGTAAACAAAATGTTACCGGCAACAACTATACTAACACTATTGTAACAAAAATGCAACATAGAGTTTACCTTGGTATTACTTTGAGTTTACCTGTCTGTTACATTGTAAAGGTAGTATAAATTCAGCAGGATTGATAATTCTACAATGCCTTTCTATATTTCCCTTTTATCAGGTCCCGCCCCCTAGGGACTAAAAAGCAAAAAAACAACCGCAGCTTTGTACCGGCTGCGGTTGTTTTTTTATGGTACTATATTTATTATCTATATTATTCTGCATCCTCGAGGAGCTTTTCAAGTGCAGCAAGCTTTACTGCTATACATACAAGCTGCATTGCATCTCTCAACTCATCAAGTGAGGGGTAGGAGGGAGCGATACGGATATTTGTGTCGTTGGGGTCAAGACCGTAGGGGAAGGTTGCGCCTGCGTTTGTGAGTACGACGCCTGCAAGGCGGCAAAGCTCAACAACTCTCTTTGCGCAGCCGTGCATAACATCAAGGCTTACAAAGTAGCCGCCATTGGGGTGAGTCCATTCGGCAATACCAAGCCCCATAAGGTCGCGGTCGAGTGTTTTGAGTACGATATCAAACTTGGGCTTGAGGATAGCTGCGTGACGTTTCATATACACTCTCATGCCGTTTGCGTCTGTAAGCACTCTTGCGTGGCGGAGCTGATTTATCTTATCGTGGCCGATAATCTGAGCGTTCATACGCTGCTTGATCATACGGATGTTGTTCTCGGAAGCGGAAAGCACAGCAACGCCTGCGCCGGGGAAACTGATTTTGGAGGTTGAAGCAACCTCGATTATCATATCTTCTGTGCCGTTTTTCTCTGCCTCGGGGAAAATGTTGAGCAGGGAATCGCCGTCTGTTGAAATGTCATGAACGAAATAGGCATTGTCCCAGATGATTCTGAAATCGGGGGCGGCAGGCTTGAGGGCGGCAATGCGGCGTACTGTTTCGTCGGAGAAGGTGTAGCCCTGCGGGTTGGAGTACTTGGGAACGCAGAACATACCCTTGACGGAGCTGTCCTTGACAAGCTCTTCAAGCACATCCATATCGGGACCTGTTTCGAGCATGGGAACATTTACCATCTCAATACCGAAATAGTCGAGAATGGAGAAGTGTCTGTCATAGCCGGGAACGGGGCAGGCAAACTTGATTTTGCCCTGGAGCATCCACGGCTCGGCACCTGCACCCTTGACCATACACTGTGAAATGTAGTCAAACATTATATTGAGGCTGGAGTTACCGCAGACAATAATATTGTCGTTCTGTACGCCCAGAGCCTGAGCAAATATTGTTTTGCACTCGTCAAGACCTGTAAGGTTGCCGTAGTTACGGCAGTCGGTGCCGTCCTGAGCCTTGTAGCCGTTGAGGGCGTTTACGCTGTCGAAAATGTCGAGTGACATATCGAGCTGAGCAGGGCTGGGCTTGCCGCGTGCCATATTAAGGTCAAGACCTCTTGCCTTGAACTCGTCATATTGCTGTTTTACTTCTTCGAATTCAACTCTCAGCTGTTCTGCTGAGAGGCCGCTGTATAAAGACATTTTATCACCTGTGTTTATAGGGGCTTAAGCCGCCTGTTAATTATTTTTATTATCTTTTTTATTTATTTTCAACTAATAATACTATATTAGTTCCCGTTTTGCAAGTTTAATTTCGTTTTCCGTCACTATTGTTGCAAATTTCGGCTATATGTGCTATTTTAATAAGAGGTTTGCCGCAATTTTATGCAAGACGGCCAAACAAACTATTCATTTTCGGGGGACATTAAGCCTTGAAAGACAGCCTGAAAACCTATGAAAGCCTGCGTGTTGCTGTGGCAAGGTGGCTTTTGCACAACGATCTGAAGCTGGTTTGCTGTGAAAACAACGAGCTTGGTGAAGAGTTTATGGCTACCTATACCCTGCCCGACCTTGAGGAAGCAAAGGGCGAAACGTTTGTTAACGACAATGACGAAATAGTTTTTATAATGCAGAGCTGTCTGCGCTTGCCTGCAAACAGAAGTGTCAGCGGCAGGGCACAGTCCTTTGTTATTCTGCGCTATGTGCGTGCATATTATGACGATTTCGGAAATGTATATAAATACGAAACTATAGGATACAATTATTAATTGTACTTTACAACGTATCTCTTGTTGGCAAAGCCTGTTCTGCCGCCGTAATTTACCCTGTACCAGTCGCTGTCCTCGCCGATTATAAGCAGCCTTTCGCCTGCACCTGCTCTTGCTATTATAGGAGCAGTTACGCTCGGTGATGAGCGGATATTCAGCGAGCCGCTTGTGATATTCACAACGCCTACCTCGTTCCCTGTTGGCTCGACAAAGGGTACGCCGAAATACTCGGCAACTGAAGCGGCAAGTTCACGTGCTATTGAGTCTATGTTGTCAACTATCCAGTCGGCATCCTCCTCGTTGTCGTGGTAGGCAATTTCTACAAGGACACTGGGCATAGTCGGCTGACGGACTTCGCCGAGTGCGGTCGTAGCCCGAATGTCAACAAGCTCGGGATAGGGGTAGATTTTTCTGAAATTATCTGCTATTATTTCGGCAAAGCGTTTGCCGTTGCGGCTTGTGGGATAGTAAAAAACATCCGTGCCCATAAGCTCGCCGTACATCCCCTCGGGCGAAGCGTTGGAGTGAATTGCAAGGTAGAGGTCATACCCGCCTGCATTGCCCTGGCGTATTGAGCTGGCAGCGGTCATATCGGGCGTGTTTCTGCCGAAGGAAATACCGCTTGCCTCAAGATACGGCTCCATTGCATCGGCAACAAGATTCATATAGTATTCTTCCGTGCCGCCTATAACATAGAGATTGCTCTGTTGTGTGGACGGACTTAAATATACGCTTGGCATAATATTACCTCCGATAAGTATTCGGTAATATTTTATGCAGTCGGACGGAATTTGGTTAAATGCATTTTGCAATTTGCACTCGTAAAAGGAAGCATAAAATGAAAATAGGTATTCCGGAAAACATCATAGATCTTATGTCGCTGCTTGAACAAAGCGGCTTTGAGGCGTATGCTGTGGGTGGCTGTGTGCGTGATTCATTGCTTGGCAGGAAACCATACGACTGGGATGTGTGCACCTCTGCTTTGCCCGAAGAAACACTTGAGGTTTTTGAGGGCTTTCGCACAATTCCGACGGGAATAAAGCACGGAACGGTGACTGTAATTGCCGACGGTCCTGTTGAAATAACGACCTTCCGCATTGACGGAGAATACCTTGACAACCGCCGTCCGAGTGAGGTCAGCTTCACACGCACCCTTGCCGATGACCTTTGCCGCAGGGATTTTACCGTGAACGCAATGGCGGCGGACAAGGACGGCAACGTAACCGACCTGTATGGCGGAAAAGAGGATTTGCAAAAGAAAATAATACGTTGTGTCGGTTGTGCAAAAAAGCGTTTTGATGAGGATGCGCTTCGCATAATGCGCGCATTGCGCTTTGCCGCAACTCTCGGTTTTACGCTTGAAGAAAGCACGGCAGAAGCGGTGCTTGAACAAAAAAATCTGCTTAAAAACATAGCCGTTGAGCGTATCAGAGTCGAAACGGATAAGTTGCTTCTTGGTAACTGTGAAGATATACTTTATAATTATCGTGAAGTTTTCGCCGTGTTTATTCCTGAAATTGAAATTGCCCGTGAAACGGCACGGAAAATATCTCTTGCCGAGAGTGAAATTGAAATCAGGCTTGCACTTTTGTTGGAGAGTCTTACAGCCCAAGCCGCAAAGGCTGTGTTGCAACGCCTGCGCTACAGTAACAGCGTTACAAATGCGGTTGCTGAACTTGTTGAAAATAAAGACGTTCCGATTGATGGTGCTTTACCTGCCGTAAAACGTCTGCTCAATACTTTCGGTGAAGAAAATGTTAAAAGGCTTGTCAGATTCAGAAGAGCAAACAGAAGTATTACCCCCGAAACGGAAAAAGAAATACTGAAAAGTATAAATTCGGTAATTAAAAACGGTGAATGTTATTCGCTCGCAACGCTTGCCGTCAATGGTTCGGATTTGTCTGCAATAGGTATCAGGGGTAAACGTATAGGAACGGTACTGAATTATCTTCTGGAAAATGTTATTGACGGAAAAACAAAAAACACAAAGGAAGCTTTGGTTGACACAGCGAGAATGTGCATATAAAAAATCCTGTTCGGCATTAGCTGAACAGGATTTTGTTGTTTACTGCACTTGGCTGAGCAGTTGCTTGGTTGTTTTGCGTTTGATGTAAAGGTAACAGATAAACTGAATCAGTGAGCATATTGTCCACGAGATGATATAGGCGATATAGAGTGTTTCGAGCGTGGGATTCATGCGGAATGCAGTATAGACCCAGGCAACTCTGAAAACGCAGGAGCCGAAAATCGAAACAATCATGGGTGCGGTTGAGCAGTTCATACCACGCAGCAGACCGACAAAAATTTCCATTACGCCGCACATGAAATAAGGCAGGCAGACATATTTCATTCTTGTTAATCCGTAGGGGATTATCGCAGGATCTGTTGAGTAAATTTTCAGCAGCGGTTCACCTGCAAAATATGAACCGCATCCCATAACTATGCCGATTGTTGTTACCGTCAGCAGGCAGACGACTGCAACCTTTCCTATCCTTTCGGGCTTCTTTGCACCGACATTCTGGCTTGTGAAGGTTATTGATGCCTGATAAATTGAGTTCATTGCCGTATAGGTGAAGCCCTCGATATTTGCTGCTGCTGCATTTGCTGCCATAACCGTTGAGCCGAAGGAATTTATGGATGATTGAATCAGTACGTTTGAAACCGAGAACATCGAGCTTTGTATTCCGGCAGGTAAGCCTACACGCAGCATTTCGCCTACATCCTTTTTGTTAAGCCTGATTTCTTTGAAATTAAGGTGACAGCAGTTTTCAAGCTTTGTCAGGCAAATTACAACAAGTGCGGCGGAAATATACTGTGAAATGATTGTTGCCAGCGCAACACCTGCAACATCCATATGCAATACACACACGAAAAGCAGGTTGAGCAGTACGTTGATAAGGCCCGATATGGTTAAAAAGTAGAGCGGACGCATTGTGTCGCCCATTGCGCGCAGAATCGCACTGCCGAAATTATAAACCATAAGTGCAGGCATACCGAGAAAATAAATTCTCATATAAAGCACCGCAAGGTCTATGACATCATCGGGCGAATCCATAAGCTGTAACAGCCCCTTGGAGAATACGACGCCTATAATAAGTGATACCGCACCTGCAACAAGGCTGAGTGCTATTGCGGTGTGTACAGCATCGTGCGCACGGCTCAGATTTCTTGCTCCGAGGTTGCGCGCAACAACCACGCTTGCACCGACGCTTAAGCCTATGAAAAGGTTGATCATAAGGTTTGTAAGTGAGCCTGTTGAGCCGACGGCGGCAAGTGAGGCACTGCCTGCGAATCTGCCTACAACGGCAACGTCTGCGGCGTTGTAGAGCAGTTGAAGCATACCGGAGAATATCAGCGGCAGCGAAAATCGCAGCACCTTACCCGTCAGAGGGCCGTTGCACATATCAATTTCGTGTTTTGTTCTTTTCATCTTTTACTTCCTGCGATAAATTCTGATATAAAAATCCGTTACTGTTGTAAGTGTTTTGAGCGAGGCAAGCTTTTGCTTGTCACTTTCCGAAGTGTGGTAGTAATACGGTGTCATGCGGAAAAGCGCATCCGTATCCTCGGGAGAGGTGAGAGTGATATCCGCCTTTATGTTGAGTGTTTCTTCAAGCTCAAAGCCATCGAGCACGGGGTTATCCTCTTCGTTTTCGTAAGGTGTGGCGTAAAGAGCCTGCTTCATCTGCCACAGATGCGTTTTGCCGGGACAGACGCTGACAAGGCAGCCGCCTTTACACACGGTTCTTGCAAATTCTTTTTCGCAAAACGGAGCAAACAAGTGAATTGCACAGTCTGCAAAGCCGTCTTCAACGGGTACGGCAGACATATTGGCCACAAAAAAGCGTGCGCCGCTTTTGCGCTTGGCGGCAAGCCGTACCATTTCCTTTGAAAGGTCAAATCCGTAAACCTGAGCCGAAGTATTTTTGCTGATGTATTCGGCGTAATAGCCCTCACCACAACAGATGTCCAGCACGGTTGAGGCGTTTTCGCGGTTTATAATTTCGCAAAGTCCCTTTGCAAGCGGCTCAAACCAGCCCTTGTCAAGGAAGCTTTTTCTGCACCGTGCCATATCCTTGTTGTCGCCTGTGGCGGCACCTGATTTGCTGCCCGTGAGCAGGTTTATATAGCCCTCTTTTGCAATGTCAAAGCTGTGTCCGCTCTCACAACGCAGAGAGGAGCCTGTGTTTATCATATTCTTTTTGCAAACAGGACAAAGCAGTTTTTCCATACAAAACTATCCTTTTTATTTTATTCCATTATTATAGTCCCATAATCTGCGTTAGTCAAATAAAAATATACTTGAATTTTAAGTAATAATACTTTAAAATATAAACAGCTACTTTTCGGAGGACAAAAAAAGATGAAGAGATTATTTTCTTTTGTTATTATTGCCGCTGTTATTCTGACTGCGGCTTTTCCGTGCTTTGCCTTTGGCAGCGTTGAGCACGTTGATGCACCCTACAGCGTCAAATATTCCGTTTATAACGACGGTAACAACGAGCGTGTGGTTATAAGCTGTCTGCTTACCGACGAGCTTGCTGAACTTACCGCAAACCCCGGTAACGGAATAACACAGGCCTACGGCTATATTCAGGCGGACTATCGCATCGACGGCGGTGATTGGCACTATACCGAGGAGTGGGATACTCAGCCTGATATCTGCGATTACGGTGTGAATTTCAACAGCGGCGCAACCGTTGCATCATTTGACATTTTGTATCTCACAAATCAGACGGCTGTTGACAGTGCGGGCGTGCTTGTAAAAACACTTGAAAGCGGTGCAAAGGTCTTTGACCTTGAAAACCACACGCTTGAATTTCGCCTGAGAGCCTCTGTCGGATATATCAGCTCGGGCAGTTATATCACCCATTCTGACTGGACAGAGGTTATAAAGGTTGAGCGTAAGGAAGCTCCCGAATTGCCTACAGAATTTGAGGCGCCCGAAATAAGCAATCTTCAGGTGCATTATTCCGACGAAGAAGCACCGTATTTCACCTTCGATGTAAAAACGCCCGAGAGCATGAAGGAGGCACAGTCGGCCTACATTGCCTATGTTCCCTCAGGTTTTCAGCTCAAGTGCTTTGTTGATTACGGTGAGGGCTGGACAGATACCGCAATGAGCTCTATGGGCGGCTTCTTCTCCAACGAAGAAAAGACCGTGCGCTTTGACGGTGCCGAATTTGATGACGAGAAAACCTTCAAATTCAAACTCTCATATCTCATTTACGATAAAAACGACAATCCCATTTATTCCGAAGAAAGCGAAATTCTTAAAACTGTTGCTCCCCGTTGGGTAGAGGGAAAGGGTGTGCTTCATGCAAAGTGCACCACCTGCGGTGTGTGTAAACCTGTATTCGGCCAATGTATGTTTATCGTTTTCGGCATTATAGCGGCGGTGTTGGTTGTTGCCGCAATAATTGCAAAAATACAGCTTGACAAGGTCAGGGTAAAAAAGGCCGAGGCTGAGGCTGAAAGACTGCGCAAAATTGAAGCGGACAAGCAAAGATATAATGAACTCAAGCAGGCAAAGAAAGAGAAGAACAAGAAGGCGAAGTAATGACCAAATCAATTCTCAATAAAATAGATGCGCTCTACCACAAGCTTTCCAAGGGCCACAGGAAGGTTGCCGATTACATTATGGCAAACTATGATAAGGCGGCGTTTATGACTGCTGCAAGGCTTGGCGAAACTGTCGGCGTGAGCGAAAGCACGGTTGTACGCTTTGCAACGGAGCTCGGCTTTGAGGGCTATCCCGCTTTGCAGAGCGATTTGCAGGAGCTTATACGCAGCAAGCTGACAAGCGTACAGCGAATGGAAAGCGCAAGCGTGCGTATAGCGCAGGATGAAATCCTCGAAACCGTGCTTACTGCCGATTCCGCAATGATTAAATCCACCCTCGAGCAGACCTCAAAGGAGAATTTCAATTCTGCGGTTGAAGCGATAAACAAGGCGAGAAATATCTATATTCTCGGCGTGCGAAGTGCGGCAACCCTCGCAAACTTTTTGGCATTTTATTTCCGACCCGTTTACGACAACGTGATCCTGGTTGACAGCGCAAGGGCAAGCGAGGTTTTTGAGCAGATTTTCCGCATTGATGAGCGCGATATCTGCATTGCCATCAGCTTCCCGAGATATTCTAACCAGACAATAAGTGCTTTGCATTTTATTCACGACAAGGGTGCAAAAATAATTTCGATTACCGACAGCGAGCTTTCTCCCATAGCCCAGTTTGCAGACTATCTTCTGCTGGCGCGCAGTACGATGGCGTCGTTTGTCGATTCGCTCGTAGCACCTCTCAGCCTTATAAATGCGCTGATTGTTGCGGCAACCTTTAACCGCCGCAGCGAGGTGTACGATAACCTCAGCCAGCTTGAAAAAATCTGGGATGAGTACAATGTTTACGATAAGGACAGGATTGAAAATGACAGATGAAATTGTAATAATCGGTGCCGGTGCGGCAGGTATGATGGCTGCCGTGCAGGCGGCAAGGCTTGGCAAGAGCGTTACTCTGCTTGAGCGCAACGACAGACCCGGCAGAAAAATAATCATTACGGGTAAGGGTCGTTGCAACGTTACAAATGCAACAAATCTGCTCAACGAGCTGATTTCGGCTGTGCCCGTCAACGGCAGATTCCTTTACAGCGCTTTTTCTGCTTTTATGCCGCAGGATACAATGGAGTTTTTCGAGTGTGAGGGCGTACCCCTTAAAATCGAAAGAGGAAACAGAGTTTTTCCCGTTTCCGATTCTTCAAAGGATATTGTTGATGCACTTTACAACGCCGCAACGGACGAGGGCGTTAAGTTTAAAAAGGGCAGAGCAGTTGACCTGAAAATAGAGGACGGCAGAGTAGCTGCCGTTATAACCGAGGACGGCGAGGAGATACCCTGCGCGAGCGTGCTTATTGCTACGGGCGGCAAATCATATCCCGGCACAGGCTCCACGGGCGACGGCTATGCGCTTGCTGAAAAGGCAGGGCACACCGTAACAGAGTTGAAGCCCTCTCTTGTACCGCTTGAAGCGCACGAGGGCTTTTGCTCACAGCTTCAGGGCCTTTCGCTTAAAAACGCCGCAATCAGAGTAGAGGATACTCAAAAATTCCGCACGGTCTATGAGGATTTCGGCGAAATGCTGTTTACACACTTCGGCGTTTCGGGCCCGATGATTTTAAGTGCCAGCTCACATATGAGAGATATGCAGAGTGAAAGATATGTAATTCATATCGACCTCAAGCCTGCACTTTCTCACGAGCAGCTTGACAGACGAATTGTTAAGGATTTAACAGAAAACGCAAATAAGGACTACGCAAATGTGCTTGCGCTTCTTCTTCCCCGTAAGCTGATTCCCGTTGCCGCACAGCTCACCCACATTAAGCCCACAACAAAGGCAAACCAGATAACCCGTGAGCAGCGTGCCGCACTTGTTGAATGGCTCAAGGATTTCAAGGTGACAGTCACACGCTTCCGTCCGCTTGACGAGGCGATTATCACCTCGGGCGGTGTCAAGGTAAGCGAGGTTGACCCGAAAACAATGCGTTCAAAGCTTGTTGACAATCTCTACTTTGCAGGTGAGGTACTTGATGTTGACGCATACACGGGCGGCTTTAACCTGCAGATAGCTTTCGCAACCGGTTATGCAGCAGGAATAAATATGTAAGCAATAAGATATATTCAAAAATCAACCGAAAGGGCAGTATAAATTATGGTTACTAACATAGCAATTGACGGACCTGCAGGCGCAGGCAAAAGCACAATAGCAAGACAGCTTGCCGCAAAGCTCGGCTATATTTATGTTGATACGGGTGCTCTTTACCGTGCTGTCGGTGTCAACGCAATGCGCGCAGGAATGGACACTAAAAATGCAGAGCAGGTATGTTCAATCCTTGGCGAAACAAAGGTGAGCCTGCGCTTTGTTGACGGTGAGCAGAGGGTTTTCCTTGGTGACGAGGACGTTTCCCTTGCAATCCGTACGCCCGAAGCATCAATGGCGGCTTCAAACGTTTCGGCAATTCCTGCAGTAAGAGAGTTTCTTTTCGACCTGCAGCGTAATATCGCAAAGGAAAACAACTGTCTTATGGATGGCAGAGATATCGGTACCGTTGTCCTGCCCGATGCACAGGTCAAAATTTTCCTTACCGCTTCTGCCGAAGTAAGAGCAAAAAGAAGATATGACGAACTGCTTGCAAAAGGAATGAAAGCGGAGTATAATGAGGTTTTGGAGGAAATGATTCAGCGAGATTATCAGGACTCGCACAGAGCCATTGCTCCCCTCAAGCAGGCGGATGACGCCGTGCTTGTTGATACTTCCGAAATGAACCTTGAGCAGGTACTCGAGGCGCTTGAAAACATAGTTAAGGAGAAGACGGGAAATGAGTTTTGATTATTCCGTAGTCAAGGACAGAAAGTGTTACGATATAGTTAAAAGTCCGTGCAAGTTTTTACTCAAGCTCGGTCTGAGAATAAAGTGCGTAGGCGTTGAAAACATACCCAAGGAGGGTGCTTTCATCCTTGCCTGCAACCACATACACTTTGCTGACCCTGCAGTTCTTCTTGCAAACTTCCCCAGACCCATTCACTATATGGCAAAGGCGGAGGCTTTCAAGAATCCCATTGCTGCGTGGCTTCTCACACACCTTAATACATTCCCCGTAAGCCGCGGCAGAAGTGACAAGGCTTCCATTAATTATGCTGTTAAGCTTATTGAAAACGGTCATGTTCTCGGAATTTTCCCCGAGGGCACACGCTCCAAGGATCTGAAGCCCCACGCCGCAAAGGCAGGTCTTGCTCTTGTTGCAAGACAGACCAAGGCAGATATTCTTCCCTGCTCACTCTACTGTGAGAAGAAGGGTGGTCTTTTCCGCAAGATAACCGTGCGCTACGGTGAGCTTATCAAGTATGAAGACCTCGGCATTACCGAAGATGGCAGCACAAGAGAGCTTCGTGAAGCCGCAAACAAGATTATGGACGAAATTGTTGACCTCTGGGAGGAAAAGCATTGCGATTAACTCTTGCAAAAACAGCGGGATTTTGTTTCGGCGTAAACAGAGCCGTTGACCTTGTATATTCAATGCTTGACGAAGGCAAAAAGGTCTGCACTCTCGGTCCGCTTATACACAATCCTCAGGTTATAGAGGACCTTGAAAAAAAGGGTACAAGGATAATTAATACCCCCGGGCAGGCTGAAACCGGTGAAACACTTGTTGTGCGTGCGCACGGTGTTACTGCGGCGGTTGAAGCCGAAATTGAAAATATGGGTATTGATTTCTGCAACGCAACCTGTCCGTTTGTCAAGAAAATTCACAGAATAGTTTCCGAAAAGCCCGATGAAAACAGTGTAGTCCTCATCGCAGGCGATGCCTCTCACCCCGAGGTTCAGGGCATAGTAGGTCACTGCAAAACGGAAGCGATAGTTTTTTCAGGCTGTGAGGAGCTTGAAAAAATTGCGGCTGAACGGCAGGATTTGGCAGAAAAATCGGTTTTTGCCGTTGCGCAAACCACGTTCAGCACAAAAGAATGGAATTTATGTGAAAAAAAGATAAAAAAACTCTATACAAATCCGCTTATTTTTGATACAATATGCTCTGCAACTCACGAAAGGCAGAAAGAAGCGTATGAGCTTTCCCTCGTGAGTGATGCAATGATTATTGTCGGCGGCCGCCAGAGTTCAAATACGGCAAAGCTCAAAGCCGTGTGCGAGCCCAACTGCAAAACCTATCTTGTCGAAAATGCCGGGGAGGCTGGGCAGATAGATTTAAGCGGCTGCACCAATGTTGGCGTTACTGCAGGGGCATCTACCCCTGCCGGTATAATAAAGGAGGTACTACAAACCATGTCTGAAAACGTAAACAATGTACAGCCCGAGATTGACGCTCTCCAGGCTGAAATCGAGCAGGTGCTCAACCCCGAAGCAGCAGGTCAGGAGTCGGCAAGTGCCGCAATAGCTGCTGATGAATCCGCAGTAGAATCATTTGAGGCTATGATGGAGGAATCACTGAAAAGCATGAGCTCGGATCAGAAGGTTCGTGGTATCGTTGTTGGCATTTCACCGAGTGAGATTCAGGTAGATATCGGCCGCAAGCAGACCGGCTATGTTCCCATCGATGAATATAGCAACGATCCTACGGCAGATCCTGCAAAAGAGCTCAAGATCGGTGACGAAATCGAGCTTATCATTATGAAGACACACGACGCAGAGGGCACAATGATGCTTTCCAAGCGCCGTCTTGACGCTACAAGAGCTTGGGCTGACATCTGTGCAGCAGAAGAGAGCGGCGAAGTTCTCGAAGGCACAGTATGTGAGGTTATCCCGGCTGGCGGCGTTCTCGTTGCCTGCAAGGGTTCCCGCGTCTTCATCCCCGGCTCACACACAGGCCTTTCCAAGGACGAGCCTCTTGAGTCTCTTCTCAAGACAAAGGTTCAGTTCAAGGTTATCGATGTTAACAAGCAGCGCAAGAGAGCTGTCGGTTCCATCAGAGTTGTTGCACGTGAGGCTCGCAAGGAGCTTGCAAAGGCATTCTGGGACAACGCAGCAGAGGGTCAGGTAATCACAGGTACCGTTAAGTCCCTTACAAGCTACGGCGCATTCGTTGATATCGGCGGTGTGGACGGTATGGTTCACATTTCAGAGCTCAGCTGGAAGCGTATCAAGCATCCTTCAGAGATTGTCAACGTCGGCGATACCGTCGAAGTTTACATCAAGAAGCTTGATGCTGAAAACAAGAAGATTTCTCTCGGCTACAAGAAGGTAGAGGACAATCCGTGGGAGATTATGCGCCGCGATTACCCCGTAGGTACAGTTTGCAAGGCTAAGGTAGTCGGTATGACAACCTTCGGTGCATTCGCAAACGTTATCCCCGGCATCGACGGTCTTATCCACATTTCACAGATTGCTGACCGCCGTATCAACAAGCCCGAGGATGTTCTTACAGTCGGTGAAGAGGTTGACGTAAAGGTTACAGAAATCGACTTTGACAAGAAGCGTGTAAGCCTTTCCATCCGTGCTCTCATTGAGCCCGTTGCTGAAGAAGCTGTTGAAGAGGCAGCAGAAGAAGCAGCTGAATAATTTTACTTAAACACAAAGCAGGAGTTTACCCACAACTCCTGCTTTTTTTAAAAATAAGGGAGATGTAGTTTATGGCAACTGTTACGGTAAAACCGTTCAAGCAGAATAAGCGCACCTTTTTCGGCGTGAGGGAAGGTCTTGTTTCAGACAATGTTCTTTCTGCCGCTGTAGATAAGGACGGCAGAGTGTGGATGGGTACGGACAAAGGTGTGTCCGTTTTTGAAAACGGTAGCTTTGTCGATTCCTCCTTGTTCAAGGACAGCGTACAGGCTATGTTTGCCGACAAGAAGGGCAATTTGTGGCTTGCCTGCGGCAATACAGTTTGCACCGCAGACGGCGAAAACCGTCAGGTGCTTGACGGCACGGTTGTTGATTTTGCGCAGAATGCTTCGGGCAGACTTTTTGTTGCAACCGAAGGCTGTGTTTATTCATACGGCACAGCTTTTGAAAAGTGTTATGCGCCCGACGGAGAAATTTCGGATATTGCTGCTTATGAGGATATCCTTTATATCGCCGCAGGCGGTAATCTTGTGAGCGTAGCCGACAGCAAAGTCAATACATACGAAACAGATGCTGCTGTGCAGGCGGTTGAGTGCGACAGCCTCGGTATGCTCTGGGTCGGTACAGATAAAGGGGTAAAGGCTTTTGACTCAAAAGGGTATTGGGTAACCAATGAAAAAGCGAAAGCCCTTTGTAATTACAACACAAATAAAATTCTCTTCGGCAAAACAGGCAGACGCTATGTCGGTACGGACATCGGTATCGGTATTCACGACGGTGCAAAGCGCCACTTCTATGTTGCCGGTTACTGGCTGCCTGCCTCCCGTGTTACTGCAATTGCGGAAAGCAATGACGGTAACACAATCTGGGTAGGAACTGACAATGGCGTTTCACGCATCGAAACCGTGATGATGACCCTCAGAGAAAAGGCAGATAATTTTGTTGCTCTCGCCGAAAAATACAACGTGCGTGATATCGGCTTTGTTGTTAACCGTTTTATTGACAACGCAACGGATTTCGGCACTGGTGAGATTGAAATTTCCGACAATGACGGTCTGTGGACAGGTACATATATGCTTTCACAGGCTTTCCGCTATGCCGTAACGGGCGAAGAGGAAGCACTCGAAATTTCGCGCAGGTCCATTAAGGCTATGCTCTACCTTATGAAAATTACAGGCATTCCGGGCTTTACCGCAAGGGCTATACGCCGCCCGGGCGAAAAGGGCTTCGGCGACGGAGACCCCGAATGGCACCTCGTAACAGATGAAACGGGCGAGGTAGAGTGGAAGGGCGAAACCTCCAGCGATGAAATGACAGGTCATTTTGTGCCTGCCGCAGTTTACTGTGATTTTTGTGCAACACCCGAGGAAAAGGCGGAAATAAGAGAAGCTCTTTGCGATATTGTTGACCATATTATGAGCCACAATTACAGGCTTTGCGATATTGACGGACTTCCGACAACCTGGGGTAACTGGAATCCCGATGAGCTCAACCGCAACGACCGCTGGTTCAACGAGAGGGGAGTAAACTCCTTTGAAATGCTTTCTTTCCTCAAAATTCTTGACCACCTCGGTGCGGATAAAAAATATCACGATGAATACGTGCGCCTTGTTTCAAAGGAGCATTTTGCGGTTAACGCAATGCGCAGAAAGCTTGACGATGCACGCACAAACCATATTGACGACCATCTCGGCTTCCTTACAACCATTCCGCTTATGATGTACGAAACCGACCCCGATATACTGCAGTATTATCTTATCGGTCTGCGTGAGCACTGGGAGTATGAGCGTACGGAGAGAAACCCGTTCTGGAATATCCTTTACGCAGCTTACACAGACGAGTGCAGTGACCTTGACGTGGGCATAAACAGCCTTTGCGAATTGCCTATGGAAACAATGGAAATCCCGATTTATAACAGCGTAAGAAACGACCTTGTGTGGGATTATGAGGGTCAGGAACGTTACGGCGAGGACCCGCAGCTTTGCATTCCGCTGCCCTATGACGAAAAGCCCTTTGCAACCTATGACCACAACCAGTATCTGGCGGACATGACATGGGGAAATTACCGCATAGTCGAGGGTACGTTCTTCCTTATGCCGTACTGGCTTGGCAGATATTACGGACTTATAGGTGAATAAGCAGAAAGGAGAATTTATTATGTTTGGCTTTAAATGTGATGCATTCAAGCAGGATAAGCGCAGAATTTACGGTGTAAAAGACGGTCTGCCCTCCTGCAATATTCTTTCTGTTGCCGTGGATAAAAACGGCACGGCATGGGTCGGCACGGACAAGGGTGCAGCTCGCTTTGAAAACGGACGCTTTGTGCCCGTTGACTTGTTTGAGGGCAGGGTGCAGACCATATTTGCCGATGATGACGGCAGACTGTGGCTTGCAAGCGGCAACGAGCTTTGCACCTCGGACGGTGAAAACCGTCAGCAGCTTGAGGGAGACGTTGTTGCTCTTTCGCAGGATCACTGCGGCAGACTCCGCCTTGTAACCTGCGATAATCTCTATAAATTTGAAGACGGCAGTTTTGTCTGGTGGTACGATATTGACCACGAAACACCGCTTGATATGAGCTGCTTTGCAGACGGTGAAATTTTTGTTGCAACGGGCGAGAATATCAAAACTGCTCTCGGCAAGCGTCTGCGCTGGTTTAACGTCAACCCCTGGAATTCAAATATGCCCGATTCTTACATACGCACCGTAGCAGGCGATAAATACGGAATAGTCTGGGTCGGTACGGACAAGGGTCTGTTTGTTTACGATTCCAAAAGCTATTGGTTGACACACAAGGAAGTCAAGGCACTTTCAAACTACAGCGTCAGTAAAATCGTCTTTGGCAAAAGCGGCAAGCGTTATGTCGGCACGGATATAGGTCTTACAATTTACGATGGTGCAAAGCGCCATTTCTATCCTGCTTCATACTGGATACCTGATGCAAAGGTTACCGCAATTGCTGAAAGTAATGACGGTAATACCGTCTGGGTCGGCACTGAAAACGGAGTTTCCTGTATTGAAACCGTTATGATGACCCTTAAAGAAAAGGCAGACAATTACCAGGATTATATCGAGAAATATAATGTGCGTGATGTCGGCTTTGTTTCCCACCGCAAGCTTGAAAACCGTGAGGATTTAAGCTCGGGCTATGTTTATATCACCGATAACGACGGTCTGCGTACGGGCGTATATCTTCTGGCGCAGTCTTACCGATACGCCGTAACGGGTGAGCAGGAAGCACTTGAGCTTGCACGCCGCAGCGCAAAGGCTATGCTCAGGCTGCTGAGCGTTACGGGTATACCTGGTCTGACTGCACGCTGTGTGCGCAAAAAGGGTGATATCGCCTACTGCGGCTCTATGCCCAAGTGGTTTGATGCGGGCGATTATGACTGGCTCGGAGACGTTTCGAGCGATGAAATGGTAGGCCATTTCGCATCGCTTCCCGTATATTACGACCTTTGCGCAAACGACGAGGAAAAGGCTCAAATCTGCAAAGCCTTGTGTGCCGTTGTTGACCATATTCTTGCGAATGATTATAAACTCTGTGATGCCGACGGCAAATACACACGCTGGGGCAACTGGAATCCCGATGACCTTAACCGCAACGACTTCTGGTCAGAGGAGCACGGCACAAACGCGCTTGAAATGCTCGCCTTCCTCAAAATTGCCTATCATATGAGTGGCGATGAAAAATACAACGACGAGTATATGAAGCTTGTAAAAGAGGAGCATTACGCTCTCAACACGATGCATTGTAAAATCCCCGACGGACACACAGTGCATATCGATGATGCTCTCTGCTTCCTCAGCTATATTCCGATTCTCAACTACGAAACCAACCCCGATATCAGGCAATGTCTGCTTATCGGTATGCGTGAGCATTGGGAGTACGAGCAAGTTGAACGCAACCCCGTGCTCAACGTGATTTACGGTTCGCTTTCGGGTCAGTGCTGCGATATCGACAAGGCGGTCGGTACCCTTCGTGAGCTTCCGCTTGAGATGCTCGACGTTACCGTTATCAACAGCACGAGAAACGACCTTGTCTGGGACAGCGAGTGGGAGCAGTTCGGCGGCGAAAAACCGCAGCTCAAGGAGCCGTTGCCCTATGACGAAAAGCCGGTTCTGCGCTATAACAGAAACCATTTTGTTGCAGACGTTGTGCGTAAATCCCCCGTTCTGCACGATGGCACAACCTTCCTCCTGCCGTATTGGATGGGCAGGTATTACGGGTTGATTGAAGAGTAAAAAAATCACGGCAGTTTCATTTTTGAAACTGCCGTGTAAATTTTTATTGGCTTATCTTTCGTTGATGTACTTTGTAAGCTCAACGGGGTCAACGATAACGCCGTCCTTGTAAACTCTCATGTTACCGGAAGCGATTTCGTCGATGAGGATAACCTCGTCATTGTTGTAGCCGAACTCAAACTTGATATCCCAGAGGTCGAGGCCGATTGACTTGAGGTCGTCAGCAACGATCTTTGTGATGTTGAGTGTCTGCTCCTTGAGGCTCTCGAACATAGCGGGAGTCATAACACCGAGTGCTGCAAGGCCTTCGCCTGTTACAAGCGGATCGCCCTTTGCATCGTCCTTGAAGGTGCACTCAACATAGCCGCCCTCAAGAGGTGTACCGTCTGCAATGTAGTTGCCGTATCTGCGGATGAAGCTGCCTGTAGCAACAAGGCGGCAGATAACTCCGAGACCCTGGCCGAATATCTTTGCAGGAAGAACTTCCATTGTAGCCTCGTCAATGTTTGCGCTTACGTAGTGAGTCTTGATTCCTGCTTCTTTAAGAAGCTCGAAATAGTGGATAGAGGACTTGAGGTTAGCCTTGCCGATGCCCTCGATTGTAAGACCGACTGTGTTCTCGCCCGGATCGAAAACGCCGTCCTTGCCTGTGCAGTCGTCCTTGAACTTGAGCATTACGTTGCCGTTTTCAAGGCTGTAAACGTCCTTTGTCTTGCCTTCGTAAATTTTTGTCATTGTAAACACTCCCCTATGCGAAAAATGCATAAATAAAATAACATAAATAATTTAGCACAATTTTTTTGATATGTATATAGTTTTCAATAAAAAAACCGATATTTCAATATTAAAAATTTGCGCTTTTTAAAGCCGAAAATATGTAAAAATTGCAAAAATCAGAAGTTGTAGTTCGGGTAAACCTTCTCGCCCTTTTCTGCGGATTCAACAATTGCAAGGCAGACCTCAACTGTCTTTGCGCCCTCTCTTGCATCTGTGGGGACATCCTTACCGTTGAGGATGGCTTCTGCAAATACCTCGAATTCCTTGACTGCGTTGTGATTGTTGACCTCAAGCTCGATGATTTCGGGCTTCTCAGGTGCAACGCCCTCTTCGTCAGCAACGAAAAGCTGCATTGTGGGGGAGGTGTTGTCGCAGATGATTGTGCCCTTTGTGCCGTAGATAACCGTACGCATTGTGTAG
>JAZRQW010000057.1:0-20958 GCA_045650165.1 Acutalibacteraceae bacterium | reverse complement strand
CACGCACGGTTACACCGAGCACAGCCTGCCAGTCGCCTTGAAGCTTATGGCCTGTGAATTTGAAATCCCAGCCGGTAACGCCGTAAAGCTCGCTGAGCATACCCTCTCTGCCGTACTGATGCACTGCCGACTGACACTGCTTTGCGGTTGTAAACTCACGGCTGTCGCAGAGCATATCAATACCGGGCAGACCGAAGCCACGGTAGGAGCGCATACAGTCGCCGACTGCGGCATTCTGACTCTCGAGCGACGGCTCTTCCATCATATGACCTGTGAGCATAATTCCGTTTTTCTCACACCAACCGCCGATATTATCCGCAAAAGCAATTGCAAAACGCTCGGCAACGTGATCGTGGTAATGGTAGCGTGTAACAGAAACCTTACCGTCGGGAAGTTCCCAGAAAAGCTCGGGCAATTTATCAAAAAGTTCTTCACCGTACATTTCTCTGTATGTATCTGCAAAGTCAGTTGTGTAGGGCAGGAAGGCATCTCTGTCGCCTATCGCCTTACCGAACATCTTTTTGCGTGCAACCTGAGGCTCGTCGGTGAAAATCGCAGGCACAGCCTCGCCGAAATCATCGCCGATGCACTCTTTATAGCGCTCGTGAGTGATGTTGATGAATTCCGTCATTGCCTCGGGAGAAAGCGTGTCCACGTATGCCTGCAGGTTGAACCAGTCGCTCTCGCCCTGTGTTTCGCAATAGGCATACCAGCAATCCGCACATTCCTCGTCATCCGCAAGGCGGCGGTAGCTTTCAAGGCAACCGTTTTTGTCGAGCGTCACCGCATATCTTGCAAGAAGATAGCCATTCTCCTCACGCACGGCAGCAGCAGAGCTGTCGTTCGAACTGCCTGCACCTGCGCCGTAGCCCTTACGGGTGAAGAGAAGATACTTCGATCTGTTTTCCTTCTTCTTTGTAACAAAACCGCCGGCAAAGCCCGAGGGCCACTTATCCTCGTCATAAAGCCAGGCAAGCATCTTTTTATCCTTTGCGGTTTCTACGCTGCCCTTAATCAAATCCATAAAGGCATCGGAAAGGTATTCGGTGGACATACCCACACGCACGTGCATATGGAAGCCGCCGAAGCCCATATCCTGCATATAGCCTATTTCTTTGTCGAGCAAAGCCTGATTCAGTTCACAGTTCCACGCCCAGAAAGGTGTGGCTCTGTACTCACTCGTGGGATTTTTGAAAAGCTCTTTTGTCAGGGGAACTGTATTCTTTTTGTAAAGCATAATTTGTACCTCCCGAAAAAATAATATTCATTGACAAATGCTATATCTTATTTTATACTTTAGAGTATATAGTTATATTAGGGTATTATAAGTTAAAAGTCAATCATATTTTTGTTAAAGTTTACCACAGCGTCCAATTTTTAAAGGAAGTGAAAAAGAATGAAAGAAAAGCTCAGTCTTATCATCCCTTGCTACAATGAGGAAGAAGTACTCCCCCTTCTTTACAAGGAGCTGTGCTCGGTGGCAGAAAAAATGGCCGACAGCACCTTTGAATTTCTCTTTGTTGACGACGGCTCAAAAGACAAGACGCTCGAAACAATCAAAGAATACTCATTAAATGATGACAGAGTAAAATATATTTCATTTTCACGCAATTTCGGCAAGGAAGCCGCAATGTACGCAGGCTTCTGTGAAGCAGACGGCGACTATATTGCCGTTATGGATGCCGATTTGCAGGACCCGCCCTCACTCCTGCCCGAAATGCTCCGCATAATCAAGGAAGATGGTTATGACTCGGTCGCAACACGCCGAGTCACCCGTGAGGGTGAGCCGAAAATCCGTTCGGTCTTCGCCCGTATGTTTTACAAAATAATCAACAGAATTTCTGACGCCGATATTGTTGACGGCGCAAGAGATTTCCGCTTGATGAAAAGGGATATGGTTGAGGCAATCGTCAACATGTGCGAGTACAACCGCTTTTCAAAGGGCATTTTCGGCTGGATAGGCTTTAAAACCTACTGGCTTCCTTTCAAAAACGTTGAGCGTGCCGCAGGCGAAACCAAGTGGAGCTTTTGGAAGCTGTTCAAATATTCGCTCGAGGGCATAATCAACTTTTCTCAGACACCGCTCAACATCGCCTCGTGGATAGGCATATTCTTCACCGTTATGTCCTTTGTCGGCGTTGCCGTCGTATTCATCCGCAGGCTGTTTTTCGATGACCCCGTTCAGGGCTGGGCATCCATCGTGTGCTTTATCTGCTTCATCGGCGGTATACAGCTTTTCTGTATGGGCGTCATAGGACAGTACCTCGCCAAAACCTATATGGAAGTCAAAAAAAGACCGATATACGTAGTCAGAGAAACCAACAAAGAGAAAAGAGGAAAAACAAATGAAACAAATCAGTAAAATCATCCCTCTTAAAAACACCGAAATCACAGGCGGCTTCTGGGCAGACAAGCAGAAGCTCAACCGCGAGGTTACAATTCACAGCGTTTACAACCGCTTTGCCGAAACAGGCAGATTTGAAGCATTCAATGTCAACTGGAAGAAAGGCGAGCCGAACAAGCCGCACATCTTCTGGGATTCGGACGTTGCAAAATGGCTTGAAAGCGCAGCATACATAATTGCAAAAACTCCCGATGCCGAACTCGAAAAAATTATTGACGAAACTGTTGACCTGATAGATAAAAACCGTTGGGACGACGGCTACTTCAACATCTGCTACACGCTTTTTGAGCCCGACGACCGTTTTACCGCCAGATACAACCATGAGCTTTACTGCGCAGGCCACCTTATGGAAGCCGCAGTTGCATATTACTATGCCACAGGTAAGGACAAATTCCTCAAGATTATGTGCGATTACGCAGATATGATTGAAAAGGCATTTGTAACCGAAAAGTGGGCAGAGTTCGACAGCCCTGGTCACGAAGAAATTGAGCTTGCTCTCGTAAAGCTTTACCGCGCCACGGGCGAAAAGAGATACCTTGAGCTGAGCAAATATTTTGTTGATGTGAGAGGTAAAGAAGAAGATGCCTACTCCCAAGCACATAAACCCGTACGCGAGCAGGATGAGGCTGTCGGCCACAGCGTAAGAGCTGTTTACCTCTACAGCGGTATGGCAGACCTTGCGGCAGAATACGGCGACGAAACACTTTTTACCGCCGCAGACAAGCTCTTTGACAGTATGGCAAAGAAAAAGATGTACATTACAGGCGGTCTCGGTCAGACCTGTGTTGGCGAGGCTTTTTTAGGCGATTACGATCTGCCCGAAACATCTTCCTACTGTGAAACCTGCGCCGACATCGGCTATATCCTTTTCGCTCAGCGAATGAGCGCAATCAAGCCCGACAGAAAGTATGACGATGCAGCCGAGCTTGCCCTTTACAACGGCTTCCTCTGCGGTCTGTCACTGGACGGAAAGGCATTTTTCTACGACAATTCTATCGAAGTTGACCTTGTCGGTATAAACAATCCCAAGGATGGCAGACACAAGCCTTTTTATCCGATAACACAAAGACTTGAAGTTTTTGATTGCTCCTGCTGTCCGCCCAACGTTACAAGGCTTATTGCCAACATCGGCGAATTTGCCTGCTCCGAAAACGAAAGTACACTCTGGCTTCACCACTTTATGGGCGGTGAATTCAAGGGCGAAGGCAAAGCCATCAGCGTTGAAACGCTTTACCCCGAAAACGGCAAAATGAAAATCACCTGCTCGGGCGATTTCACGCTTGCGCTCCGTCTGCCCGTATGGTGCAGAAGCTATACCCTCAACGGCGGCAAAAACGTCGCACTCAAGGACGACGGCTTTATCTACGTTGACGTAACAGACGGCGAGGTTATCGAATACACGCTCGATATGCCTGTACGCTTTGTTCAGGCAAATCCGCAGGTACGCCAGTGCTGCGGCAGAGTAGCCGTACAGAAAGGTCCCGTTGTTTACTGTGCAGAAGGCATTGACAACCCCCTTCCGCTCAAGGGCCTTTACGTTGACCCGAAAAACGGTGCAACACTTGTTGATACACCCGAATACGGCGTGAGCGCAATCGAGCTTGACGGCTATATCCGCCCTGCAAGTGACGAGCTTTATTACGATTATGACGAAGCTTTTGTTGAGCAGAAAATAAAGCTCATCCCCTACTATGCATACGCAAACAGAGGCGAAAGCAATATGCTGGTCTGGCTGACGAAGAAATAATAGTTTATCCGGGATAAACTCAAAAATAATAATTAACTTCACATATTGAAAGGACGTAACTACCATGCTTCACAACACAGAATTCAACAGAGACGTTATGCAGAAAATCGGCTTCCCGCAGGAAGCACAGGACTGCTTTATAAAGATGTTCAAGCTCCTTGACGAAAACAAGGAGTGGGGCGACGAGTTTGACAAAATTTACGAGGACTATATGTTCCCGTGGGCAAACGAGCTTGGCGAAAAGCTTGACAGAGTAACAGAGCTTGCAAAGAAGATGGGCAAGCCCGAGCAGACAATGCACATGGTATTCCTGCTTTGCTGCAGCGAAGAGCTTCTCAAGCGTTACCGTGAGAAGGGTCTTTCCGACAAGATGTACTACGACCAAATGTGCGACCTTAAGTACAAGCTCATCGAGTGCCGTGACTGCGAAAACTGCTGGGGCACATTCGTCGGTGGCTGGTTCCACGGCCAGTACGAGGTTGACCGTTTTGCCCTTGGCAGATTCCAGTTTGAAATGCGTGAGCTCGGCGAAAAGGTTGACGGTATGGTACTTTCAAGCGGTCACGTTGTACATACGGGCGACAAGTATATCAACTTCCACATTCCGTCCTCTGGCGTTCCGCTCACAGACGAGGTTCGTTTCGATTCATACCGCCAGGCTTACGAATTCTTCAAGGACGAGTTCAACGGCGGTCCCGTACTTTTCGGCTGCGGCTCATGGCTGCTTTACGACAAGTACCTCACCTTCCTCCCCGAAAAGAGCAACACGGCAAAATTCATCCGTGATTTTGAACTGCTTGAGCAGGGCGAAAAGGAAGAATTCAACGACGGCTGGAGAATCTTTGAGCGCTTCTCTGACCTGCCCGTTGAGCAGTGGCCCAGAGACAATTCTCTCCGCCGTGCTTTTGCGGAATTTGTTGAGGCGGGCGGCAAAACAGGCCACGGCTTCGGCGTAATTCTGTTTGACGGCGAAAAAATTGTAAGATAATGAAAGTTCTTAACCTTAAAGCTTATGATTACCGCAACCTTGCCCGGCTGGACTACACGCCGGGCGAGGGTGTGAACATAATCTGCGGCGAAAACGGCCTTGGAAAAACAAACTTAATAGAGAGCATCTGGCTTTTCACGGGCTGCCGCAGCTTCAGGAGCGTAAGGGATAAGGACGTTGTTATGTTCAATCAGCCGCAGGCAAGGCTTGAAATGGAATTTTTCTCGGGCAACCGCAGTAAAAATGCAGTTATCACCATTGATGAAAAACGTCACGCCGAGCTCAACGGCATTTCTCTGCCTTCAGGCAGAAAGATGATGGGCGAATTCACCTGCGTTGCGTTTACTCCGCTTCACCTTTCAATCGTTAAGGACGGCCCCGAAGAAAGGCGCAAATTTCTTGACATTGCCTTGAGCCAGTTGAAGCCGAATTACGCAAAAACTCTGCTTGAATACAACAAAATTTTAGCCCAGCGCAACGCCACACTCCGTGCAGCAAGAGATAACCCGTCTTTCCTTGCAATGCTCGATATATGGGATGAAGAGTTGGCGCAAAAGGGCTCATTGATAATCGACAGCCGTATGCGCTGTCTTGAAAATTTAAAAGAATTCGCCTGCCCTGCCTACGATGAAATTTCTTCGGGCAAGGAAACGCTTACCCTCCGTTACAAGGAATACGCCCGTGAAAAGGCGCAGGGCAGAAAAGAAATATATGAAAGCCTTATCAACGCTTTAAGAGAAAAGCGTGAGAGCGACGTTGAGCGCTGTGTGACAAGTGTCGGCGCACACAGAGAAGAATTTTCAATCGAGCTTTCGGGCAAAAGCGCCCGCAACTTCGGCTCGCAGGGTCAGCAGAGAAGTGCCGCACTTTCGCTCAAACTGGCAGAGGCGGATTTAATCGCAAAAGCCACGGGTGAAGAACCCGTAATTCTGCTTGACGATGTTTTCAGCGAGCTTGACCCGCAAAGGCAGAAATACGTTGTCAGCCGCCTGCAGAACAGGCAGGTTTTCATCACCTGCTGCGATGAGGAAAACCTTGTGCGCATGGAAGGTTTAAATGTTAAAGTAGAACGACTTGAACAGTTGGAGAAATAAACTATGTACGATAATTGGGAACAGCTTAAAAACGACTGTATGGGCTGCACAAAATGCGCCCTTGCCGAAACGAGAACAAAGCTTGTTTTCGGCGTAGGCAACGAAAACGCCAAGGTGCTTTTCATTGGTGAAGGCCCCGGCGCAAACGAGGATTTACAGGGCGAGCCCTTTGTCGGCAGAGGCGGTCAGCTTCTTGACAAATTCCTTGCCGCTGTTGACCTTGACAGAAAAAAGAACATCTACATTGCAAATATGGTAAAATGCCGTCCGCCGCAAAACCGTGACCCCCTGCCTGAAGAGCAGAACGAGTGCATCGGTTGGCTTCGCGAACAGACAAGACTGCTCAAGCCGAAAATTATTGTCTGCCTCGGCAGAATTTCGGCGACAAGGCTTATATCACCCGACTTCAAGGTAACAAAACAGCACGGTCAGTTTATTGAGAAAAACGGTACCCTTATGATGGGCACCTTCCACCCCGCCGCACTTCTGCGCAACCCGAACCAGAAGCCCGAAGCATTGGAGGATTTTATTAAGTTGAGGGAGAAGATTATGGAAATCTGCCCTGAAACTTATGAGATGTAATCCCGAGTGTAAAGTGCAAAATTGTGAGAGGGCTTCGCCCTCACCCATTATAATATGTTGATTCCAGAGGCAACAAAATGTCATTTTTTACAGCAATAACAGAAATATTTTCATACCCGTTTTTGCGCACACCTTTATTAGTCGGCATACTCGTTTCGCTTTGTGCGGCGTTGCTCGGCTCGGTGCTTGTGCTCAAGCGTTTTTCAATGATTGGCGACGGTCTTTCCCACGTCGGCTACGGCTCGCTTTGCGTTGCCGCGGCGGCAGGAATTGCTCCGCTTAAAATCGCCATACCCGTCGTTATAGTTGCGGCGTTCTTTCTGCTTCGCATAAGCCGCAACAGCCGTATCAACGGCGACAGCGCAATTGCCCTGATTTCGGGCACAGCGATTGCCGTAGGCGTGCTGACGGTAAAGCTCGCAGGCAATGTTAATATCGACGTGGGCAGTTATATGTTCGGCAGTATTGTTGCCGTAAACAGCAGCGACGTGACGGTGAGCGTTGTTCTTTCCGCCGTGGTTATACTGATGTATGCGCTGATGTATAAAACTGTTTTCGGCGTAACCTTTGACGAGAGCTTTGCAAGGGCAACGGGCACAAAGGTTTCGTTTTACAATACAGTTATCGCCCTGCTGACAGCGGTTACGATAGTTGTGGGTATGCGCCTGATGGGTGCAATTCTCATTTCATCGTTGCTCATTTTCCCGTCGCTTACCGCAATGCGCTTTTTCCGCTCGTTCAGGGGCGTTGTGCTCTGCTCTGCGGCGGTTTCGACGCTCAGCTTTTTCCTCGGCTTCGTTGCGGCATACCGTTTTGATTTGCCCACGGGCGCCAGCGTAGTTGCCGTTAATGCAATTATGTTTGTAATTTTCAGTATAGCGGGAAAAATTAAACAGAGATTATCCAAAAAGAATTGTTGTTGAAATATAAATGTGAAAGGAGAAACCGTTATGAAGGTTTCCGAAATTATGAAGGTGCTTGACGCAGAACTGGTTTACGGCGAGGAATTCCTCGACAGAGAGGTTCATTCCGCCTGCGGCAGCGATATGATGAGCGATGTGCTTGCTTACGTTAAAGAGCAGGCTGTATTGCTGACGGGTCTTGTAAATCCGCAGGTTGTACGTACGGCTGAAATGATGGATATGAAGTGCATCGTTTTTGTCCGCGGCAAGAGCCCCGACCTCGGTATGATTGAGCTTGCAGAGGAAAACGGTATTCCCCTGCTCAAGACAAAGCGTGAAATGTTCACCTCCTGCGGTATTCTTTACGAAAACGGTCTGCGCGGCGGCGCCCACAGGCCCGAATAAGGAGGTTGCGGCATGAGTGATATAATAAAGCTTCATTACGACGTTGACGGAAGAGATTTCACCCGTGCAGGTGAGGCTTCCGGTAAAATCAAGAAAACACTTAAAGATATCGGCTTTCCGCCCGAAATTATCCGCAACACCGCAATTGCCGTTTACGAGGCTGAAATCAACCTTGTAATTCACGCAGGCGGCGGCGAAATCGACGTTGAAATTGCCCCCGATTATGTTCACGTTGTTCTCACCGACCACGGCCCCGGCATTGAAAACGTTGAGCTTGCAATGCAGGAGGGCTACTCCACAGCACCAGACCAGGTGCGTGCACTGGGCTTCGGTGCAGGTATGGGCCTGCCCAACATAAAAAAATATACCGACGAAATGAAGATAGATACCGAGCTTGGAAAAGGCACGGTAATGACACTTAAAATTTATGTGAAATAAATTTTAATTCATGGAGGAAAAGATGGCTGACTTTTACCACTCCGTTCGGTTGAATTCAAAAAAATGCCGTGGCTGTACAAACTGTATCAAGCGTTGTCCCACGGGAGCAATCCGAGTGCGCGAGGGTAAGGCTCACATTATAAAAGAACGCTGTATCGACTGCGGCGAATGTATCCGTGTGTGCCCGTACCACGCAAAATTGGCCGAATACGATTCACTTGAACAGATACATAATTTCAAATATAAGGTTGCCGTACCTGCGCCTGCGCTTTACGGCCAGTTCAATAATCTGGATGATGTTGACTACGTGCTGACCGCTCTTAAAAAGCTCGGCTTTGACGACGTTGTCGAGGTTGCAAAGGCGGCAGAGCTTGTAAGCGATGCAACGAGGAAACTTTTCGAGCAGGGTATGCTTAAAAAGCCTGTTATTTCCTCCGCCTGCCCTGCTGTTGTAAGGCTGATAAGGGTAAATTACCCCAACCTTATCGAGCATGTTGTGCCGCTGACCTCGCCTATGGAGGTTGCAGGCGGTATAGCCCGCGAAAAGGCAAGGAAAGAAACGGGACTTTGCGATGAGGACATCGGCGTGTTTTTCATTTCGCCGTGCCCTGCAAAGCTCACGGCGCTCAAAGCACCCGTCTGCCTTGAAAAATCCAACCTCAACGGCGCAATAGCAATCAAGGATATCTACCCTGCCCTTGTGCACGAGATGAACCACCTGAACGAAACGCAAACCTTAAAGGATTCGGGCGTTATCGGCGTCGGCTGGGCTACAGGCGGCGGTGAAGCAAACTCACTCCTCAAGGACAACTGCCTTGCGGCAGACGGAATCGACAACGTGATAAACATTCTCAACGAGCTTGAGGATGAGAAGTTGCCCGATATTGATTTTATCGAGCTCAACGCCTGTACGGGCGGCTGTGTGGGCGGTGCGCTGACTTACGAAAACCCCTACGTTGCAAAGGCAAGAATAAAGCGCCTTCGCAAGTATCTGCCCGTTTCCTGCAACCGCCTTGATTCGACAGATGTGCCCGACAATATGTTCTGGCACAAGGCGCTTGTCGCAACCGACGTTATGAAGCTTGCAGACACCGTGCCCGAGGCAATGAGAAAGATGGCAGAAAAGCGTGAAATTCTCACTAAGCTCCCCGGTCTTGACTGCGGTACCTGCGGTGCACCCTCGTGTGCGGCACTTGCGGACGATATAGTCAGGGGTTTTGCTTCGGAGAATGACTGCGTTTTCATGCTGCGTGATCAGCTCAGCGGTATCGACCGTGAGCTTATTCCCGCACCCTACAGAGCAAAAGAAAGGGACAAATAATTATGACAGTAAAAAATCTTATCGATGAATTTTCGCTTGAGGTTCTCTGCGGCGGCGAATCAGCAGAAGAAAAGCAGGTCACAGGCGGCTACTGCGGCGACCTTTTAAGCTGGGTCATGTCCAAAGCAAAAGAGGGTGACTGCTGGCTGACGGTTATGGGAAATGTCAACTCCGTGGGCGTTGCCGTGCTTGCCGATGTTGCCTGCATACTCCTCACTGAAAACGCCGTGTTTGACGATGATGCCCTCACCCGTGCAAAGCAAAACGACGTAATAGTTCTTCGCAGCAACGAGAGTGCATTCGACCTCGGTGCAAAGATAGCAAAACTGTTATGAGTCTGTTTTACGATTTTCACATTCACTCCTGCCTCTCTCCCTGCGCAGAGGAGGATATGACGCCGTACAACCTCGTCAACCTTTCGGCCATTATGGGTATGGAGGCTATAGCCCTCACCGACCACAACTCCTGTCAGAACTGCGGCGCGGCAATGCGTGCAGGCGAGCAGGCAGGTATCACCGTAATACCAGGAATGGAGCTTTGCACCTGCGAGGAAGTACACGTAGTCTGCCTTTTTGAAGAACTGAAGGCAGCAGAGGAATTTTCCGATTTCGTTCTTCGGGGTGCTCCGCAGATTAAAAACCGACCCGAAATTTTCGGCACGCAGCTGATAATGGATGAAACTGACAAAATTCTCGGCGAGCAGGACATATTGCTGACTATGGCAAGCGCTATTTCTATAGACGACGTTGAAAAACTTGTTGACGGCTACGGCGGCGTGTGCTATCCTGCACATATAGACCGCAGCAGCTACAGCGTTATTTCAAACCTCGGTATGATAACCCCCGAAATGGGCTTTGAGGTTGCCGAGGTTTCACCTATGGGCGATGTTCACCAATTAAAATCAAAATTCCCCGTGCTCAACGATATGAAAATTCTCACTTCGTCGGATGCTCACAGACTCGAAAGCCTGCGCCCTGCGGAGTTGAGCCTGCACACAGAAAACAATATTAAAAGCATAATCAATCATTTGAAAAACAGATAAATCAGATTGAAAGGAACAAGAGAAAGATGAAAAAAGGACTTTGTATTCTCCTTGTGTTTGCCGTAATTTTTGCTTTTGCGGCTTGCACCAAGGACGACAAGGGCGAAATTTACACTCCGCCCCACACAGAGGTCATAACCTTTGAAGACGGCGAAAGCGCTATTTATGAGGTTGTAACCGATGACAAGGGCAAGCCCGTAACGGACGATGAGGGTTTAACCGAGCTTGCACCCTACGACCCTCCCGTAACCGAGGATGGCGGTTACATTGTAACCACCCCCGAGGGCGAAACCATCAAACAGTCACAGACCACAGTTGCGCAGAGCGTTGCGGTTGACTTCGACATCGTCGATTTAGGCACAACAGCCCCGAAGCAGGAAGGAAACACCACGCTCAAAAGCGAAACCACAACCAAAAAAGAAAATCCGACAACCAAACCCAATGAAAAAACAACCTCTTCAAACGGCGGTGCACTTGTCAACCCCGACAAAGACGAGCCCACCACTATCGAGGATATTCCCGAAGGTGTTACCTATCCGCTCAGCGGAGAACTTTCCAAGGATGATGCTCAGAGGCTTTTCGGCATACTCAGCATAACCAACAACTTTGACAAAGCGCTCAGTGACGGCGATTACCATAAGGCAGAGGAAATGCTCCCCACCTACCTTGAGGATATCCAGAACGCCATTGCTCAGATAAAGGCGGACAAAAAGCTTTATCAGTATGTCGGCAACAAAAACCTTCAGCTATGGTATGACTATATGGTTGAAGCAGCCGACCGATACGCAATTTTCATGGGTGTCTTGCGCGGCATTGAAAGCAACAACGGCGTAATAACAAAAGCATTCTACACAACCTATGAGGATTTCCAGGACTACTACCGTTTCTCACTCCAGGTTTTCTACCATATGAGACTCGGCGCAGAAATTACAATTTACTCCTGACCGTTTAAACACAAAAAACGCTCCCCGTATCCGAGTGATACGAGGAGCGTTTTTTAAGTATGTATGTTTTAATAAGGAGAATTATTATTGCAATTACCACCGCAGGAGTCCGCATACGGACAGCCTATACATTTTTTGCCGCTTTTCTTTGCCTTGTAAATGTACAGACCTGCGAGCACAACAATTACTGCGATAACCGCAATAATGATATAGTTTTCCATTCGGATACTCCTTTCTGTGATTATTGTTTATTTCTTTGATGCAACAACCTTTACTGCTTTTTCAGCGTTTTCTTTTTTAACTTCCTTGCTTGACCTGATGCAAAGCGCAACAAGTATTGCAGCAAATACTGCAACTGCAACAAAACCTGAAAGGAAGCCTGCGCCCGCAGCGCCAGTTGTAATAAGTGTTCCTAACTGATATACAAGGAAACCCACCGTGAAGCCTGTGCCGAGCTGAAGGCCAATTCCCGCAAAGAGCCACTTTGCGCTTTTGAGCTCGCTGTTCATTGCACCTATTGCTGCAAAGCAGGGCGGTGAATAGAGGTTGAACATAAGATATGCAAGGGCGGCAACCTTTGTTATTGCCATAACGCCTGCAACCTCGCCGCCTGCACCTTCAAGCATTGAAAGTTCTTCTGCATCAATAAGGTTTTCAAGACCGACAAAGCATACAGCAAGTGTGCCGACAACATTTTCCTTTGCTATGAAACCCGTAACTGCCGCCGCGGCAAGCTGCCACGAAAGTACGCCCACAACGGGTACAAGAAGATAGGCGAACGGGCCTGCGATTGAGGCAAGGATTGATGTATCAGCTGTTTCTGAAGGCTCAAAGCTCCAGGTAAAGGACTGCATAACCTGAACAGCTGTGTTGCAAAGCAGAATAATTGTAGCCGCCTTGACTATGTATTCCCAGCCTCGGCTGAACATTGCCTTTGTTGCTCTCCAAAAGCTTGGCGCTTTGTATTCGGGAAGCTCGATAATGAAGAACGACCTTTTTGCGCCTGCGCCCGTGATTTTGTTTATAATCAGTGCCCCGAAGAAAATTATTGCTATACCGACAAAATACATCAGCGGACCAACCCACGAGGCATCCTCAAAGAAAGCACCTGCGAAAAGGCTGATAACGGGAAGCTTTGCACCGCAGGGCATAAAGGGTGCAAGCAAGGCGGTTGCCCTGCGCTCACGCTCGTTGCGTATTGTGCGGCAAGCCATAACACCGGGCACCGCACAGCCCGTACCCACAACAAAGGGAATAACGGATTTTCCGCTAAGACCAACTTTTTTGAATATCGGGTCAAGCACAACGGAAACACGCGCCATATAGCCGCAATCCTCAAGCAAGGCAATGAGGAAGTACATAACCATAACAAGCGGCAGAAAACCGATAACGGCAATTACACCGCCGATTACACCGTCCACAAGCAGAGCATGGAGAAGCGGATTTGCATTTGCAAGAAGCGAACCTATCCACTCCTGACCGCTTTCAAGCAGAGCGACGAGCCAATCTGCAATCCACACACCGGGACCTGCCTGAGAAATCCAGAAAACAAGGAACATTATGACTGCGAAAATCGGTATGCCGAGAAATTTGTTTGTAAGCACGGCATCTATTTTATCGTGAATGTTTCTGTCCTTAGTAAACACCTTACGCTTTTCAACGGACTTTACAATTGCGTTTACAAATTCAAAACGTTTTCTGTCCGCCGCCTTTACGGAAGATTTATCGTTCAAATTGACATAACCCTCGGTATAAGGCGCTTTCTGTCCCCTGCCGATAAGTTCAACAGCCGCCTTGACAACCTTCTCAAGACCATCACCCGTGGTGGAAACCGTCATAACAACGGGACAGCCGAGCTTTTTTGCAAGAGCATCGGCATCTATATCGGTTTCCTTCTTTTTATTTATATCGGTCTTGTTAAGGGCGATAACAACAGGAATGTTGAGTTCGAGAAGCTGTGTTGTAAAGAAAAGGCTTCTGCTCAGATTTGTTGCATCAACAATATTTATAACAGCATCAAGCTTTTCGCTTTTTATGTATGTGCTTGTCACGCTCTCCTCAGAGGTAAAGGGTGACATCGAATACGCTCCCGGCAGGTCAACCACCGTAAGCTCTGCACCGCTGTATAAATTTTTTCTGATTGCGTGCTCCTTTTTGTCAACGGTAACACCTGCCCAGTTGCCGACCTTTTCGTTCTGACCGGTAAGGGCGTTGTACATTGTGGTTTTACCGCTGTTGGGATTTCCCGCCAAAGCTATACGCATACGGGGCTCCTCCTTAATTGTTCTGTTTGCCTTGGTTAGTCGGGGCTAACCGTATTCCGTAAAAAAATCCGCGATTACTATTATATATCAAACACTCTGATTGCTTGCGCAAGCTGACGGTCAATGCAATATCTGCCATCCTTGACGGACATAACGCAGGTGCTGCGCTGACGGGTGACAACCGTTACGGGTTCACCACTGTAGCAGCCGAGCGAAAACAAAAAAGCGTCAAGCTCCTCATCATCGGTGTCGATGCGGTCAATTACATATTCTTTTCCTTCCTGTACCGAGAGCAGATTCATAATCATCACCGCCACCAAAAATAGTCAATTAGCCATTGCTAACTGCTTAAATTATATATCTGCAAATATTAAAAGTCAACGCTTTTGACGGGCGTTTTTCAAATTCGTCAGTATGCCGAAAAGTTAGTCTATGCTAACACTTGCGGTTTGTACATTTCGACAAAGCAGAAAACCGAACAAAAATAAAAAAACACCTTGAAAAGAACTCTGCCTTTTCAAGGTGATATCAATTAAAGTGTTTCAATAACGATTGTGTTGATTACAACATCTTCAACGGGCTTGTCGCCGCGAGCTGTCTTTACGTTTGCGATAGCATCAACAACGTCCATACCCTCGAAAACCTGGCCGAAAACGGTGTGCTTGTAATCAAGCCACGGGGTACCGCCGACTACCTTGTAATTCTCGACTGTTTCTGTGGGGAAGCCTCTGTCCGAAAGCTGTTCCATCTGCTCAACAAGGTCACGGCTGACCTCGTCTGCCTGAACGATAAAGAACTGGCTGCCGTTTGTGCCGGGGCCTGCGTTTGCCATTGAAAGAGCACCGCGGAGATTGTGAAGGTCTGTGCAGAATTCATCCTCAAAGGTGCTGCCCCAGATGCTCTCACCGCCGCAACCTGTGCCGGTCGGGTCACCGCCCTGAATCATAAAATCGTTGATAACGCGGTGGAAAATAAGGCCGTCGTAATAGCCGTTCTTTGCGTGTGTTGTGAAGTTTTCAACCGTCTTGGGTGCCGCCTCGGGGAAAAGACGGATTCTGATATCGCCCATAGAAGTTTTCATTGTTGCTACGGTTTCGCCCGAAACGGGCTTTGCAAGCTGTGAAATCATTATTTATTCTCCTTTATTTTACTGCGTCAAATGCATTGTATGTGTAGAAGGTCATTCTGAAGTTTACGTCGTCAGCAAGGTTGTGCTTTTTGTAGTATTCGTCACCAAACCAGAAGGTTGCAACGTACAAGCCCTTTCTGCTGCCTGCCCAGGAGGAATTGAAGGAATTCTCAGCGAGCTTTTCGGGCAGTCTGTCCTCGGTCTTGACAAGGCCGAGACCGCTCGGGTCATAAATCTCAAAGCCTGCCTTTTCAAGTTCGAGAATGTATGCTCTGTAGTCCTCGTAGCTCATATCCTTAACGGCAAATTCGTAAACATAACCCTGGTCGTTCTTCTTTTCGTTGTAAAGGTCAACACGGTCAACAGGGCCCGGAACATCGCCGAAAAGAAGGTTGTCCGGCCAATCAAAGCCGGGAGCTTTTTTTGTGCTTTCGGTGGGGCTGACATCGGGGGTTTTGTCGCCGCAGGCGGCAAAGCCGAACAGCATTGAAAGCGCAAGCAATGCGCAAAGTAATTTCTTCATTTTGTTTATCCGTCCTTAAAAAGATTACTTTTAATATTATAAATCTTAATATCTTTTTTTGCAAGCAAAAGCCCGTTTTTTATGTAAAGAATTTTATGTTTTCAGATATTTTTACCGATAATTACAAAAACCACTTCCGAAGAAGTGGTTTTCTGGAGCTGGTGACGGGAATCGAACCTGCAACCTGCTCATTACGAATGAGCTGCTCTGCCATTGAGCCACACCAGCATATCGCTATATCAATTTTTAACGACTTATTCATTATAAACAGAGTTTCTGATATTTGCAAGAGTTTTTTCACAATTATTCGGAAAAATATTTAAATACACTAAATTATAATATTTATCCCTCGTCTCAAACACTTGTCTGTCAAATTCATTGAAAAATGTATTAAATTATGATATGATTCCTTTATGAGGTGATATTTATGAAAATCAAATCTCTCGCATTAATCCTTTCTGTCTGTATTCTGTTTTCCTGCACAGCTACGGCTTTTGCGGCTGATACGGGAGCAGAGCTTTTAAATATTTATGATGACGATATGCTCTTTGAGCAGAAAAAGGATGCCGTTTTTGCCGGCACTGCTCCGGCAGGCAGTATCGTTTCCGTACTGTTGCTTGACAATGACAACACCATTATAAATTCCGGCATTACCAGTGCTGACAAAAGCGGAAAATTCACCGTTTCATTCCTTGCGCCCGAAGGCAGCTTCACGGAATATACGGTTGTATTCTACTGCAACAATGTTGCTTTCGCAGTGCTTAACCGTGTTGTTTTCGGTGAATTGTGGCTTGCAAGCGGACAGAGCAATATGCAGTATCCTCTGGCACAGGCACTCACGGGAATGAAGGACTTTGAAAACGGTGTCAAGCAGAGCAAGTGGATCAGAGCCATGGTTTCCGATACCTATGCGGCTGACGGCAAGGTTTCCGCTACACCGCGCGAGGATATCCCCGACGCCAACTGGATTACGGGCGAGGATATGCTCATTTACGGCATGAGTGCTGTCGGCTTTTTCTTTGCTGAAGAATTGCTTGAAGAGCTTGATATGCCTATAGGCATACTCAATATTTCGCTCGGCGGTACTTCGATAGGCACCTGGCTTTCCCGAGAGGCTATTGACGGCGACGAGCAGGTCAGAAAAGATTTTACCGATGATTACATACCCGCCGAAAAATGGATTGACAATGATATCAACTACAGCAGCGATATGACAGTCAACTACAACCTGCGTATTGAAGCTGTAAAATATTTCAGACCCTCGGGCATAGTCTGGTACCAGGGCGAAACCGATATTATGCTCAGCTGGTCACCCGAGCGTTACGCAAGAGCTTTCGACCTTTACCAGCGTTCCTACACCGAGCTTTTTGAATACGAAGACGGTCTTATGCCGATTATTTTCACACAGCTTGCACCTTATTACTATTCCGACGGCGGCTGGGAGCTTCCCGAGTGGAACCGTGCTCTTTCGGATTTGCAGAAAGCACGCCCCGAATCAAGAGCTATGGTTTCCATAAATGACCTGCCCGGAACCTATATCCCCGAAGCAGGTCCGATTCACCCTGAGCACAAGGAAGAAATCGGTGACCGTATGGCAGACTGTGCGGTTGATATGCTTTACGGCGGCAACGCAACCTATACCGCGGCAAGCTTTGACTCTGCCGAAATCCGTGACGGCAGCATTTATGCCACACTCACTAACGTCGCTGAAGGTATTGCGGCAGACGGTACACCTGACGGTTTTGCAATCTGCGGTAATGACGGCGTTTATATCAAAGCAGAAGCCGAAATTGTTTCAGAAAACACAGTCAGGATTTGGTCTGACAGCGTTGAAAACCCCGTTTCGGCAAGCTACGGCTACTGTGTAAGTAACGGCAATGCAAACCTTTATTCCGTCAAGAACGGAGAAAAATTTATGCCCGTAAGCCTGTTTGTAACCGACCCAACATACGCTGAGCAGTACTGGATTGAAAAGCCGTGGACAGACTGCGAAAGCGACACAGTATGGCACTACAACAACGAACAGGACACAGGCTCCTACGCGAGCTGGACGGCTGAAAACGCCGCTGTTGCTTTCGATTCTGCCAACGCTTACAGCGGCAGCAACGGAATGAACATCAAGGCAGACAGTAACACCTTCACTGTTTCGCCTTTCAGAATTTACAAGGATAGCTTTAAAGCGACAAATTTCCGTGACGTTGAAACCCTGTACAAAAACTACGGCACAATAAGCTTTTATGTGCGCAACAACGGCACGAATGACATCAGCTTCGACGGACTTAAGCTTTACGAAAATGAGGCTCTGTGGTACTCCCCTGCCGACACGGTTACAGGACAGCCCGAATCGGTAATTCCTGCTGACGGCGAGTGGCACCTCATCACCCTCAACCTCGACAAGCTTTGCCTTTGGGGCAACGAATGCGGCATACTTTTTGCCAACGATAAGCTGGGCACTGTTCGCGACATCGTTTTCTGCTTCTCGGGCGAAAACGCTGATATCAGCCTTGACCACATCCGTTTCACACCCGCAACAGGTGAAGAAGTCAACCGCTTTGACATCAACATTGCAAACGCCGATAATGTTTTCGAATACATTTCGGCATTCTTCGTAACGGTAATCGGTGCGGTTGCAAATCTGTTCAACAAATAAAAAATTGAGAGCTTCAGAGTTTAATCTGAAGCTCTCTTTCTTTTATATCAGCCTTTTGGCAATATGTGTTTTGTTGATTACCGCAATCAGAAGCGAGCCGACAACTACGCCTGCAACACCCTGGACAGCGTTTGGCGGAATATTGACAAGTACCGCACCGAAGCCGTACATAAAGCCCTCAAAAACAAAGTAACCAGCTATCATTATTATTTCGGCAACAATGCCGCTGATTATGTAGCCTGCCTTGGAAAGCTTTGTTTTTGACATTGCTTTGAAAATGAAATAAGCGGCTACCGCCATAAGACCTTTTATTGCAAATGTTGCGGGTGCATAAGCAAAATAACCTGCAAAGACGTCCGCAAGTGCCGAGCCTATTCCGGCGGCAAGCAGACCGTAAACGGGACCGAGAAGCCAACCCGAAACGAGGACTATACAATCACCCAAATTGATGTAGCCGTGAAGCGGCGAGGGAATGCGGATTATCAGTGTTGCAACACAGGTAAGCGCTGCCAGAAGCGCAGCCAGAACGAGTTTTTTTGTTTTGCCTTTCATTTCTTTCATTCCTTGCATTTTTATTTTTTGATATTATAATCCTGCAAAAGCCGCTTGTCAATAACTTTTAATTTTCTGCACAAGAAATTTAACTTTTGACAGGCAAAAAATTTTTTGTGTGTTTATAACGATAATACTATCGTAATATTATGCATATTGTCTAAAATTAAATTTCCATAAATTAAATATTTGTTAAATTCGGTAATAAACAATTGACAAGTATTATAATATTTTGTTAAAATAAGGTGATTTATTATAGACGAAGTGCCTGCGGGCAAATTCTTCAGCTCGTCTATCTAAGGAGGAATGTGCTTTGACAGATCATATCACATTGACAGATTCAAAGACAATGGCCTACATAAACATGTACGCTGTTCTCGGTACGCTTGAAAACCTTTGCGAAATCGACCCTGTTGCTTCCGCAATACTTTCAAACCAGAAGCCCATCTCAATCGGCTTCGACGTTGCCGACGGTCCCAAAGCAACACTTTATTTCAAAAACGGCCGCTGCCGCATGGAGCAGGGCTGCGCAAACTGTGACGTTAAGCTTCCGTTCAGCTCTTGCGAAAAGTTCAACGGTCTTATCGACGGCACGGTCACACCCATCCCCTCAAAGGGCTTCCAGCACATCAAGTTCCTGCTCAAGGTTTTCACACCTCTGACAGACAGACTTTCCGCCCTCATGCGTCCTGACCCGAAGGACCTTGAAGACAGAGAGTTCTTTGAAACCAGCACAAAGCTGATGTTCTACACAATCGCTGTTGCTCTTGCACAGATTGCAAACAACGACCAGATCGGTAAGTTCTCCGCTCACCTTATTCCCGACGGCGAAATCGCTTTCGGCATCAAGGACTGTGTTGCGGCAACTATCCGTGTAAAGGACCACCGCCTTGTTACAATCAAGAAGGCAAGCGAGAATCCCCGTGCCGCTATGGAGTTTGCTAACCTCGACCTGGCACGCGACCTTTTCGACGGCAAGGTCAATGCCGTTGCCTGCATCGGTGAAGGTACAATCACCATGAAGGGCATGATCAATATGATCGACAACCTTAACAGAATACTCGACAGAGTAGCTCTGTACTTAGCATAAACGGAGGTGCACGACAATGAGTTTTCCCATTTATGAACATAAAGTAAGCCGTGAGCTCTTCGACAGAGCAACAAAGGTAATTCCCTCAGGTGTTTACGGCCACCTCGGCCCGGCAGAGGGTAACTTCATCCCCGTTTGCGACTGGCCGCTTTTCGGCGACAAGGCAAAGGGCGCATACTTCTGGGACGTTGACGGCAACAAGTACATCGACTATATGTGCGCCTACGGCCCCAACGTTCTCGGCTACTGCGACAAGGATGTCGACGCAGCAGCTATCGCACAGTCCAAGATGGGCAACTGCACAACCTCTCCCAGCAGAATCACAGTTGATTTTGCAGAGCTTATGGTTGACACAGTCAAGTCCGCAGACTGGGCTTTCTTTGCAAAGAACGGTAACGACGTTACAACAGCCGCTATCATGACTGCACGTGCAGCAACACACCGCAAGAAGATTATCTTCGTTAACGGCTTCTACCACGGCGTTGCTCCCTGGACACAGAAAATCGACTATTCCGGCATGATTGAAGAAGACGTGATGCATAATATACACCTTCCCTGGAACGACGAGGATGCGCTGGAGGAGGCATTTGCCCAGTATAAGGGAGAGATTGCCGCTGTTATTACACAGCCTTATATGCACGGCAATTTCCGCGACAACGTTCTCCCCGCTGAGGGCTTCTTCCAAAAGCTCCGTAAGTTGTGCACCGAAAACAGCACCGTTCTCATCGTAGACGATGTTCGTGCCGGCTTCCGTCTGGATATCAAGGGAAGCGACCATTTCTTCGGGTTCGAAGCGGATTTGATCTGCTTCTGCAAGGCGCTGGCGAACGGCTATAATGTCTCTGCCCTCTGCGGTAAGGAATTCCTCAAAAATACCGTTTCT
>JAZRQW010000056.1:0-38127 GCA_045650165.1 Acutalibacteraceae bacterium | reverse complement strand
CGTCCCGGTATGTATATCGGTTCAACAGGTCCCAACGGTCTGCACCACCTCGTTTATGAAATTGTAGACAACTCAATCGACGAAGCACTTGCAGGATTCTGTACCCATATTGAGGTTGAGATTGAGCCCGGCAACATAATATCCGTGCGCGATAACGGCCGAGGTATTCCCGTTGATATGAACGAAAAAATGGGTCTTCCCGCAGTTACGGTTGTTCTCACCGTTCTCCACGCAGGTGGTAAGTTCGGCGGCAGCGGCTACAAGGTTTCGGGCGGTCTTCACGGTGTTGGTTCATCCGTCGTTAACGCTCTTTCAGAATGGTTTGAGGTAGAGGTTTCCCGTAACGGCAACGTTTACCGTCAGCGTTTTGAGCGTGGCAATATCAAGAGTGACCTTGACATTGTCGGCAAGAGCGAAACCACGGGTACATTTATCCGTTTCAAGGCCGATGCCGAAATTTTTACGGAAACAACTGTTTACGAGTTTGAGGTGCTTCAGCGCAGATTGCGTGAATCCGCCTTCCTCAACGCAGGCCTTAAAATCACCTTTACAGACAGACGTGATCCCGACAATGTTGTCGAGCGCGTTTTCTGCTACGAGGGCGGCCTGAGCGAGTTTGTAAACTATACAAACGAAAGCCAGGGTCTTACCCCTGTTCAGCCTGCACCCATTCACTTCTCCAGCGTGCGTGACGATTCGAGCGCGGAAATCGCTCTTATGTATAACGACGGATATAAAGAAACAATAATCAGTTTTGCAAATAACGTGCGTACAATCGACGGCGGTACACACGAAACAGGCTTCAAAACCGCCCTCACCAAGGTCTTTAACGACTATGGCAGAAAGTACGGCATACTCAAAGATAACGACAAGAATCTTTCGGGCGAGGATGTCCGTGAGGGTATTGTTGCAATTATCAGCGTGAAGCTGACCGAGGCACAGTTTGAGGGTCAGACCAAGGGTAAGCTCGGCAACACGGAAATGACAAAACTTGTTTCCAAAACTGTTGTCGATAAGCTGATGACTTATTTCGAGGAAAATCCGCAGGTTGCAAAGGTGCTCCTCAACAAAGCGTTTGAGGCTTCCCGTGTGCGTGAGGCTGTACGTAAAGCAAAGGAATCCGCCCGTAAGAGCGCGCTTTCCAATTCCAGTTCACTTCCCGGCAAGCTTGCCGACTGTACAGACAGAAACCCCGAAAACACAGAGCTTTATATCGTCGAGGGTGATTCTGCAGGTGGCTCTGCAAAGCTTGGCAGAGATAACAGATATCAGGCTATCCTTCCCCTGTGGGGTAAGATGCTCAACGTCGAAAAGGCAAGACTGGACAAGGTTATTGGCAACGATAAGCTCACTCCCGTTGTAATCGCACTCGGTACGGGCATTGATGAGGATTTCGATATCACAAAGCTTCGTTACCACAAAATCGTCATCATGGCCGATGCTGACGTTGACGGTGCTCATATCAGAACACTTCTTCTCACTTTCTTCTTCCGATATATGCGTCCGCTTATCGATAACGGATATATCTATATCGCTCAGCCGCCTCTGTTCAAAATCAGCAAGGGCAAGAAGGTTGCCTATGCCTTCTCCGATGAGGAGCGAGATGAAAAGATTGCCGAATTCGGCGGAAGCTGTGATATTCAGCGATACAAAGGTCTCGGTGAAATGGACCCCGATCAGCTTCGCGAAACCACTATGGACCCTGCAAACCGTACAATGCTCCGTGTAACGCTTGAGGATGCAATGCAGGCAGACGAAACCTTCTCAATTCTTATGGGCGATAAGGTCGAGCCCAGAAGAGAGTTCATCGAGAAGAACGCAAAATATGTACAGAATCTTGATATATAATTAGGGGGATATATTACATGTTTGAAAACGTACTTGATTCAATCGGCCTTATCGCCAAGACCGATAAGGAAGTAGCAGATGCTATGCAGCTCGAGCTTGACAGACAGAAGAGAAATATCGAGCTTATCGCTTCAGAAAATATTGTTTCGCCCGCAGTTATGGCTGCAATGGGCAGCGTTCTCACCAACAAATATGCAGAGGGCTATCCCGCCAAGCGCTACTATGGCGGCTGTGAATGTGTTGATATTGTTGAAAATATTGCCATTGAGCGTGCAAAGCAGCTTTTCGGCGCAGAACACGTCAATGTTCAGCCTCACTCAGGCTCACAGGCGAATTTTGCCGTTTACAACGCTTTTCTCAAGCCGGGCGATACCGTTATCGGTATGAGCCTTGACTGTGGCGGACACCTCACACACGGCTCACCAGCTAATCTCAGCGGTAAGCTTTACAACTTTGTTCCCTATGGCGTAACCGAAGAAGGTTTTATTGATTATGACGAGCTTGAAAGACTTGCTTGCGAAGTAAAGCCCAAGCTTATTGTTGCAGGTGCTTCAGCATACCCCAGAACAATCGACTTCCGCCGTATCGGCAAGATTGCAAAGCTTGCAGGCAGCCTGTTTATGGTTGATATGGCTCATATCGCAGGTCTTGTTGCCGCAGAGCTTCACGAGTCTCCCGTACCTTTTGCAGACTTTGTCACAACCACAACTCACAAGACTCTCCGCGGTCCCAGAGGCGGTATGATACTCTGCAAAGAAGAGTATGCAAAGGAAATCGACAAGGCTATTTTCCCCGGCAGCCAGGGTGGCCCGCTTATGCATGTTATCGCAGGTAAGGCAGTTTGCTTCGGTGAAGCACTCAAGCCCGAATTCAAGGCATATCAGGAGCAGATTGTAAAGAATGCAAAGGCTCTTGCAGGTGCTCTTCTTGAAAAAGGCTTTAACCTTGTTTCCGGCGGTACAGACAACCATCTTATGCTTGTTGACCTTCGTCCTTTCAGTATCACCGGTAAGGAGCTTGAAAAGCGCCTTGACACCGTTTATATCACAGTTAATAAGAATGCTATCCCCAACGACCCCGAAAAGTTCTTCATCACAAGCGGTGTGCGTATCGGTACTGCTGCCGTAACCTCCAGAGGACTTGTTGAAGAGGATATGGTCAAGATAGCAGAGCTTATCTACCTTGCCGCAACGGATTATGAAAACAGCGCTGACAAAATCCGCGAGGAAGTCAATGCCATCTGCGCAAAGTGCCCTATTTATTAAGTGGTACCTGATTATGATTTTTTGCTGCTCTGCCGTCAGGCAGGGCAGTTTTTTGTGTTTACTTCTCTGTTACTTTTGCATTACCTGTTTGTTACGTTAGGGCCAGTAGATTGTGAACAGTTTGTTGACGAAATGTATAAATTTGCGTATAATTAAGGCAACAAATACAACGGAGGTGAAGATTAATGGATACGATTCTCGGCTTTGTAGAGCAGCTTCTTGCTTATCTCAACGAGGGTGAGGCAGCAGACATCGTAGGTATGGTTAAGAATTCCGGCGTTGTTGAGGCTGTTATCAATTTCTTTAAGAGCATTATTGCTATGTTCTGATTTTGCTTCTCATTCACAATCTTTCATAAACCCGATTTAAAAGCTTTTGTCTGTATTTATGTCTGACAAAGGCTTTTAATTCTTTTACAGAAGAATATTAACAGATTGTGAATAAATGCTTGAGAAATATGCGGTTTTTGATTGACAAAGCAAAAAAATAGGAATATAATTTTTTTAATAAAATTTGTAAACGGAGGTGAAATATACAATGGATCAGATTATGGAAGTACTCGGCAAGATCGATTTCGAGAAGATTATCGAGGTAGTTAAGAAGGTTGTTGCTTGGGTTCAGGAATCCGGCATCATCGAGAAGGTTGTCGATGCAGTTAAGGGCCTCATCGCTAACGTTGCTTAATTTTGTATACTATGCAGATAAAAGCTCTCGCTTAAGCGGGAGCTTTTGTTTTATGCCCGTCTTTTGTGTCAATAATCACAGAAAAAGCGAAAAGGGCGTTAACACAAATGGAAAAAATAAGGCTTAAGGTGGATTATCTATTGCTTGGCGAAAGGCAGTTTTCACGTTTTGTGGTGCTTGCACCTCAGGTGCTGAAAGTGCTGTTTTTCGGTTTGATTGTGATTGCCGTGCCCCAGGTGAGTGCGCTTTATTATTCGTTCCCCGCGCTGGGTTTGCTTTATATTTTTGCCGCGATTATGCTGCGGCTTCTGGTCTGGTGCGCAGAGCTTTTTCGTGACAGGTGGTTCTTGCACAGAATAAACGGTGTGAAAATATCCGCCTCAAGTCTGTTGGCAAACTTTTCAATTGCAGATGTTTTTCGTGCGTCTGTGCTGGCTTTGGTGTTGAGGCTGTATTGTTTAGGCAGGGGCATACTGTTTTTTGCTGTGCCTGTGCTTTGTCTGTCGGTAAGCCTTGCTTGTATAAATTCCGGCGTCAGCGGTGCCGTGCTGGGTGCACTGGCGTGCGGCAATCTTCTGCTTTTTGCGGTTGCAGGGCTGTTCTGCTCGGCGGCTTTTTGTACCGTTCGTTATGCCGTGAAACTCAGTTGCCTTGAAAAATCGGGGCTTATCGGTGCTGTCAAAGAGAAAATCAGGGCACTTGATTCAAGCGGCTTGCGTCTGCTCCGCTTGCGTGTGCTGTCTGCCGGTTTCTTTTCTGCGGGGAAAATAATGGCAGGTCTTGTCTATTCAAGCAGTGTCGTATGATATGTTAATAGAGTGTTAACGCAGGTGTTGACAATATCTGCCTCGTGTGGTAGAATACATTGCAAGGCAAAAGCCACAAAATAACAGATAAAGGAGAAAATCAAAATGAAAAAGTCTCTCACAAAAGTACTTGCCGTTATTATGAGCGTATTAATGCTTCTCGGCGCTACAAGCATCACATCCTTCGCAGCTGACAGATCCGAATCTTTCGATAATGTTACAAAGGCATTTTCCGATTGGATTAATGCTCTCACCAACTTCGAGATGGGCGATTTTAACGACTTTGTAACTGCTATCCTCAGCCTCTTCGGTTTCAAGGGCGCGTTTGAAGGTGTTCACAGCATTCCCTCTCTTGTTGACGAGTGGTTTGGCTGGTTCGGCGATATCGGTGGCCTCTATGAAATGTTCATTAACTTCATCAGCACATCCGAGCTTCTCGATGTAATCAACGGCCTGCTTTCCGGTGGCGCAAAATAATTAATAAGCAGATTTTTTCAAAGACCCTCTTTCGCAAGAGGGTCTTTTGTGTTATAATTGATGGCACCCGATAAAAGAAAAATTTATTAGGAGAAATATCTATGAACTACGAAAATAACTGGGAATCTCTCAATTCAAGACCTGTACCCGAGTGGTTTGCCGATGCAAAGTTCGGTATATTTATCCATTGGGGTATTTATTCCGTGCCCGCATATGCACCCAAGGGCGATTATGCTGAGTGGTACGGCTATTCATGCAATCTTGAGACCCCTGAACATCCTTCACATCCGAAATACAAGGAATTCCACAAAAAGCATTACAATTCAAGACCTTACTATGATTTTATAAATGATTTCACAGGCTGTCGTTTTGATGCAAACAAGTGGGCTCAGCTTTTCAAGAAAGCGGGCGCAAAATACATAAATTTTGTTTCCAAACATCACGACGGCTACTGCCTTTACGAAACCGAGTATGCGCCCGGTCTGAATTCCGTCGAGTGTGCACCCAAGCGTGATTTTATGATGGAACTCAAAAACGCAATGGAGGGTACGGGTGTGCGTTTCGGCGTTTACCATTCCGTTTACGAGTGGTGGCATCCCTATTACCTCGAGGACCCCGAAAAATATGCACTTGAGCATCTTCATCCTATGCTCAAAGAGCTTATTGAAAAATATCAGCCAAACACACTTTTCACTGACGGTGAGTGGTCTCACGAAAGCTCTGTCTGGCACTCAACAGAGTTTCTGCAGTGGCTTTACAATGAGTCAAGCGTCAAGGATTTTATAGTACCTAACGACCGTTGGGGCAAGGAAACCCGTGGCAAAATGGGTGGTAACTTCACAACGGAATACGGCATTATTGATGTTTACCTGGGCACCGAAAGAAGAATTGAGGATGTTGAGCTTGACAGACCGTTTGAGGAGTGCCGCGGTATCGGCCGTTCTTTCGGTATCAATAAGGAGGAAGAGTGTGCAGATTATCTTTCTGCAAAGGAGCTTCTTGAAACTCTTTGCGACCTTGTTTCAAAGGGTGGTAATTTCCTGCTGAATATCGGTCCCGATGCAGATGGCACAATCCCCGTAATTATGGAAGAGCGTCTGCTTCAGATGGGTGACTGGCTCCGTGTCAACGGTGAGGCTATTTACGGCACCCGCATCTATACTAAAAAGCTTCAGCCCGGCGTATACTACACAAAGAAGGGCGACGACGTTTATGCAATAATCAATCATTTCCCGTTTGGCTCTCAGGTGCTCAACGAGGTTGAGTATTCCGCAGACCTCAAGGCTTCTCTTCTCGGCTGTGATGCCGCACTCGAGGTAAAAGACAACGCCGGTAAGGCGGAAATTGTTTTCCCTGCAATCAACCCCGATAATCTCGACAGCAACTGGCTTTATACGATAAAACTTACAAAGTAAAAGAGGCGTATGATAATGCAGGATATGCTTAAATTTAAAAGCGGTACGGATGTAAGAGGTGTAGCGGTAGGGGAGAGCGACGGCAAATTGGCGTTTCTTTCAGACGAGGCTGTGCATAATATAGTGTTCGGCTTTGTGAAATTCCTTGGCAAAAAGGAACTCAAAATAGCCGTCGGTCACGATTGCCGCGTGTCTGCACAAAGGCTTAAAACAGCTGTTATCGGTGCACTTGTTGATTCGGGTGTGACCGTAATCGACTGTGGTCTTTCCTCGACACCCGCAATGTTTATGACTAATGTTGAGCTCTCCTGCGATGCGGCAATTCAGCTCACCGCAAGCCATCACCCGTGGGATAAAAACGGACTTAAATTCTTTGTGGGTAAGAGTGGAATTGATTCAAAACAGCTTACCGAAATTCTCACAAACGCACAAAATCCTTCTGTTCCCGAATGCAAAAAAGGTACGGTGGAAAAGGTGGATTTTATGCCTCGTTATGCCGAAATCCTGCGTGGGATAATTATAAAAGGCACGGGTGAGGAAAAACCGCTCAAAGGGCTTAAAATAGCCGTTGATGCAGGTAACGGTGTCGGCGGATTTTACGCCGGTCAAGTGCTTGCACCCCTGGGGGCAGATGTTTCGGGAAGCAGGTTTTTAGAGCCCGACGGAATGTTCCCCAACCACATTCCCAACCCCGAAAACAAGCAGGCAATGCAGGCTATATCCGAAGCGGTTGTTGAGAGTAAATCCGACCTCGGACTAATCTTTGATACGGATGTTGACAGGGCTGCCTGTGTGGATTCAAAAGGAAAGGAAATTGCCCGCAATCGCCTTGTTGCGCTCGCAGCAGCAATTGCACTTGAAGGTAACGACGGCGGCACAATAGTCACCGACAGTATCGTTTCCGACGGACTGATTGACTTTATCAATAATAACCTCGGTGGTGTGATTCTGCCGTTTAAGCGTGGATATAAGAATGTTATCGACAAGCAGATTGAACTGAACAATTCCGGTATGAACTGTCCGCTTGCAATAGAAACCTCGGGTCACGCCGCTTTCAGAGATAATTTTTATCTTGATGATGGTGCCTACCTTGCGGCAAGAATTGTAATAAAGCTTGTTGAGCTCAGAAAGCAGGGCGAGACCCTCGAAAGCCTTTTTGCTTCGCTTGAAGAAGCAGAGGAAGAAAAAGAAATCCGCCTTAAAATAAAGGTTGAAGACTTCCGCTCATACGGCGAAAAATTCATTGAAGAATTGCGCGAGTTCGCCGATGAAAGCGAATTTTGGAGCGTTGTGCCGAACACATACGAAGGTGTGCGTATAAATGTCGATTCTGCGAGCGGCAACGGCTGGCTTCTTGCACGGCTGAGCGTTCACGACCCCGTAATCCCTGTCAATTTTGAAAGCAGAAGCAAGGGCGGCACACTCGGCGTCGCAAAAATCCTGCTTGAGTTTGCCAAAAAATATCCCGAACTCGATTGCTCAGCACTGGAAGAATATTGTAAATAACCGACTTTACAAATTACAGTCTATCTGACTTTGGCAGATAGACTGTAATTTATGCAAATGTAAAATTGCGGGAGTGCTTCGCCCTCACCTGATTGTTACACGGTTTTCGTATGCACCGAAATAAATTGAGCATCAAAACTATTTTTTAAAAAAATCTTGACAAACGCTTTCATATTTGCTATACTTCAAAAGCTGTTGATTTTGCAGCCATTTGGGCCATTAGCTCAGTTGGTTAGAGCAACCGGCTCATAACCGGTCGGTCCGGGGTTCGAGTCCCTGATGGCCCACCAAATTTAATAAAGGGGTATAGCTCAGTTGGTAGAGCAGCGGTCTCCAAAACCGCGTGCCGAGGGGTCAAGTCCTTCTGCCCCTGCCAAAAACAGGAAACCACCCAAGAGGGTGGTTTTTTGTTTTCGTTTTTTATTCTAAACAGAACGCCCGAAAGTCAGACGAAGTTTGTGAAAACATCCGACTTCAGAAGAAAAGAATAAAACGCCGTGCGGTTATTGCTATTGTTGAATATAAGTGATAAAATATATTTTACAAGGTAATTTCTTGTAAGGATAAAAAACACATAATCGCAACTGTGATTTTTGTTGCGATACTTCTTCTTATGTTTGCTCTTCTTGCTTTTGTGGGTAAGAGTGCTTTTGTCGGAAATCTTCCGATGTGTGTTATCTTTGTTCTGCTGTATATCATCAATTTCACTTGCGTTTTTGATGATATAATTGCGGCAAAAAGTGTGAAAGAAAAGAGTGTTGTAATATAAAATGAAACAAAAACCTATGGACAACAAAACACTGAAATATTTCGCTCGCATGGCGGCTGAGGCTTATGTAAACGACCCCGTACACAGCTACGTTACCAAAAGCAAAAAGTTCAGAAAAAAATTCGTCTATCATTTTATGATTGAACGACTTGCTACTTCAAACCGTGAGGATATCGTTTATATCGATGAAGAAAAACGCGGTATATGCGTCTGGCGTGAAGCTCATAACGAGTATGATGTATTAGATTTTCTTATGTATCCCAACTGGTTTTTCCTTTGGCTCTACTGGCCGAAAACCCTGAAAACGCTTATGGTTTATTCGCACCTTGATGTCAAGGTGTTTCCCGAAAACACATATATAATTTCGCCTGTTTTTGTTGCGCCCGAGCATCAGGGTAAGGGTATTGCCACAAAGCTTATCCGGCAGGGGATTGATGACCTTACGGCAAAGGGCTATAAGCTCGGTCTTGAGGCGCAGGATAAAGAAAATGTGAAGTTTTACGAAAAGTTAGGCTTCAAGGTGATTAAGCACGATTACTGGGAAAAAGAAGGCATAGACAATTACTATATGATGTATGAGAGGTCAGAGAATGAATAACAGAGAATGGTTTAAATCCGCGCAGTACGGAATGATGGCTCACTGGGGGCTTTATTCTGCGCTTGGCGGCGAATACAAAGGTGGCAGGGTGCGTGACTATGCCGAGTGGATTCAGAGCTGGCTTGCCATACCCAATGCGGAATACGAAAAACTCGCCTCGGTATTTAATCCGATTTATTTTAATGCTGATGAGTGGATACGCCTTGCCAAGGATTGCGGAATGAAATATTTTGTTTTCACTTCCAAGCACCATGACGGTTTTGCAATGTTCAGATCAAAGGCGGATTCTTTCAATATCGTCGATGCTACGCCTTTCGGCAGGGATGTTGTTGCCGAGCTTGGTGAAGCCTGCTATAAGCACGGGATTAAATTCGGACTGTACTATTCGCAGGAACTTGACTGGCACCATCCTCACGGCGGCGGTTATACCAACCTTTCGGGTTGCTCGGGCTCTTCGTGGGACAATAACTGGGATTACCCCGACAGAAGCAAAAAGGATTTTTCTATCTGCTTTGAAGAGAAAATCAAACCGCAGGTAAAAGAAATTCTCACCGGTTACGGAGATTTGTGCCTGGTATGGTTTGACGTGCCGCATACAATTACTCCTGCACAGAGCCTTGAACTCAACGCTCTTGTGAAGGAATATCAGCCGGATTGCCTAATCAATTCAAGAATAGGCAACGGCGCTTATGACTATGTTTCGCTCGGCGATAACGAGTATCCCGATGAGTTTAAGCCGACAGAGAATACAGACCCTAACAGTCTGGATGGCTTTAAATATTCTCCCTACGGTCTTTACGAAACCGCAGGCACTCTCAACAGCTCGTGGGGCTTCAAGTATTACGACCAGAACTGGATTACTTCCGAGGAAATTGCCGAACGCAGAAAAAAACTTAATTCTCTCGGCGTCAACTATCTGCTCAACATTGGTCCCGACGGACTTGGCAGAATACCCTCATTCTCTGTTGAGGCATTGAGAAAAGCAACTGAATTGATGTAACAAATAAAGGTGAAGTATGCAGTCTGCACGCTTCACCTTTTGCTTTATTTATATGACACAAGTTCGCTTAAATCCTTGCGCTTCTTTTCTCTGAGCTTATCGTCTTCCGAAGCATATCCCAGCGAAACAACAAGCCTTACAGGTTCGCTGAGTGAGCAGATGCTGCGTATTTCTTTGTCGTCAAACCACCCGAGAATGCAGGTGCCGAGCCCCTGTGCGGCTGCCTGTGCTGTCAGGTAAGCAACGGCAATACCGATGTCGATTGAACGGTAATCGTTGTGCTTGAGCTTTGAGCCTGCTGCGGCTGTAGCGTTGTACGGCTTTTCGGATATGACTATCATAACGGGAGCGTCTGTGGCGAATTTGTTCATTCCCATTCCCTGTGTTGCTTTGGCAACAGCCTTTGCCGATTCACCCTGACAAACTGTAAAGTGATAGGGTTGGGCATTGCAGGCAGATGGTGCAAGTCTTGCAGATTGTAAAATTATATCGAGTTTTTCTTTTTCAACGGGTTTTGTTGCGTTATATTTTCTGCAGGATTGGCGTTGATTAGCTATTTCTGAAAAATTCATTTTTCTTCTCCTTTGCTTCTCTTATGGAATTATTATAACTGCACTTGTGAAAAAATTCAACAGATGTTTTGTTTTTATTTAATATGTGATATAATGTCAAAAAATAACAAGGACGGTGCGAGAAAATGAAAAACACCATTTTAAAAACTATGTCCGTTGCGCTCACATTTGTCTTGCTTTTTGCGGTAGTTTGTGTCGGCGCTTCAGCTGAAAATGACAGGGGATACATAGTCGTAACCGATACCGTTGCGTCAGATACGGGCGCGGATGTTTCCGATGCAATCCAGAGCATAATCGACTCCAATCCAAACCGCACAATCTATTTTCCTGACGGCGAATATGTTTTAGCAAAGCCGATTTATACTCCTGCAGACCCGAGGCTGAGCGTTTCGCTCGAGCTTTCGGACTTTGCTGTGCTCAAAGCAGCAGACGGCTGGGAGAAAGGCGAGGCTGTCGTTCAGCTCGGCGGTAAAAACCCCGCAAACGATACCCACACCGTCGGCAGCAACTATTCGTTTGAGGGCGGTGTAATCGACGGTAGCGGCGTTGCAAACGGCATATCAATCAACGGCGGCAGAGAAACAGCCGTGCGTAATGTTTCAATCAAGCACACGGTTGTTGGCCTTCATATTATGTATGGTGCCAACAGTGGCTCGTCGGATTCGGATATTTTTGGTCTCAATATTATCGGTACAGGCGGTACGGATTCCGTCGGCATTCTTCTTGAGGGCTTTGACAATACTGTCACAAACGTGCGTATAGGCTGTGTTTATACGGGCGTGCATATCAAGTCTGCAGGCAACGTGCTGCGCAATGTCCATCCGCTTTATTATTCGGACTATACCGATTACGAAAACAGCTGTGGCTTCCTTATTGAATCGGGCAACAATTGGTTCGATTACTGCTATTCAGATCAGTTTGCAATCGGCTTCCGTACAACTGATTACGCAACAAGCACCTTCAACAACTGCTTCTGCTACTGGTATTCACCCAGCGGCGGTGTGCAGACAGGCTTCAGAGCGGATAAATATTTCAACTCAAATATTACAAGCCTCACCCTTGGCTTTAAAGATGAAACATATAACACCGTGCTTTCTGTTGGCGAAATAGGCGGTACAGGCACAATATCAAACATCGATGTAGAAGAGGACAAGGTAGCTGATAAATCGTACCTCGCCTATGTTGAGGATATGACGGTCTTTACCCGTATATACGGATTTTTTGTGCTCGTGTTCAATTGGCTGTTGGGCGCACTTGTCTGAATACTTGTGTTTCCTGAATGATTTTATTACAAAAAGCGGCTATATTATCCCTGAACCGATTACTTTTTAATAAATATATTATAAAACTATTGAATTTTTAAAAATAAAGTTGTAGAATATAGAATAACTATGTACAGAAGTCTGTCCGTAAAGGAGTTTTTGTTCTATGGCAAAGCTTAAAATGGCCGTTATCGGTACCGGCGGTATCAGTAACGAACATATCAGAGGCTACATAAATAATCCGAATACAGAGCTTTATGCTTTTTGTGATATTAACGAAGAGCGCGTAAAAGCTATGGCAGAAAAATACGGTGTTCCGCTTGAGAGAACATTTACCGATAAGGACGAAATGCTCAAAGCCCTTCCCGAGATTGATGCTGTCAGCGTATGCACATGGAACAGTGCTCATGCCGAGTGTACAATTGCCGCACTCAATGCAGGCAAGCATGTTATCTGCGAAAAGCCTATGGCTATGAATGCCGAAGAAGCAAAGCAGATGATGGAAGCTGCAAAGCGAAACAACAAACTGCTTATGATAGGCTTTGTCCGCCGTCACGGTAATGATTGCGAGGTTATCCGTGAAAATGTTGATGCAGGCACCTTCGGCGAGCTTTACTATGCAAAGGCTACCTACCTTCGTCGCAACGGCAACCCAGGCGGTTGGTTCGGCGATAAATCACGCTCGGGCGGCGGTCCTCTTATCGACCTGGGCGTTCATGTTATCGACCTTGTCCGTTTTATCTTCGGCAATCCTAAGCCCGTTTCGGTTTACGGTGTGACTTTCCAGAAGCTCTTCAACCGTCCGAATGTTTACGGCGGCAAGGCATGGAAGGCGGCAAGCACAGGCGAGCAGGATATCTGCGATGTTGAAGACCTTGCTAGTGCACTCATCCGTTTTGACAACGGTGCCGTTCTCAGCGTTGAGGCAGCTTTCAGCCTTAACATCAAAAAGGATGAAGGAAACATCGAACTCTTCGGTACAAAGGCAGGCGCCAAGCTTGATCCGAATGTTGAAATATTTACCGAGCTTAATAACCGTATGGTAAATATCGGCTTTGCTCAGGAAACGGCACTCAGCTTCGATGGCCTTTTCCAGAAAGAAATTGATAACTATGTCGATGCTATTCTCGGCAAGGCAGAGTGTCTTGCTCCTGCTGAAGACGGCGTAGAGATGATGAAAATTCTCGATGCTGTATATGAATCTGCCCGTACGGGTCACGAGGTTGTGCTTAACTGATGTCAGAAAATAAAAGAATATATCTTTCTTCGCCTCATATGAGCAAGGAAGGATACGAAATGGAATATATCAAGCTCGCGTTTGACACCAACTGGATTTCCACACTGGGTCAGAATATCAACGAGTTTGAAAATGCACTTTGCGCTTATACTGGCGCAAAGCAGGTTGCCGCGCTCAGCTCGGGTACGGCATCAATACACCTTGCTCTCAAGGCTGCGGGGCTCAAGGCGGGCGACAGAGTTTTTACTCCGTCAATGACCTTCTGCGCAACCGTAAATCCCGTTATATATGAAGGCGGTGTCCCTGTTTTCATAGACTGTGACGAGGAAACCTGGAATATGTCTCCCAAGGCACTCGAAAAGGCGTTTGAAAAGTATCCCGATACAAAGTTTGTAACGGTTGCCCACCTCTACGGTCTTGCTTCGGAAATGGATGAAATTATGCGCATTTGCCGTGAGCACAACGCCGTGATTATCGAGGATGCCGCAGAAAGCCTTGGTACAACCTACAAGGGCAAAATGACGGGTACCTTCGGCGATTACGGTATATACAGCTTCAACGGTAACAAGATAATAACAACCTCAGGCGGCGGTGCGCTTGTGTGTAACATTGCCGATGAAGAAAAGGCTGCGGAGAGAATCAAAAAGGTACGCTTCTGGGCTACGCAGAGCCGTGACCCTGCCCGTCACTACCAGCACAGCGAAATCGGTTACAACTACCGTATGAGCAACATCGTTGCAGGTATAGGCAGAGGCCAGATGAAGATTATCGAAGAGCATATCGCCAAAAAGAGATATATCTTTGAGCGTTTCTCCAAGGCGTTTTCCGATATTGAAGATATACATATGATGCCGGCAGATAACAACTGTGTTTCCAACTGTTGGCTTACCTGCTTCACTCTTACCGGTGATAAGGTGAAACCGCTGGATATCATCCTTGCTCTTGAGGAGCAGAATATTGAATCCAGACCTATCTGGAAGCCGTTGCACCTTCAGCCGGTGTTTGCGGAATTTGATTATATTGATAATGACCGCACGGCAGAGAAAATCTTTGCAAGCGGTGTGTGTCTGCCTTCAGACACTAATATGACAGAAGAAGACCTCGACAGAGTTATTTCTATTGTCAGAGGCTTGTGGAAATAAATTAACGGAGCGGATTGTTTGAGAGGGTTATATGAAAGCGTAATCAAAAGGGCGGCAGATTTTTTAATATCTCTGTTTGTTCTTGTTGTTCTTGCCCTTCCTTTTGCTGTGCTTGCCTTACTTGTAAGGACAAAGCTTGGCAGTCCCGTGCTGTTCAGGCAACAGCGTCCGGGCAAAAACGGCGAGATTTTTACCCTTTACAAATTCCGCACAATGACGGATGAAAAGGATGAAAACGGTGCTTTGCTGCCCGATGAAGTCCGCCTTACAAAATTCGGCAGCCTTATGAGAAGCTTGTCGTTGGACGAGTTGCCCGAATTTTACAATATTCTCAAGGGCGATATGAGCCTTGTCGGTCCGAGACCGTTGCTTGTAAGGTATCTGCCTTTGTATAACGAAAGACAGGCTATGCGCCACAATGTCCGTCCCGGTCTTACGGGCCTTGCCCAGGTCAATGGCAGAAACCTTATTACCTGGGAAGAGAAGTTTGAGTGGGATGTTAAATATGTTGAAAGCATCAGCCCGTTATTGGATATAAAAATACTTTTCAAAACCGTTATCAATGTGCTCAAGCGTGAGGGAATCAGCAGCGAAACCTCTGCAACTATGGAAGAATTCAAAGGTACACGGGAGACAATGAAATGAAAAAAGCTTTGCTGACCGCGTCTGTGCACTATCACTTTACCGCTTTCCATTTTCCTCTTATCGATTTGCTTCACGAAAACGGGTACGAGGTACATATAGCGGCAAAGGATATGTCTGATAAGGAGCCTTTGCAACGCTTGACAGACAGAATTGATGCTTTTCACGATATTGATTTTGACCGTTCACCGTTAAGTGAAAAAAATATTGCGGCGTATAAATCACTCAAAAAATTGATTGACTCGGGTGAGTACGATGTTGTTCATTGTAACACGCCCGTTGTCGGAATTTTAACTCGCCTTGCCGCAAGGAAAGTAAGAAAAAACGGCACGAAGGTTATTTATACAGCACACGGCTTTCACTTTTATAAAGGTGCATCAAAGCTCAATTGGCTCATATTTTATCCGCTCGAAAAATTCTGCGGTTCGCTTTTTACCGATTGTCTTATAACCATCGGCGATGAGGATGAGGCGAGAGCAAAGCGATTAAAACTCTGCAAAACGGTAAAGCGTATCCACGGTGTCGGTGTGGATGCAACGAAATATACCGATATCGACGAAGAAACAAAGAATAAATTAAGAGCGGAATACGGCTTTAATGATACGGATGTGCTTTGCCTTTGCACAGGCGAGCTCAACGCCAACAAAAACCAGAAACTGCTTGTAAATTCTCTTAAGTTTCTCAAAGAATCCTGCCCTGATTTCAAAATTATTTTTGCAGGTGCGGGAGACAGTGAAGAAGAGCTTAAAGCTCTCATAAATCAACTCGGCGTTGAAAATTCGGCACTGCTTTTAGGTTACCGCACGGATGTTGATAAATTGCTGAAAATCAGCGATTTTGTGGCTTCTGCCAGCTATCGTGAGGGTCTGCCCGTTAATATAATCGAGGGTATGTTCAGCAAAAAGGCGGCAGTGGTCGCCCACAACAGAGGACACAACGAACTTGTTGAAGAAAACGTGAGCGGCTTCTTTGTCCCGACGGATGACCCGAAGGAATGTGCAAAAGCTTTTGAAAAACTTTATAATGATAAAAATCTTTGCCTTGCAATGGGCGGAAAAGCCTGTGAAAGAGCTCAGAAATATTCAAGCGACAAGGTGAAAAAAGAGCTTGAAGAAATATATAAGGATATTGTTTTTTAAAATAATAAACTGCATAAACATATAACAGAAAGGAAAACACAAAAATGAAAATCGTCGTACTTGAAAATGCAGCGCAGATTGGCGAGCAGCTCGGTCAGTTTTATGTTGACTTTGTCAACGAAAATCCTTCTTGCGTGCTCGGCCTTGCAACAGGTGCAACACCTGTTCCGACCTATAACTACGTAGTCGAGGCTTACAAGCAGGGTAAGGTCAGCTTCAAGGATGTAAGCACCTTCAACCTTGACGAATATTGCGACCTGCCCAAGGATAACAAGAACAGCTACTATACCTTTATGTTCCAGAATCTGTTCAGCCACGTTGACATCAACCCCGAAAACGTCGGTTTCCTTGACGGCAACGTAACCGATTACGACGCAGAAAGCAAGCGTTATGCCGAGGCTATCAAGGCAAAGGGCGGTATTGATGTTCAGCTTCTGGGTATCGGTCACAACGGTCACATCGCATTCAATGAGCCTGCAGATGCATTTACTGACGAAGCCTTCCGTGTTACCCTTTCTGAAAGCACAATCAACGCAAACTCCATCTATTTTGACGATGCTCCGATGCCTCGTTACGCAATGACTATGGGTATCGGCTCGATTATGCGCTCAAAGAAGATAGTCCTTGTCGCAACCGGCGCAGGTAAAGCACAGGCTGTCAAGGGCATGATCGAGGGTGAGGTTACACCTCAGCTTCCTGCTTCCATCCTCCAGAATCACGACGATGTTGTCGTTTATCTCGATAAGGATGCGGCATCACTCCTTACAAAATAAAACAGAAATCCCCGGCAAGTTCGTCGGGGATTTTTAATAAACTGAATTTTAATGCCAAGGAGGAAAATAAAATGAAGAAGTTTATTTCTTTAATGCTCGCTCTTTGTGTGCTCTGTTCGTTTCTTGCTTTCGGCGTAAACGCCGAAGACGGCGAAGAGTTGACCAAGCTCACTTTCGGTGAAGACGGAAAGTTCACTGTTTTACAGCTTACCGACCCGCAGGAGGATGCCTGCATTGCCGATGGGCTCATTGAGTTTATAGAAAAATCAATCGCGGCAACAGACCCCGATTTTATTCTGATCACGGGAGACCTTGTTGAAAACTCCCGTGCAGGCGATATTTCTGACAGCGAAATTTTTAAAGAGGGCGTCACCGTTGACGGCGATTACGAGGCAACACTCGCAAATACAAAAGCAGCGGTTGCGCAGATTTTTGCTCCCCTTGAAGCATCGGGTATTCCTTACGCCGTAACACAGGGTAATAACGATTACAGCAGCGATGTTACTCTCGAGGACTGGATGGCAATTTACGCTGAATATCCGAACTGTATCACTACCGAATACTGCGATATGCTTTCAACAAAGGTTGATTACTACGTTCCCGTTTATTCCGCTTCGGGTGAGCCTTCTTTCGGCTTATGGATGCTCGACAACGGCAAGGGCTTCAGCGAAGAACAGCTCAGGTGGTTCACTTCCTACGATAACGGCGGTGTACCCGGCGTTGTGTTTGAGCATATACCTCTTGACGATGTCGGCAACCTCTACGAAGAGTGTACAATTTTTGACGAGGGTGCACTCATCAGCGGCACAAAGACATACCGTCTCAAAGGTGATATTGCCTACGGTTACGCAGAGGGTGTTATTGAGCCCGGCACAACAACCGATGTTTTTAAAGCTTATAAGGATAAAAATGTTGTCGGCGCCTTCTTCGGCCATTGGCACACAAGTGGATTCACAGGTGTGTGGGACGGTGTTACCTTCGGTATGACCTATGGCTGTCAGTTCTCAAAGCTTGGCCCTTACGGTGTGCGCACAGTAACTCTTGACGAACAGAGCGGCACAATCGAAACAACGCTTTATGAGTATGTAAACGGCGAGTTTGCCGAGCAGACGAGCGAACCTTATGCAGAATACGACAACGCTTTTGACAAAGCCCTTGCGGCAGTAATCTGTTTCTTTGAAAATATCTTCAATGCTCTTAAATATGCCTTGAAATTCTGATTTTAAATAATTAACGGCAGAGGTTTCCTCTGCCGTTAAACTTTTATATACTGTATTTTGCCTTGATTTCCGCTGCTCTGCCGCAGGAAAGTCTGCCTTCGGGGCAGAAGCCGTCTGCATAGCAGCTCGGGCCGTATTTGCCGAATAATTCAGGCTCTTCGCTTCGGAGAATTTCGAGCATTCTGTTGGCGTAAATCTGAATTTCCCACTGCGCTCTCGTGCAGCTTCTCAGCTTCATAAAGAGCATAAGCTCACGGGCATTCATTGTGGAAACAATGCTCAGTGTGTTGCCGCTTAAAATGAGGTAGGGGAGTGCATCATCTTCGCCTGCTGCCTTCAATTCTTCATAAAGAGCAACTGCCGAATTGAAAGCGTTGTTGTATGCTTCGAGCATTTCGGGTTTTGCCTTTATGCTCTCGGGCATTACCCAATCGTTTCTGTCAACCGTGTCGAGCGCAGGTACCTGAATTGAGTGGATTCTGTGGCGTGCAAAGTGGGTGAGAGTTGATAAAGATACCTTGTTGAGTGCAAAGGTGAACTGTACGCTTTCGAGTGCTCTCGGGCGCGAGCAGTTAAGCACGGCGTCAATAATCTGCTTTCTTGTTTCTGCGTTTTCTACGGCTGATTTTATATCGTTTGCCGAGAATGTGTTGTTCTCAAGCATTGCGGCTGTTGCAACAGTCTTTGCCGCATCCTTGCTGCCGCCTATGTATTCAACAAGCTCAGCCTCTGCCTTTGCGGTTTTTGCAATAAAGCAAAGGTCAACCGTGTCGTTCTTCTTGGGCTTGCGCTCCTCAAAGCCTGTGAGTACACCGGGTGCAATTTCTCTTGCCTGTGCAAGAAGCTGTTCGCCCAGCGCCTTGATTTCGGGGCTCTTGCTTCCTCTGCCGTGGAGCATTGCGTGGAGCACGTGCAACAACTCTCTGCCGTTGAGTGAGCAGAAGAAGTTGCTCAGGAAGCAGTAGGGCAGAACAAAACGGGCATCCTCTTTCGGAATTTCGTTGTCCGTGAGGAGCTTGTAGGTTTCAAAAAGAGAATCGATAGTTTGTTGATATTTTGCTTTGTTTTCTTCATTTCTGAATTCGGGTACATAGTAGCCTGCGTCGTAAAAATCAACGTAACGGCGTGATTTTACTGTGAACGATGCAAGACGGAACTCAATCATAAACTGCTCAACGATTACGGAAACATCGTTGAAGGCAAGGTTGAACATAATGTGCTCAACCGTGGAGTTGTGGCCGGAACGGGTGACCTTGTCAATAAGGTTAGCGTTCTTTTCATCGTCCTGCGATTTTTCCCATATTCCGAGCGCGTTGCCGGGCTGAGTTGAAATTCTGCCTGCGGCGGCACACATTTTTTCTTTACATTCGCTTGAACTTAAAATATAAACACCGGGTCTGAAATCCATTTTCTTTTCCCTCCGTGCGATACAATTACATATATAATAAACTTGCTGAGGCAAAAAGTCAAGATTGCATATTATGCAATTTTCACTTGCAAAGGGGAATACATAGTGATATAATTACAATGTATATTTATATTAAAAGGAGAAGTGTTTAAATGAAGGTTGTAATTCTTGCGGGCGGTTTTGGCACAAGAATCAGTGAGGAAAGCCACCTCAAGCCCAAGCCTATGATTGAAATCGGCGGTATGCCCATTCTGTGGCATATTATGAAGACCTACTCTCACTTCGGATTTAACGAGTTTATTATCTGCTGCGGATATATGCAGCACTCCATAAAAGAATTTTTTGCGGATTATTTTCTGCACAGAAGCGATGTTACCTTTGATTTTGCCAACGGCGGTGAAATGACCGTGCACAACAATTTTTCCGAGCCTTGGAAAGTTACTCTTGTTGATACGGGTCTTAACACAATGACCGGCGGCAGAGTAAAGCGTGTGCAGAAGTATATTGGCGATGAACCCTTTATGCTCACTTACGGTGACGGCGTTGCTGATGTTGATATCAATAAGCTTGTCGAGTATCACAAAAACAGCGGCAGAATGGCTACGCTTACAGCAATCCGCCTTAATCAGCGTTTCGGCGTAATTGATATAGATGAAACAGATGCCGTCAATGAGTTCCGTGAGAAAACAGCGCAGGACGGCGGTTTTATCAACGGCGGCTATATGGTGCTTGAGCCCGGAATATTTGACCTTATCGAGGGTGATACAACCGTGTTTGAAAAATATCCTCTCGAAGAAGCCGCACGCCGAGGTCAGCTCGGTGCATATAAGCACGATGGCTTCTGGCAGTGTATGGATACTCTGCGCGACAAACAGCTTCTCGAAAAGCTCTGGGCGGAAAATACTGCGCCCTGGAAACTGTGGTGATATAAATGCTTGATTTATCTTTTTATAAAAATAAGCGTGTGCTTGTAACGGGTCACACGGGCTTCAAGGGCGCGTGGCTGAGCCGTATTCTTGTGAATGCAGGTGCGGTTGTTACAGGCTATGCCCTTGAAGCACCTACAAAGCCGAGCCTTTTTGACGCGGCAGATATTGCGGACGGTATGAACTCCGTCATAGGCGATATCCGCGATTATAATAAGCTGAAGGCTGTTTTCGATGAGTTTCAGCCGGAAATAGTTTTTCACCTTGCCGCACAGCCCATTGTTCTGACCTCTTATGAACAGCCGCTGTACACCTATGAAACCAATGTTATGGGTACGGCCAATCTTTTGGAATGTGTAAGACTTTGCGATGGTGTTAAATCTGTGCTTAATGTAACAACCGATAAGGTTTATGAGAATAACGAGAGCGGTACGCCTATGAAAGAGGGCGAGCCGCTTGACGGTTTTGACCCGTACTCCAATTCTAAATCCTGCTCGGAGCTTGTAACACACAGCTACAAGCGTTCTTTCTTCGATAAAGCAGGCGTTGCTGTTTCAACCGCAAGGGCAGGCAATGTTATCGGCGGCGGAGATTTTGCTGATAACCGTATTATTCCCGATTGTGTGCGTGCGGCTGTTAAAGGTGAGCCTATTGTTGTGCGCAACCCGAACTCCGTCCGTCCGTATCAGCACGTGTTAGAGCCGCTTTATGTCTATCTTATGATAGCTCAGGCACAGTATAAAGATATCGGCTTTGCCGGTTATTACAATGTCGGCCCGAATGAGAGCGACTGCCTTACAACGGGTGAACTTGCTACCTGTTTTTGTAACAGCTGGGGTGGCGGCCAGAGCTATACCGTCCTCAATAAAGAAGGTCCGCATGAGGCGAATTTCCTCAAGCTGGATTGCACAAAGCTCAAAACAGTTTTTGGTTGGCAACCCAGGTGGGATGCCGCAACGGCTGTTGAAAAAACAGTCGAGTGGACTCGTGTATGGGCGGCAGGAGAGGACTGCAGAGCCAAACTTGACGGGCAGATAAGCGAATTCTTCTTTTGATTAATCGAGGAGATACCTATGGTATATAAAGATAACACAAAGAAAAGCCCGTTGTTGAGCGTGCGGGAATATCTGAACAACAAACCGTACATTATCATATTGGTGCTGTCGGTTGTTGCTTCCTATCTTTTCTTTGTTACACATCCTTCAGTAAGCAATGATGATTTGTCACGCGAGCGTTATGTGTTTGACGGATATATTGCGGCACAAGGACGGTTTACCGGAATAATTCTTAATGTTCTGTTAGATACCTTTGGCGTGAATACAGGCGTTATAGATTTTTTGGGTATAGTATTCCTGACCCTTTCTGCGATAGTTTTTTGCGTGCTGTTTGACCGTGTTTACACTACAGAAAACAAATTGCCTCAGCTTTTGTTTTCGTGCTTTTTTGTTACGTTTCCTTTGCACGCTGAGGTGTTTGTTTATGCCGGTTGTACATTGTCTGTCGGCCTTGGCATGTTTCTGGTGTCTGTGGCGTTGCTGACAATTATATGTGCGGTTGATGAAAAGTCGTATTTTGCAAAATCTGCAAAAAATACAGTTATTGCAACGGTGTTGCTTATGTTTGTAGCATCGTGGTATGAGTCCGTGCTTTTTGTTTATTACGGTGCGGTTTTTGCACTTCTTATTTTAAAAATGCTCTCGCAGAAAAGCAGTAAAGATTTTAACTTCAGAAGCTTTGTTGTTTTCGGTCTGAGCTTTGCTTTGCCGCTTGTTCTTGCGGTGTTGTCGGAATTTATTGTTCAGACCGTTGTTGTGAGCCTGAGCGATACGCATCTTCCGGTAAACGCTAACAATACGGTTGCTTTTGCAATATCTGCTGAAAGCCTGGTCGGGCTTGTGAAATCTTGTGTTGCAAAGTGGGCTTTGCCTGCACTTTATTATTTACCGGTTACTGTTTTTGATGGTGCGGTAATCACAGGCGCAATAGTTTTCCTTGTTCTTTCTTTGCGCAAGAGGGATGTTAAATATCTGTTGGCTTTTATAGGCTTGGTTTCCTCTGCGGCAATCAATACGGTGTTAACAATGACCGCTGCACCATACAGGACCGCTCAGCCGACGGCTTTTATTGTCGGTTTTATTGCCTTTGCCGTAACCGCTTTGGTTTTGAATTACAGGGCGCGCTTTTCACTTTTTCTCAGCCGTGCCGTTGTTGCGCTTCTTGTGTTGATATGCGTTAATCAGGTTACGGAAATCAATTATTGGTTCAATCTTGAGGAAATGCGCTATCAGAACGAGAAGCAGACGGTTGAGCAAATTGCATTCAAGCTCAATTCGGAATTCGATACTCAAAAACCTGTTGTTTTTACCGGCAGTTACACTGTTGGCGGAGATTTCCGGAAGAATGTGTATTTATCCGAGGATTCTTTGGGTTACAAAGCAATGTCGGCGGTAAAGACGCTTGCAGGTATTGAGCAAAAGGATAAAGCGTACAGAATACCCCAAACAATATGTGTGCCTTATATAACGTGGAGTATAGAGGCATTTGATGAAGTGAACACAGAACTGCTGAAGTTCTTTTCATATCTTGGTTATGATTTTAAACAGGGCACACAGGAGATGTATAATGAAGCTCTTGTTGTTGCTGAAGATTTGCCCGAGTGGCCGAAAGATGGAAGCATAGTCGATAAAGGTGATTATATTCTTGTTAATTTCGGTGGTGCAGAAACATATCCGGAATAATGTGTTCGTTACAGGAAAGGTAATGTTTGATTAATGCAGGTTAAGAAGAAGTTTGCAACGGATTTTATATGGAGCATCGCCGCATTGGTAACGATGAACGGCGTGCTTCAGACTTTTGTCTATCCTCTTCTTAACAGGCAGATGGGCGAAGCCGCCTTCGGAAATGTGCTTTATGTGCTTGGTATTGTGGCGGTTTTTGCGCCTTCCGTCGGTCTGGCGGCGAACAATATCCGCCTTGTTGAGGGCAGAAGCAAAACCGTTCTCAACGGTGATTCGCTTTTGTCAATGCTGCCCTTGCTTGCTGTTTCGGGGGTAATATTTTTTGCCGTGTGCAACGGCTATTTTAACGGTATAGTAGATTGTGTAATGGCGGCGTTGCTTTTAGTGTTCACAACCCTGCGTTACTACGGCGATGTTGAATACCGTATGGAGCTTAATTACAAAGGTTATTTTGTTTATTACCTTGTTTTGTCCTTCGGCTATATTTCGGGCGCTTTGCTTTATCCGCTTACAAAAAGTTGGATACTGTGTTTCGTGCTCGGTGAAGCGGCTGTATGGCTTCTCCTTGTTGTTAAAGGGCATATATACAGGCCTTTGCAAAAATCTGAAAATACCGTATATATCAGCAAAAAAGTGCTTGTGCTTGCAGCATCGTATTTGTTGGTGAATATGGTACTGAATCTTGACAGGGTTCTGTTACAGCATCTTATTGATTCTTCAACTGTTACGGTTTATTATGTTGCGTCTTTGCTCGGCAAAACGGCAGCACTTCTTGTCGGTCCGCTCAACGGTGTAGTTATAGGCTATCTTACCAAGGGTAAAACAAAGCCGATAACTCAAAAGAGCTTTGCGTTGGTTTCAGGCGCAGTGCTTGTGGCGGGCACGGTGCTTTTTGCAGGTATAACCTTGGTTATGCCGTTGTTTGTAAAATTGCTCTATCCCGATATTTACGACAACGTTTTAGCTATATCTACGCTTGCAAATCTTTCGCAGATTATCTGCTTTGCATCAAGTTTGTTGTTGACTATTATGCTCACTTTCTGCAGCGAAAAATGGCAGCTTGTAATTCAAATTGTTTATGTGCTTGTGTTTTTTTCATTGAGCATGATTTTTACAAACCGCGACGGTTTGCAGGGCTTTGTTGTTGCAAGCCTTATTGCCAATACGTTACGCCTTGTGTTTACCGCAGGCGGCGGATTGGTAATACTGTTTAGGAATGAGAAAACGGAGGAGAAGGTCTGAAAATGAAATACGGACGGCTTGTGTTTTCCAGAGAATTTGTTTCTTCTTCAACGGTTTGTAACGTTGGCGATTTTGTGCAGACGTTGGCAATAGACCTTATATATAAGGAAATGGGCATCGGAAGAGAGGATACTATTGATATTCCGTTTCAGGATATTGCAAGTTATAAAGGCGAAAAAGTTGTTCTTCCTTTAAACGGATATTTTTACTATAACCGTGAATATCCGTCTTTCCCGGCTTCCGATGACATTGTTCCTGTGTTTCTCGGGTTGTACACTACTTCTTCAAAGTATCTGAAGAATACTGCTTTTTGGAAAAAATCCGGTGTAATAGGCTGCCGTGACGAGGCAACTTATAACGCAGTGAAAAAGTATGGGTACGATGCGTATTTGACAGGCTGTATGACGGTGCTTTTTCCAAAACGTGAGCATACCCCCACTAACGGTAAGGTGTTTATTGTTGATGCGCATCCGTCAATTGACGAATATATTCCGGACAAAATAAAAAAGAACGCCGAATATGTTTCTCACGAAATAACGGTAAATGATGCCGAAAGCGTAGAGGTGCTTACAAAAGAGTGTGAGGCGGCAACACGGAAGATATATGAAAGATATTACAATGAAGCCTCATTAGTGATTACTTCGCGTCTTCATTGCGCTTCTCCGTGTATGGCTATGGGTATTCCGGTTATTCTCGTTCGCGACAGTTTTGATGAACGCTATGGCTGGATTGACAGATATCTTCATCTTTATACTCCGGACGAGTTTGATAAAATTGATTGGAATCCGCAGCCGATTGACATTGAAAACACAAAAAAAGAAATCAAGGCAATGGCAATGTCTCTCATAAAGCGCGAGGCTGACAGAGCGTTGCTTGAAAAAATACATGGATTCTATATGGCACGCGATAAAAAGCCGCTGTCTGCATCAATTATGGTGAGGGGTTATCTGTGGCTGTCGCAATACTGTCCGGAACTTGCGGACTTTATCAGAAACAAAGTGCTTGTTCGTTTTACCATATCGGGCAAAGCTAAGAAATAAGAGGTTTTAAAATGAAAGACGAAATTCAGGCAAGAAATGAAATACTCAAGGCGGTAGCAGAATACTGCGAAACCTATCACAATAACAAAAAGCCTTTTGAAGAGGGACAGCGTATCCCTTACGCTTCCCGTGTTTACAATGCTGATGAAATGGTCAATCTGGTCGATTCTGCTCTCGAATTCTGGCTTACCGCAGGCAGATACACAACACAGTTTGAAAAGGGACTTGCAAAGTACCTCGGTGTGCGTTTCTGCGCTCTCGTCAATTCGGGCTCGAGCGCAAACCTGCTCGCTTTTATGACTCTTACTTCACCCTTGCTGGGTGAAAGAGCAGTTAAAAGAGGGGATGAGGTTATCACCGTTGCGGCGGGCTTCCCGACCACAGTCACACCTGTAATTCAGTTCGGTGCTGTACCCGTTTTTGTTGATGTAACAATTCCGCAGTACAATATCGACGTAACAAAGCTTGAATCGGCTTTAAGCGAAAAAACAAAGGCGGTTATGATAGCTCACACCCTCGGCAATCCCTTTGATATAAAGGCAGTAAAGGATTTCTGTGATAAGCACAACCTCTGGCTGATTGAAGATAACTGCGATGCCCTCGGCTCAAAGTACACCCTCGACGGTGAAGAAAAATTCACGGGTACATTCGGCGACCTCGGCACATCCAGCTTCTATCCGCCTCACCATATGACTATGGGCGAAGGTGGTGCGGTTTATACTGATAATCCCTTGCTTTCAAAAATTATGCATTCAATGCGCGACTGGGGTCGTGATTGCTCCTGCGCTTCAGGTCAGGATAACCTCTGCGGTCACCGTTTTGACGGTCAGTACGGCGAATTGCCCTACGGATACGACCATAAGTATGTTTATTCACATTTCGGCTATAACTTAAAGGCAACAGATTTGCAGGCGGCTGTCGGTTGTGCACAGCTTGAAAAATTCCCCGGCTTTGTTGAGAGAAGAAAGCACAATTTTGCTCGCCTTCGTGCGGCACTTGAATGCGTTTCGGATAAGCTCATTCTGCCTGTACCCTGCGAAAATTCCGACCCGAGCTGGTTCGGTTTCCTGCTCACCTGTAAAGAGGGCATTGACCGCAAAAAGGTAGTGCCGTATATTGAGAGCAAGGGTGTGCAGACCCGTATGCTCTTTGCCGGCAACCTCACAAAGCACCCCTGCTTTGACGAAATGAGGGCGAGCGGTGAGGGCTATCGCGTAGTCGGTTCTCTTGAAAATACCGACTTAATTATGAACGATACCTTCTGGGTTGGCGTTTACCCCGGAATGACAGACGAAATGATTGACTATATGGCGAAAACAATAATCGAGGCTGTCAATTTATGAGAGCGGTTGTAACGGGCGCAAGCAGTATGATAGCGTCAGCTCTGATACGCCTGCTTGTGTCAGAGGGTCACGAGGTGTTTGCCCTTGTCAGACCCGGTTCAAAGAAACTGGACAATATAATAAAAAATGACAGTGTTCATATTGTAGAAGCAGACGTTTCCGATATGTTGTCTGCAAAGGCAAAAATCTGTTGTGACTGCGATGTGCTGTTTCATTTTGCGTGGGGCGGTACAAGTGGTGCAATGCGAAATAACGCTGAAATTCAGCAAAAAAACGTGCAATATACGCTTGATGCTGTGGAGTTGGCAAAGTTACTTAACTGTAAAACCTTTGTCGGCGCAGGCTCGCAGGCGGAATACGGCAGGGTAGAGGGTAAGCTTTCACCCGATACACCCTGTAACCCCGAAAACGAGTACGGCAAGGCTAAACTTTCGGCAGGTGAAAAATCCCGTGAGCTGGCATTTAAATACGGCATAAAGCACGTGTGGCTTCGGATTTTAAGCGTTTACGGTGTGGGTGATAACGATTTCACAATCACCGTTTCCTCGCTGAAAAAGCTGATGAACGGTGCAACGGCAGAGTTTACTCCCGCAGAGCAGATGTGGGATTTTCTCTATTGCGACGATGCCGCAACAGCCTTTTACCTTGCTGCAATAAACGGCAGAAACGGTGCTGTTTATACCCTCGGAAGCGGTGAAGCAAGGCCGCTTAAGGATTATATTGAGATTATGAAAAAATCGGCAGGCGGCGAAATCCGATTAGGTGCCCTGCCTTATAACGAAAACCAGGTTATGTATCTTTGTGCGGATATTTCTACGCTCACAACCGATACGGGTTTTGTGCCTGAAATCGGATATGAAGAAGGAATAAAGCGTACAATAAATTGGCTGAAGGAAGTAGAGAAAAATGGATAAAAAGAAAATTTCAGTAATGATTCCGTGCTATAACGAAGAAGAGAACGCACGCCCGATTTACGAGGCGGTAAAGAATGAGCTTGAAACAAACTTGCCGCAGTACGATTATGAAATTCTCTTTATTGACAACAAATCAACGGATAACACAAGAAAAATCATCCGTGAAATCTGCAAGGAAAACAAAAAGGTCAGAGCTATTTTCAACTGCCGTAACTTCGGTCAGTTCAACAGCCCCTATTACGGAATCCTCAATACGAGCGGCGATTGCTGTATCACAATCTGTGCCGATTTTCAGGATCCTGTTGAGCTGATACCCAAATTTGTAAAGGAATGGGAAAACGGTTATAAGGTCGTAATCGGTGTCAAAACCCAGTCCAAGGAAAGCAAAATAATGTATGCTCTGCGCTCAATCTACTACAAGGCTATAAAGAAGATGAGCAACGTAGAGCAGATTGAGCATTTCACAGGCTTCGGTCTTTACGACAAGAGCTTTGTAAAAACTCTGCGCGAACTTGATGACCCCCAGCCCTTTATCCGCGGTATTGTTGCCGAGCTTGGTCCCGAAAGAAAGGAAATCGAGTACACACAGCCTCAGAGAAGGGCAGGTAAAACCCACAACAATTTCTACAGCCTTTACGATGCGGCTATGCTCTCCTTCACTTCCTACACAAAAATCGGTCTGCGTCTTGCCGTGTTTGCAGGCGGTGCGTTTTCCGTTATAGGCTTTGTTATTGCTCTGATTTATCTTGTGCTGAAACTGGTCAACTGGTACCGTTTCCCTGCAGGTACAACTCCCATTCTTATCGGTGTTTTCCTTATGGGTTCAATACAGATGTTCTTTATCGGCCTGCTCGGTGAGTATATTATGAATATCAACGGCCGTGTTATGAAGCGTCCTCTCGTTGTTGAGGAAGAAAGGCTTAATTTTGAGGAGGGTGAAGAGGATGGAAACGACTGAAGTAACCGTATTCAAAAATACGATTTATAAAGGTAAAATCATAAACCTGCGTGTGGATATCGCAGGTCTGCCTGACGGCAGAGAGGCTGTGCGTGAATTCGTCGAGCATAACGGCGGTGTAACCGTTGCCGCGCTGACCGATGATATGCAGCTCATTTTTGTCAGACAGTTCCGCTACCCTTATATGGAAGAGGTGCTTGAGCTTCCTGCAGGTAAGCTCGAGAAAGGAGAAAATCCGCTTGAAGCCGGCAAGCGTGAGCTTGAGGAAGAAGGCGGTGTTAAGGCGGGTCAGTTTATCAGCCTGGGCGAATTTTACCCGACCCCCGGTTATACAAACGAGATCATCTATCTCTACGCCGCGCGTGACCTTGTTCAGGTAGAGCAGAATCTTGACGAGGACGAGTTTCTGAATGTCGAATATATACCGCTTGCAGATGCGGTCAATATGGTGCTCACAAACGAAATAAAGGACGGTAAAACCCAGGCCGCCGTCCTGAAATTGGCCGCATTGATTGACCGAAAGGCGAAATAATATTACCACACAATGCAAAACGGACAGCAACCGTGAGGTTGCTGTCCGTTATCTTTTTGTTATTCCTTGCTGAACATATCTTTGTCGACACCGCACAGGGGACAGACGAAATCTTCAGGTATATCATCAAATTTTGTGCCGGGAGCTATGCCGCCCTCGGGGTAACCCTTTTCCTCGTCGTAAACCCAACCGCAGACGTCGCAAACATATTTCATAATGCCAAACTCCTTTGTAATAAACTGTATCAGTAGTTTATTACTCTCAGCTCAAAATATGCCTGCGGATGTGCGCAAACGGGACATTTTTCCGGTGCAGATTCGCTGTCGACAATGTGACCGCAGTTGCGGCAGATCCATACCGTCTTGACATTCTTCTTGAAAACCTCTTCCTTTTCAACGTTTTCAAGGAGCTTGAGGTATCTTTCCTCGTGCTCTTTTTCAATTGCGGCTACGCCCTCAAAAAGGTCTGCAATCTGATCGAAGCCTTCTTCTCTTGCTTCTCTTGCCATGCGGGCGTACATATCTGTCCATTCTTCATTTTCGCCTGCGGCGGCAGCCTTGAGGTTTTCTTCTGTTGTGCCGATACCGCCAAGGAGCTTGAACCAGATTTTAGCGTGCTCCTTTTCGTTGTTTGCGGTTTCAAGGAAGAGGGCGGAAATCTGCTCATATCCGTCTTTCTTTGCCTTGGAAGCAAAGTATGTATATTTATTGCGTGCCATGCTTTCGCCTGCGAACGCTTCCATAAGATTTTTTTCGGTCTTTGTACCCTTGAGGTTTGACATAATATAACTCTCCTTTTGTGCATAGTGTTTTGATTTGAAGCACAAACTTATGCCTCTGATGTGTAATATAACATATTTGTTAAAATTTGTAAACAGAAAATTAAGAGAGAAAATACTGATTGAAATATAAATATTTATATGTTATAATCTAATCTGTATAATTAGGTGAACTATGTTTTAAGGAGCGGGAAATATGGGCAGAATGATAGTAATAGAAGGTCTTGACGGCAGCGGAAAATCCACACAGATTGAGCTGCTCAAAAAGTATTTTCAGCAGGCAGGCTGTTCATATAAACAGATAAAGCTGCCCGATTACGAGGATCCGTCGAGCACGCTTGTGCGTATGTATCTCGGCGGTGCATTCGGCAAAAAGCCCGAAGATGTCGGCGCTTTTGCGGCTTCCGCCTTCTTTGCGGTGGATCGTTTTGCAAGCTTCAAGCAGCATTGGCAGGCGGATTACGACGGCGGCAGATTAATCCTTGCCGACAGATACACAACATCCAATGCCTACCACCAGCTTGAAAAAATGCCCAGGGACAAGTGGGACGAATATCTCGGCTGGCTCGAGGATTTTGAATATGCAAAGCTCGGTATCCCCAAGCCCGATTTTGTGGTTTACCTTGATATGCCCATTGATGTTTCACAGAAGCTTATGTCTTTGCGAAGCGAAAAAACGGGCGAGAAAAAGGACGTTCACGAAGCAGATGTTGAATATCTCTACCGTTGCCGTGAGGCTGCTATGTATGCCGCAGAAAAAATGGGTTGGACGGTTATTACCTGCGCGGAAAACGGTGAGCCATACAGCATTGCGAAAATTCACGAAATGATAGTTGAGGCCTTGCCTCAGGAGTTTATTTATGCTTGATTTTCACCCGATAACATTGGCGGACAAGCCCCGTGCGGATGAGATTCTTCTCAAGGCCGCAAATATGGGCTGTGAATACTGCTTCGGTACGCTGTTTATATGGAGAAAAATATACAAAACTCAGGTTGCTTTTCACGGCTCAATGCTCACCGCAAAGTATGTTACTGAGGACGGCGTTTGCTACTGCTGTCCTGTTGGTGAGGGTGATTTTGCCGAAATGGTCGAGCTTATAATTGCTGATGCCAGGAAGGACGGCAACCGTACCGTAATTGCAGGTTGCTCAGCCGAAGATAAAACAAGAATAGAAAGTCTGTTTCCCGATAAATTCAGCTTTATCGCAGACGACAGCCGCTTTGACTATATCTATTCTGCCGAAAAGCTTGCAACCCTTTCGGGCAAGAAGCTTCACGGTAAGCGCAACCATATTTCCGCTTTTGTACGCAACAATCCCGAGTGGACATTTGAAGAAATAACGGCAGAAAATATCGGACAATGTGCTGCTATGAATGAGCGTTGGCTGATGCTCAACGAATATAAGGACGAAACAGCAATTTCTGCTGAGCACAATGCGCTCAATGAAGCTATAGCTCATTATGATGAGCTTGGCCTTTGGGGCGGTCTTATCCGCGCAGGCGGTGAGATTGTTGCATTCTCTTTTGGCGAAAGACTCAATGATAAAATTTTCTGCACACATTTTGAAAAAGCCTATGCAGCTGTGCAAGGTGCGTATCCCATAATTAACCGTGAAATGGCGGTAAGGCTCAAGGAAGAATACGAGCTTATCAACAGGGAAGAGGATACGGGCGCACCGGGCCTGCGCAAGGCAAAGCAGTCCTATTATCCCGAAATATGGCTTGAAAAATTCAGCGCAGAGTGTGATTGATTTTGGTTAAGTTTGAAAACAAAGAAATCCGCAGACAAGCTGTTTGCCTTTGGAAAGAAGCGTTTGGCGACAGCGAGGAATATATAAACTTTTTTCTCGATACACATAAGGGCTGTACCTTTGTTCCGCTTATTGACAATGGTGTGCTTGTCAGTGCACTCTACCTGATTGACGGTGTGCTTGACGGAGTGAACGGTTTTTACCTTTTTGCTGCCGCAACTTTTATAGAGAACCGCTCGAAGGGATATATGTCACAGCTTCTCAAGCTGGCAGAAGAAAAGGCAGAGGAGAAAAACAAGAGTTTTATCGCTCTTGTTCCAGCTGAAAAAAGTCTTTTTGATTATTACGCACGCTTTGGTTATAAAACAGCGTTTTATGCAAAAAAACAGGCAAAAAATCTGCCCGTGCCAAAAGCGGAAAACCGTTTCGTCTGGTGCCGTGAGCATATAGATTATATTCTTGCTGAGCACGAAAGGTACGGTACGGATATACTTGAAGCCGACGGTGCAATATATTCCGTTTTCGGCGGTGAATATATAAAAGTTCCGTGTGAAAAGCGTGATGAATACCGCTACGGTATGCTCCTTCCGCTTGACGAAAAAGCACAAAAGCTTACACAGCTTAATTCATATATAGGTCTAACTCTCGAATAAAGGAGAAATGAAAAATGATATACGTATTCTTTGCCGAAGGCTTTGAAGAGGTTGAAGCACTCGCAACGGTTGATGTTCTGCGCCGTGCAGGTCTTGATGTTAAAACCGTAGGCGTTACGGGCAAAACCGTCAGCGGCTCACACCGCATTCCCGTTGTGTGCGACTGCGGAATCGGTGATATAAAGCCCGATGACAGTATTCAGGCGGTAGTGCTTCCGGGCGGTATGCCGGGTACGGTAAATCTCGAAAACTCGGCAGAGGTAAACTCCTTTATCGATTATGCAAATGAAAACGGAAGATACATCTGCGCTATCTGTGCCGCTCCGAGCATACTGGGCAAAAAAGGTCTGCTCAAAGGTAAGGAGGCAATCTGCTTCCCCGGTTTTGAAGAATATCTTTACGGTGCAACCGTTTCAGATAACAGTGTAGTTGTTGACGGAAGAATAATAACAGCAAAGGCGTGCGGTGTTGCGCTTAAATTCGGCAAGGTCATAGCCGAGCAGTTTATAGGAAAAGAAAAAGCAGAAAAGCTTTGGGAGTCGCTTTACAATGATTAATGATATCAGACCCGAAAAAGCGGCGTTGCGAAACGCCGCAATAGAGTGGAGAAAAGCCCTTTCACGCTCCGAAAAGCAGAGGATGGATTTTAAAATACAGAGCAAGGTTATGAATCTCTGGAAATTCCGCGAGGTTTCAACCGTTTTGCTTTACTGTGCAAAGCCTGTTGAAATTGACACCAAACTGCTTATTGAGCGTGCATCAAAGCTCGGCAAAACTGTTGCCGTGCCGCGCTGTGTGCCCGGCACGAGAGAGATGGATTTTTATGTAATAACCAGTTTTGAAGATTTGGAGTCGGGAGCCTTCGGAGTGCTTGAACCCATACCCGAAAAGTGCAGAAAGCTTACGGATTTTACATCGAGCGTTTGCATTGTGCCTGCCCTTGTTTATGATAAGCAAGGTTTCCGTTTGGGTTACGGTAAAGGCTATTACGACCGTTTCCTTTCGGGCTACAAGGGTCCGTGCATAGGGCTTGCCTATGCGGATTGGGTAAAGGAAAGCCTGCCTCACGGAAAGTTTGACCGCAAGGTGGATATAATAGTAACTGAAAAAGATAACTATTTTTGTTGACGGGAGTTACATAAATGGACGACAAAAAGAAATTTGAAATTGAATTTGATGACGACTTTGATGCGTGGCTTGCAAAGCACGACGAGGAAAAGGCGAAAACCGAACCTCCTGTACCTGTTGCAAAGCAGCCCGTTGAGCCGGTCAGACCCGCCCAACCTGTTGAAACACCAAAGTCAGTTTCCTCAGGCGGTGTGTTTTCTACAGGGACAACCCCGGCGGATATTCCGATAAGCAGGCGGGATACGGTTAAAAACTTCAAACTTAATATTGACGAATCAATTCTTGACGAGCCTGTTGTAAGCGAGCCCGAAAAGCCGAAGAACAAGGCGATATATTTTGCCGCCCGTCAGCCCAGTAAGGCGCAGCTTGAGCACAGACGTGCGCAGGAGGAGGCAAGACAGCAAAGACAAAAGCAGGAAAAACAGCTTCGGGCAAAACAGCGCAAGAAGGAGTCCGACCAGGTTGTCCGTCTGCGCCGTGCGCTTGTGTGCATTGTTGTTGTGCTCACTTCCGTGCTTGCTTCAATGTACTGCATTTCCTGCATAAACGACGTGCTTGCCATCAACCGTGATGATGAGCTTGTAACCGTAGAAATAGAAAAGGATGCCGACTACAAGGAGATTATCGATGTTCTCGGCGATAACGGACTTATCAAACACGAGTGGTTCTGTAAACTGATGACCAAGTTCAGACACTTTGACACGAAAACCTACATCAACGGTATTCATTATCTTACAGCCGATATGGGCGTTGAGGGTATGCTCACCTCTATGCGTGAGAACAGAACCTCAGGCGAAACAATCCGCCTTTCCTTCCCTGAAGGTTGGACAATACCTCAGATTATACAGAAACTCGCCGCCAACGATGTCTGTCCGGAAGAGTATCTCTACGATGCTCTTGCCAAGGTTGAGTTTGATTACGGCTTTGTTAATACAATTCCTAATGACGGCTCAAGAGCCTACTATCTCGAGGGATATATGTTCCCTGATACCTACGATTTCTTTGTCAGTGACAAGTCGGGCGGTATTGGCGAAAACCCCAACAGTGTTATACGCAAATTCCTTGCCAACTTTGAAACAAAGTGGAGCGAGGTTTATGAAAAGCGTGCTCAGGAACTCGGATATACGATGGATGAGATTCTCATAATCGCTTCTATTATTCAGAAGGAGGCTGCTGACCAGAGCCAGATGGCGGACGTTTCCTCCGTAATCCACAACCGTCTTAACAACCGTTCTTCATATCCGACTCTTGGTTGTGACTCTACAAAGAAATACGTCACCAATCACCTTGTAAAGGAGCTTGGTGCGGCAAAGGCAAACACATATATGAGCGGCTACGACACCAACAGTACACGTTCCGGTCTGCCTGCAGGCCCGATTTGCAACCCCGGTGTTGCCGCTGTTGAGGCCGCACTCAACCCCTCAGATACAAACTACTTCTACTTCTGCCATAATGAAAAGGGCAAGATTTATCTTGCTTCAACCTACAGCCAGTTCCAGGCAAACTGGGCACAGGTACTCAAAGACAACGAAGGATAATTTGACTTATGTTTAAACCCGAACTTTTATCTCCGGCGGGTGACAGGGAACGCCTTGAAGCCGCCGTTATGTACGGAGCGGATGCCGTTTACCTCGGCTCAACGAGCCTTGGTATGCGTGCCGCACCGCAGAATTTTAATCCCGAACAGCTTAAAAGCGCAGTCGAACTCTGCCACGGCAAAGGTATAAAGGTATATCAGACCTGCAATGTCCTTGCCCATAACAGCGACCTTGAAAAGCTCCCTGCAATTATCGAGGGGGCGGTTGAGGCAAAGGTTGATGCACTCATAATTTCCGATATGGGCGTGCTTTCTATGGTGAAAAAACTTGCACCCCGGATGGAAATCCACATTTCTACTCAAACCGGTATAGTCAACCACGCCGCCGCCAACGCTATGTACGATATGGGCGCAAAGCGTGTTGTTCTTGCCCGTGAATTGTCTATTGACGAAATTGCTGAAATCCGAGCCAAAACACCGTCTGACCTTGAGATTGAATGTTTTGTCCATGGCGCAATGTGTGTTTCTTTTTCGGGCAGATGTCTGCTGTCAAACTACTTCCTCAACAGAGATTCCAACAGGGGAGAGTGCGCACAGCCCTGCCGTTGGAAATATGCAATTATGGAAGAAAAACGTCCCGGATTTTATCTGCCGATAGGTGAGGACCACAGCGGTACATATATTATGAATGCCCGTGATATGTGTATGATTGAGCACATCCCCGAAATGGTAAAGGCAGGTATCAGTTCATTTAAAATCGAGGGCAGGGCGAAGTCGTCTTACTACACGGCTGTTGTCACAAACGCCTACAGAGCGGCGATTGACGGCTACCTTAAGAATCCTACGGATGATTATAAGCCCGAGCAATGGATGATTGACGAAACCCGTAAGGTCAGCCACAGGGAATACTGTACAGGCTTCTTCTTCGGCGACCCGAAGGACGATGCGCAGATTTATTACGAGGGTGTCTATAAACGCAACTGGAACGTTATGGCGGAGATAAATTCCTGCGAAAACGGCAGAGCATACGTAACCCAGCGTAATCGCTTTTTCGAGGGCGATGAGCTTGAAATTATGGTTTCGGGTAGCGAGCCTCTGAAGATTAAAGTTGAGGATTTGCAGAACGAAAACGGTGAACACATAGATGTTGCACCTCACCCGATGATGAAATGCAGCTTCAAGTGTGAGCAGAATATCCACCCCGGTGCACTTGTACGCAAAGAAGCAGATGAATAAAACAAAGGCAGAGAACTTCTCTGCCTTTGTTTATTTTTCTCCTCTTTTGTGCTTTTCTGCCAATCCCTGTGCAATAGCAGGGAAGGTGTTGTCTGTGTCATTTGTCGGTTGAACATTGCACCTGCCGTATTTTGTTGCCATATCAAACGAATCTTCTTCTATCTCGTTGTTTGAAAGCTTTGCCTTCTTTTCTTCAATATTATAATCTTTCAAAATTCATCACCCTTATATATTATTCAGTATAAAAGCGATAATATCAGCAGGAATTTATATACATTTGACATTGAATTATTATGCGGAAGTTTGTATAATAACGGACATATTTATTAGAAGGTGATAAAAATGTCTGATAAAACCGAAAAGAAGGGCTTGAACGTCAGCGTAAAATCGTTTGCAGGCGCAATTGCGGTTATACTTGCGCTGATGATTTTTACATACGCTCTTACTTTCTTTATCCCGGGCGGCGAATTTGCAAGAACGCTCGACGCAAGCGGCAACACGATAATCGATGCCGAAGGCGGTTTCAGTTACGTTGACGGCGGTCTGCCAGTGTGGAAGTGGCTGCTTTCTCCTGTGCTTGTTCTGGGTGCAGACGGCGGCGGTATGATGATAGCAATTATCGTCTTCCTGCTTGTTATCGGCGGCGTTTTCAACAGTCTTGATGCTGACGGACTTATGAAATATATGCTCGACAAAATTGTCTACCACTTCGGCGGTGCACGCTATAAGCTGATGGCTGTCGTAATGTTTTTCTTTATGGCTATGGGTGCCTTCATCGGCTCGTTTGAAGAGTGTATTCCGCTTGTGCCGATTGTTGTTTCGCTTTCCGTAAGCCTTGGCTGGGACGTTATGACGGGTATGGCTATGAGTCTGCTTGCATCCGGCTGCGGTTTTGCCTCGGGTGTTTGCAATCCCTTTACAGTCGGCGTGGCGCAGAGTCTTGCGGGCTTACCTATGTTTTCGGGTATTTGGTATCGCCTTGTCGGCTTTGTTGTAATTTATGCTATCCTCTTTCTCTTTACATTCAGACACGGCAAAAAGGTTTCGGTCAATACCTCTGCCGAAATCAGCAAAATTCCCTTCACTCCCGATAAAAAGATGGATAAGGGTCTTATCAGCTTTGCATCAATTGTCGGCTTTGGTATGCTGCTCGTTTTAAGCTCGGGCTTCATCACCGCTTTGCAGGATTATACGATGGTTATTGTTGCCGTAATGTTCCTCATTGCAGGCATTACAGCAGTGCTCGTTTCAGGTATGAACGGCAAGGATTTAGGTAAATATTTCGGCAAGGGTGTTGTCGGTATTCTGCCTGCCGTGCTTATGCTTCTTCTTGCAAGCTCAATCAAATATATTCTCACGGAAGCTAAAATTCTCGACACAATTCTTTACTGGGCTGTCGAAGCTGCAAGCGGTATGCCCACGTGGATGATAATTCTTTTCGTTTACCTCATAGTGCTTGTGATGAATTTCTTCATCAGCTCAGGCTCGGCAAAAGCCTTCCTGCTTATTCCGCTTATTGTGCCTATGGCTCAGCTTTTCGGAATTGAGGCACAGCTTTGCATTATGGCGTTCGCCTTTGGTGACGGCT
>JAZRQW010000055.1:0-2364 GCA_045650165.1 Acutalibacteraceae bacterium | reverse complement strand
CCGTTGCCGTAGCCTACGCTGCGGAATATCCAAGAGCGGTGTGCCTCATCCGAGTAGTGCTTTGTATCAAGCACGCCGTTTTTCGCGGTGTTATACTTATCAACCTTGGTGTCCTTTGCGTGGAAGTGGAAGATAGCGCCTTCAAGTGCACGGATTGCCGCAACAGGCTCGATACCCTGCCAGATAAGGTGGCTGGGGTCGAAGTTTGCGCCGATTTCGGGGCCGACAGCAGCTCTGAGCTTGAGCAGGCTTTCGGGGTTGTAAACACAGAAACCGGGGTGCATTTCAAGCGCAATCTTATCTACGCCGTGAGCCTTTGCAAATTCAACAAACTCTTTCCAGTAGGGGATGAGAACCTCATTCCACTGCCATTCGAGAATTTCGCCGAATTCGTTGGGCCAGGGGCAGGTAACCCAGTTGGGATTTTTTGAATCTTCACAGTCGCCGGGGCAGCCGGAGAAGGTGTTGATCTGGTGAACGCCGAGCTTTTCGGCAAGAAGAACTGCCTTGCGCATTGCGCTGTCAAACTCTTTTGCAATTTCCTTGTTGGGGTGTACGGGGTTTGCGTGGCAGCTCAGTGCGCTGATTTCAACATTGTACTTTTTGATAAGAGCCTTGAACTCGTCAAGCTTTGCCTCATCGTTAAGAAGAACATCAGGGTCTGCATGGGCTGTGCCGGGGTAACCGCCGCAACCGATTTCAACCATTTCAATGCCCTTCGATACAAAATATTCCAGAGCCTCTTCAAAAGGCTTGTTGCCTAAAAGGTTTGTAATTACGCCAATTTTCATATGTGTTTTTCTCCGTCAGATAAGAGTTTTAAGGTAGTTTATGCTGCGCTTTACGTCTTCGAGTCCGTTGGGTACGGGGTCGTCATTTTCAACAACAAGCCATTCGATTCCTGTATCCTTTGCAGCTCTGACAACAGCGGCTATGTCACAGTCACCGTCGCCGAGGGAAAGGGGCTTGCGGTTAAGACCGTCCTTGACGTGAAGCAGGCAGATACTGTCTTTGTTTTCTGTGATGAACTTGTAGTTGTCAACGCCTGCACAATGGCTCCAGTATGTATCTACCTCAAGCTTTGTGTATTCGGCAAAGATTTCCATACCGATTTTGCCGTTTTCAAGGGGAGTAAACTCCTCTGTGTGGTTGTGATAGTAGGTGGGAATGCCGAGTTTTTCTGCGCCGTAGGCAAGTGCCTTTGCAGCGTATTCACATTCCTCAACAGTATCGTGTGCTGCACCGCCAACACCGGCGTGAAGTGTGCCGAGCGTTTTGTGGTAGGCAACTGTTTCCTCGATTTTTTCGGGCAGGTAATCGCCGATACCCATGTGTGCGCCGACGGGGACAAGGCCGACTTCGTCGAGCTTTGCCTTGAGGCTTGCGGCATCAACACCGTGGAAGCCGGCAAACTCTACGCCTTCATAGCCCATAGCCTTGACTTCTTCAAGGCACTTGAAGAAATCTTCGGCGTTGCTGATGCAATCTCTTACGCTGTAAAGCTGAACTGCTATTTTCATTTTCAGTAATCTCCTAATATATCAGTCGTTATTAAGGTAAACAGGTTCACCTGTCTTTGCGGATTCGTAAATAGCTTCAAGAATCTGTGTTACAACAAGTGCCTGCTCGGGCTTTGTCATAACCTCTGTGTCGTTGAGAATTGCGTTATACCATACGCGGCACTCAACATCCTTGGGGTCGGGATGTCTGTCACCCTCATAGAAAGCTACACCGCCTGCGTCAAAAGAGGGAGTCTCAATAATCTGTCTGCCGTACTTGACATAGTTGAAGCGAAGGCTCTCGTCGGGGCCGTAGAAGTCTGCGCCTGCCTTGTCACCGCAGAGTGTGCAGATAGCTTCTCTCGGGTCTGCTATGTTGAGTGCCCATGCGGATTCAAGTGTAATTGTAGCACCGTTTTCCATAACGATGAAACCGAAAGCGGAATCCTCAACCGTAAACTTTTCGGGATCCCAGTCGCCCCAGGAGTTGGCAGCTCTCTTCTGCTGGCCGAGCTTCTTGAAGGTTGTGCCGACAACCATCTTGGGCTTGTAGTTGTTCATCATATAGAGAGTAAGGTCAAGTGCGTGTGTGCCGATATCGATAAGCGGACCGCCGCCCTGCTCATATTCGTTGAGGAAAACGCCCCATGTGGGAACTGCACGGCGGCGAAGAGCGATAGCCTTAGCATAGTAAATTTCACCGAGATCGCCATTGTCGCAGGCTTCCTTAAGATAAATGGAATCGTCTCTCCAGCGCTGCTGGTAACCGATTGTGAGCTTCTTGCCTGTGCGCTTTGCAGCCTCGCACATAGCCTTTGCCTCTGCATAGGTCTTTGCCATGGGCTTTTCGCACATAACGTGCTTA
>JAZRQW010000054.1:0-51296 GCA_045650165.1 Acutalibacteraceae bacterium | reverse complement strand
TACATCGGCCGTAAGCTCAAGAAGAGAGATTTCCGCCGTCTCTGGATTTCCCGTATTTCCGCTGCTGCAAAGGCAAACGGCATGAACTACTCAACACTTATCAACGGCCTCAAGAAGGCAGGCATCAACCTCAACAGAAAGATGCTTTCCGAAATCGCTATCGCTGATCCCGCAGCATTCACAGCAATCTGCGAGAAGGCAAAGGCAGCACTTTAATAATCAATAACTATGTCAAGCCCTCGGATATAACCGTGGGCTTGCACTTTTTTGGTGATAAATATGCAGACTGTATTAACTGCAAAAAACAACGACAAGATAAAGCAGGCTGTGCGCCTGCGCGACAGCGCTAAGGCACGCCGTGAGGAGGAAATGTTCTTTCTCGAGGGCGCAAGGCTTTGTGCCGACGCTGCCTCAAATGTTGAAACGGTACGGCTTTTCTATACCTCAAAGGCAAAGGAAAAGTACGCCGAAGAGGTGGATTTCATAACAGCAAGGGCTAAGGAGAGTTGTGAAATTTCCGAAGAAATTGCGCTCAAGCTTTCCGATACCTTTTCGCCTCAGGGCATATTTTGTGTTTGCAAAACTATTGACAAAAAACATTATATAGATAAAATATATAGTAGCGCAAAATTGGTTGCGCTCGAAAACATTCAGGACCCCGCCAATCTCGGCGCAATTATCCGCACGGCGGAGGCGTTGGGTATAGGCGGTGCTGTGCTGTGCGGCTGCTGCGATGTTTACAACCCTAAGGCACAGCGTGCGGCTATGGGCTCAATGCTTCGTATGCCGCTTGTAACCGTTTCCGATATGACCGAAGCAATGAAGGATTTGGAAAACAGGGGTTACGTAACCCTCGCTTCAACTCCGAGTGATTCCGCAGAGGATATCACAAAAACAGATCTTGGCGAAAAAACGGTTTGTGTTATCGGCAACGAGGGTAATGGCGTGGAAGAGGCTACAATGCAAAGCTGTATGCACCGTGTACGTGTGCCTATGCGTGGCAGGGCCGAATCGCTCAACGCTTCAATGGCGGCGGCGATAATTATGTGGGAGCTGATGAGATGAGTTCCGCTTACAGCGAGGATGTTTACCGTATATGGCTTGCAGAGTGTCTGGGCGCAGGCTCGGACTATCTTACCGCTGTGGATGAATTCGGCGGTGCCCGTGCTTTTTATGAGGCAAGCGAAATCGAGTGGCGTATGCTCGGTGTATTCAGCCCCGCACAGATATCAAGGCTTTCAAAGCGTGATTTGTCTGCTGCAAAAAGAGCGGCTGAGATATGCGCGGCAAATTCCTGGCATATAATACCTCAGGACAGCGAATTTTATCCCATTCACCTCGGTATGATAAAGGATGCTCCGGCTCTGATTTATGCAAACGGCGATAAAAGCTGCCTCAAGGAAAAGCTGTGTATCTCGATTGTCGGTGCAAGAGAGGCTTCTCTCTACGGTAAGGAGGTTGCCTTCCGTCTGGCGGCTTCGCTTGTAAGAGCCGGTGTTACAGTTATCAGCGGCGGTGCCTTGGGTATCGATTCCGCTTCGCACGAGGGTGCGATAAGTGCCGGTGGCAAAACGGTTGCCGTTATGGGTTGCGGTCTTGGTGCTTCTTATCTGACTGAAAATGAAGCTCTGCGAAATTCCGTTTCCAAAAACGGTGCGGTAATCAGCGAATATCTTCCGCTTTCAAAGCCAACCAAGGCAAGCTTCCCTATGCGAAACCGCATAATCAGCGGTATGTCGCTCATGACGGTTGTTGTCGAGGCAAGTGAAAGAAGCGGTTCTCTCGGCACGGCAAGACACGCCGTATCACAAGGGCGTGATGTCGGTGCAGTACCGGGTGATGTAATAAGCTCGGCTTTTGTAGGCTCTAATTTTCTGCTGTCACAGGGTGCAAAACATATTACTTCTGCGGCGGATGTTCTTGAAGATTATGTATATACTTATCCCGAGTTGATTAATTTTGACAAGGTTGAGCGCACGCTTGAACGAAAGGCGGAGGACAAACCCGTCAAAAAGCGAGCTCCTGAAAACTTGTCACAAAGACAGGCTATGGTTTATGAACTTTTCGGCGGTGAGCTGATGAGCTTCGACCTGCTTGTCACCAAAAGCGGACTTGATGCGCCTGCGCTTTCCCTGATCCTTACTGAGCTTGAGCTCGAAGGGCTTATTACAGAGTGTGCAGGCAACAGATATAAAATTGTTTGAAAAGGAAGGACATACTTAAATGTCAAAGCTTGTTATTGTTGAGTCAATTTCAAAGGCAAAGGTAATCAAGGGTTTTCTCGGCGACGGTTACGAGGTTATGGCTTCTGTAGGTCATGTGCGTGACCTGCCCGCCTCAAAGCTGAGCGTTGATGTTAACAACGACTTTGCACCCAAGTACGAAATAGTAAAGGGCAAGGAAAAGCTTGTCACCGAGCTCAAGAGCGCAGTCAAGAAGAGCGACGGCGTTCTTCTCGCAACTGACCCTGACCGCGAGGGTGAGGCTATTTCGTGGCACCTTGCAACCCTGCTCAATCTTGACCTGAAAAAGAAGAACAGAGTTACTTTTAACGAAATCACCCGTGCAGGTATCGAAAAGGGTATGTCAGCACCCCGTGCGGTTGATATAGATATGGTAAATGCACAGCAGGCAAGGCGCATCCTCGACAGACTTGTCGGTTACAAGCTCAGCCCGTTTGTCAGCCAGAAAATCCGCAGAGGTCTTTCCGCAGGTCGAGTTCAGTCTGTTGCGGTAAGACTTATTGTCGATAAAGAAAATGAAATCAACGCCTTTGTTCCCGAGGAATACTGGTCACTTGACGCACGCTTTACATCTTCTGCACGCAGAGTTTTCTCTGCCGCATTTGCAGGCGATGAAACAGGCAAGGTCAAGCTCACCAACGAGGAACAGACGAATTCATATATTTCAAGGCTTGACGGTGCAACCTACACCGTCGGCACGGTTAAGAAGGGCACACGCAAAAAGAGCCCCGCACCGCCCTTCACAACCTCCACAATGCAGCAGGAGGCTTCACGCCGCCTTAACTTCCAGTCCCAGCGCACAATGAAAATTGCGCAGGAGCTTTACGAGGGTATCAACGTCAAGGGTCACGGCTCAATGGGTCTTATAACCTATATGAGAACTGACTCACTTCGTATTTCCGACCAGGCAAGAGAGCAGGGTAACGAGTATATCAAAGCCGCATACGGCGACAAGTTCCTGCCCGAAAAGCCCCGTTACTTCAAGCAGCGTGCGAACGCTCAGGACGGTCATGAGGCTGTTCGTCCGACCAATCCTGCGCTCACACCCGCAATGGTAAAGGACAGCCTTACAATCGAACAGTATAAGCTCTACAACCTCATCTGGTTGCGCTTTATGGCAAGCCTTATGGCAGACTGCGTACAGAACACCGTAAAGGCTGAAATCAAGGCTCAGCGAGAGGGCGAGGAGCAGTACTGCACCTTCAATGCAACAGGCTACGAGGTTAAATTTGAGGGCTTTACCGCACTCTATGAAGAGAGCACAGAGGACGAGGATGGCGAGAAGGACGGCAAGCTGCCCGAACTTAAGAGCGGCGAGGTTCTCAAGCTCAAAGAACTCGTACCTGCAAAGCATTTCACTCAGCCCCCTGCAAGATATACGGAAGCTTCACTTATCAAGGCACTCGAGGAAAACGGTGTAGGCCGTCCGAGTACCTATGCAACAATTATCACAACTGTTATCAAGCGTGAATACGTAAAGCGCAGCGCAAAGCAGCTTGTCCCAACGGAGCTCGGCTTCGCAACGACAAATCTGCTCGGCGAGCGTTTCCCCAAGATTGTAAATGTCAAATTCACTGCCCAGATGGAAACCTCACTCGACGAGGTTGAAGAGGGTAAGGAAAACTATATTGATGTCCTGCGTGATTTCTACGGCGATTTCGAGAAAACTCTCGACAAGGCAAAGGCAGATATGCAGGGCGTCAAGATCGAGCTTGAAGAGGATAAGACCGACATTCCCTGCGACAAGTGCGGTGCAATGATGGTTATCAAAACGGGTCGCTACGGTAAATTCCTTGCCTGCCCGAATTATCCCACCTGTAAAAACGCAAAGCCGCTTGTTCAGGAAACAGGTGCGCTCTGCCCCAAGTGCGGTGAAAAACTTATCGAAAAGCGCAGTAAGCGCGGCTATGTCTTCTATGGCTGTGAGGGTTGGCCCAAGTGCGATTTCGCAACATGGGATAAGCCCACAAAGGAAAACTGCCCGGATTGCGGCAAGAGCCTTTTCAAGCAGAGAGGCGGCAAGATAGTCTGCCTTGGCGACGGTTGCGGCTACGAAAAGAAGGCAAGCAGAAAGAAAGGCAAAGAGGATGAATAAGGCAACGGTTATCGGTGCGGGTCTTGCAGGTGTTGAGGCTGCGTGGCAGCTTGCAAAAGCAGGAATTGAAACCGAGCTCTGGGAAATGAAGCCGCTGAAATTCTCTCCTGCCCACAAAATGCAGGGCTATGCCGAGCTTGTCTGCTCAAACTCGCTCAAGGCTATGCGCCTTGATTCTGCGGCAGGTATGCTCAAGGAAGAAATGCGACGTTTCGGCTCTGTGTGTATGATTGCGGCGGAAAAATGTGCCGTTGCGGCAGGCGGTGCCCTTGCCGTTGACAGGGATGAATTTTCCGAAATCATAACAAAGCTTATCGACGAAAATCCGCTTATCACCGTTAAACACGGCGAGGTGGAAAAAATACCCGAGGGTGTTGTTGTCGTTGCGGCAGGTCCGCTTGTGTCGGACAGCCTTGCGGCAGATATAGATAATCTCTGTGGCGGACGCCTGAGCTTTTTCGATGCCGCCGCTCCTATAATCACGGCGGACAGCCTTGATTATGACTGTCTTTTCACCCAGTCCCGTTATGATAGGGGCGGTGAGGATGACTATATAAATTGCCCGATGAATAAAGAAGAGTACGAGGCGTTTTACGAGGCTATAACAACTGCCGAAAGAGCAGGTGTACACGCCTTTGACGAGCGTCACGACGTTTACGAGGGTTGTATGCCCATCGAGGCTATGGCTTCCCGCGGTGCGGATACAATGCGCTACGGTCCGCTTCGTCCCGTAGGTCTGCGCGACCCGAAAACAGGTCACAGACCGTGGGCTGTCCTACAGCTTCGCAAGGAAAACGCCGACGGTACACTTTTAAATCTTGTCGGCTTTCAGACCAACCTCAAATTCGGCGAGCAGAAGCGTGTTTTCTCAATGATACCTGCTCTTAAAAATGCCGAGTTTGTCAGATACGGTGTTATGCACCGTAACACTTTCATTGATTCACCACGTCTTCTGAATGCGGACTACTCCTTCCGAAACAAAGAGGGTCTGTATTTTGCGGGACAGATAACGGGTGTTGAGGGCTATATGGAGTCCGCTTCGTCGGGTATTCTTGCAGGTCTCAACGCCGCAAGGTACATAAAAGGCGAAGAGCCGTTAATACTTAAAAACACCACTATGATGGGAGCATTGGCAGAGCACGCCAGCGCATCGCCGTCAAAGGATTTTCAGCCTATGGGTGCAAACTTCGGCATATTGCCGCCTCTGCCCGAAAAAATCAGGGACAAGCGTGAACGCTATGCGGCACTTTCCGCAAGAGGACTTGAAGACCTCAGGACTGAATAATATTCTGCAAAGAAGGAAGAAAAATGAGAATTATTGTTGATGCCTTCGGCGGTGACAATGCGCCGCTTGAAATACTTAAGGGCAGTGCACTTGCCGTGCAAGAGCTCGGCGTGGAAATTCTGCTTGTCGGTGCTCAGGATAAAATCCTTGCGTGCGCCAAGGAAAACGGAATTTCAATGAAGAATATGGAAATTCTTCACGCTGACAGAGTTTTTGAAATGGAGTATGACCCGAGAACGGTTATAAAGGAACATTCCGATACCTCGCTTGCTGTCGGTATGAAGGCGCTTACCGAGGGTAAGGGCGATGCTTTTGTTTCCGCAGGCAGTACGGGCGCAATCGTTGTTGGTGCAACCTTTATTGTAAAGCGTATAAAGGGTGCCAAGCGTGCGGCAATTGCGAGCATTATGCCGTCGGACAAGGGTCCGTTTATGCTTCTTGACTGTGGTGCGAATGTTGAATGCAAGCCCGAGCATCTTGTGCAGTTTGCAAAGATGGGCAGCGTCTATATGAACTCCATTATGGGCTTTGAAAATCCGAGCGTCGGTCTTGCCAACATCGGTGTTGAGGAAAACAAAGGTACACCCCTTCAGCTCGAAACCTATGCTCTGCTCAAGGAAAGCAATGCCGTTAATTTTATCGGTAATGCAGAAGTCAGAGATATTGCCTTTGGTGCGGCAGACGTTGTTGTGGCTGACGGCTTTACGGGTAATGTAATTCTCAAAATGTACGAGGGTGTTGCAAAATCCCTCACGGGAAACATCAAGGCGGTATTTAAAAAGAATATTCTCTCAATGCTTTCCTATATCGGCGTAAAGAGCGGTATGGATGCTTTCAAAAAGAAAATGGATTACAAGGAGTACGGCGGTGCGGTTCTTCTCGGCGTTTCGAGGCCTGTCATCAAGGCTCACGGCTCGTCGGATGCAAGAGCATTCAAAAACGCAATCCGCCAGGCTGTCAACTGTGTTGACAAAGATGTAATAGGTGTTATTACAAAAAATATCGGAGAGTGAATGACTTGAAACAGGATCTCATCAGCTTTCAGAATAAAATAAACTATACCTTCAGCAACGAGGAGCTTCTGCTCACGGCGCTGACTCACTCATCATACGCTAACGAGTGCGGCGGTGCATTTAATGAGCGCCTTGAATTCCTTGGTGATTCCGTGCTCGGTTTTATCGCCGCTGAATACTTTTTCTCCAATCGCAAAAGTGTTCCCGAGGGTGAATTGACAAAGCTGCGTGCGGCAACTGTATGCGAAAAATCGCTTTTCGGCTTTGCAAAGGAGATTGACCTGGGTTCGTACATCTACCTTGGTAAGGGAGAAATGAACACAGGCGGCAGAGAGCGCCCGTCCATTCTTTCGGATGCGTTTGAAGCGGTGATAGCCGCAATTTATCTCGATGGCGGTATGGAAGAGGCGAAGAAATTTGTCCTGCCTTTCCTGAAAGAAGCACAGAGCCATAAAAACGACTCTGCTTTTAAGGATTACAAAACAGTTTTGCAGGAGATTATTCAGCGCAATCCCGAGGAAAGGCTCGAATATGTGCTTGTCGGCGAGAGCGGTCCTGCACACGACAAAATATTTGAGGTGGAAATTCACCTCAACAGCAACTGTATCGGTAAGGGTAGCGGCCACAGCAAAAAGCTTGCAGAGCAGGCAGCTGCAGGCGAAGCGCTCAAACTTATGGGAATAGAATAATGAGGCACGTCAACATAGCGGTTTTCGTTCCGCACAGCGGCTGTCCGAATCAGTGCAGCTTCTGTAATCAGCGTGCCATTTCGGGTCACACAAAGCAACCCACACCGCAGGATGTTATCGACGCTTGCGAAACCGCAATGAAGGGCGGTTGTGAGGAGAGTTTTGTTCAGCTTGCCTTTTTTGGTGGCAGCTTTACCGCAATCGAAAGGGGATATATGGTATCTCTGCTCGAAGCGGCACAGGAATACATAAATAACGGCTTTCTCAACGGCGGAATAAGAATTTCCACCCGACCAGATTTTATTGATGATGAAATTCTTGCTCTGCTGAAGAAATACGGTGTGCGTGCAATTGAGCTCGGCGCACAGAGTATGGATGACGGAGTGCTTGCCCTTAACCAAAGAGGGCACACGGTAGAAGATGTCCGAAAAGCCGCAACTCTTATAAAAGAATACGGCTTTGAGTTGGGTCTGCAGATGATGACGGGTCTTTGGGGCTCGGGCGATGAGGACAGTATCAACACTGCAAAGGAGTTCATAGCTCTTAAACCCGATACGGTCAGAGTTTATCCGACCGTGGTGCTCAAAAACACTCTGCTTGGTGAAAAATACGAGAGTGGTGAATATACTCCCCCCGATTTACAGCACAGCATTGAGCTTGTTGCCGAATTGATACCGATGTTTGAAGAAAACGGTATAAGCGTTATCCGCGTCGGATTACACGCACAGAGCGATGTTGAGCGTGATTACCTTGCAGGTGCTTATCACCCTGCTTTGCGTGAACTTTGCGAGGGCGAAATATATTACAAAAAAATTCTTTCAGCTCTTAAAAATCAGCCAAATGGCAGTTATGAAATAGCCGTTTCGCCGTGTGAAATTTCCAAGGCGACGGGACAGAAAAAGAAAAATATTCTCCGTCTGGCAGGGCAGGGCTATTCCTGCAGGGTCAGAGGAAACAACGATATAAAACCACACGAATTGACAATAAGGAATGTGACGAAATGTTTTTGAAATCACTTGAAATGCAGGGCTTTAAGTCGTTCCCCGACAAAACCGTGCTCGAATTCGGGCAGGGTATAACCTCTGTTGTCGGTCCCAACGGCTCGGGTAAAAGTAATATTTCCGATGCCGTGCGTTGGGTTCTCGGTGAGCAGTCAACCAAAAACCTGCGCGGCTCGAAGATGGAAGACGTCATTTTCAGCGGTACGGGTGTGCGCCGTGCGCAGGGCTTTGCCGAGGTTACCTTAAGGCTTGATAATACCGACCGTGCGCTCAAAAGCGACAAGGATGAGGTTTCCGTCACCCGTCGCTACTACCGCTCGGGCGAAAGTGAATATCTGCTCAACGGCGAAACCTGCAGACTCAAGGACGTAAACGAAATGTTTATGGATACGGGTCTTGGCCGCGACGGCTATTCTATGGTCAGCCAGGGCAGAGTTGCGGATATGGTTTCTTCCAAATCCAGCCAGCGCCGTGATATGCTTGAGGAAGCGGCAGGTATTTCCGCCTACCGTTACCGCAGAAACGACGCTAACCGCAAGCTCGACCAGGCAGAGGAAAATATGATCCGTCTGCGTGACATTCTCACTGAGCTTGAGGACAGAGTAGGACCGCTTAAAATATAGAGTGAAAAGGCACAGAAATTCCTTGTCCTTGCCGAAGAGCGCAAGGGGCTTGAAATCGGTCTGTGGCTCTATACAATAGATAAAGTCCGTGAGCAGTTGAAGGCTCATACGGACAAGCTCGACACAGCCGTCGCACAGTATGAGGCTGTTGAGGCGGAGCTTGAAAAAATCGTCGAAGAGATGGAAACGGCTATGGAAAACAGCCGTGAAATCACCGTGCAGATTGACGATATCCGCCTTGGTGCTTCCAGCATTGAGGAGCAGGCGTCACAGATTGATGCACAGATTGCTGTTGAACTCAACTCAATTGAGCACAACAACGAGGCGATTGCACGTATCACCCGTGATATGGAGATTGCCGTTGAGTCCAAGCAGAATCTTGACGACGAAATTACCGAAACGATGAAAACCGTTGAGCTTCTCAAAAACGCCGAAAAGCAGAAGAGAGCTCAGCTTGCCGAAGCGGCAGAGAAAATTGAGGGTCTGCGTGAGCAGAGCCGCGTTTTCGTGGAGAAAATCGCCGCTCTTTCCGAAGAAATTTCGCAGTATGCCGTTAAAATCGGTGACTGCCGTGTTGAAATTTCAACGGCGAATTCCTCGATTGAGGAAATTACCTCCCGTCTTGAAACAATTGACGATATCGTTGCCTCCCGTAACGATGCGAAAAAACAGCTCGATGAAAAGAAAAAGCTCTGCGAGGAAAAGCTCGTTGAGGCAAAGGAGCTCGTTGTTTCAACGGGCAACGCCGTAAGAGGCTACGAGCTTAAGGTCGAGTCCCGCACACAGAAGGCGGAGGAAATGAAAAAGGAAATAGATGCACTCGGCCTTGAAATCGACCGCAGACGTTCAAGGGCAAGAATGCTCGATGACCTTGAAAAAAATATGGAGGGTTATTCGGGTTCGGTCAAGGCTGTTATGCGTGAGGTCAAGCGTGGCACACTGCGCGGTATCGACGGTGTTCTTTCACAGCTTATCAGCGTTGATGAGGAGTATTCCGTTGCAATTGAAACCGCCCTCGGTGCGGCGCTGCAGAACATAGTCACACAGACCGAAACCGATGCTAAAAAGGCAATCAACTTCCTTAAGGATAACAAATCAGGCCGTGCAACCTTCCTTCCGCTGACTGCGGTAAAGGGTAGGGCACTCGAGGAAAAAGGCCTTGACGATTGCTACGGCTATGTTGCGGTTGCAAGCGAACTTGTCGGTTGCGACAAAAAGTATAACGATATTATCAGCTCACTTCTTGGCAGAACTGTTGTTGTCGAGGATATGGACTGTGCCATTATGATAGCCAAGAAATATTCCCACCGCCTTAAAATCGTCACTCTCGACGGTCAGGTTGTCAACCCCGGCGGCTCAATGACGGGTGGTTCAAGAACACAGAATTCGGGTATCTTAAGCCGTGCAAACGAAATTGAACGCCTCAACGCAGAGTGTGTTAAACTCAACGGCGAGCTTGAGCAAAAACAGCTTGCCAACAAGGAGCTTCTTGCCGACCTTTCCGCCTGCAGGGCAGACCTTGCCGGCACACAGGCGGATTTCACCCGTGCACAGGAGGATGTTATCCGTTGCGAGAGCGAACTGACACTTGTTGTTGAAAAGCTCGAGGATACACAGCGTTCTATTGATGAGCTTGCCGAAGAAAAGGTAACGGCGGATGAAAGACTCGGCGTTCTTGCAAAAACGGTTGAAGCCGCAAGAGCAAGGGCAAAAGAGCTTGAAGAGCATAATGATGCACTTCGCCTTGAAATTGAGCAGAGCAATTCCTCCCGTGCAAAGCTTGGCGAGGATGAGAGCGAGCTTCAGAAAGCGGAAAACCGTGCAAAGCTCGACATTCTTGCAGCACAGAAGGATGTTCAGGCAAAGATGGAGGCTGTTGCGCTTCTTCGTCACCGTATGGTAAACCAGGGCATCCGTATGGAGGATCTCAACCGTGAAATCGGTGAAATTGCGCAGAAAAACTGCGATATAAAGGACAATATAACCGTTCTCGAACAGCAGGCACAGACTCTTCGCAGTAAGGGTAAGGAGTCCAAGGAGGACGTAGCCAAGCTGATTGAAAAGAAAAACGAGCTTGATGCAAGGGCTGCTCAGCTTCGTGTTGAGGAACGTGCAAAATCGGGCGACCGTGAAAAGCTCGGCGGTGAGGTTGCAAGACTTGAAGAACGTAAGGGCGTTATGGAAAAGGAGCACGACGATACCGTTTCCAAGCTTTACGACGAGTATCAGCTTACACAGAGCGAGGCACTTGCGCTTGAAATTGACCTTGGCGACCCTGCCGAGGCAAAGCGCCACCTGCAGGAGCTCAAGAACAAAATCCGTGCACTCGGTAACGTAAACGTTGCGGCTATCGACGAGTATAAGGAAGTATCGGAAAGATACGAATTTATGAGCACGCAGATAGCTGACATCGAAAAATCAAAAACAGAACTTGAAAAGCTCATTGCAGAGCTCACCTCAAAAATGGCTGTTCAGTTCCGCGAGCAGTTTGCGAAGATTAACCGTTATTTCGGCGAAACCTTCTCCGAGCTGTTTGACGGCGGTAAGGCAGAACTTATTCTTGAGGATGAGCACAATGTTCTCGAATGTCCCATTGAAATCAAGGTTCAGCCTCCGGGCAAGAATGTACAGAATATTGACCTGCTTTCGGGCGGTGAAAAGGGACTTTCCGCAATTGCGCTTCTCTTTGCTATTCTCAAGGTTTCACCCGCACCGTTCTGCTTCTTTGACGAAGTTGAGGCTGCTCTTGACGAGGTCAATGTTGCACGTTATGCACAGTATGCGCGCCGTATGACGGGCAATACGCAGTTTATTCTCATTACCCACCGCAGAGGTACAATGGAAGAGGCGGACGTCCTCTACGGCGTAACAATGCAGGAAAAGGGCGTATCCAAGCTGCTTGAACTCAAAACGGCGGAAATGGCACGCAAACTCGGTATAGCATAAATTCAGTTCATCTGAATACAGCAACAAAATATTACCAATAATAAAAGGCATCGGCAGTTTTTCTGTCGGTGCCTTAAACATATTTATAAGGAGTAACATAATGAAAAGAAAATACGGTTTATTGTTTTGCCTTGCTGTGGTGCTTGTCGCATGTACGGTCAGCGTTGTGTCATTTGCCAGGGAGTGTGATAACATCCGCCGCGATGTCCTGCGCCTGCACGTTGTTGCTGAATCGGACAGCGAAAACGACCAGAAACTCAAACTTCTTGTGCGTGATGAGCTGCTTGAAAAGGGCGGTGAAATATTCAGCGGTACGCTGACTGCCGATGAAGCCGAAATGGTAATCACACCTAAAACGGCTGAACTTGAGAAGGCGGCAGAAAATGTTCTGCGCGAAAACGGGTGCAACAACAGCGTAAAAATTACGGTTGAGGAAGAATACTTTTCTACACGCTGCTATGAGAATTTTACTATGCCTGCGGGTGTTTATACTGCCGTACGTGTCAACATAGGCTCTGCAAAAGGACAGAATTGGTGGTGCGTTATGTTCCCGCCGCTTTGCCTGCCTGCTGCAAGTGCGGATGCCGATGCCGATGCATTTTTCACTGACGGTGAAATGAAGGTCGTTTCCTCTTCACCTGAATATGAGCCCAGATTTAAAATAGTTGAGATTTATGAGAGGATAAAAAACAGATATTTTTAAGGTGTTTAACAGTGTTGTCAGTTTTGTTGACAGCACTGTTTTTTGTTAAAACTTTGTAACAAACTGTACAAATATCCGCAGGTTTTGTCGAATTTCTTGTAACAAAATGCAAATAAATACTTGAATATTTGAAAAAAGTTTGATATGATATCTTCGTATTATTGTTTATGTTCGCCATTATAGGAGTGAAAGGAGAGGTTTCCTGTGGATAATGTTCCGCTTTATTTGTTCAACAAAGGCGAAAATGCTCGCAGCTACGAGTACCTCGGTGCACATTTCAACGCCGATAAGAGCGTTGTTTTCCGAGTGTGGGCACCCCACGCTGTGGGTGTGAGCGTTGCAGGCGATTTCAACGGCTGGAACAACAACGCCAACCCGATGTACCGTGTTGACGGCAGCGATGTGTGGGAAACTGTTATCCCCGACTTAAAGGTTTTCGACACTTATAAATATTGTATCAGAACGGCTGACGGTCGTGAGCTGATGAAGTGCGACCCGTATGCCTTCCACAGCGAAACAAGGCCTGCAAATGCCTCCAAGCTCTACGATATCGAGGGCTACAAGTGGCACGATGCAAAGTGGATGGAGAAGCGCAAGAAAGAGCCCGTTTATGACACTCCTGTAAATATTTACGAGGTGCACGCAGGCTCGTGGAAGCAGTATGAGGACGGTAACTTTCTTTCCTACAGAGCACTGGCGGACGAGCTTGTGCCCTATGTAAAAGAAATGGGCTATACTCACATTGAGTTTATGCCGCTTAGTGAATATCCGTTTGACGGCTCGTGGGGATACCAGGTTACGGGCTATTTTGCCCCGACCTCACGCTACGGTGAGCCGAAAGACCTGATGTACCTTATCGACAAGTGCCACCAGGCTGGAATAGGCGTTATCCTCGATTGGGTGCCTGCCCATTTCCCGAAGGATGCGCACGGCCTTTACGAGTTTGACGGAGAAGCCTGCTACGAATATGCCGACCCGCGCAAGGGCGAGCACTATTCGTGGGGCACAAAGATTTTCGATTACGGCAAAACCCAGGTACAGAGCTTCCTGCTTTCAAGTGCCGCAATCTGGATGGATAAATACCATTTCGACGGTCTGCGTATAGACGCCGTTGCCTCAATGCTCTATCTCGATTACGACCGCAAGGACGGCGAGTGGATAGCAAATAAAAACGGCGGAAATGAGCACCTTGAAGCAATTGAATTTTTACAGAAGCTCAACGAATCCGTTTTCCGCGATTTCTGGGACTGTATGATGATAGCGGAAGAATCCACCGCTTTTCCGATGGTTTCAAAGCCCACGTTTATGGGGGGTCTCGGCTTCAATTTCAAGTGGAATATGGGCTGGATGAACGACTGTATGCGTTACTTCTCGCTCGACGGTATCCACCGCAAGCACAACCACAACTGCCTTACCTTCTCTTTCTTCTACGCTTTTTCGGAAAATTTTGTTCTGCCGATTTCGCATGACGAGGTTGTTCACGGTAAGTGCTCGCTGATAAATAAGATGCCCGGTACTTATGAAGAAAAGTTTGCAGGAGTTCGCTCCTTCCTCGGCTATATGTACGCTCATCCGGGTAAAAAGCTGCTGTTTATGGGCAGTGAATTCGGCCAGTTTATTGAGTGGAAATATGACACGGGTCTTGACTGGTTGCTTCTCGATTACGAGGCACACCGCAAGCTCAAGGAATACACAAAGCAATTGAATGCATTTTATAAAAAGAATGCTCCGCTGTGGCAGATTGACTACGGCTGGGAAGGTTTCAGCTGGATATCAAGTGACGATAACACGAATTCCGTCATAGCTTTCCGCCGTATAGATAAAAAGGGCAAGGAAATCATTGCGGTTTCCAATCTTACAACCGTTCACAGAAGCGGCTATGAAATCGGCGTTCCTATTGACGGTATATATGAAGTCGTTTTCAATTCCGATGAGGAACAGTTCGGCGGTACAGGCAAGGGCACTGCGGGCAGAATTAAGTCCAACCCCAGACCTATGCACGGCCATGGACAAAGCATTTCTCTCGAGCTTGCAGGTATGAGCACAATTTATCTCAAGCTTGTACGCAAAACTCCTGTGAAGAAAAAAGGCGGCGATAAAAATGCATAAGCCCGTAGGAATACTTCAGTATGCGGGTGTCGGCTCGCCTTACCGCGGTAACTTTATTTGTTCGCTGGAGGCTCTGCGTTATAAACTGGAACAACAGGGTAAAACCGTTGTTTACCTTTTTCCCTCACGCACGGCAAAGCGCGATTGGGCACAGGAACTTGCAAAAGTTACACCGGTATATTTTCTGAGCGGAAATTTTTTAAAAGATATTCAGCTTGTAAGAGGAATAATAAAAAAACACAATATCAGTATAATTCACTCTCATTTCTTTGACTTTCAGCAGCTTGTTGTCTGTAATCTGGCTTCTGTTTTCTGCAAAGTCAGACACACGGTGCACATCCATTGCGCTCTGCGTGAAAACGACGGATTTAAGGGCTTTTTAAGAAAACTGGCTTTAAGAAATAAAGTTCTTATTGCTTGCAGCAGTACCGTTAAACAGCAGGCAGAAATGCTGTACCCTCACAATGAGAGCGTGTGCATTGAGAATGCGGTTTTCTTTGAGCGTCTTGATGAATATGAGCCGCTTGAAAAATCACAGTTTGGCTTGAGTGAAGATGCCAAAACGCTGATGATGTTCGGTTTCCTTTATGAGATAAAGGGTGTAGATTTAGCACTTGAGGCTATGGATGCTCTGTGCAGAAAGGGTGAAAATCTGCAACTCATACTGGTGCTTTCCTCCAATGAAGAAAGTGTTATACAAAATATCAGAAAGCGCTTTAACGGTATACCTGAGTGGTTGCATATTCTTCCGCCAAGGAATGATATTGCAAGCTATTACCGAATCTGCGATGTGTTTATTGCACCGAGCCGAAGTGAGGGTATGCCTTACTCGGTGCTCGAAACGGCTTCGCTTTGCATACCGCAGGTGCTCAGTGATATACCTGCACATAAAAATCTTGCGCTGAAAAATGCTGTTTACTTCAAAAGCGGTGATGCTAAAGAATTAAGCGACGCAATAATAAAAGTGTTCAACGAGTCGCAGTCGATGCCGCTTGTACAGCAGGCAGAAAACATCAGAAACAGCTATACCCTTGATGAATGGACGGACAGGGTGTTGCATATATATGAAAAATTGTAAAAAACTCAAGGAGGTTATCTATAATGTCAAAAAAAGCTGAATGTATAGCGATGCTTCTTGCAGGCGGTCAGGGTAGCAGACTCGGCATCCTCACCAAGAACATCGCAAAACCTGCCGTACCCTACGGCGGTAAGTACAGAATTATTGACTTTCCTCTTTCCAACTGTGTAAACTCCGGTATCTATACCGTCGGCGTGCTCACGCAGTATCAGCCGCTTGAGCTTAACGACTATATCGGCAACGGCGCAGCATGGGACCTGGACAGAGCCAACGGCGGTGTTCACATTCTTTCACCTTATCAGCAGATTAAGGGCAGCGAGTGGTACAAGGGTACTGCAAACGCCATTTATCAGAACATCAATTTTATCGACAGATACGACCCCGAATATGTGTGTATCCTTTCGGGTGACCATATTTACAAGATGGACTATGCAAAAATGCTTGCATACCACAAGGAAAAGAACGCTGACTGCACAATTGCAATGCTCGAAGTTCCGTGGGACGAGGCATCGCGCTTCGGTCTTATGCTTGTAAATGACGAGGGCGAAATCACCGCCTTCGAGGAAAAGCCCGAAGTTCCTAGCAGCAACAAGGCTTCAATGGGTGTTTACATTTTCACCTGGAAAAAGCTTCGTGAGTACCTGCTTGCAGATGAGGCAGACCCGAATTCAAGCAACGACTTCGGCAAAAACCTCATCCCCGCAATGCACAACGCAGGCGAAAGACTTTTTGCCTATCAGTTTGACGGCTACTGGAAGGATGTCGGTACCATCGACAGCCTGTGGGAGGCTAACCTTGACCTTCTCCGTCCGTCTGTCGACCTTGATTTGTCTGACAATTCCTGGAGAATTTACTCCAAGACACCCGTTTCACCGCCCCACTTTGTTTCCGACAAGGCAAGCGTTGAAAATTCAATGATTTCCGAAGGCTGCACAATCGACGGCGAAATTGATTATTCCGTCCTGTTTGCAGACGTTACTGTTGAAGAGGGCGCAATTGTTGACTCCTCCATCATTATGCCCGGCACGGTTGTAAAGAAGGGCGCAGTTGTTCAGTATGCAATCGTTGCGGAAAACGCAGTTATCGAATCAGGCGCAGTCGTTGGCGTGAAGCCCGAAAATGTTGCCAACCGTGATGACTGGGGCGTAGCCGTTGTCGGCGCAGGCGTAACAGTCGGCGCAGGCGCAAAGGTTGCTCCCAAGGCTATGGCAGGCGAAGATGTGCCTGCAGCAAAGTGAGGAGGTAAGAAGATATGATCAGAGCTAAAGAAGTTCTTGCAGTAATATATTCAAACGCCTATGATGAGGCTCTGCCTGAGCTTACTAATATGCGTACAATGGGCTCCGTGCCCTTCGGCGGCAGATACCGCCTTATCGACTTTGCTCTTTCAAACCTCGTTAACGCAGGTATCAGCAAGGTCGGCGTTATCACAAAGAGCAACTACCAGTCGCTTATGGACCACCTCGGCACAGGTAAGCCGTGGGATCTTTCACGTAAACGCAGCGGTCTTTTCCTGCTGCCGCCCTTCCTGCTCGGCGAAACAGGTACGTTTGATAACCGCATTGAATCCCTCAAGGGTAATATGCACTTCATCGGCCGTGCAAGCGAGGAATATGTTATCATTATGGACTGTAACGTTGTTACAAACCTGAGCGTTGACGAGCTTATGAAATTCCACGAGGACAGCGGTGCGGATATAAGCGTTGTTACCAAGCACGGTAAAACACCTGTACTGTCTAACCTTATGACATTTGATATCGGCGAAAATAACCGCGTTACAAAGGTCAGCGTCGGTGCACAGCCCGACGAGAGCGATTATTCGCTCAACATCTTCTTTATGAAGAAAGCTCTGCTTGAAAGACTTGTTAACGATGCCTATGCAATGCACAAAAAGAGCTTTGCAACGGATATCTTCCAGGCAAATGTCGATACACTTAAAATCTGTGCAATGAAGAGCGACAATTTTGCTGTTTCCATCGATTCGCTTGACAGCTACTACAAGGCAAATATGATGCTTCTTGACAGCGCAAACAGAGCCTGCCTTTTCAACAAAAACCGTCCCGTTTACACAAAGGTGCGTGACGATATGCCTGCACTTTACGCTATTGACAGCTCGGTTAAGGGCAGCCTTGTTTCCGACGGCTGTGAAATCAAGGGTGAGGTTATCAACAGCGTGCTCGGCAGAGGCGTCAAGGTCGAAAAGGGCGCAGTGGTCAAAAACTGCGTAATTATGCAGGATACATTCATCGGTGCCGGTGCACACGTTGAAAACGTCATTCTCGACAAAAATGTTGTAATCAAACCCAGCAAGACACTTGTCGGCGCAGAAAACTTCCCCGTATTCGTAGGAAAGAGAATCGTTATCTAATTGTCCGGAAAAAGGAGAACACTATGAAAGTTTTATATGCAGCCAGTGAGGCTCTGCCCTTTATTGCCAGCGGCGGACTTGCCGATGTTGCAGGCTCACTTCCGCAGGCTCTTCGCAAAAGGCTTATCGGCGCCCGTGTGGTTATGCCGCTTTACGATACAATAAGCCAGGAACTTAAGGACTCTATGAAGTTCATTACTCACATCTCCGTGCCTGTTGCCTGGCGCAGACAGTACTGCGGCATTTTTGAGGCACGTGCAGGCGGTGTAATTTACTACCTTATCGATAACCAGTATTATTTCAAGCGTGACCGCATTTACGGTCACTATGACGATGCGGAGAGATTTGCGTTCTTCTCCCGTGCGATTCTTGAAATAATTCCCCACATCGGCTTCAAGCCCGATATTATCCACTGTAACGATTGGCAGACGGCTATGACCCCCGTTTACTATTCGACAATGTACGCAAACCAGCCCGGTTGGGAAAACATCAAGACCGTTTTCACAATCCACAACATCCAGTATCAGGGTGTTTACGGTATGGAGCTTATCGGCGATGTTCTGGGGATGCAGCCCGGCACGGAGCACCTTGTTGAGTACAACGGCTGTGTCAACCTGATGAAAGGTGCAATCGAAACCGCAAATATGGTTACAACGGTCAGTCCGTCGTATGCAAACGAAATTCTCGACCCGTGGTTCAGCCACGGCCTTGACAATATTCTTGCTCAGCGTCGTTTCAAGCTTATGGGTATACTCAACGGTATCGATGTTGAAAACTATAACCCCGAAACCGACAAGAATATTTTTGCTAACTTCAATTCCGAGGACTTCTCCGCAAAGGCTGTTAACAAGGCAGAGCTGCAGAAGCTCTTCAACCTTCCCGAAAAGGCAGATACACCCGTTATCGGTATAGTTACACGCCTTGTTTCCCACAAGGGTCTTGACCTTGTCAAGGCTATACTTGACGAGCTGCTTGCCACAACGGATGTTCAGGTTGTTGTTCTCGGCTCTGGCGACTGGCAATATGAGGAATTCTTCAAGGAAATGGCAGGCAGATATCCCGAACAGCTCGGTCTGCGCCTCGGATTCGTGCCTGACCTCGCAAGAAAGATTTACGCCGGCAGCGATATGTTCCTTATGCCCTCCAAGAGCGAACCCTGCGGTCTTTCACAGATGGTTGCTCTGCGCTACGGCTCCGTGCCGATTGTGCGTGAAACAGGTGGTCTGAAGGATAGTATCTCCGACTCAGGCGACAATGAAGGCAACGGCTTCACCTTTGCCCGCTACAACGCACACGATATGCTCTACACAATCCGCAGAGCGGTTGAAGGCTATCAGAACAAGGAGGGATGGGCTATCCTTGTCAAACGCGCAATGGAGAGCAATAATTCCTGGAACCGTTCTGCAAACGAGTATATCAGAATGTACAAGAATGTTCTGAAGTAATAAGATAAACAAAATATAATTGTGGCACACTTCGTTAAGAAGTGTGCCACATACCCGTAATTGCTGTTCAGTTTTTTTGCATTTCGGTAATTTTCTCGTTTGCAGTCGTGAGATATCTTGCGGTAATTCTTTCAACATAGGCTTCAACCGATTGGATGAGCGAATTGAAAACCTCAGGGAACTGTTTTCCGTACTGTTCGTCAATCTCGCCGACAACCTTTGTGTCGTTTACATAAAGGCCGCTCCAGATGATATCGACAAACTTCTGGAACACAAAGTCCTCGTTCCTCATCTCAACATCAAACCAGTCCTTTTGCAGGTGGCCTTTGTTGATTCCGTAAACAATCAGCTTGTAAAGCGCAATTGCGGCGCTCCACATAAGTTTGTCACCGTAAACCTCATCTACGGGGCGCTTTACCTTTTCCGCAAAGAAGCTCACGCACAGCATGACGAGCTGCATATCAATTTTTTCATCGGCTGTATCAAGCAGACGGTATTTTTCATCTTCGTTGATAAGGCCGTATTTACTGTCCTGCCTGCCAAGCAGGTAGTCTGTTGTAACGCCGAAAAAGTCGGCACAGCTTACAACAAAATCAAGTCCGCATTCACGCACACCCTTTTCGTAGTGCGAAAGCAAAGCCTGCGATACGCCAAGGCTTATTGCGACCTCCTTCTGGCTGAGTCCTTTTTCTTTTCGCAGGGAGGTAATTCGGTTTGCAAATGCTGTTGACATATATTAAAACCTCGGTTCGTTTACAAATATACAAATAGTATAACAAGCGTTTCGACAATTGTCAACATAGAAATATAAAATATACCTTTAAGAACAGTAATGACATTGCTGCTTTTTAAAAGTATCAAGGAGAAACCAATGAAAAGCTACAAAATTCACCTTATACGTAATGCTCTGACGCAGGAAAACCTTGACGGCAAGTACCTCGGTCACACCGATGTGCCGCTTTGCCCTCAGGGTATAGACCAGCTCGAGCAACTCATAGAGGGGTACACCTACCCATCTGCTCAGGTTGTTTTTTGCAGTCCGTTGCGCCGTTGCACGGACACGGCAAAAATGCTTTGGCCGGACAAGGAGCCTGTGCCCATGCCTGACCTTATCGAGTACGATTTCGGAGAATTCGACGGCAGAACAGCGGAGGAGCTTGAAACACATCCGCTCTTTCCCCGTTGGCTTGCAGGTGAGCCCGGCATTGATCCGCCTTTCGGCGAAAGCCAGGATGCGTTTGCAAGGCGTATTTGTGCAGGCTTTGAGAAAATTGTTGACGGTATGCTCAAATCGGGCGTTGAAAGTGCCGCTATCGTTACTCACGGCGGTGTGATTTCGGCACTGATGTCCCGTTATGCTCTGCCCGAGGCGCAGCCTCACGAGTGGATAACCCCAAGTGGTTGCGGATATACGTTGAGTATAACACCATCTGTATGGATGGGCGGCAGAAAGCTCGAGGCACAGAAGGAAATACCCGAGCCCGAGCGTGATTTCGATTATGAGCGTTCACTCTGGGGTCAGGAACCCTTGGTGGACGATTACTTCGACGACAACTATGTGGATTAATTTTCCTTTTTGTAAAATAACTATAGACTATTTGTGTTATTATAGATATAATAATTAAATAATATAGAAAGAAGAGAAAGATTATGTCAGAAAAAATCAGTGTTCTAACAGGTGCTTCGGGTCATGTCGGTTATGCGCTTCTCAAGAAGCTTTGTGACAGTGGCGAAAAGGTCAGAATACTCATCCGTAAAGACCTGCCCATTTTTGACATTTTTGATTGCGAGCGTGTTTACGGTGACATCACAGACCCCGCCTGCCTTGAAAAGGCTTTCGAGGGTGCAGATGTTGTTTATCACCTTGCAGGTATGATTGAAATCAAGTCCGGCAACGATGCCGCTGTTTGGAAGGTCAATGTTGACGGCACAAAGAATGTTGTCGAGGCCTGCAAGAAGACAGGTGTCAAGCGCCTTGTTTACGCTTCCTCAGTTGATGCTATTCCGCCTCTTCCCGACAATAAAGAGATGGCAGAAATCTACGATTTCAATCCGGACAACCTCGAAGGTACATATGCAAAGACCAAGGCTGTTGCAACAAAGTATGTCCTTGACAACAACGGCGTTAACGGCCTTGAAACGGTTGTCACTCATCCCGGCGCCTGCATTGGCCCTTACGATTTCAAGGTTTCCAGCGTAGGCGAAATGGTAAGAATGTTTATCAAGGGTGCCTTCCCTGTAACACTTACCTTTGGTGCATACAACTTTGTTGATGTGCGTGACGTTGCGGCAGGTATGTATGCTGCATCCACAAAGGGTAACCCCGGCCATTGCTACATCCTTACGGGTGAAATGATGACCTGCGGTAAGCTTATCAGCTGTCTTGCAAAAATCACGGGCAGAAAGGACCCCAAAATTCCGCTGTCCCTTGGTCTGGCAAACGCTGTTGCACCGCTTATGGAGGTTTACTACAAGGCTCTGGATAAGACACCTCTCTTCACACGTTATTCCATCCGCAAACTCTGCTCAAACTGCAACTTCACATACAAGAAGGCAGCAGATGAGCTCGGCTATACTCCTATGAGCGCAGAACAGTCATTTACCGATATGGTAAGCTGGATCAAGACAAACGAAAAGAAAAAGTAAGAATTAAGAAAACAAGGTGAGGACATGCAGTTAGTTAACAAAGCCAAGGAAGGACTTGGCAAGGTAAGGACCTATTGGCGCACACCGCCTCTGGGTAATTACATGAACTATAAGGAAATCGTTTCGCTTGCAGGCGGTGGTATAGGCGTTAAGTTTATTATCACCTTTGTTCAGGCGGCAATCATTTCGGCAAACAACGCTTTCGTCGGCAACACCATAGGAATAAAGCCTATGCAGATGTACGGTATTTACGTTGCCTGCGTTCTTGCCGGCTTTCCGCTCACGATGCTTCGTGCGCGTATTATCGATAACTCACGAAGCCGCAAGGGTAAGTACCGCCCGTATATCATAAGTATGGGTCTGCCCACCGTTCTGCTCTCAATCGGCTACGTATGGGCACCGTATAACCTGATGGGCGATTTCGGCAAAATTGCAACCGTTCTGCTCTTTAACATAGGCTTCCAGTATTTCTATAACTTCCTTTACGATGCCTATGATAACTACGTGTCTGTCCTCTCCTCCAACACGCAGGAGCGTTCCAACGTTCTTGCAATACGTGCGGTTACGGACTCGTTTGCGCCCACAATCACAAACGCTATAGTTCCGATTATCGGCCGTATCATCACAGGCTCAAACAACCTGTTCGATATCCGTATTTACCGTCTTGTATGGACTCCGATTCTTATTATCGGTTTCATTCTCAGCTTTATCATCTACAAAAACACAAAAGAAAAAATTATCCAGGCAAAGACGCACGTTGTGCGCATCAAGTTTGTCGATGCGTTCCGTGCCGTTATGAAGAACAAATATTTCTGGATTATTTCGCTTGCAGGCTGGGTCGGCTTCCTTGAGGGTATGGCAAACAATATCCTCGCCTGGCTCTACACCTATCAGGAAGCCTGCACATCGGCACAGTACGTTATTCTGACTACTGTTTACGGCAACGCTTCCCTCTGGGGTATGTTGCTTGCACCGCTTTCAATCCGCAAAATCGGTAAGAAGAATACTCTTATCTTCACAAATGCAATGAATATTATTTTCATTGCGCTTCTCTTCCCCGTTGTCAAGTATGCAGACGCTTCCATTATGATATGGCTCGCTATGGTCTGTCTGTGGATGAATGCGCTCGTCGGTGCATTTTCACACATTCTCACGCCCAGCCTTAACGCTGATATCCGCGACTATCAGCAGTACGTTACGGGCGAAAGAATCGACGGTATGTTTGCCGCAGTCGGTCTTATCGGTGCTGTTGTAACAATGGCTACAACAAGCGTTCAGTCTGCAATTTATGAAATTGTCGGCTTCAACGAAACAAAGCTTGCAGAGGTTATGCCTCAGATTTTAGCTTCGGGTGTTACGCTTGAGCAGACTGATAACGTTTACGACGTTCTCTACCACAGACCCACATTCCTGAACATATTCGCCGTTCTGATTATTACAGCTGTTGTCGGCGCAACAATGAACGTTATTCCTTATTTCTTCTACGATTTGTCCGAGCTCAAGCAGAAGGGCATGGTCAAGGTTCTTCAGGTAAGAGCCCTGTTTGAGGATTACGGCAGAAACGCTCTGAGCGACAGGGATATCGTTAAGGCAATCGAACTTGTACGAGAGGCAAAGGAATACGTCAACAAATCCGAACTGCCCACAGGCAAGTCCGCAATAAAAGCCGCTACAACCAAGGAAGAAAAGAAGATGGCACGCAAGGCGAGAAAAGCTGCTATAGAGCACAACGAAAAGATCAAGGTTTCGCAGTTCGTTGTTGACGAGCTCAACCGCTTCAACACCGTACAGGGTAAGGCACAGCTTGAAAACGCAAAGGCTGTCGTTGCGGCAGGCTTTGACCACATTTTTACAGTTACAAAAGCTGACCTCGGCGCAGCAAAGGTGCTCCCCACAACAACGGAAGAAGAAAAGGCATACCGCAAGGCTGAAATAACAAGAATCAAAGAAAGCCTTTACGCCCAGAAGATAGCCCGTAAGCACTTCCCCAACGGCATAGAGGAATTCGACTCAAGTGAGTTTGACAGACTTTTCGTAGAGATTGATGCTGTTGACGAAAAGATTGACGCAGCATACAAGAAATTCTACAAGGCAAGAGATAACAAAGACAAAACTGCTGCTGAAGAAGCGATGGCAACAATAAAGACGCTCAAGGCACAGGCAAAGGAAATCGACAAGGCTATCAAGAAGGCAACGGACGACAGCTCACTCTACAACCGTGCCGCAAAGCCGTATCTTGACGCAAAGAAGCTCCTTACAATGGCGGAAAATTACACACACTATAACGAAATCGACGCAATGTACGAAGAGGCAAAAGTACGTTACGAAGAAGCAGAGCGCTTTGCAGCTGAAGAAGAGGCACGCAAGGAAGCTGCCGAAAAGGAACACGCAGCACAGCTTCGTGCACAGCGCAAGAAAAAATAAAAGGCATAGTAAAAGGGGAAATACCGTATGAAAAAAACAGTTTCCGTTATTCTTGCGGTTATAATGGCTCTGGGTTGCCTTGGTGTTACGGCATCTGCCGCACCTGCAAAGAGCTTTATGACTGAGTCGGGCGTAGAGGTTTTTATTGAGTCCACTCTCTATAAATCCAACGTATATGCTATGCAGTTCCCCAGCGTTGAGGACTATTCAACCAAGGTGAGCAGTACTGAGGGCGACTACGCCATTCCCGGTGAAATCAATGACCTGAGCTACAAGTATATTTTCCCTGCAGGTACAACAAAGTTCACTTGTATGGTATCTCTTGACGGAAACGGCGGCTGGCACGGCGTACACGTCAATTACGAAGAGCATGCCAACTACTGGACAAAGGACGAGGATGGCAATATCGATTGGACTCAGCCCGTAACCTTCAACAGAGGCGAAACCACAGCAGAGCAGGACGAATACGGTCTGCTTTACAGATATATGCTCTGGGAAAAAGGTCTTGGCGGTTTCAGGGATTATGACAGAATTTATTGGCGACTTCAATATACCTGCAACGACGAAATTTACACGGATTATTTCAGTATTCCGCTTGTGGATTACGCAAACCCCGACAAGTTTACGGTAAAGATGCTCAACTACAATGTTGCGGGTCTGCCGTGGGCAGGCACAACCGCCAACCAGAAAAGAAATGCCGAATTTATTGTTGAAAACGGCTACAATATCGTTGCTGTGCAGGAAGATTTCAGTTACCACAACAGCCTTGTCAACGGTCTGACCGGCTATAACTACAAGACACACCACAAGGGTGGCATTCCCGGTGGCGACGGACTGAATATCTTCACAAAAAACATGCCGATTTATAACGCGACACGAGTTACGTGGGACGAAGCCTTCGGCGTTATCGACCACGGTGCCGATGAAATGACACCCAAGGGATTTCAGTACGCTGTTATTGATGTCGGCAACGGCGTTTATGTCGATTTCTATAATCTCCACGCCGACGCTTACGGTGACGAGGGCTCGGTTCACGCACGCGACGTTCAGTTCAGACAGCTTGCCGATTATATCAACGCAAATTACGAAAAGAACAACCGTCCTGTAATTGTGACGGGCGACTTCAATGTCTATATGCACACGCACGAAGCCAATAGCGATATGTACGGCATATTCATTGAGGAATGCGGCTTCAAGGATGCCTGGATTGAGGTCAAGAATGACAGCGATTATTACAGTATGCACAAGTGGTCCAACAGCGGTCTCGGCGCATGGGGCCATTGGGATTCTGTTGAAAGATTCTTCTACAAAGGTACGGACGGCGTAGCGGTGGTCGCAACAGCCTTCGAGTATGTGGAAGTTCTTGACAAAAACGGCACTCCCGTTTCTGACCACGCTGCCGCAGAGTGCGAGTTTGCCTTCTTCAAGACAGACAAGTTTGTAGCCGAAACAGAAGAACTTGAAGTAACAGGCCCTGAAAACGGCGGTATCTTAGAAAAACTTGAGTGGATTTTCGGCGATCTGATCAAGGTGTTCACTCATCTTCACGAGATTTATACAGCACTCAACAGAGTGTTCACGGAGTATTTAGCAGGTCTGAAAACCGAATAAAGAATAAAACCGCCACCTTTGCCAAAACTAATGGAAAAGGTGGCGATTTTTTATGGATAAAAAAGAATATCAGAAAAAGGTTTCGGCGGTAATGCCGCCGTCACCGAAAATCAAAAACACAATAAAAGCGTATATCTTCGGCGGCGCAATCTGCACTATAGGTCAGGCACTTAACCTGCTTTACACCAATCTCGGTGCAAGCAAAGACGATGCATCCGTTTTTGTTGCAATAACGCTTGTCGCGGTTTCAGCAATTCTCACGGGATTTGGTGTGTTTGACAAAATTGCGCGCCACGCAGGAGCAGGCACAATTGTGCCCATAACGGGCTTTGCAAATTCGGTTGTTTCTCCCGCAATGGAATTTTCACCGCAGGGCAGAATACTCGGCACCGCGGCAAATATGTTCACAATTTCAGGCCCCGTAATCGTCTACGGTACTGTTGCTGCGGCAATTTACGGCGTTATTTATTGGTTGGCGAAATAGGTCAGATTAATGACTTGCCTTCCCACTCTTCATCTGGCGCTACGCCGAGAAGTTCGGTAACAGTCGGTGCAAGGTCAACAATGTTTGTGTTTTCAAAAGTTTTGCCTGCGGGGAAGTCCTTGCCGTTTATTATTACGGGTATGAGCATATCCTCGGGCATTTCAGTACCGTGTGTTCTGTCGTGCCCACCGTGGTCTGCTGTGATGATGTAAGTATATTCATCGCCAAGCTCATTCATAATTTTTTTAATGTTGTTCCAACTGCTCTGCATAGCTTCCATATACTCGGGGGTCATCCAGCCGTGCTGATGACCTGCCATATCTGTGTAACCGAGGTAAAGGAAGGTGAAATCTGTGTCGTATTCCTTGAGATATCGGATAAGTTCATCTGTCAGCTTTTCACCCGCCTCTTTGTAGCCGAGCCTTCTGCCGGCATAAAAGCAGGCGTGCGTGAGAGAATTCGGGCGCGAAACATCGCGTATTTCTTCCCAGTTATAGAAAATAGCATTGTGCTTGTTTGCTTGCCTGAGTACTTCGCAAAGACCGTTGATGGGTCTTACCTGCGGCATGTATGTGTTAGTTGTTGTGCCGTGCCTTCGGGGAGTAACACTGTGAAAAAGCGAAATGTGGCAGGGCAGTGTAACGGAGGGTGAAACCGTTTTGGCGTTGAGAGTGAAAGCGGATTTACCCATAATCTCCTGTGCATTTGCAATGTCTGAAAGTGAATCAGGGCGCATACCGTCAACTAAAATCATTATTACTTTCATACTGGTTACTCCTTTTGCTGTAATGATTTCAGTTTATCATACACGGTATAAAAACTCAATATAAAACTGTTTTAACAATAAATTAATAATTTGATTCAATATACAGTTGAATTGGAAAATTACTTGTGTTACTATAATTTTAGTTTAATAAAACTGAAGAGGAGAAAAAATTATGGCAGCATTTATCAAAAGAATCTTTGCAGTTATACTTTCCTTCCTACAGCTGCTTGTGCTCAACGTCAGCTACGGAGAATACGTTGAGCCTGAAAAGCCCGAAAAAGAGGAAACACAGGTAATCAATGACATTAGCGGCGATACAACGCTTGCCGATTCAATCAAGTACGCTTCTGCGGTTGCAAGCACGGTTGATGCTTACTACACAGATGCCCAGCGTTCAGCTTACGCAATGGAAAACACTCAGGTTAAGCTGACTCACACTCTCGGCAAGGTTAACGGCGCAACCCTTGCTGACAAAAACGGAAACGTGTATATCAGTGAGTTTGATACCTTCTACACAAAAGATGATTTAAACCATTTCTTCTCAACCTCAATGGATGCGGGCAGAGTCAACACTATCCGCCTTGGCGAATACTATTACGAATGCCATATCCGTGATTTCGGTGCGGCAGATAACTTCTTCAAGCTTGATAAAGCTTATCACGTTTACGGCGACAGACTTTATGCACAGTACACTCTGCTTGCAAGTGAGGCAACGACTGACCTCGAAGCTTTCGGCAGCCAGGTTATGGTTGACGCCAAAACAGTAAAGGCAGTTGAGATAAAGGACAAAAACGGCGTGCATAGCGACCTTATCAATATTGATTACGCTAGCGTTGAATATGTTGCCTTCGATATCGACGGTGTCGGCGTGGTCGGCTTTATTATCCCGTCTGACGGCTCGACCAAGGAAACGAAGGTTGAGCAATTCGGAAATACATACTATGTCACACAGTATGCCGCATATACAGCAGGCACAGGTATAAATAAAAACGATGAAACAGGCGGATATGCACTCAATAACGTCACTTTCGGACATAGAATTTACACGGATGATACCCATAGCTTCAACGGTGTAAAAAAAGCCGCAGAGCTTGAAAGAAACCCGATTGAAGTAAGCGTTGATGCAGGCAACTCCAATGCCGCATACCTTGGCTACGATGCGCTCACGGGCGCATATACCCTTCGTATGGATGGTACGGATTTTAACGTTGCTTACGCTAATCCCCAGCTTCAGTACAGAGCACCCATCACTGTTAAAGGCGATGCCTATGACAGAGAAATTTATATCCGTTCAAATGGCAATAACGGCTGCCTTGAAGCAGGTGCAATTCTGGACGATAACAACACCCTTGTTCCGATTAACGTTCAGGTCTGCAAAAACTTCCAGGGTGACGGCGGTGAGCCCTTCTACAGCGTAAAGGACTACCAGTACGGTGACAGCTTCTTCCCCGTAAGTGTTAAGGCAGATGAAACAATTAGTTTCACTCTTCTCAACCTCTATCAGAACTGGGGCCACAATCCGCTCAAACAGCTCTCATCAATTGAATTCCACGTTTCCTATTATCACCTTTCAACAGGCACAACGGAATCCAACTGTATCGCACCCTATTTTGTATATAGCAGAGACGGCTGGACTTTACCCGACTTCCGTAACAGAAGCGGTATTATGTGGGCGGAACAGCCGCAGTTCAACTCCGTAGGCATACTCAAATTTATGACCTATCAGAAGAAAGCGCTCGGCATAATTCCCACCGAGGAAGTACTCAGCGAATATACTGGTTGTGAAATTGGCAGCACGGGTCTTCTCTATTCCGATATCACAAACGACTACGTTTCCGATTGCGGCTCTTACACTTATTTACTCCGCCACGTAGAGTTCCCGCAGACAGACGAAAACAGAACGTATTATACGCTTGACGTCAAGTTCAACCGTGAAATTACCTTCAGCAATTTCAAGCGTGATTTCGATTTGTTCTACTTCGACGGACGCTTTGTCGACTACAACAAGTTCGGCTATCTTGATGAAAGCAATACTGCCGCAAATGCAGACGCAAAGGTAAAAAAGGATACCTACTACAACCTCGGCAGCAACTGCCCGTACTGGGGCTTTTACGACATTACCGACGCTACGGTTGACCAGCTTGCAAATTACTTCGGCTGTAACTTTGCAATGGTTATCAAGGACAGCTCAATTGTTGTCGGCGGCACGAAACAGGATATCGGCTTTGTTGCCAGAATAAATGCAAATGAAGAAAGAACAAGCGGCAGCCTTACTCTTGATGCTGAAAAAATCACATTTATGCCCGGTGACAGTATAAAAATCGATATGATTCTCCTTCCCTGGGGCGCAGGTACGGAAGAAAACGATGATAATGTACGCTACGTCCGTGAGGACAGCGCTATTAAACCTATAAAGGTGGAAGCCTTTACAGGTGAGGTTGTAGAGGATACGTTTATCCCCACAATCCGTGCAGAATCAGGAAAAGCCGATTTCGTGCTCAGCGGCGGCAGAAACAATATAGCGATAAAGGCTATGGGCTTTACAGAACTTGAGCCTCCGAAGGTCTATATTGTAAACGGCGACAGCAAGGAGCTTGTAAATACTGCTACTGAATTAGGCTATGACGGCTGCTATGTACAGTACGAGGATGACGGTACGTATACCTTTACCTACAACTACGCACCCGGAAGTCTCGATGAAAGCAACAGATACTACATCGAACAGTAAAAATATAAATAAGCAAACAAACAACGGCTTGTGAGTGAAAACTCACAAGCCGTTACTCTTTAATTAATAAGATTTTTATACGATTTCTTCCTGCGAAACAATCTTGATACCGTTATCTGTCAGGATTTTTGCTGCGCCGATATTGTCTTCAACGCGGATTATGATATAAGCCTTGCCGATTGTCGGAGTAAGGAAGGCATAGGCATATTCAAGGCTGATGTGGTTATCTGCCAGCACAGCCATTGCGTCTGCAAAAGCGCCGGGTGTGTCCTCGATTTCAACGACGAGCACTTCAGTAACAGAACAGGTGATACCTGCCTCTTTAAGCACCTTTTCAGCCTTTTCGTAATCGGAAACAAGAAGTCTGAAAATACCGAAATCCGTGGTGTCTGCCATACACATTGCGCGTATGCTTACACCGCCGTCAGCAAGGCACCTCGCTATGGAGGAAAGCTTGCCGTGTTTATTCTGAACAAAAACGGAAATCTGTTTTACGGGTGTCATACTCAATCCCTGCCTTTATCAATAATTATATCCAAGCTCAAACGCTTTGAGGTTGAGATCAAGGAATTTGGGCGGTACTGTTGCTTTTACGGCTTCAACCCATACGTCGTAGGCTATGTCTGTCTTTGCGGCAAGAACGCCCATAAGCACAACGTTTACTGCCTTTGCCGAGCCTGCCTCAACTGCAAGGGGAAGAGCGTCAACGCTTGTTACGTCCGTGCCTGTTGCGGCAATTGCCTCAATTACGCCCTGCGGATATTCAGCCGTGCCGATAACAACGGGCATCGGGTCAATTTTCTGTGTGTTGACGATAAGCTTGCCACCCTTTTTGAGGAAGGGGAGCCATCTTGCAGCTTCAAGCTGTTCAAAGGAGAGAATGTAATCTGCCTCGCCCTTTTCGATAATGGGGGAGCAGACCTCCTCGCCGTATTTTACGTAGGTAACAACGCTGCCGCCGCGCTGGCTCATACCGTGAACCTCGCTTACCTTAACGTCGTGACCCTCTGCGGTAAGAACTGCGCCGAGGAGACGGCTTGAAAGGAGAGTACCCTGGCCGCCGACACCGACGATCATAATGCTTTTTGTATTCATCTTTTATTCTCCCTTCTCAATAGCGTCAAATGCGCAAAGCTGCTGGCATACACCGCAACCGATACACTGTGTGAAGTCTATAACAGCCTTCTTGTCACGGAAGCTGATTGCGGGACAGCCAATCTTCATACAAGCGGTACAGCCCTTACACTTGTCGGCGTTGACCTTGAGTGACGGCTCATGCTTGACGTACTTGAGCAGAGCGCAGGGTCTGCGGGAAATGATAACGGAGGGCTCTTCTGCTGCAAGCTCTTCCTTGACTGCTGTTTCTGTTTCCTTGAGGTTGTAGGGGTCAACAACTCTTACTCTGTTGATGCCTACTGCCTTTGCAAGTGCTTCAAGGTTAACCGCTGTTGCAGGGTCGCCCTTGATTGTCTTACCCGTTGTGGGGTTCTGCTGGTGACCTGTCATACCTGTGATTGAGTTGTCAAGGATAATGACAGTGGAGTTACTTGCGTTGTAAGCAATGTCAATAAGACCGGTTACGCCGGAGTGAATAAAGGTGGAGTCACCGATAACGGCTACACTCTTCTTTTCGTTTTCAGCATCTGCCTTGTTTCTGCCGTGAAGTGCGGAAACGGAAGCGCCCATACAGATACAGGTGTCAATCATACCAAGGGGAGCAAGTGCGCCGAGTGTATAACAGCCGATATCGCCGCTGACTGTAACCTTCTGCTTCTTGAGGGCGTAGAAAAGGCCTCTGTGCGGACAGCCTGCACAAAGTACGGGCGGTCTGCCGGGAATAGCAAGGTCTGTGGAAACGCTTTCAGTTTCTTCGCCGAGTATAGTCTTGGCAATAAGGCTCTGTGAATATTCGCCCAGGAGAGAGAATGCATCCTTGCCGATTACTTCAATGCCGTTTGCCTTACAGTGCTCTTCAATGAACGGGTCAAGCTCTTCAAGAACATAAACCTTGTCGCACTTTGAAGCGAAATCCTTAATCAGCTCAACGGGCATCGGGTAAACACAGCCGAGCTTGAGGTAAGAAGCGTTCTTGCCGAGTGCTTCCTTTGCATACTGGTAGCAGATACCCGAGGTGATGACACCGATTTTTGTGTCGTTCATTTCAACCTTGTTAAATTCGCAGCTTTCTGCCCAGTTTGTCTGGTCAATAAGGCGCTGTTCAACAACAACGTGTCTGCCTCTTGCCATAGCAGGCATCATAACATACTTCTGCGGATTCTTGACGTATTCCTTAACGCCAATGTCGTTTCTCTCACCCTTTTCAACAAGGCTGCGTGAGTGAGCAACTCTCGTTGTAAGGCGGAGAATAACGGGACAGTCGAACTTTTCGGAAAGCTCAAATGCTTTCTTTGAAAATTCAAGGCACTCTGCAGAGTCGGAAGGCTCGAGCATCATAACCTTGGATGATTTTGCGTAGTGGCGTGAATCCTGCTCATTCTGTGAGGAGTGCATACCGGGGTCGTCTGCAACTGCGAGCACCCAGCCTGCGTTAACTCCTGTGTAGGAGCCGGTGAAAATTGCCTCCGCGGCAACGTTGAGACCAACGTGCTTCATACCGCAGAAGGAGCGTGCGCCTGCAATTGCAGCGCCGAGTGCAACCTCGGCAGCAACCTTTTCGTTGGGTGCCCACTCGGAGTAGATGTCGTCATAAGTGGAAATACATTCCGTAATTTCCGTGCTGGGTGTGCCGGGGTAGCTGGAAGCTACACGCAGGCCGCCTTCATAAAGGCCTCTGGCAACGGCTTCGTTGCCTATCATAAGTTCTTTAGCCATTGTTATCTTTCCTTCCTCTTATTTTACGTTTCTAAGGTCAACAACACGTTTTGCTTTGCCGACGAAGCGTTCTATTGTTCCGTGCTCAACAATGTTGATTTTACACTGTATGCCGAGAACAGTCTGGATTTTCTTTGCTATATCCTTCTGAAGCTGCTGAATCTTGCCGTAGCTGTCAAGCAGGCTGCTGTCAACAAGCTCAACCTGAACCTCAAGTGTGTCCGCAAAGCCCTCTCTGCGCACAACAAGCTGGTAGTGGGGGCTGACCTGGTCAATTGCGATAAGTACGCTTTCAATCTGTGACGGGAAGATGTTTACGCCGCGGATTTTGAGCATGTCGTCACTTCTGCCCTGTACCTTCTGCATTCTTGCGTGTGTTCTGCCGCATTTGCAGGGCTCGTATGTAATCTTTGTGATATCCCTTGTTCTGTAGCGCAGCAGGGGAATACCCTCTTTTGTAAGCGTTGTAACAAGCAGTTCGCCGTATTCGCCTTCGGGTCTTGCCTCAAGGGTTTCGGGGTCAACAATTTCGGGCAGGAAGTAGTCTTCGTTGAAGTGCAGACCGTCTCTTTCACGGCATTCGCCTGATACACCGGGACCCATAAGCTCGCTCATACCGTAGTTGTCAGTTGCGAAAAGACCCCATCCGTTTTCAATCTGTGCTCTCATTTCGGGTGTGCAACCTTCTGAGCCGAAGAGGCCGAGCTTGAGCTTATAGTCGCTCATCGGGTATTCAAGGCTCTTTGCGGTTTCGCACATATAAAGGGCGTAGGACGGTGTTGCAACAAGGGCGGTTGTGCCGAAGTCGCGCATATACATAAGTGCCTTTTCGGTGTTGCCGCTGGAATTGGGAATAACCGTTGCGCCGATTTTTTCAAGACCGTAGTGCAGACCAAGCGCACCGGTAAACATACCGTAGCCAAACGAAATCTGAACAATATCGTCGCTCGTTGCGCCTGCCGCCATACAGATTCTAGCCATACAGTCGGACCATATGTCAAGGTCGTGCTTTGTGTAGCCGACAACCGTGGGCTTGCCCGTTGTGCCTGAAGAAGCGTGAATACGCACAATTTCCTTCATCGGTTTTGCAAAAAGACCGAAGGGGTAGTTGTCGCGAAGGTCAGCCTTTGTCGTGGGCGGGATGCGTTTGATATCTTCAAGTGATTTTATGCTGTCGGGTGTAACGCCTGCCTCGTCCAGCTTTTTTGTGTAAAACGGAACGTTTCTGTAGCAGTAGTCAACCGTCCATTTAAGCCTTTCGAGCTGCAGCTCTTCAAGCTGCTTTCTCGGCATTGTTTCAATGTCTTTCTGAAAGAACATAGCTGTGAATTACTCCTTTTCAATAGTGCCCTTGTAGAAGAATTCGCTGTTTGCAGGGCATTTCTTCTGTGTGATTTCTGAAACGGCAATGCAAATTATGATGCTTGCCGCCATTGCGGCGCAGGCAAAGGTCGGACCCTGTGCGGAAAGCGAAACAACAGCTTCGTTTGTACCGCCGAACATTGTAATGACCTTGGCAACTGCGGGAATGAGCGCAACAAAGAAGCCCGTGAGTATGCCGCACCATGCGCCCGTGCGGTTGAGCTTTTTATAATAGAGAGCAAGCACGTAGGGTGCAAGGAAGGAGCCGGAAATAATGCCCCACGAGTAGCTCATCATATCAAGAATAGGTGTATCCGTGTTTGCGACGATATAGGAAAGAGCAACGAAAACAGCACAGAAGATCTTTGTAAGCTTTGCCGTTTTCTTATCCGTCATTGAGGAAACGTGTGCCTTGATAAGGTCGATTGAAACAGTTGAACATGCCGTAAGTGTAACCGAGCAGAGTGTTGAAACGGAAGCGGAAATGAGAAGCACCATAACTACACCCAAAAGAATAACGGGCAGATTTGCCGCCTTTAACATCTGCGGAACTATGTAATCCTGTGCGGGCATATCGACACCTGCCGTAAAGAAACGGTGGCAAAGTGAGCCGATAAAATATCCGCCGCCCGCAACAAGAAGAGCGAAAAAGGTTGAAATCGTAATACCTCTTTTTGCCTGTGCGTCATCCTTGATGCCGAAGTATTTCTGTACCATCTGCGGCAGACCCCAGGTACCGAAGCTTGTCATAAGTACCGTTGCCCAGAGTGAAACCCAGTCGCTTGTTTTCAGCGGAGCAAAGCCCCAATCGCTCTTGGCGTATTCTGCAAGACCTGCAAGACCGCCGACCTTGTCGCAACGGATTACGAATACGATAAGCAGAGTGATGCCAATCATCATAACTATACCCTGAACAAAGGCAGCCCTTGCCTGAACAAGGTAGCCGCCAAGCAGAAGCAGAAGCAAAGCGACAACGGCGATGACTATCATACATATATTAACGTCAACATCCAGCAGCACCTCTGCAACGCTTGCAAGGCCCTTGTAAACGGATGCTGAGTAGGGAACAAGGAAAACGAATATTACAACGGAAGCAAAGGTCTTCATTGCCTTTGAGCCGTAACGTTTTTCAAGGAAGTCGGGCATGGTCTTGAGCTTAAGGCGTGCGGCGGTATCTCTTGTGCGGCGTGCAAGCACCCTCCAGGCAAGCCATGAACCGAAAATACAGTTGCCTATGCCGGCAAGAATACCCCATAAGCCATATTTGAGTCCGGTACCGCCTGCGTATCCGACAAACATAACGGCACTGAAATAAGCTGTGCCGTAGGACAGAGCGGAAAGCCAGGCGCCTGCGCTTCTGCCGCCTACAGTGAAGTCGGCAACACTTTTGGATTTTTTGCCTTCGACAATACCTATTGCAAACATTGCGGCAAGGTAGATGCCGAGGGTTAACCATAATGCTGTTTTGTCCATTGTGAAAACTCCAATCGGGGGAACAATTGTTTTAACGCTTTTAATCGCTAAAACAAGGGGTCAAAAAATTAAGTTTGCACTTCAGTGCTTTAAAGCGACAGTGCAACTATGCTATCATTTTACGACATAATTACACTTTCGTCAATAGTTAATATGTATAAAGTTGAAATAAATTTATCTGCACGTAGTTATTGAAAACACAAAAAGCGGCAAAGGAACAACATAATTTGTTTTCGGCATCGCTTGATGCTCCTTTTTAAGAAAGTCTTTCGACAAAAAATCGCGCAGTATCTTTAATATTACTATATTAATTATAATAAGTCAATCCTTAATTATGAAGTGTCATCATGCGATTGCGTTTTGCTTCAATGCTCTCTTGACTACCGCAGCCGGAAGCAATATAATGTTTTCAGAAAAGTAAAGGAGCTTGTAAGGCTATGCTAAAAAAGACTCTCATTGCCGCAACCGATGCAGTTGCGGACAAATCACAGATTTATATGGGCGACGGTTGGCGTGTGACCTTTATTACACCCCGACTTGTGCGCTTTGAAACAGGTAAGTTTACCGATGAGCCGAGTACCGCCGTGTGGTTCAGGCGGTTTGAAGGCGGAAATATGTCCGTAAGCAAGAGCGGCAAAACAATAACGGTCGAAACAGATGCTGTTGTTTACACAATTGAAAACCTTGTGCCCTACAGCGTTTATTTCAAGGACACAAAAAAGACGGAGATTTTTTCACGCCAGGAAAATCTCAAAGGTACACGCCGTACGCTCGATATGCAGTTTGGTGACGCAAAGCTGGGCGACGGTTTTGTAACAAAGGGCGGTGCATATCTTTTTGATGACAGTGCTTCTCTTCTTCTTGATGAGGGTGGCCGTTTCAGAAAGCGTACGGGCAAGGGTAAGGACTACTATATGTTTGCCTACGGCAAGAATTACCGTGAAACAATAAACGCGTTTTACAAAATTTCCTCCGCTGTGCCGCTTGTGCCCCGTTATGCACTCGGTGTGTGGTGGAGCCGTTACCACGCTTACACCCAGCAGGAATATCTTGATTTAATGCTCCGCTTCAGAAAAGAGGGTATCCCGCTCACTGTTGCAACCATTGATATGGACTGGCATTGGGTAAAAATCAAGGAAAAGTTCGGTATGGACTATAATGGCTGGACGGGTTATTCCTGGAACACCGACCTGTTCCCCGATTATAAAGCATTCTTAAAACAGCTTCACGATATGAATCTTCGTGTTACCGTAAACCTTCACCCTGCAGACGGTGTAAGGGAATATGAGGATATGTACGAGGATATGGCAAAGGCAGTCGGCGTAGACCCTAAAACGAAAAAAGCGGTTGAGTTTGACTGCTCAAACGATGATTACTGGAATGCATATTTTGACATACTCCACAAGCCCTACGAAAAGGACGGCGTTGATTTCTGGTGGATAGATTGGCAGCAGGGCACAAAGAGCCGTGTCGACGGTCTTGACCCCCTGACAGCACTCAATCATTACCACTTTCTCGATATCGCCGAAAACGGTGAGCTGCCCATGATTCTTTCCCGCTATTCGGGCGCAGGCTCTCACCGTTATCCTCTCGGCTTCTCGGGTGATACGGGTATTACGTGGAAAGCACTCAACTTCCAGCCTTATTTCACCGCAACTGCGTCGAATGCTGCCTACAGTTGGTGGAGCCACGATATCGGCGGTCATATGTTTGGAATAAGGGATGATGAGCTTTATATCCGTTGGTTGCAGTACGGTGTATTTTCTCCGATTATGCGCCTGCATTCGAGTAACCTTATGCTTCTCGGCAAAGAACCGTGGAAATACAGCGGTGAGGTCTGCCGTGCCGCCAAGGAGTGGCTTAATCTCCGCCACAGACTCATTCCGTATATCTACACAATGGACCATCGCACGCACAGCAATGGCATAGCCCTTTGTGAGCCGATGTACTATTCCTACCCCGAAGAAAAACAGGCGTACGAAGTGCCCAATCAATATATGTTCGGTTCTGAGCTTATGGTCTGCCCGATTACAAGCCCGAACAGCAAAAAGATTCTTATGGGCAGCACTGAAGCGTGGATTCCCGAGGGCAGATGGACGGATATCTTCACCTTGAAATCTTATGAAGGCGGTAAAGCGATTGAACTTTACAGAGAAACCGCAGATATGCCTGTTCTTGCAAAAGAGGGGGCAATTATTCCGCTTTCTGCTGATGAAGGTAACACCTGCAAAAATCCCGAAAGCCTTGAAATATGGGCGTTTTCAGGCAATGGTAGCTTTACTCTGACCGAGGATGACGGCACAACGGACTTCGCCAATCACACCGCCACTACGGAATTTGAAATAAAGCATAATGGTTGTAAAGTTGAGTTCCTTGTCAAGGCTTCACAGGGCGATCTGAGCGTAATACCCGAAAAGAGGAATTACACAATCAGAATCCGCGACCTTGAAAAGGACGGCGAAGAGCTTGTTTTCGTTATGAACGGTGCATCTGTTACAGAAGACCACGTTTTCACCGCCGAGAATGTCAGCCGTATAAAGGGTGAAATCAGGGCAGAAAGAATCGAACGTGTGCTTTCACGCTGGCAGGGCAAATCAATCAGAAAAGAAGCACGCTACCGTGTCCTCAGCAAGATAGATGACAATGAAAAGCTGTATAAGCGTATGAAGCTTCTCGGCATACCTAAAGTGGTAATTAACGCCGTGAGGGAAGAACTTGAGTGTGAATAAAGAGGAACATCAAATGGAACAGAATCAGAAAAAAGAGAGCAGGGGAAAGTTGCTTGCACAGCTTTTTGTGTCCTTTGCCAAGATAGGTGTTATGACCTTCGGCGGCGGACTTGCAATGCTCCCTATGCTTGAAAGAGAACTTGTCGAAAGTAAAAAATGGGTAACTACTCAGGAAATACTCGATTACTATGCCGTCGGTCAATGTACACCGGGCATCATTGCAGTAAATACCGCAACCTTTGTCGGCTATAAAAAGTCTAAGGTTTGGGGTGCAATTTTTGCTACCCTCGGTATGGTTTTTCCCTCACTTGTAATCATAAGTGTAATTGCTGCTGTGCTTTCTAACTTTGCGGATATTCCTGCTGTACAGCATGCCTTTGCAGGTATCAGAATTGCCGTGTGTGCTCTGATAGCTTCTGCCGTAATAAAGCTTGCAAAAAGCAATGTCAAAAACCTTACACAGATAATTATTGCCGTTGCCGCCTTTGTCATAATTGCGGTTTTTGGTGCAAGTCCCGTTGTTGTGGTCGTTGCCGCAGCCGTTGCAGGCCTGCTTCTCGGTAAATTCGGCAAGAAGGAGGCAGCTGAGAAATGATGGATACTCTTACAAATTTACTCACGCTTTGCTTCGAGTTTTTCAAGACTGGGCTTTTTGCTGTAGGCGGCGGATTGGCAACCCTGCCCTTCCTTTCCGAAATGGCGGATAAATACCCTTGGTTTACGCACGAACAGCTTGCTGATATGATAGCTGTTTCGGAATCGACACCCGGTCCCATAGGTGTCAATATGGCAACCTATGTCGGCTTCCGTGTGTGGGGTATACCCGGTGCAATTCTTGCAACGCTGTCGCTGGTACTTCCTTCGCTCATAATAATTGTCATCATTGCAAAAATGATGAACAAATATATGTCCAACAAATATGTTCAGTGGGCTTTCGGCGGTCTTCGTCCCGCAGTAACGGGTCTTATCGCTGCCGCAGGCTGGAGCGTTGTTGAACTCGCACTTCTTGACCTTACCGATTTTAATATCGCACGATTCTGGGAAGCGATAAATATCCCTGCTGTTATAATTTTTGCGCTTGTGCTTTTCTTTGCGCAGTTTAAGAAAACAAAAAAACTGCACCCGATTGTGTTTATCGGCGTATGTGCAGTTTTAGGGATATTATTGAAACTGTAAATTCAGTAAAAGTAAAGCCGTAGCTGAAGTAATGAACAGCTGCGGCTTTCTTCGTTTTATTTTTCGGTTTTCTTGATTTTGCCTATGCCTCTTTGAATTGAGAATTTGGCTTTGATTTCCTCTTTGGTTGCTTTAGGGTTCATAAAGAGGAGCAGGGCGATTATGCATACACAAAGTACAATTACCGCGAGCCAGAGCAAAGGCATATGATTGCCCTTAACTGCTGTAACAATACCTGCTATCACGCTTAAAATGATAAACAGTACAGGATAAGCTGCAGCGCGTTTGGCGTTTTTGGGTTTTACGAGTATAAGCACGGTAAGTGCAACAAGTACTGCTATGCTGCACATGGGCAAATAGCATATAAGTGCAGCTAATATGCTTCCGTATTGAATCTTGCTTATCGCTACGCTGAAAAGAGCCAGCGGCCACCAGTTCATTACAATGAAGTTACCTGCATATAGTTGCTTTACATAAACAGGCCGACCGATAAGAGTCCATACAAGTGCAATTGTACAAACGATGCCCGCGGTGAGCATTTGTGATATCAGTCCTATTTTGCACAGAATAATGCATAGTACGGAAATTGCCGACCATATGCATACAAATACGCGAAACATATCTTTTTTGAAAGGCTGGGGGGCGAGCTTGGGGTATTCAGCTACACGTATATCTTTGATCACTGCCGGATCTGCTGAAGCCTTTGTACCGCAAAGCGGGCAGGTTGTATAGGTTTCGGGAAGGTCTACGTTACATTCTCTGCATCTCATATCATTACTCCCAATCACTGCTTTCAACGTGCACACGCATACCGAGATCCGCAAGAGTTTTGTAGAAGGTGCGTACGGCATCGGTCTGCTTGGATGCAACGTTAAAGCTGATATTAAGCTTGTCATCAATACTGCTTACTGCACATCCGATACAGCTTCTCGGACCGCCGAGGAAAACACACATACGGTCAATATGTTCTTTCATTTCGGGCGGCATCTTACACACGCCAAGATTTGAAAGAGTGCAAGCAAATTTTTTCTGGCCGTTTTTATAACCGAGCTTCAGCACGTGCTTTTTTACACCGTTGGGCAATAAACGCACAAGAGGCATAGAAGCAAGCGAAACATTTGCGGCGATGTTCTGTTCAAGAATTTCCTGTGTTGTACCTTCTTTGATTTTGCCGCGGATTGATTCAATAATTTCTTCAACAGTTGTGCTTTTATCCTCTTTAAGAGGTGCACCGATGTTGGTGAACAGAGAGAAGTTGCGCATGGAGTTCACTTCGAATATGGGGCGCAGCGAAACCGGTACGGAAATTTTAATGGGAAGCTTGTTGTCTGACGGTGCATTCTGATAAAGCGAATACATAAAAACAGCAGTAAGGAATTCCGTTATTGTGATATTGCGGGGCTTGCAGTAGGCCTTGATATCCTCAACGGGAACAAAACCTTCAAAAAGGCGATTGTAGTTGTGTACGGTGTGTACTGTATGCTGATAGCTGAAGTCTTCTTTTTTACCGGGTGCTTTTTTGTTTTTGTCATAGAAGAACTTAAAGTTGTCACGGACTTCTTCAATTTTGGGTTCTTCTTTTATATCCATAATAAGGTCGCTTTCAGGGATTTCAACACCCTTGAGTCGGAGATACTGAGCGGTAAGGGCTTTTAGTACGCTGATTGTTCCGCCGCCGTCAGCAATACCGTGGAAAGCTTCTATTGCAAACCTGCGTTTGTAATAAATGATTTTGAGCGCCGGACCTTCGTTGTACCAACGTGGAGTGGGCAGAACGGGGTAAATATGCTCTTCTTCAACCGTGGGAACTATGTCGGTTTTTTCAAGGTAGGGCCAGAAATAACCGAAACGCAGCTGTACAAAGTATGACGGAAAACGGGGCATTATATCTTTAATCGCTTGCCTGAGAAGCTCCGGGTCAACATCCTCTTTCATTACAAAGCCGATACGATAGCTGCATATCCACTCTCTGTCCGCAGAATACGGATAAATGGTGGCGGCGTTGTCAAGCTCATACCAGCTTTTCTGAATATCAGCCATTGTTCTTGTCCTCCTGAGCAGCCTTTGTCTTAGCGATAAGGTGCTTTGTGATAACGCTTGCGGTGGCAATAAAAACAATAATAACCGCAACAGGAATTGCTACTACCCACGGCTGCTCACCTATGTTTTTAAGCGTACATCCGAAGAAGGTGTAAACTATAGCAAGCGGCAGCATACCGAGGTTGCCGCCAATCATAAACTTTTTGTAGGATATACCCATTGCACCGAAAAGAAGGCTGGAAAGGTCACCGGGTATAATGCCGGAAAGCTTTACTGCAAAGGTCATCTGCATTTCGTTTGCACCGGCAAAATCGTCAAGCTTTTTGATTGCCTTGAACTTGCCCTTGAGAGTGTCAACCATTCCTGTGCCCGTGAATTTGCCGAGGAAGTAGGGAATTGAAAGGCTCAGAAATGTAGAAACAACATTTACAAGCAGTGCAACCCAGAAATTCGGCAGAAGATAAGCGCACACGGAAAAAACTACCGCAGGCGGAAAAACGAGTGCAAAGGATTTTACAACGGAAAAAATGATTGCACCCAATGCAATTGTGAGCGTACCGCCCGTAATCTGCTGGCTGATTTCGGGTATATTGGAAACCTTGATGTTATATTTTTTTGTAAGTACAATGCAAAGTACAACCATTGCCACCATAAAAATGCCTGCCGCAACCTGTAATACCTTGACAAGTTTGCCGTAATTTTTTTCACCCATAAGTTGTTCTCCTTAAAATAAATTCTCCAACTAATATACATTAAAGCCGAATTTTTGTCAATCAAGTACGAATATAATTTTATTTTATAAATTTATTGCAAAAAAAGTAATTTTATTATAAAATATAGGCTGTTATATTGTTTATACAGCGAAAGGAAATCTGAAAATGATGCACGAGGAATGCGGAGTATTCGCCCTTTACGGCGACGGAAAAATCGAAAACCCTGCAGAGTATGCTTATCTTGCCCTGTTTGCAATGCAGCACAGAGGACAGCAGAGCAGCGGTATTGCAGTCAGCAACGATGGCGTTATTGATTGTGTCAAGGGTATGGGGCTTGCCTCGGAAGTTTTTGACGACGATAAGCTTGCAAAGCTCGGCGGACAGAATGTTATAGCACACGTAAACTATTCTGCTAAAGATGCAAACATACAAAGTGCTCAGCCCATTGTTATGCGCTACGGCAAGGGCAGACTTTCCGTTGCAAACAACGGCAGCCTTGTCAATGCAAAAGAGCTGAGAAACCTTCTTGCGCAGAACGGCGCAATGTTCCGCTCAAATTCGGATGCTGAGCTCATAGCCCAGATTATTGCAAAGGAGAGAATGTTCAGCCACTCTATCGAAGAGGCTGTGCGCATTACCTGCGAAAATATCAGAGGCGCATACTCAATGGTTGTCATGAGCCCGAACAAAATTGTCGCTGTGCGTGACCCTCACGGCTTCCGTCCGCTTGCGCTCGGTAAAACACCTGAGGGCTGTTATGTTGTTGTTTCGGAAACCTGCGCACTCAATGCAATCGGCGCAGAGTTTGTGCGTGATATCGAGCCGGGTGAAATTGTTGTGATTGACGGCAACGGTGTCAACACATACTATAAGCACGAGGGCTGTAAAAAGAGCATCTGTATTTTTGAATATATCTACTTTGCAAGACCTGACAGTGTTATGGACGGCATTTCAATTCACGCCGCAAGAGACAAGGCAGGCAGACTGCTTGCAAAACAGCACCCCGTTGAGGCGGATATCGTAATAGGTGTGCCTGATTCGGGTCTGGATGCTGCCATAGGCTATTCAAGGGAAAGCGGCATTGAATTCGGTATGGGTTTTGTGCGCAACAACTATATCGGCAGAACGTTTATTAAACCCACACAGGAGCAGAGAGCATCTTCCGTTTCTATCAAGCTCAATGTGCTTGCCGAAAATATAAAGGGCAAGCGTGTTGTTATGGTGGACGATTCTATTGTCCGCGGCACAACCTGTGCGGATATTATCCGACTGCTCAAAAATGCGGGTGCGAAGGAAGTTCACGTGCGCATTTCTTCGCCGACAATTCACTATACCTGCCCTTACGGCACGGATATCCCCACCCGTGAGGAGCTGACAAGCAACAAGCATTCTGTGCAGGATCTTTGCGAGCTTATCGGTGCGGATTCGCTCGGTTTCCTCAATAAGGATTCGCTTGGCGAAATTATCGGTGCGTGCGATAAGTGCTATTGCGATGCGTGCTTTACGGGAGAATATCCTGTAGAATAAGCTGGTTGCTTGTTCGGAAAGAAGGAAAAATGAAAGATTTAATTAAAAAACTGATCAACAAAGAAACCGTCACATATATTATTTTCGGCGGACTGACTACAGTGGTAAACCTTGCTGTGTTTAAGCTCTTTGACCTGGTTTTTACTTCCGTTACCCAAGCTGACCTCACCCTGATCACCAATTTCATTGCGTGGGTTGCGGCGGTTATCTTTGCCTTTGTTACCAATAAAATATGGGTGTTTGAGAGCAAGAGCTGGGCAGGCAGCATACTTAAAAAGGAAATTCCCACCTTTGTCGGCGCAAGGCTTTTTTCACTCGGTGTAGAGGAGTTGGGTCTGCTTATTTTTATAACTCTCCTCGGCTTTGACCGCTTTGAGTGGAGTGTTTTCGGTCTTTTCAACCTCGGCGGAAAGATGATGGTCAAAATAGGACTTGCGGTGATTGTTGTTATAATGAACTATGTTTTCAGCAAATTTATAATTTTCAAGAACAAGGAAAAGGAGTAATGCTCTATGTTTAAAAAGTTATTATGTTTACTTGGCGCAGCTGTAATGCTGTTTTCTTTCAGTGCCTGTAACGGCAACGGCGGTGAGGAAACCACAACAGAGGAGCCGACTACCGCTTTTGAAAGTTATGTTATCGCAAAGGAGATTTATGAAAACCTTCCCGAGGGCAAAAAGCTCAGCGAGTATGGCGGTAAAACATATACCCTTGTTGAATATCAGGGCAAGCAGTGCATTGTCACTCAGATGACACGCGGCAATATGCAGGTAATTTACGAAATGAACGGCGAATATGAACTGCTTGACGAAGCAAACAAGCGCACAAACGGCAGTTATATTTACTTTATTGAAAATCCCGGCACTAAGACAAACTCTGTGCTCAAGGCACTCTATCTGCCGAATGCAACCGTGCTGACTGTTGTACATGCACCGTGCAGTAACTTTGTTATACTTGATGTGCCCGAAAGCTACGAAATGTATTCCTACGGCTTTATTGCAACATCAACAGGCATAGAGGTTATAAATCTCAAGGAATGCAGCAGCAGCTCATATTCAAAGAAAATCGAAGAAATTACACCCTTCTTTGAAGCGCCCGAGGCTTTCTTTGCCACGGGTAAAAGAGGTGCTTATACCTACACTTCACTTGAAGCAACCGACAGACAGCACGTTACGCTGAGTGTTTTCAATGTTAATCCGAAGGGTGAAGAAGAGCTTACCGCAAAATTCACCTTCAACCCCATCAACGGTGTGTTTAAGGATAGGTTTGAGAAATAAAAGGAGCTCCTAAAAGGCATCAGTTAGATAGAAAGAGATATATTTTTGAAAAGAGGTGAGCGGTGATGCTTGGCAGAAATATCGGCGTTGACCTCGGCACGGCTTCGGTTGTTATCTATGCCGAAGGCAGGGGAATAGTCCTGTCCGAGCCGAGTGTTGTCGCCTACAATACAAAAACGGGGCGTATGTGCGCCGTCGGCAAAAAGGCATACGATATGCTCGGGCGAAATCCTGATTCGATAAGGGTTGTCTGCCCGATGAAGGACGGAGTTGTTTCCGATTTTACCGCAACCCGTCAGATGCTCAGCCGCTTTCTTGCAAGGGTTTGCGGCAATGCGATTTTTAAGCCCAACATAATTGTTTGTATGCCCTCGAGTGTAACGAGCCTTGAGCGCAGAACTGTGCTTGATATCGTTACCGCCGCAGGTGCAGGCAAGGCCTGCCTTATGGAAGAGCCGCTTGCCGCCGCAATAGGTGCGGGCGCGCAGATTACTCAGGCAACGGGTACTATGGTTGTCGATATCGGCGGAGGCACAACGGATATTGCCGTTATTACGCTTGGCAGTATAGCAGTTTCAAAGTCAATAAAGGTTGCTGGTAACCTTTTTGATGAGGCTATCGTGCGCCAGGTAAGGCGTGAAAAGGATGTTGTAATAGGCTTGCGTACGGCAGAGGAAATAAAAAAGCAGATTGGCTGTGCCGTGCTGCGTGAGGCGGAAATCGGACTTACTGTTAAGGGCAAGCGCTACACGAGTGGTATGCCTGCAACGGTTGAAGTCACTTCGACGGACTGCTTCCTTGCAATGCGTGAACATATTGAAGCAATAGGTGAAGCGGTGAGAAGCGTGCTTGAAATCACGCCGCCCGAATTGGTTGGCGATATCGGCACGAGCGGAATCGTGCTTACAGGCGGAGGTGCAATGCTCAATGAAATGAGTGAGGCAATCACCAGGAAAACAGGTATCAAAACACGCCTTGCAACAGATCCGCAAAACTGTGTTGCAAAGGGTATAGGGCTTGCGCTCGGCGACCTTGATATGCTTTCCGAGCAGGGCTATATTTTCAAGACACGAGAAGAAATTACAGGTTATATAGAAAATTAAACGGAGTGTGACAGCAATGAAAAAAGCACAGCTTATTATTGACAGAAGCTTTCTCGTCGGCGAAATCGACAAGAGAATTTACGGCTCTTTCCTCGAGCACCTCGGCAGAGCGATTTACAACGGCATCTATCAGCCTGACAGTCCTCTGTGCGACAAAAACGGCTTCAGGCAGGATGTTATGAAGCTTGTGCGTGAAACGGCGGTGCCTGTTGTGCGCTACCCCGGCGGCAACTTCGTTTCCGGATACAACTGGGAAGACGGTATAGGCCCAAAGGAACTTCGCCCCAGACGTGCAGAGCTTGCCTGGCACTCCACAGAAACAAATCAGTTTGGCCTTGATGAGTTCATTGACTGGTGCCGTGATGCAAATACAGAACCTATGATGGCTATTAACCTCGGCACAAGAGGTGCAGACGATGCCAGAAACATCGTCGAATACTGCAACCTTCAGGGTGGCACATACTGGAGTGACCTGCGAATCAAAAACGGCCACAAAGAGCCGCACAACGTTAAATTATGGTGCCTTGGCAACGAGATGGACGGCGACTGGCAGATAGGTCACAAGACCTCGCACGAATACGGCAGAGCGGCTCACGAGGCGGCAAAGGTTATGCGCTGGGTCAGCCCCGATATTGAGCTTGTTGCCTGCGGTTCGTCAAACAGCGGAATGAGCACCTTTGCACAATGGGAGGCGGATGTGCTCGACCATTGCTACCACGATGTTGATTATCTTTCTCTTCATACATACTACAACAACTCCGAAAACAATACAGAAGAATTCCTCTGCCACAGCGCAGATATGGACAGCTTTATTTCCTCTGTCGTATCAATCTGCGACTATGTGCAGGCAAAGAAACGTTCAAAGAAGAAGATTATGCTCTCCTTTGATGAGTGGAACGTCTGGTACCATTCACACGAGCTTGACAGGCTCTGCAAGCCGTGGGAAGAGGCGCCCAGAAAGCTTGAGGATGTCTACAACTTCGAGGATGCTCTGCTTGTCGGCAGCATGCTCATAACCCTCATCCGTCACGCGGACAGAGTCAAAATCGCCTGCCTTGCACAGCTTGTAAATGTTATTGCCCCGATTATGACATCTGATACCGGAGCGTGGAGACAGACAATATTCTTCCCCTATATGCATGCAAGTGTTTACGGTAAAGGCACGGCACTCAACACAATCGTTAAATCCCCGATTTACGAAAGCCGCAAGTACGGCGAGGTAAATCTCGTTGACAGCGTTGTTGTTGAGAATGACGACGAAAATGTTACGATTTTTGCAGTAAACAAGGACCTTAACGAGGATATCGAAATTACCTGCGATTTAAGACAGTACGCAGGCTTTAAGGTAAAAGAGCATATCGTCATGTCGCACAACGATATGAAGGCCATCAACACAGAAGAGAATCCGAACAATGTAGTTCCTGCTATGGGTGGTAAATCTTCTGTTGAAAACGGCGTTCTCACAGCAACTCTCAGCAAGCACAGCTGGAATGTTATAAGGCTTGGTAAAAACTGATGAAAAGACCGAACATAATTTTTTATTTTAGCGATCAGCAGCGCTGGGACACGGTTACACCCGACCTTACTCCCAATCTTGAAAAGCTGGCTAGCGAGGGCGTGAAATTCACAAATTCATTTACCTGCCAGCCTGTCTGCGGTCCTGCAAGGGCTTGCTTGCAAACTGGTGTTTATGCAACGCAGAACAAGTGTTACTGGAACGGCATACCTCTGCCCGAGGATACAAAGCCTCTCGCCGAATACTTCAACGAGGCAGGCTATGACACCGCCTACATCGGCAAATGGCATCTGGCTTCTGACAGACTGCCCGGCATAGGTCTGCATTGCGAGAGCACAGCAGTACCGAAAAACAAACAGGGCGGTTACAAATACTGGCGTGCGGCGGATGTGCTTGAGTTCACGTCCCATGGCTATGACGGCTATGTTTTCGACGGCGACGGCAATAAGATAGATTTTACGGGATACCGTGCAGACTGCATAAACGATTTTGCGCTTGAATATCTGGACAACAGAGATAAAGACAAGCCATTCTTCATGTTTGTTTCACAGCTTGAGCCTCACCATCAGAACGACCGCCATTGCTACGAGGGCCCCAAGGAAACAGTGGACAATTATAAAGACTATCCGATTCCGGATGACCTTACTTTTATGAAGGGCGATTATAAGGAGAGCTATCCCGACTACATTGCCGCAATCAACAGGCTTGACGAAAACATCGGCAGGCTTGTGCAGAAGCTAAAGGACATCGGTGAATACGAAAATACTGTGATTGTCTACACGAGCGACCACGGCTCGCATTTCAAGACGAGAAACCTTGAGTACAAGCGAAGCTGTCACGATTCGTGCACACACACTCCGCTGATTGTTTTCGGCGGCGGTTTTGATGGCGGAAAACTTGATGAAAGGCTCGTCAGCCTTATTGACTTACCGCCAACACTCCTCAAAGCGGCAGGGATAGAAATCCCTGAAAGCTACGAGGGCAACCCTTTGCAGGAAGAAACTGAACGTGATCACGTTTTTATCCAGATAAGTGAATCGCAGGTAGGCAGGGCAATCAGGACAAAGAGGTATAAATATTCCGTGAAGGCTGTGGGTATGGGCTATACGCGCCATTCTTCGCTTGTCTATCATGAGGATTTTCTCTATGACCTGGAAAAAGACCCGATCGAAAAGTACAACCTTGTTAAAGACCCTGCATACAAAAAGGTCAGAGCCGAGCTTAAAAAGATGCTCATTAAACAGATGGTTGAAGTCGGCGAGAAAAAGCCGCTTGTACTCCCTAAAATATTTTAAACATTATATATGGCAAAAGCCGATGAAGTCCTGATGCTTCATCGGCTTATATATTCAGCATTGTTATATATATACACCAAAAAGAATTCACATCAAAAATGTGACATAAATTGAAATAACCCTTAACCGATGTTTCTTTACACAAACGGTTAAGGGTTATTTCTGTTCACTCTTGATATCTAACATCTTTTTGGCCAACCTCTCTTTCTGTTGTATCGTCCGACCTTCTTTTTACGCTTTTACAATCCTGTTTTCATACACTCATTTTGGTCTTTGTTATCTTGTAAGCAAGATTCCCTTGATGCTGTTTTGGATTATTCCGTTTTTTTATGAAGGTCGTATCTGCGGCTCGTTTGCTCTTTTGGTTTTAACTTTAAGCTGAGTTTAAATTGTTTTTGTTCTTGCAGTTTTTGTTTTTTCAGAAGGTTCAGATTTTTCCTTAACAATTTTGGGATTTTTGTTTCAGGTTTAATCTTTGGATCTATATTAAATTTTCAGCTTAAAGTTCTGAGCTTATTGAGCCTTCAGGTTTTTACCTGTACATTGGTATCACCTCTCTGTGTCTATACAATAACACATAAATTTCGGTTTTGCAAGACGCAATTTTGTACAAGTTTTTGTGAAAATAATTGTGCATGTCGCAGAAATGTAGTGAATATGCACATAAGTTTTCCACATTGTATTGACATTACGCTGAGATTTTTGTTATAGTTTAAATGTTGGGGCATCTCAGTATGTGCGAGATGTCCTTTTATTTAGTTGTTTACAGGCTGTGATTTGTTCCTGTTTAAGGAGGGAATACTGTAATCTGAAAGGGGTAGAAGAAAAATAGCAGGCGAGAGAATATGCTGCTTTCTTGAGCGGCACAATCGACAAAGACACCTCAATACGGTTACATTTATAATGTTTATATTATTGGCCGTGGAAAAAGCGGCTTCGGGTGCGACGATGCGCTTCGAGGGTGGCGATACCTTTTTTGATTTTACATTTTCACCTACCGATATTATTCAGCTTCTGATATATATTTCGATGGCGGTGCTTATTTCACAGAAGGTGAAGCAGAAATACCTGCTCATACCCGATTTCGTCTTGCTTTGTATAAAGCTGTATGCGGTTGTGTCAGGGCTAGTAACACTTTCGGAAATGCACTACAGCCATGTAATTAAAGAGTTGAACGTGCTTGAAAAAACAGTTGAAAGTCTGCTGTTTTCGGTGTTCCTGATTATGCTCTTTGTCGGCAAGCTTTCGCACGGTAAACGACTGCCTGTCTATTGTCCGATAGCTTGTCTTGCCGTACTTTCGCTGTGCGTGCCTGTAACCGTTGTGTTCGAGGTGCTCAAATTCTATGTCGAGGAGCAGATGAATTATCCGTTGCATATGGAAATCTTTATTTTCCTGCGCGGCCTGCTCAATGAAATCTTCCTCGATCTGCCATACGCAATGCTGATATTACTCGTGTTCTATTGTCATAAAGACGAAAAACTGCCTTCAGATTTGTAATACTTGACAAACTTTTTGAAAAATTAAAAGTGAGCAAATTGTATGAAAACGCGAGAAAACGCGAGAAAAACGGAGCTTGAGTTTGCTAAATTAAATTTTTTAAAAATAAGTGTTGACATTGGTTGGGGCTTGTGGTAGTATATTCGAGCAATGAATTAAAAATCTAATATTCGGAGGAAAAGCTAATGTCAACTTATATGCCCAAAGCAGGCGAAATTACACGCAGCTGGTATGTTCTTGACGCTGCAGGCAAGCCTCTGGGTAAGGTAGCAGCTCAGGCCGCTGTTCTTCTTCGCGGCAAGCACAAGGCTATCTTTACACCCAATGTTGATTGCGGCGATCATGTAATCATCATTAACGCTGAGAAGGCAGTTCTCACAGGTAACAAAATCAACCAGAAAATGTACTACCACCACACAGGTTACATCGGTAACATGAAGGAAGTTAAGTACAGCACCCTTATGAAGACAAAGCCCGAGTTTGCAATGCAGCTCGC
>JAZRQW010000053.1:0-2148 GCA_045650165.1 Acutalibacteraceae bacterium | reverse complement strand
CCGGAAAAACTGACAATATAGTTTCCGTCGTCTTCTTTATAGCTCATTCTCTTATAGCTGTTGAGATAAATATACGGAATATGGTGAGTGCAGAATTCTTTGATAAACAAGGGAACCCACACTTGCTTTTCAATACCGTTGTTCATCCATATATCCTCACCGTGCATCGTGCCATAGAAAACAGTTTTGAGAACAGAGTCATTAAGATAACCGCTGAATTGTTCGGGCTGAACATTGATACAATCATCAATCGTCATGTTTGACATCCACCAAACAGCGGGTATTCTGCCGAGAGTATACATAGGCGCATCTTTCCATTCGCCGACAGGCAAATCCTTTTCATACAGCCCGTAATACTTTCTTACGGGATGATGATCTGCATCGGCACGGAACGGAAGCTCACGGTAAGTGTATTCGCTCGTAACATCAATGCCAAGACTCATTACATAGTCAAGCATTTTATTTCGGGCTTCATTCTGCTCCTCAACATCCGTGCGTGGGAACATATTTTCCGCAATGCAGAAGTTGTCAAGGTGTACCGTGCCTGCTTCTTTTACGGGAACCGCTTCACAGAAATCATCAAAGATTTTTTTGAACAGTCCGCTTTCCCAATACTGCTTGTATGATGTTTTGTAAGCATCTCTGCCGTTAAAAACTTCTATAACAGCGGGAGCGCCGTCAGATTGCTTAAGCACTGCACCTGCTTTGACAAATTCATCGTGAGTGGGACTTGCTTTATATGCATCGGCAACATTTCCGTGATAGCTGATTACCGTGTTGTATTTCTTTGCGTTTTCAACAAGCCACAAAAGACTGTCTTTTGCAGTTGCATCGCAACCACGCTTGAGGTAAGGGTTAATAACATTCATTTCCGGATACAGGTCATCGTGCCCCAAGCCCTGCCAGCCAACAAGATAGATAATTTTTTCTATCCCCTGTGTGATGTTGTCAATTCCCTTTATGATATCAAGAGCCTGTTCGAAATTGATAAGAACCTCAGAAGTGTTATTCTCGTAATCAGGCTTTGCAAGAAACATTTTCATCCACAGTATTTTAGAATAGTCGTAGTTGAATTTTGTTTTATCCATAAATCGTTTCTCCTTAAACAAGCTCAGATTTGTGATGTGTTTTTGAAATTCTCGGTGCTGCACCTGTGAGATGTGAAATATCACGGTATTTACCTTCATAATCAACAAACAGACCTTCGGGAATCTGCGAGGTCCAACCCGTTACATCAAATTCGGGAGACTCTATGCCCACAGCATAAAGCACAATAGCTGCAAGGACACGGATGTTCATTTCTTCTATTTCAGTTTTATTTATTCCTTTACCTGTTGCTGCAAAGGTTACATATTTTTCTCCATCTGTCCATCCGTAGTGACTGCCCTTGCAGTTTTCATCATTTGTACCACCGTGGTCAGCAATAACAATAAAAAGTGTCTCCTCAAGCATTCCCGCATTTTTTACAGCAGAGTAAATATCGCCGATAAGCTTGTCAACCTCGTGAATACGCTCAATAAAAGCAGGAAGTCCGTAACCTGTTGAGTGTCCTGCACCGTCAACGCTGTCAAAGTGAACAAACAGGAAGTCGGGTTTATTTTCAAGGATATAATTGCAGACAATCGGTGTCAGTTCAGTGTCGTGTGCCGTGGCGTGAGAAACACCGATATTGTTTTCAACTATACCGTAGGTGATGGGATTCCAGTCACAGTATGAACCGAGAACGGCATCGGGATACGCTTCTCTGATTCTTCTGAAAAGCGAAGGAAACGGAGAATTCACATCATAGGGAACATTAGATACAATGCCGTTTGTAAGTCCGTGAATTTCTGGACCAACGCCGATAAGCATTGAACCCCAGCACTCTGCACTGATGGTGGGTTTTGAAGAAAGGGCTTTATATGTGTTTGCACCGTTTTCAAATATTTTATCAAAGTTCGGTGTGTCAGCATTTTTGAGCCAACTGCCTGCACCGTCAACGCCGATAACTATTACATGTGAGTATTTCCTTGACATGGTAAACTCTCCTTTTTAAAGAGAAAAACCTCCCGGATTATATCAGGGAGGTTCCGATTCGTATTAGTCCCATTTTTTGTTCATAACAACAAAATTCATTCTTTCCTGAACACTCGGACCACCGTGACCTGT
>JAZRQW010000052.1:0-2881 GCA_045650165.1 Acutalibacteraceae bacterium | reverse complement strand
GCCCACGGTGTAGAGGGCTTCAGCCTTGATTTCATCTATGAGCACATCCGAACGATACTCGGTGACGAATATCTCATAGATGCTTACAAAACAAAATAAGAATATCGCCCACCTTAAGGTGACGAGTATAATCTGAACTCGGCCAAAAGTGGGGATTTTTGCAGCTTTTCGGCGCTTCGGATTTGAAAGGCGACAGCCTGTCGGCATCCTCAACATCCAAAAATCTATCAAAAATTCGCACTTTTGGGTCGCAGATTTTTTGCGAAGCGAATTTTTGTCATATCAAGGCAAAATACTTGTAAATCCTGACGGATTTACGAGTATTTTAACGATGAGATGGCGGAAATCCGCCCCGCAAAAAACGGGTTCCGGTTATACTTGTCACCTTAAACACATATATTTCACTAACAGTGAAAATGTACAGAGGTGGGCTTATGTTTATTGTTTCCGTGCGTTCATCGTCAATCAAAACCGTTGCACTCAGCGTGCTTCTTGTTGCTTGTGCGGCTGTCGGTCTTGTTGCAGCAGGTAAAAGTGTTTCGGCCGCCGTTACTCGGTCGGCTTCGGGTATATCTTATCTTGCGGGTGACGCTTCGCAGAGAATTGCTTTTCTTTCCCAGTTCGGCTGGGAGGTGGAAGAGGACCCTGTTGAAGTGAGCGAGATTATTGTGCCTGCGGAATTTGATGCGGCTTACGCAGAATATAACGAAATGCAGAAACAGCACGGGCTTGACCTTGCAAAATATGCGGGCAGACGTGCCAAACGCTGGACCTATCAGGTAAAAAACTACCCCGGCTATGAAGCGGCAGACGGACTTGTGCAGGCAAATATTTTTGTGCTGGATGGTGCCGTAATCGGCGGTGATATCTGTTCGCTTGAGCAGGATGGTTTTATTCAGAGTTTTATATATCCGCAAAAGGAGAGTCATACAACGGATGTCCAAACAACGTCTTGACAAAATAATAGCATCCCAGGGTGCGTACAGCCGAAGCGAGGTTAAGGCGCTCGTTAAGGCTCGGCGTGTGCTTGTAAACGGGGTTGCCGTGTCCGATCCGGGTTTCAAAGCAGACCCTGATACGGATGAAATAGTTGTTGACGGCAAAAAATTCGGCTACAGCGAGTTTGTCTATATTATGCTCAACAAGCCCAAGGGTGTTGTCAGCGCAAGCAATTCGCCAAACGATAAAACGGTAATTGACCTTCTGCCCGACGATATGCAGCGCAGCGGTCTTTTTCCTGCGGGAAGGCTGGACAAGGATACCACGGGCTTTGTGCTGATTACGGATGACGGCGAATTTGCACACGAGATTCTGTCACCGAAAAACCACATCGAAAAAACATATATTGCCGTGTTGGACAGGCCGATTTCAAAGGAAAAGCAGGCGGATTTTGAAAAGGGCGTAGTCCTTGCGGACGGGTATGAGTGCTTGCCTGCAAAAATTAAAAACCTTAGTGACGACGGACTTACTGTTGAAATAAAACTCAAAGAGGGAAAATACCATCAGATAAAGCGTATGGCTGCCGCTTGCGATTCCCACGTAAATGAGCTTGAGCGTGTTGCGATGGGTGCACTTATGCTTGACAGAAAGCTTGAGCAGGGTGAGTGTCGCTATATTTCAAAGGAAGAGCTGGTGCTCATAAAATTGGAAAAATAAGTTTTATATTGACAAAATGTTTTAAAAATATTAATATTTATTTGTATGAATATTTCTGACTATTTTAAGGATGTATGCAGTGGAAGAGAATTTCGTTTTTAAAAACCAGCGTTTCCGTGGGCTGTGTGTAACGGTTATGCTTACCGCAATGATTATTGCGGTTGTATATGCGGTGCTCAGCCTGATAAATTATAATTACTGTATGAACTACCCACGCTTTTATTGCCGCCTGGCGCTGACTATGTTTTTCGCGATAGAAACGGCGCTGTTCGCTCATCGAAACTCGATTTATATGGAAATCGGCGGTGATTTTGCTCTGGCAAGGCGGTCAAGCTCGCTGATGATAGTTATGTTGGTTATCAGCGCACTGGTTGAGGCTTATTACGCTTCTGCGGCAGTTGTTACCGCAGGCACGACAAGGGCTGTATATATGGCCGCGATTCTGGTTGTTGCATGTTTTGCAACCCTGCCTATAGTTCAGTTTCAGTATATGGATCTGCACTACGGCACAATGCGGTTGCTCGTTGTTCTGGGTATGGCGGCATCGCTTGTTTCGTTCTGTATCGGCTTTTTCGTAATCGGTATAAAAGAAATGCAGCTTTACAGCTCGGACGGCATTTTGCAGACTATGTCCCGCGTGCTGGACAGCCTTTCTCCCGTTTACCTGATTAACGGCTTAAATGGCGTAGTTATCCTCACAATGGCTCATATCTCACTCAAAAAAGAGGAAAAACGCAATGCCAAATTTATGACGGGTAACTATCAGACCGATGCATTTGTCGATCCGGATGCGGCAGAACCTGCTGAGGATGAGGCTAAGGTTTCCGCCGAAGAACTCGAATACAACGACCTTTAATAAAAGAATATATCACTCACACCGTCGCAGATTTTACGGCGGTGTGATTTTTTTGTTTTTATCGGTAAAAAATACAAAAACTTTCTTTTAAAAACAAGATTTACATATAATATACCCTTTACATCTTGATTTAAAAGTGCTAATATATTGACGGTGCATTATAGCATTTATTATTGTTATTAAATATAGGAGGAAATAAATCATGGCTAGAAAAATGAAAACCATGGACGGAAACACAGCTGCGGCTCACGTTTCCTATGCTTTCACGGAAGTTGCCGGTATCTACCCGATCACTCCCTCAAGCCCCATGGCAGACTATGTTGACATCTGGTCAGCAAACGGTCGCAAGAACATCTTCGGAACAACAGT
>JAZRQW010000051.1:0-32444 GCA_045650165.1 Acutalibacteraceae bacterium | reverse complement strand
ATAAGAGTCATTTCGAAGTCTTCATCGCCGTCAGCGACAGCGTTTGCCATTGAAACAAATGGAGTAATACCACTGCCACCCGCAATACATACAACTTTGGCGGCATCTCGCAGAGGCTGATACTCAAAATTACCTGCAGGTGCTGAAACCTCAACACTTGAACCAACTTCCCATGTATCAAAAATATATCGTGACATAAGACCGCCTTCAACAAGACGGATTGTAAGCACATATTTTCCTTCAAGAGAATCTTTGGGTGAAGAAGAAATAGAATATGCTCTTGTTACAGGCATACCGTTAATTGTTTCGAAAACAGTGAGATATTTACCTGCACCGAAATAAGCAAGCGACTCTGTACCTTTTTCAAGGTTGGGTACAAGTGTAAAGCTCTTGCAATCCTCTCCTCTGTCAACAACCTCAGCTACCTTGAGATACTGGCGCTTGGGGTGAAGTGCTTTTGCAAGTGCCGTTGCATTGTCGGCAACTTTCGGAAGTACAGGTGCAGCTGCATTGAATTTTGCCTGCCTGTCGGGGAGCATTGATAAAAATTTCTTAGCTGAAAGTGATTTAAGATCTGCCATATTATTTGCCCTCCTTAAGTGCTTTTACTACAATTCCGCCTGCTTTTTCGCCCGTAAAGTATGCACAGCCGTAGCCGTCGCCTCGTTCCTGGGTTGCACCGCAGAAGAAGAAATTGTCAAACGGCTGGTCATTCATATACTGAACAGTGCGCGGAATCATGCTGTCCCACTTTTCGAGCATATAGCCATAGGGAGTACCCCAGGGAGTGTTGAGATATCTTGCAAAAGTGGGCGGAAGAGCAATTTCAATCTCTTCAATGTAAGGTGTAATGGAAATGTTAAGAGCCTTTTCACAGGTTTCAATCATATCCTTTGCAACCTTGGTCTTGAACTTCTTATAATCCTGAGGCTTGACGTCACGCATAACATCGCCGAAAGTCATTGAAGTAAGGAAAAGCTGACAGGTGCCCTCGGGTGTGCAGTCGGGAATAATCTCATTAAGACAGTTGATAATGCAATAGCCGCTGCCGTAATCATTGCAAAGTGCACACTGTTTGTCAGAATCTGAATCGGGAGCGATAAACACAGAATAATCGGTGATACCGAGCTCTTCCTTAGTTTTATTCATACCGAGGTAAACCGTTGTAAGTGTACAGGCTGTTTTACGTGCATTAAGCATTTTAAGCTGTTTTTCAGGGATATCCTTTTTATCAAAAAGATCTCTCCATACAGCATGAGGATAGGAATTACAGATAAAATACTTACCGTAAACTTCCTTTTCACCGTTGATAACAACGCCTACAGGCTTACCGTTTTCGCAGATAACCTTTGTAACTTCGGAGTTGTACCAGATATCGCCGTCATTATCACGTATTACTTTGTCAATAGCAAGGCTCATTTCGTGGCTACGCAGGTGCGGAATACCTGTACCGCTTCTGACATAGCTGTGAAGAACAGCCAGATAATAAAGGAAGTCAAACTTTGAGCCGGGAACACCCATATAGCACCAGTATGTCGAGAAGATATCCTGTGCTTTTTTAGGCATACCGAGTGCGTCAAGACCTTCATTGAGAGTGTGGGAAACCATACGCATAATGTCAGGCATATCTTTCAGAATACCGGGAAGCATCTTCGGATTGTCAAGTGCATCAAAAGCCTTGAACATTCTTTGTGAAAGGTCAAAAGCTGCCATACAGCTCTCATAAGAGCCGGGAACGAGCTCCTCAAGCTTACGGGCAAAGTTCTCAAAGCCGACAGGCATACGGGCGTCAACCGTAACAAGAACGCCGTCTTCGTTGACGAAGGCATCCTTATCGCCTTCCTTTGCAGGAACAACAAGACGGAAGGTGGAATCATGCTTATGCCAATCGCAATCTGCTCCGAATTTGTTGAACATTACTTCAATAGAGCCGGGGTCTTCAGGTGTACCGATACCTGCAAGCTCATGCAGAGAGGGCTCAAACTCAAACCTGCCTCTGACAAAAGAAGAAGCAGAACCGCCGGGAATATTGTGCCTCTCCAGAAGAAGTGTGGAAAGACCTGCTTTTGCACAGGTAGCTGCTGCAGCCAGACCGCCATTACCTGCACCGATGATTATTACATCATATTTTTTCAACATTTTTTCCTCCGTATCATAACAGAATATGATTTGCCGATGTAATTAACAAAATCTATTTTATAGCAATTTTTTTGCTTTGTCCATAAGATAATAACACTTGTTTAAAATAAATTTTTGTGGTATTCTTTAAATATCATTTTTAAGGAGATACCCTTATGAAAAAATTACTCTCTGCATCTGTTATGTGTGCTGACCTTATGAATTTCAGCAAATCTGTTGAACAGCTTAAAGAAGCAGGAATAGATTATCTGCATATTGATATTATGGACGGCAGTTTTGTGCCGAATATGACTTTTGGCTTTGATTTTGTAAATGCAATCAAAGAAATTACAGATATTCCGCTTGATGTACATATGATGGTCAATGACCCTGCAAGGTTTATTGAACGCATGAAGCTTGATGAAAACGACATACTTTGCGTGCATTACGAAGCAGATATACATATTCACCGTGCACTTGCACAGATTAAAGACAAAAGTGTCAAAGCCGGTATAGCGATAAATCCTCACACAAGACCTGAAAACCTTGAATACCTTATAGATAACACAGATATGGTGCTCGTAATGACCGTTAACCCTGGGTTTGCAGGGCAGAAAATTATCGGATGTGCCGAAGAAAAAACAAAGCACACACGAAAGTTGCTTGACGATTGGGGATATTCTAATGTTCCGATTGAAGTTGACGGTAACATTAACCCCGTTAACGCTGAAAAATTAAGCAAGTGCGGTGCTGAAATATTTGTGCTCGGTACAAGCGGACTTTTCCTTAAGGACAAAAGCATTAAGCAAGCCGCAGAAGATTTAAGAAAACTTCTTTAATTTTGATGAGGTTATTATGTATAAAGATATATCATCAGCCGTAATGGGCAGCATCAATATGGATTTTATAATGTCAATGGACAGAATGCCCGAAAGCGGTGAAAATATCGTAGGCAAAACATATTCCTATGCCAATGGTGGCAAAGGCGCCAACCAGGCAACGGCGCTGAAAAAGCTCGGTGCAAGCGTAAAAATGATCGGCAAGGTTGCAGATGACAGCAATGGAGCTTTGCTGATAAATAATCTCAACAACCTCGGTGTCGATACTTCTGCCGTTGCAAAAGACGGCGCTGTTACGGGACTTGCGGTAATTATGCTTGATGCGGAGGGTAAAAACAGAATCGTTGTTTATGAAGGTGCCAATGCTCAGGTTGACCCCGAAACCGCATCTGATGCCATAGACAATACTCTTGATTTGTTGCTTGTTCAGTTTGAAACAAATGAAGAAGCTGTTATTGCAACGGTCAATAAAGCTGTTAAAGAAAATATTATCACCGTTGTTGACTGCGGACCTGCAAAAAATTTCCGTCTTGAAAATATGCAAGGTGTTACGGTTATTACCCCCAATGAAAGTGAAACCAAGGCACTTACAGGTATATTCCCCGATAACGAAGAAAGCATCCTCGCCGCTTCAAAATGCCTTATGGAAAGAAGTCGTGCAAAATATGTTGTGCTTAAACTCGGCTCACGAGGTTGTTCTGTCTGGGACGGTAAGAATTTGACGATTATGCCGACATACCCGAGCAAGGTTGTGGACACAACCGCCGCAGGTGACTGCTTTACAGCCGCTATGGCGCTTGAATTTGCAATAAGCGGTGATATTTATAAGGCCTGTGATATGGGCAACAAGGCGGGAAGCATAGCTGTCAGCAGACTCGGTGCTGATGCCTCAATGCCCACATATGATGAACTTATGACCGTAACCCCGAAACTTTAAATTATCTAAAAATAATATAGGATTCATTGTTTTTTATTGATAACTATGTTAAAATTAACGCCGAAAAAATTATGCAGGAGAAAATTTATGAAAAAACCTACACTTTACTTAGGCAAATTCAAGCAGTACGATAAAGTTTTTATTACGGATGACCTTGGAATTGATATTAAAAATGTTACATCCGTTGCATTTGAGGGTGAAACACTTTATATTGCTCAGCCCGATTGTCTTTTCGAATACAAAGACGGTAAGGCAAAAAAAATTAATGCAAAGGTACCAAAACTGTTTTCTAGAAACGGCACACTCTTTGCTGCAGTCGGAAACTATCTTGCCGAAATCAAAAACGGCAAGGTTAAAAAGATTGCAGAGCTTGACTCCCCTGTTACCGACATTTCCTACGGACTTGATAATTCCTTGTGGCTTATTACAAAAACTGCTCTTTATCTGAAAAAAGACGGTGAGTTCACAAGAATTGTCAGCATACCCGAAAACACAGCCTGCCTTGCTGCAAAGGATAATATATCAAGATACGCTGAAACGGTTTATATCGGTTGCCCTGATGAAGGTCTTATGTCTATGAAGGGTAAGCGCCGTCATTGGGCAGAGCTTATTCCGAGCATTACCGGTGCGTTGAGCAAAAAGGTAAACTGTCTTGCTCTTGACGGTCTGGGTCACCTTTGGATAGGATCCGATGAAGGCCTTAATATTTATGATGGCAGAAATTACTGGTTCAACGGTAATGATGTTTATTCAGTGCCCGACGGTGCCTTCAACGATATGGTATTTACTCCTGACGGCAAAAAATACTTTGCAACCAATACGGGTGTTGTTACACTTATTGAAGGCAAGATTTCTTATTTTTCGTACGGTGCCTGGCTTATGCACCCGACGGTTACAAAAATTGCAGTTTCCGACAACGGTACTATTGCCGCAGTCACACCCAGAGGTATCAGCCTTATTACCCATACATATATGACACTTGAAGAAAAAGCAGCGCATTACGACGAAATGGCTGATAAATACTTCTGCCGTAACGAAGGTTATCAGGTTACAAGAAGCCTCAAAAAGTACGGCGACCTCGATTCCGGCTGGCTTCCCAACTCAGATAACGACGGTCTTTTCACGGGTGTTTATGTAGCAAGCCAGTGCTTCCGCTACAGCGTTACAGGCGATGAAAGAGCCAGAGAATATGCAAAAAAAGGCCTCGAAGCTATGATAAAGCTTACTGAGGTTACCGGTAAACCCGGTTTCACTGCAAGAGCCACAAGATATTCACACGAGCCCGAATTCGGCACAGAAAACCGTGAGGAATGGCACATCTGCGAGAATAATCCCGACTGTGAATGGCTTGGCGAAACTTCAAGCGACGAAATGACCGGCCACTATTTTGCTTACGGCATTTACTATGACCTTGTTGCCAATGACGATGAAAAGAAAAAAATAGAGAAAGTTGTAAGGGCTATTACCGACCATATTATTGACAACAACTTCCACCTGACAGATGTTGACGGTATTCCGACTACTTGGGCTAACTGGGAGCCGGACCTGCTCAACAACGACGACAGATGGTATTATGAGCGCGGAACAAATTCGCTTGAAATTCTCTCATTCCTTAAAACTGCATATCACGTTACCGGCGATGAAAAGTACAACAAAGTATTTGATATGCTTATTGAAAAGCACCACTACGCAATGAACTGTATGCAGTACAAGTGTGAGGACGGACATGTTGCCCATATTGACGACCAGCTTGATTTTGTAAACATCTATCCTCTTATTATGTACACAGATAATGAGGCACAAAAGGAAATTTTCAAAATGGGCCTCACACATCATTGGGCATATGAAAGAACAGAGCGTTCACCGTATTTCAATATTGTTTACGGTGCTCTCACAAACAACTTCTGCGATATTGAAAATGCCGCAAAATCACTTGCCGAAATGAATATGGACACAATCAGGTGGCCTGTATATAACAGCTATCGTAAGGATATTGTCTGGGATACCGAGCAGGAAGAAATGGGTATTCCTGCACAGCTCAAGTATCCTGTCGAGTATTCTTCAAAGCTTGTTGTTCATTACGACGGCAATCCATTTATCTGCGACTCGGGTGCTGAAGAATTTGTAAACATCAACACAAAGCAGGTCAACCGCACAACTACACTCCCCGGTACAGCAGGTGCAAACGGTTTGCGTGCACTTACTCCGTATATCTATCTCCTGCCCTACTGGATGGGCAGATACCATGACCTTCTCGGCGATTAATTGAGGTGACAATATGCCAAACTTCAAAAGAACAAAACTTGCCTGTTATCTGGCTTATTTCACGATGTCTTCAATCTTCAGTTTGCCCCCGATTCTTTTTGTTACGCTTCGTGAAACTTATGGTATATCATATACCCTACTCGGTACACTGGTGCTCACAAATTTCTGCACACAGCTTGGAATAGACCTTATATTTACTGTTTTTACAAAACACTTCAATGTAAAGAAGGTTGTCAGGGCAATGCCACTGATTACCTCTGTCGGTCTGTTTATTTATGCGCTTGTTCCGATGCTTATGCCGCAGTACGCCTATATGGGACTTCTTATCGGAACTATTGTTTTCTCCGTTTCTGCAGGCCTTTCCGAGGTGCTTCTCAGCCCCGTTATTGCGGCAATTCCGTCTGACAATCCGCAGAAGGATATGAGTATGCTTCACTCTCTCTACGCCTTCGGTGTTTTCACTGTTGTAGTTGTAAGTACACTCTTCCTCAAGATTTTCGGTAGCGAAAACTGGATGTACCTTACGATGTTCCTTGGCTTGTGGCCAGTTATTGCGGCAATATTATTCAAGCTTTCACCCATGCCCGAAATGGATATCTCAAGCGGCGAATCAAAAAACTTTAAAGGAACAAAGAAGCGCACAATCGGCCTTGCACTTTGTGTAGCATGCATATTCTTCGGCAGCTGTGCAGAAAACGCAATGTCAAGCTGGATTTCCAGTTATATGGAAAACGCGCTTCATATCGATAAGGCACTCGGTGATATCCTCGGTATGGCGGCTTTTGCAATTCTTCTCGGTATTGCAAGAATATCCTACGCTAAATTCGGCAAGAACATTATGCGTGTGCTCTTTGTAGGTATGCTGTGCGCATTCATCTGCTATATGATAATAGGACTTTCTTCAAGCGTTGTTTTTTCTTTCATCGCTTGTATTCTCACGGGCTTCTGCACAGCAATGCTCTGGCCAGGTTCACTAATTATGATGGAAGAAAATGTTCCGAATGTAGGCGTTGCGGCTTATGCACTGATGGCTGCCGGCGGCGACCTCGGCGCTTCAATTGCACCGCAGCTTATGGGTATAGTTGTTGACAATGTTTCCGTAAGCAGTTTTGCAGCAGAAATGAGTACTGCTCTGAACCTCACAGCAGAACAAATCGGTATGAAAGCAGGTATGCTCGTAACCGGTATGTTCCCGCTTCTCGGTACAATGCTCTTACTGTTTTTAATCCCCTACTTCAGAAAAAAGCAAAGCAAATAAAGTCAAAGCGACAGAGAGTTGTTACTCTCTGCCGCTTTTTTTATGCGTCAAACATCATATTTTCAATAAACAAATCAGCAAAACTTTTATTCAAGGACAAATCAACATATTCTGCCTTTTTTATAATTTCTGATAAATCATTCTTTTCGGTTGCGTATTTTATACTGCCGAGCAGACTGCTGTTGTTGACGGAAATACATTTATCCGTAAAATCCCGTGGAAGTAAGCCTGTCTTAACCGCACTTGCCATATTGATTTTCGCTGAAAATCCGCCCGAAACAAACACTTTATCAATATCTGAAGAACTTATCTCTTTCATATTAACAAGAGTCATAACCGCAGAATAAACGGCTGATTTAGCCAACTGATATTGCCTTATATCTTCTTGTGTGACAAAGACATTGTCTGCAACTGTGAACTTTTCGCAGTTCATATATCCTGTTTCATCAACAATCCCCTCGTCCAGAAGATAAGCAATAACATCTACAAGACCCGTACCACATATTCCTTTGGCCATTGAATTGTTTATTGTTTCAGGCTTGCCGTGTGCAAACGAATACACAGCACCTTCGGAAGCGCTCATACCGCAGGATATATTCGCGCCCTCAAAACAAGGACCTGCGGCGGCGGCAGTACAAACAATATCATCATCCGAAAACAGAACTATTTCCGCATTTGTTCCAAGATCAATAAGCAGATTATATTTTCCGTTTAACGGTAGTTCGACAAAATTAAGACCCGCAACAATATCAGCCCCGACAAAAGAAGAAACACAGGGAAGCGAAACAATATCGCTTACACCTTCAATCCCCAATTCCACACCCGTTACTCTTTTAGTATCAAGAAAAACAGGAATATATGGTGCAACGCCGATACCGGTACAGTCAACTCCGAAGAACAAATGAAGCATTGTTGTGTTGCCCGCAACAAAAAGCGGTAATTTTTCCGCAATATTAAAACAACTTATCAGAAAATTTATCCGGTCAGTAAGAACCGTCTGAAGCGCCTTCGGGCTGTTATTACTGCAATAATCAATTCTTGATATTACATCAGCACCGAATCTGCGTTGCGGATTGTCAGATGTTTTAACTGAAATGACCTCTCCATTATCAAGAGAAACGAGAGCAAGTGCTAGTGTTGTTGTGCCGATGTCAAGAACATAACCAGCATTTTTTGTAAGCTTCCCCGTTACATCAACTCCTGTGACACAAACAATATCCGCATTTTCGCAGGCATTTACAACAATATCGGAATTGATTTTGTAACGGCAGGAAAATTCATTTTTGCCGTTTATATTGACTATACACTTACGGCAAAGACCTTTACCGCCACACGGATGTTCAATCGCCTTACCCGCACTGATAAGCAAATCGGACAAAAGCTGTTCGTCCGTTGCGCTTAGGGTTTCACCGTTAAAAATAACCTTATGCATACAGTTAATTTACCTTTTTAAAATAAGCATCAAGTTTTACCGCGTCATTTATCCTCTGATGAAGTTAATAACCGTTTTGTTCGGTTTCTTTTTTGCAGGCATAATAAATCGACTCGAGCTTTTCATTGGTGGCAGTTCTGTCAATTATCGCCTTGACAATACAATCGAGTTCAGTACCACAGGAATAATCTGTCGGAGCAAAATACCTGATTCGTCTGTCGCGCATCATTCTGTAAACCTTGGTTTTATTCTTGGTTTGTGCATCATATACACCAATTGAATGACCGCCATATGAACTGACAAGCTTCATACAGGGTATATCAGTATCACTATCACCGATATAAACCATATTTCGGAACGGAACACGGATTTCTTCGACAGGAAAATAATCGTTCACACGGGGATCATTCACGTCGAGAACACCCTTTTGTATTCTGAAAAGAAACTGAGTTTTGTTGGTGTAATTTACAACCTGAGCAGGCCACTTTGCAACACCGCGCTCATTATACCAGAAGGAACTTGCGTAAATTTTTTTAAAAGCGCCGTTTTTTGCCATCTCCGTTCCCTCAATCATTTCCTTAAGACCCGATGATATAATATAATGCTCAACGATTACACCTTTTTCAAGGCCGTATTGACGAATCCGCTCAAACCATTCATTAACACCGGGAAAAAGCTTGACATTGGCACCATACTCCCCTAATGTTTCTCTTTTGAGAACAAGGTTTCCTTCTGCTTCTTGCACCATTTTGTGCATATATGCAAGATTTTGGTCCATATCATTTTTTCTCGCAAGCTCATTTGATTCTCGCCAGAAATCCTCAACATCATAACCAACAGACTGTATATAACCCTGCGCCTGCATATCATCAGGTGTGAGGGTTTTATCAAAATCATAGCAGATAGCAAGCACCGGCATTGCTTCTTTTCCGAACTTTATATATGAATTTTCCATATTAATTTACCTTGTGTTCAGCCTTGGCTCAACACATTCCTTCCATCGTCTTGCTATAAGTTGATGTCCGCCCGTTGTGGGGTGAACACCGTCCCAAAGCAATTTGTAGATATCGGTTTTTTGAGCATATTCATCAAATATATCCTGCAGCGGTACAAATACAGCATTATATTCATAAGCAATTTTCTTTATGGCGGCAGAATAATCAGCTATATTTTCTTTAACATAAGCATTCCGGTCAGTTTCTTCGCATTCACCGAAAAAGGGTTCCATCAACACAAGCAACGTATCGGGATTTTCTTGTTTTACTTCATTAAGAAGATAACGGTAAATTTTTTCAAACCTTACCGCATCCGAACCGAAGTTGCCGGTAAAAATTCCGTTAATGTCATTAATACCGATAAGAATACTCAATACGGTAGGTTTAATGTTGAGACAATCTTCTTTCCACCTGCCGTATAAATCGGATATTCTGTTACCGCTTATACCTTTATTGACAACCTCAAAATCAACATCGATATTATCCGCATACATTTCCGAAGCAATAATATATTGGTAGCCGTGGCCGTGAATATGGTTTGGGTCAGCGCTTCTGCCTCTGTTACCGTCTGTTATGGAATCGCCCTGAAAAAGTATAACATCTTTGTTTTTAAGTCTGAACATATAATCACCTGATTAATACAGTTATTGTTTTCGTCCTGAACATTTACGGCAATTTTCCTCCGATAAATGCATTATGTGTTTTCATAATTTATATTCCGATGATTTCCCTTATTTGCATTGCGGTCACATCGTTCAAATCAATGTTCGTGTTTGAAGCAATAGCCGCTGCCGCACCTGCCGCTTCACCGATTCCGACACAAATTGGCATTACTCTGAAATTTGAGTGTGCCATATGAGTTCCCGAAATATTTCTTCCGCAAAGAAGAAGATTTTCCTTGATTTCAGGAAGAAGACAGCGGTAAGGTATTGTGTAGCCCTTTTTCTGTTTGAAATGCTTCTGGACACCGGTTTTATCAAGACCCGCACCTGTGATGTTGTGAACATCGAAGTTGAAGTAAGCATCCTTTACAACATAATCGTCAAAAACCTTCGCTTCAAGGATATCCTGTTCATTAAGAGTATATTTACCCTTGAAATGCCTGGTTTCGCGAATACCGATTAATGAAGCAGAGCTGATAACAAAACAGTTTTCATACCCGGGAACAAATCCCCGCAGATATTTCACTATATCATCCATCTGTCTGCGGCAGACAAGAGTCGCTCTTGTTAAGTCATCATTTACCGTACCGTCAATATCTACGGCATTCGTCATATTGCAGGTAACAACTCCGGGAAGGGTTGTTTTATATGTAAGAATATGTCCTGCAGGATAAGGAATATGTTCTTTAGCAAGAGCCTGAAGTTCACCGTTCGGTGTTTCATATGTTGATTCAAACGAGCCTAAAAATACGGCGCGGTCATAGTCTACACCGCCAACCTTGAACATCAGCGTTGCCGGTTGCATTTTGTTATCACTTTCTCTGCCGAGCACAAATTCAGCACCCGCTCTTGCGGCAATATCGCCGTCACCCGTAGCATCGATTGTTATTTTCGCATAGATATCTGTTCTGCCCGATTTGTTAACTACAGTTGCACCAAGGATTTTATCATCTTTACAAATTGCATCCTCGGCAAATGTGTAAAGCATCAGTTTACATCCGACTTCATAAAGCATTTCAAGATAAAGTGTCTTCAGCTTTTCAGGGTCGATTAACTCAACTATTTTGTTTCTGAATTCGCCCTCGTTTCTTTCAGATGTTCTTTTTAAAATCTCATAATAGAGCGGACTGCCGCAACTTCCTGTCCAATGGCTCATAAGTCCGGATGTAGAAATTCCGCCGACATCCCCGCTTTGCTCAACAAGAATAACCTCTGCACCGTTTTTTGCAGCCGTGTATGCCGCCGCAAAGCCAGAAGGTCCGCTTCCGAGAACAAGAACATCTGTATACAGTTCAGATTTTACTATCATAAGTTACTCCTATTATCCGTATTAATATTAGATTAGATTTGGTTTAGTCGCTGATACGTATATGCACAACCATATCAGTCGATTGAGGTCTGTCGCCGATGTAATATGTACCGAATTCGGTTGATGTAAATTCATATTCTTCGGAGTAATTACCTGTTATCGGATCAAACCACTGATATGTATAATTTTTGTTCGGAACGAGATTTCCGACAGTACCTGTTTTTATACCGCCGTAATATTTAGAGTTCGCATTCTGTGCTACGGATTCATCAGTAAAAGAGTAAAAATAAATTACTGCTTCGCTGTTATCAATATTGCTTGCATATACGTAATAAACATTGTATGCGGGAACAAAATACGCTTTGTTATCAAATCTCGGAATCAGGTTGTACCACTCGATACTATCAAAAAAATTACGCATATATCCAACCTGATACGAGCTTGCATATTCGAGTGAATCCTGCCATGTTGCATTGATTTTTTCTTCACTCGTTATCGTATCAACACCGTCAGAACTGTCATTTTCTTCGTCGTAAACATTTAAATAACTCCATGTGTCTTGTCCGCCCCAGCCATAGCCGTACATTCCGTTAAGATATGCAGTCCAGCCCTGCATTCTGGAGCCGAAATTCTTTGTCCACAGATAGCAATACTGTCCCTCATAATTTATAACAGGTTTACCCTGCGAATTGAACCAATAGTCTTTTTCAAGATTAAAATTGCTTTGCCGAGTCTTTGACGGATGCCATTGCGCAGCATAAAAATCATGCGCTTTTACATCACGGAAACACGAGGGTTCAGCATCTTTATAATAAACCTTGCATTCATCGCTTGCACCTTTGCCATTACCGTAAGCAGCAGTGTTACCTGCATTTTCCTGATGGGCGGAAAGCGGATGGTCATACGCATCATATTTTGCGATATATTCCGCAACGAGCTTATATGGATTATTCTCATAATTCCAGTCCGGGTGCGATGTTTCGCTCCAATAAAAATCGTTATCGGTTTCCTGTCCGAGAGTCCAGATAACGGGATATGCGCCATATCTCGCAACCCAATAGCGTGAAATTTTTTCGAGATATATCTTAGTACTGTCAGCTAAATCCTTATCAGCTGTATATCCGCCGTTATTCGCTATAAGCGGCTCCATAAAATATGTAAAGAAAAATTGTGCATTTGCGTGAACAAGCCCGTTTTGAGCAATTATTCCGAATTTTTCGTCATAATCAGCAAAACCCGCCATATCATCTTCGGTTATGCCATTGGTAAAATCGAACGTTGCGCCTATGGGCTCGCTCTGAAAAACAGTAAAGCCTTGAGAATCACGCTTTTCACATATTGTTTTGACCATATCAACCGTTTCATCGCCAAGGCTCCAATGAGTGTCACCGAGATAGAAGAACGGTGTTCCGTCATCATATGTGAAATACTTTCCGCCGGCATTTGTTGTGACAAATCCATGCTTATAAATATCATAATTTCCGTTATATTCCGAACAAATTATTTTGCCGGTTTTTCCGTGCAGAGAAGTATTGCTTTCATCTGTGCAAACAGTTTTAAAATTCCAGTCACCAGCTGACGGACAGACAAAACGGATTTTCCAAGTTGTCCCTCCATCCCAAAATGCAGGAATTTTATAAAGTCTACCGTTTCCGAAGAGAAGTAAATCAACATCTGCATCGTTAAACGGATCGTTATATTTTTTCAGACTTTCAAAGGAAATCTCATTTATAACCCATGTTTCGGCTGTTAATGTCTGTTCGGGATATTCAACCGGATCTGCATGATATTCGGTCCACGAAGGCGGATTCACGGATGCTTCGCGTATATCAGCTTCATCATAATCGGTAAGATTATTCCATCCCCTCGCCAAAAGGGTGATAAATACACCTGAAATTTCTTCGGCAAAATTTATAATAAACGGCGTACTTAAAGCATTTGTATCGGTTGCGTATGAAGGGGTAACAGTAAAAGTGAATAACATAAACAGGCAAACTATTAATAAAACTAATTTCTTTAAGTTCATAAAATTCAACTCCGTACTACTATACCTTTCAATATATAGAATTCTGTATTATTACGTTTATTATATTATAGGAAGTTGCGTAAATCAATATTTTATTGTGTAAATCTTTCGTTGCTCCCGGTCAACCGGCAGATGTAGTCCGATTGACAAATCGCTGTGCGCAGTGATATGATACAGTTATTAAAATTTAATAATTGAATGGCTGGCGGTGATATTGTGGAAATTATAAAAAACCATCTTCACATAGGTGCAAGAGAGCCTTTTTGCGTTCTTCACGCAAGCGATACACATCTTCATTATGCAGACAGCAGAGAAACTCAAAGGAAACTTGAACTTGCACAACTAAGAAAAAGCAAGATGTCAACCGCAGTGTCTGACCTTGAATTTATAAAAGAAAAAACACAAAAAGAACAGCGGACTCTTATTTATACAGGCGACCTTATTGATTTTGTTTCGGAACTGAATTTTGAAAAAGCCAAGGAATTCTGTGATTCTGTTGACATCTTTATGAGCGCCGGCAACCACGAATTCAGCCACTATCTCGGCGAAGCAAAAGAAGATGCCGCATACAGAAACCTTAGTCTGGACAGAGTGCAGCAAATATTCAGAAATGACATCAGATGTTCTTCAAGAATAATCAACGGTGTAAATTTCGTCGCTATCGATAATTCATACTACCTTTTTGAAAAAGAACAGCTTGAATTTCTGAAAAAAGAAACGGAAAAGGAACACCCTGTAATTCTTGTGGTTCATATTCCTTTATACACCAGGGAATTCTATGATTTTTCAATAACCTATGATAATGATCCTGCAAACCTTATGTCAGTTCCGGAAGACCTTATGCAAAATTATATACCGCACCGATTCGAGCAACAGAAGCAGGATGATATAACTGCACAAGCATATTCATTTATTGTTAACTGCAAAAATATCAAAGCCATCCTTTCGGGACATCTTCACAAAAATTTTGAAGGCAAACTTTCTGAAAATACATATCAGATTACAACAGGGATTTCGACAGTAAGAGAAATCTACATCGATTAAGTATAGTATTTAATAAATAATTTAGTTAAGGAGAGCTTTAATGAGCGAGTTTTTTAAGCTTGACCCTGCAATTTTTGCAGTAGATAAATATTATCAGATTATGATGCCTTGCGTAAAATCCTGCCTTTTCTTTGTTAAGGTTGGTGATAAATGCTATTATGATGAATCTAACGGCATTATGCGGTCAAGAAAAGAGATACATAGGGTTGAAGTACCCATGAAAGAACTGGATAATGCTAAGGAATACACCGTTTGCATTCGCCCCATTATTGAAAGAAAGCCATATTTCACCGAAACCGATGAGGTTTTGGAAAAAACATATAAATTCTATCCCATACCTGAAGACAATATAAGAGCATACCATATCTCCGATGCCCATAATCTTGTCAAAGAGCCCGTAAAAGCTGCTGAAACTTTTGGCGATATTGATTTCCTTATTTTAAACGGAGATGTTATTGAACACAGCGGTGACCCTTCTAATTTTATAAACATATATGAAATATGCTCGCTTTTAACAAAAGGTGAAAAGCCCTCAATCTTCTCAAGAGGTAACCACGATTTAAGAGGAGATTTTGCCGAAGAATTTGCCGATTATACCCCTTGCCACTCAGGCAATACATATTATAGCTTCCGACTTGGTAATATATGGGGAATACTGCTTGACTGCGGCGAGGATAAGCCCGATGACCACGCTGAATACGGCTTTACCGTTGCCTGCCATGTATTCAGGGAACGCCAGACCGAATTTTTGAAGAAGATAATTGAAAATAAAGAAAAAGAATATGATAGTGCGGATGTTAAGCATAAGCTTGTGATTTCCCACAATGCCTTTACTCACAAGTATACCCCCCCATTTGATATCGAGCAGGATATTTTCGCTGAATGGGCAAGACTTTTGAGAGAAAATGTCAAACCTGAGGTTATGATTTGCGGCCACGCACACGAACTCAACGTCTATTATCCCGAAAACAGCGGATGGAATACTAACGGAAGTATCTGTCCTGTGGTAATAGGTGGAGACGTTAAAAGAGACGGTATCCCCTATTTTGCAGGCTGCGGATATATTTTTAACAATGATGAAATTAAGCTAATCTTCACAGACAGTAACAGCAAAATATTAAAAGAAATAACTGTATAAAAACATACAATATAAAGCTTACTATGGTAAAATTTAAAACTACCATAGTAAGCTTTTTTAATAAATTGATAATTCAATAATATCTATCCCTGCTTAATAACATAAGTAAGGTTAGTTAGCTGAATTTATTTCTGTATAAGCTGAACTGTGTCAAATACTGATTGAAAAAATATGGAATTCGTGATATCTTTATAGTGTTAAGAATCAACTTAAAGTTTCAACAAAAAACTAAAAACGGAAAGAAAAAATTATAAAGTAAAATGGGAATCATATTCAACATACAAAAATTTTGTATACACGACGGCGAAGGTATACGCACCTGCGTATTTTTAAAAGGTTGTCCTCTCAGATGCATATGGTGCCACAACCCTGAAAGCCTTGAGAAAACACCGAGCCTTTCCTTTAACAAACAGAAATGCTCATTATGCGGCAGATGCCTTACAACATGCTCCTCACGCATAATTGAGAACGGCACGCTGAAGATTGAACGTGAAAACTGTGTGTGTTGCGGCAATTGTACAGAGGTCTGCCTCAACGATGTCAATGAAATTATCGGCCGAGAAATGACAGCTTCGGTAGTTCTTGATGAGATCATAAAAGACAAGATGTTCTACGATACATCCGGAGGTGGTCTCACCATTACAGGTGGCGAACCGTCGTATCAGGCCGAATTTACGTTGGAACTTCTCCGTATTTCAAAGGCTGCCGGGATTTCTCTTGCTATCGAAACCTGCGGTATCGGTTCGCGTGAATTCTACAAAGAGGCTGCAGACCTTGGCACAACATTTCTGTATGACATAAAATGCATGGATCCCGTGCGTCACCTCAAGCTTACGGGAGCAGATAATACTCACATTATGTCAAACCTTAATTATCTTATGGACACAGGTGCAGATATTATTATAAGACTGCCCTTAATCCCCGAGTGCAACGACAGCGACGAAGATATTGCTATGTTGGCAACGTTTCTGAATAAAAATATGGGACGATACCGATACGCAGAGATCATGCCTTACCATACTCTCGGTATAGGAAAATCCGAAAAAATAGGCAGGATTGCTTCCTATGTTCACGGTAGTGCTAGTGATGCAGAAATATCCCGCTGGTGCTCACTGTTCACTTCTCACGGTATAGATGTGAGAGTATCAAAATAACTTTTCTCTGTAAAAGAGGTTTATTTTATGACAAATTTAGCTAAAATTGATCCGTTTTTGTACGGATATTTTTTGGATGAAACACTTGAACACGGCGAGAGAGTAGGTCTTGCGCTGCTTCACGCTGCCAAAAATATTGAAATCAGATTTTCACGTCAGCTGCTTCCCGAAACTGCGTTTGAAACAAAATACGGCAGTTCAAGCTATACGCCATCCGAAGGGCTTCGTTTTCACAATGATAACATTATGAAGCTTGCTGAAGAATTCCCCGAACATAAAGAAACACTCCGCCGATATATCCATGAATTAAATGTGTTCACCAGCAAGGCTAAAAGACTATATTCCGAGGTTACAGAGGAGCTCGACCGTTCAGGTGCTGAATGGGGTGGTGGCTGGGGAGGTCACTCTAACCCCGATTACGGAAGAATAGTCAATTTCGGTACGGACTTTATCCGCACGATAATCTCAGATAACCGTGATAAGCATCCCGCCGAGGCTTGGTTTTACCGTTCATGCTCTTATACGCTTGATGCTATAGATATTCTGGGTGATAGATACCGTGAGCTTGCCCTTGAAAACGCCGGAAAATGTGAGAGCGCAGATGACAAGGAATTTTATATCCGTATGGCAAAGGCTTTTGAAACTGTACCGAAGAAGCCGGCTTACGACTTCACGTCAGCTATGTGCTCTTTTATGCTTGTCTTTGCCCTCGACGGAAGCGATTCTCCCGGTCGATTTGATCAGTATATGTATCCCGCATATTCTAAAACCGAGAACAAGGAAGAGATAACAGACCTGCTCGACAGACTGTGGGAATACTTCCACGACCATCGTTCCTGGAATCTCTGTATTTCCGGAAGTGACGAAAACGGCAACGACGAAACTAATGAGCTTACATATGATATTCTCGCTATGGTAAGAAAGAAAGGCTACAACACGCCTAACCTTACTTGCCGTGTTCACTCAAACACCCCCGACAAACTCTGGAACGCTATTGCCGATACCCTCGCAACCGGAACAGGACTTCCAGCACTGTACAATGACGACGTAGTTTGCGCCGCACTTGAAAAAATCGGTATTCCTCCCGAAGACAGCCACGATTACTGCATGAATGGCTGTAACCAGATCGATATTCTCGGCAAGAGCCACATGGGTCTTGAGGACGGTGAAGTTAACTTTGCCAAGTGCCTCGAATTTGCGCTGCACAACGGCGTAAACGCTATGAACGGTGAGAAAGTATCCATTGAGACGGGCGATCCCGAAACTTTTACAACCTATGAAAAATTTGAACGTGCATTTATGGATCAGCTCGAGTTCGTAACCTACAATTCCTGCAGCAGTGCAAATACCTTTCAGCACCTTCGGGGTGTATTTGAGCCGCATCCCCTGCGCTCCTGTCTTATCGAGGGTTGTCTTGAAAAAGGTCGCGACTACAGAAACGGAGGCCCTCTTTACAACCACGGACAGATTTTAGCTGAAGGCATTGCCGATACAGGTGACAGTCTATATGCAGTTAAAAAACTCGTTTACGACGAAAAGAAGTACACAATATCAGAACTTATTGATGCACTGGACGCAAACTTTGAGGGATACGAGCAACTTCACCACGATTTTAAGAATTGTGAAAAGTTCGGAAATGATATCGAAGCTGTAGACCAAATAGCCGCACGGGCACTCAACCGTTTCTTCACCATTCTCAAGCGCAACAACACCTACAGAGGCGGAGTGTTCACGGGCGGATGTAGCACGTTCAACCGTGCCGCCGGCTACGGGCAAATGACCGCCGCACTTCCCAACGGAAAACTCAAGGGAGAGCCTCTCCTTGCAGACAGCATCGCCGCAACTCCCGGACGTGACTCAAACGGACCTACGGCACAAATCAAATCTGTTCTCAGGTATAATCATACCGATGCTTGCAGCGGCTTTGTGTTCCAGAACAAGTTTGAAAAGAAGATGTTCAACAGCGAAAAAGGTAAAGCTTCTTTTATTGCACTTGCAAAGGCATATTTTGCAGGCGGCGGACAGCAGTACACCGTTTCGGTTGTTTCTCCGGAAGATCTTCTTGATGCAAGAGTTCACCCCGAAAATCACGGTAACCTTATCGTCCGCGTCGGCGGCTACAGCGATTATTTCGTAAACCTTGATGAAGAACTACAGAACAACGTCATTGAGAGAACTTTTATGGATATGTAATTTCATCATTTATACATCAATATATTAGTTTCATTAAGCACATCGGACTTTTCAGTTATAGCCAATGACGTTGAAAACAGCAAAATATTGAAGCAAAAAAATTAAACTGTTTTCAGAAGCATTAATTTTACCTAAAATTAAAATTTATTGTATGAAATTAATTCTTCAAGTGGTTTGTACTGTGTATGAAGCTTATTAGGTTCGGCATCATCGGCGGGATAACCCATAACAAGAAGAGCAACAGGTTCAATATTTCCGGGAATTTCAAATTCAGTTCGCATCACAGCTGGGTCAAAGCTCATAACCCAAGTTGAGCCGATTCCGAGTTCTGTCGCCTCAAGCATCATATGCGTTGTGACTATACTTGCATCAACCACACCGCTTTGCGTGTTGTCATAACGCCTCGTCCAACATACGTCTTTGTTATAGCAAACAAGCATAGCCAAAGTGCAATCAAAATGCCATTTGGTGCAGTTTTTAAGTTTGCCGAGTGATTCTGCGTTATTTATAACAAGAACACTCTGAGGCTGAAAATTACATGCGGTAGGTGCAAGCTGAGCAGCTTTGAGAATCTTATCAATACTCTCCTGCCCTATCTGTTCATCCTTAAATTTACGCACCGAGTATCGCTCGGCTGCAAGTGTTAAAAAGTCCATAGTTAGTCTCCGGTATTAATATTTTGAACATTGGATTGCTTATAACATTACCATTCACACAAAAAACTCGTTTTAAGCAGAATGATTACGAAGTTTCATTCAAGAAACATTTATTTAATCAAAAACAGCACTGAAAGCAGAAGCAAATACAGTAATTATGCTCTCTAAAACTCTAACCAACGGCATAAAGAAAACATAAAGCCATCTGTTTCTGGTTGTGTTTTCGGGTTTGTACGGATTATCATCGCTGTATCCGTATTCACTCTGAAGTTCATCATACTGTGAATCATCGTTGTAAATATTAAAAGTTTCTTGCTCAACAACCGCTTTATATTTAGCCGCAAGCGTTTCATAAAGTCCGTCATAACCAAGAACATACACAGCCGTCATATCTATCTTGTCTTTTACTGTTACGGTGTTGCCCGAATATGTGCTGTCGCAACGGGAAACTCCGTCTTTTGTTATTTTTACCAGTTCGGTATAATCAGCAAGATAATCGGGTATTTCGAAGCTCAAGGTTTTTTCTTCATCCGTATCGATATATTTGTACTGTCCGTCAGATATTTTGTAATTGAGGTCTGTAGCAAACAAAACAGCATAATCCGAGCCGATGTTTACATTCAAATCAATGTTATCTTCTCTTTCATACCAATAAGGTATCTGCTTTGCGAGATAATCACCGATAGCAGAAAACTCACGGTTAACATTCATCATCTCAAGACTGCTTTCTTTATAATAAAGAAGATCCTCGCCGTCAATATTGAACCAGTAAAGAGAAGCTGCACCGTTGGCAACATTTAAATACGCCTGAACACGAAGCTCATAAGGATTAGGCGAATCCATATATTCTACCTGATTTGTAAATCTCGGGAAGGTATCCCACGTGTTTGCGCCCTGAGTCCACGCGGCAACGGGATTCGGACGGTTCATCAAAGCGAGCGAACGCATATAATCTCCCGTTGTTTCGAGCGGAGCACCCCAATAAATAGCATATTTATCCTGACTTGCATAGGAGAAATATTTATACCACGCATCTGAAAACGGAGCTACCACGCGGTAAGCATCATAATGACAGAAATCCGACATACCAGCAAAGCGATAAAAAGCGGGCTCATGAGTGAGCGTTATGTTTGTTGCGTACGGTGAATTGCGATACATCAGCAGTTTATTATAAACACGCATCGGCTGATGCTTGCCCTCTGAGTCACTGAGCTGAGGCTCACCAAATGGAAGAGCGGCGTGAATATCGTCAATATCATAAACAGTTACTACTCCGTTTTCAACGGTCATTTTATCGCTGACGGGTGCGCTTTCAACATAGCCGAATATTTTGATGGGATACTGTTTTCTGAAAGCTTCATCACGGTTATAGTAGCTGCTGTTATATGCGCCAATAACGGTATTAAAGTGCATTGATGATATTGCTTTTATATAGCTTTCTTTTTCAATATCATCGCCTGCCCAGCCAACCGAAATGTCAAAATCGTAAATAAACGGTTTGAATTTATAAATGAGAGAATATGTTCTTTCTCCGTTGCTGATGTTGAATTCAAGCAGATGTTCTCTGAAAATCACAGGCGAAGAAAGTTTGCTTTTGCCGAAACCGACATCATTTGCTTTTACGCTAATCAATCCATCGGAAATGTTTTCTGTCCTGGACTCGTTCCAATAATGAAGATAATAGGCTTCGGTTCCGTCATAAACTTTAATGTAATTTACCTTTGCTTCTTGTGATGAGCGATTGTTGAGATAATATTCAAAAGTGTCGGGATAGCACTTATCGTTATATGATGAACTCCATTGAATTCTGTCTATGCTCACATACTGATAATCAGCATAAAGAGTCATACTGCCGCTTTTTCCGTTGGCTGTAATTTCAAGCGAAACACCGTCATAGATAAGGCTGCCGTCGGTGATGTTAAACGAGTAACAATCCACGGCACCTGCAGGAATATGAGTTGTTGCAGGAATGAAGTGCTCAAACTCATTGCTGAGATCTTTATCATATTTACGTGAAGCTCTTGTGTCGGGAGTTGAAGCCCAGCTTATTTTCTGAGGATAACTGTCAAGATATTCACAAACGGTTTTTCCGCCAAGCGTAACCTGAGGATAAATATTTTCGTTAGTTTTGTTCCTCAAGAAAACGTGAACGACCGCACCGATTTTTTCATTTGTTGAATTAGAATCGGTTGAGTTATATTCAACGTTTCCGGACTTAATGTGAGGTAAAACCGTTACGCTGATAACCTCAATATCTTCGGTAATATTACCGACTAACTCGGTAGAAAACCTTACTTCATTTTCAGGTTTTTCAAGAGGATTTTTTAATTCGGTGTTATTAAATGCACTTACTTGCGTTCCGAGCAAAAATATAAATACCAAAATCAAAGATAAAATTCTGCTTGTTTTATTAATCATTTATAAATTCCTCCATGCTCTTTATTACATAACAGACTAATTACAAAACAATATTAATGGTAAAAACAATAATACTGATCATAATTTAGACTGTAATTATAATTTTATGTTTTTTGAAAAAACGATCTATTCAACCTCACATTCTAACATCAATATTATAGTATATATTGAGTAAGAATGTAACAGTTATTTCGGCCATTTTCATAAAAACTCGATATTTGTTAAGAATAAACAAACGACTCAACTTGTTTTTGTGCAACAAATAGAATGTATTTTATATTAACTCCCATGCCACATTGCAACAAAAGTTACCGAGAAGTATTGTGTATAAAAAAGACTATGCAGAGCGTTAGCAGTGCATAGTCTTTCAATTTGATAAATTAAATTTTATAAATCTGTCAGGGTGTTATATCATAGAAGGTGAGATTTGTACTCGCACGACGTTCTCCTCTGTCGAGAACACAGATAACAGGTTCTCCGTTTTCATCAGTGAAAACAGTAAGGCCCTCTGCTTCAAAAACTTTACCGATGTTTCTGGTAAAGCATTCTTCCACATTACCTGTTTCAACGTCAAGGGTAAAAATACGCTTCATATCATTTTCTTCATCGCAGGACATATAAAGCTTACCGTCAAACATTTCAGCGCCCTGTATTCTGTCAATCGGCTCAGAAAGAGGAATGGTCTTGACAAGGCTCATATCATCAAGCGAAAAAACATTGAGTACGGTTGCGTTGGTCCATTCAGCAGTATAGAGATAATTTCTTTCAGTATCGACAGCGCACCACGGCACTCCCTCAAGGTGCAATTCATGAGGAAGAGCATAATACGTTCCCGAAAATTCGAGTGTATCGGCATTATACAAAACAATAAATGAATTAAGATAGTCCGGTCCGTCCTCGACAGCGGCATAAATATATCCGTTATAATAACTTAATCCGCCGATATGGTTACATCCTTTTTCCTGAAGTTCTTCGGGAATAGCGTTAGTGTTTATGAGAAAAATTTCTCCTGTTTCCATATCTGCTTTGCCGAGATGCTCATTTCCGCTGAAATAGAAATATTCGCCATCATTAGTAACACCTTGTGAGGATACCTGATAGTCAAACAGCACATAAGTGTTTTTGGCTATAATTTCAGCACCTTCGGGTAACGGAAGATCTTTTTCATCCATACCGACAATTAGAAGCATAATTGCAGAAATAAGGCTGATTAATTTTTTGAAAATAACATAAACTGTTCCGAAAGTCATAAGGAATCTCCTTGATTTATTTTTGTTAATTATACAATAATTGTTAAATATAATCAATTAAATACCGAATAATTTTAAAAAAACAAGTAATAAATTTTTAGTTGAAGCTTTTAACCCAAGTCACTAATGAACATTGTAACAACGTATTCAGCCTGTGTACAGATATACGATACTGTAAATGCAAGAACACCTGCGATAAAGATAGTTGCGGCAAGTGTCAGAGAGATAAGTTGAATTTCTGAGCCGATTATGATAAAGTAATCTTAATATATTTTACAAAAGTTCATTTCAAAAGTATAAACAGAGATAATATCAGGGAGGTTCCCATGAACATTTTACAGACAATTATTTCTTATCTTGCAATAGCGGCAGCTTTTATATCATCTATTTTCTCGTGGGGTGATTCCACAATGATACCGTATACAAATGATTACGAAATTCCCGACAGTATTCCCGAATACAGCGTAATTTCAACCGAAGAGAAATCCGACTGGAAGGCCAAATGGATTTGGGACAAGGAAAACCTGACGGAAGAAAATGTCTGGATGTGCTTTAATAAAAAAGTTATTCTTGAAAGAAAACCCGGTGAACTTATTGCTGACATCTCAGCCGACTCTAAATATTGGCTTTACATAAACGGAGAAACTGTTGTTTTTGAGGGAAGTGTGAAACGAGGCCCAAATAAAAACAGCGGCTATTATGACTGTATAGATATTGCGCCTTTCCTCAAAGAAGGTGAAAACTCAATTTGCGCTTTGGTGTGGTTCTGGGATAATGAAACAAGCTATTCCTATTGCAGCAGCGGTCAGGGTGGCTTCCTTTTCGAAGCCATAAACGAGGATATCGCCATAATTTCCGACAAAAGCTGGAAGGTAAAAAGAAATACTGCTTACGTTGACAGCCCTTTTTATCCGCCTAATTACAGACTTCCCGAATACAGTATTTATTTCGATGCAAGAAAAGATATGGGCGATTGGATAAATGAAGATTATGATTTTAGCCTCTGGGAAAATGCAACTGAATATGCCGTTGGCGGCGAAGGTGCTTACGGAAGGCTTTATCCGCGAGGAATACCGTTTCTGAAGGATTACGGTCTTAAAGATTATGAGAACTCAAATATTTACGAAAACTATACCGTAAAAAAGGTTTTTGGTGAAAAAATCACCGTAGATATTCCCTATAACGCGCAGCTTACTCCCTATCTTAAAATCATAGCACCTGAAGGCAAAAAGATTCGCATAACAACGGAAAACACTTTAATGGGCGCAGTTTCAACTACCTATATTACAAAAGAAGGTGAGCAGGAGTTTGAGGCATTAGGCTGGTATAACGGAGAGCATATTACTTATAAAATACCGAAAGGCGTTACTGTTGTTTCTTTGAAGTACCGTGAAACGGGATATGACAGCTCATTCTGCGGTGACTTCAAGTGCGATGATGAATTCCTTAATTCTCTGTGGCAAAAATCTCTGCGCACCCTCTACGTTACCATGCGTGACAGTTTTATGGATTGTCCCGACAGAGAAAGAGCTCAATGGTGGGGTGATGTCACAAGTGAAATGATTATGACAATGTATTCTATGGACAGTAATTCCTACCTGCTGTATCAAAAGGGTGTGGAGGCGATGCTTTCTCACGTTGACGACGCAAAAGTGCTTCAGACAGTTGTACCTATAAGCGGTGACTATTTTGAGCTTCCCGTTCAGCAGCTTGCAGGAATCGTAGGCTTCCTCACTTACTATGAATATACAGGCGACAAGGCTTTTATTGAAAAGGTTTATGACGCTTCCCTTGACTACCTTAAGCTTTGGGATATCGGCGAAAAAAATCTTGTCGTTCATCGCGGCGGCTCATGGGATTGGGCTGACTGGGGTAAAAAGGCTGATATGACAGCTATCGAAAACGCCTGGGTTTACTATGCTCTTTCCGCCACAGAGGAGATGGCGGAGCTTTTAGGCAAAGACAACGACATCTCATTTATTACCGAAAGAAAAGCTACTATCGCAAAGGGGTACAAGGCTCTTTGGACAGAAAAAGGCTTCAAAAGCAAGGACGTAAGAAAGCCCGACGACAGAGCCAACGCCCTTGCAGTTTTGTCCGGACTTGCAGATAAAGAACAGTACGATACAATTACAAACGTACTCACAAGCACCAAAAATTCAAGCCCGTATATGGAATACTATGTTCTTGAAGCACTTTGCAAAATAGGAGAATACGAAGTTGCAAAAAACAGAATCAAGGACAGATATGAGGGTATGATGAGTGAGGATTACTCTACTCTCTGGGAATTCTGGGACTCATGGCGAGGCACTAAGAATCACGCATGGAGTGGTGGACCTCTCGTTATAATGAGTAAACATTTTGCAGGTATCACACCCCTTGACGCAGGCTATGAAAAGGTGAAAATCGAACCTCAGTACGCTCTGTCTGACAGCTTAAACTGTACCGTTCCGAGTGTAAAGGGTCTGATCACTCTAAACTATGAAAAATCTTCCGATGATTATATTATCGACCTTACTCTCCCGCAAGGTATGAAAGCTGTTTTATATGTGCCTGCCGGAGCTGCAGTAAATATAAATTCAGAGCCTTTTTACCAAAACGCTGAGTATGTAAACGCTGATAAAACCAGCGATGTGGAGATTGTTGAAAAAACACCCGATAACAGATAAGGTGAAATAGTTTAAACAGCACCTCAGTATATGCTTATTTTTAAGTTAAAAAATATTAAAATTCACATAAAGAATGCACAAACCCGGCTGATTAATTTCAGTCGGGTTGTGTGTTTCTTATTGTTTATTAAATTAGGGCTTCGATTTTTATACCATTCCGCTGAGAAAGGTTTTATGTAATTATTGTTACATTACTTGGTTTAAATAGTGATAATCACCACATCCGCATACAGGACTTATACCGAAAAGGCTGTGAATGAAGTTAGCTATTGTCCAGATAAAGTTCAGGAACCAATTTTCACTGTGGCAGATATGTCCGCAGTAATAAATGTTTTCTTTACCGCAGAGGTCACAGGTTTCATCTCCGTCATCATCGGGATGACATCCTTCATCAAGAAGATATTCCTCGTGACCCAAAACAAACTCTTCACACTCGTTACAGAAAATGCCTTTTGAATATCCGTGCTCAGTGCAGTTGGAATAGGTTTCATCGATTATTTCCACATCTGAATGTTTGCTACCGTCATCTGCTGTGTGAGTGAATTTTTCCAATCTGACTGTAAACGAACTATCTAAGTAAGCATTAAACACCTCAAGATAATATGTTTCGCCTGCTTCAAATGAATAGAACAGTTTAAAATCCAGGCTGCCGTCATAGTCATCGTTATAGTCCAACCATTCACCGAATTCATTAAGAAGATCTGCTCTGGGGTCAGATATAACGCCCGGAACGGTGATTGAGTCAAAAACATAAACTCCGCTTTCTTCGGGAACAAATCTGTACCAGCGTTTTTCATTGTCCAATTCCGCACAGTCATGTTCAAGCTCAGCGCCTGCAGAAATATCCTTACCTGCGAAAACTTCTCCGCATTCGCAGCTGAACGGTTTTAATTCTGTCAATTCGTGGTTGCATTCTTTTGAACATTTTGTGCAGATGCCGTCTTCGTAGTCGTGTACGCACACGAGAGTTACATTGATATCGGCTTCTTCGCTATACACCGAAACACCGAAATAATATGTTTTGCCTGCAGTAAATTCATATTCCGCAAAGAACTCAACTCCGTTGTAATCATCATTTTCATCAAGGTATTCCATATCAGCATCAAAAATTACACAAATCGGGTCACGTTCATCGTTATCAAAAGATTTAAGAGCATATACTCCGTCTTTTTGCGGAACAAACTTGATATAAGCATAATCATCCAGATCATATAAAGGTGCAAAAACAGTTATTGTTTCGTTAAGTCTGATTTCATAATTATAATCGGGCACTTCAGAGTTGCTGTCAACAATATTGATTCTGCCGTCACCGTCGGGATTACCGTACATATCTTCAGAAATAACACCGCCGAGAGTTTCGATGAAATATTCGATAAGCATTTCGGAATCACAGAGAAGACCGTCTTTCTGAACAACCGTTGAGCCGTCAAGCATTGTCAGGCCGTCGCCACCCTGGGTAAGAGCATAAGTACTGCCCGCCAACGTGTATGTTTTACCAAGGTCAACAGGTTCGCCGCCAACAAGGACATTCTGAACTCTGCGCTCTTTTGTTTCATCCATTCCGATGAAATTGTCAAGCCCGTCGCAAATAACGGGAGTTTCTCTGTATGTATGGATTTCAAACGTCACACCCGAAACCTGGAAAAATCCGCCGATGGGATCGGGACACTCACGTGCACCGTGTTCAAGCACATCAACAAGCTGTTGACCTGTAACCTCAATAACGCACATATCATTATTGAAAGCGTTAACATCCATCAGATTCTTTCGTGAAACAGCACCAATTTCAACATTGGCACGGATACCGCCGCCGTTTACTATCGCAACATCAGCACCCGTTACCGCACGGTAAGCATCGGCAACAAAGTCACCCGCATTGGTTTCTCTTTTACGTACCGCCCAACTCTTGTCATCTTCATAGGCAACAAGCTTTACTTCAGCTGTTCCGATTTCTTCAAAAAGATAAGCTATATCTTCGTTGTAACCGTCGACCTTTGCTTTAACTGTGTTATATGATGATTTTGCTTGTGCTGACATCGCTTCAATATCAACATCATCGGGATTTACAAGCTCAAAGCTTGCATTATCACCACTGATTGTAAGCACACCGAAATTTGCAAACTTTGTGCCTGTTGATGTGAGCACAACATCTTCATTGTTAATATTTTTATACGTTACATTTTCAATTGTTTCGTGGGAATGAGCATCAATATAATAATCAATACCGTCTGTATTTGCAATAATATCGGTTGATTTCCAACCATCAGTGGTTTCAAGAATACCAGTATGACCAACTGCAACAACAATATCTGCACCGTCAGCAATTGCTCCGTCAACACTTTCCTGAACATTCTCATAAAGAGCTTCGTTTGTCATGCCTCCGGGAAACACAGGGAAACCATAAATGAAATTTCCGTTTTCATCCTTGAAAAATTCGGGAGTTGATTTAGTAATGGTTTCGGGGGTTGAAATACCCACAAAAGCAATCTGATAACTGCCGAAATCTTCAATTGCATAGGGTTCAAAAATACTTCTTACACCGGGAAGATAATGGAAATTAGTGCTGATATATTCATATTCAGCCTTGTTCTGTGCAAGATCAAGAAATACTTCCATTCCATAATCAAATTCATGGTTGCCAGGCACAGCATAGTCATATCCGACCTCATTCATAATGTCAACAACGGCTTCGCCTTCGGTCATAGCACCGATAATCTCGCCCTGAATGGCATCACCTGCATCAACAAGAACAACATTTTTTCCCTGATTGATAAGCTCTGCTCTGTAAGCAGCAAGTACGGAATAATCGTCGATTGCACAATGAACATCATTTGTATAAAGAATTACCGTGTCCTTTTCCGCCGCAGAAGCAATCGGAACAACGGCAACAAGCATAATAACCGTAAGAATAATTGATAAGAATTTTTTCATTGTTTTTCCTCCTGTAAATTTGAATTTATTTCAGCAGTTCTTCAAACGCGTGTTCGGTCGTTTGTTCAACATATTCTTTGAACTCCTTGAATATTCGTTTGCCAATCGCACGGTAATCCATTGCCCGCACCTTTTCAATATTTGTCTTACGAATTTCTTCGGGCACATTATAAATCATCATAATAGCGTTCAACGCACCCGAAATACGTGTTTCAAGCGGAACGGTTTTATCAATTGCGTTCAGCGTTGCGTGCTCAATACCCGCAACAAGAATTTCTGCTTCTCTGAACTGCTCGTCATTCCAACCGGAACAGTATTGAGCAAAAACTTTCTTTGCACGGGCGGTATCGTTCTTATGAATAATTGAAAGGCACTTTGAGCTGCCGTAAGACGAAACAAAAAAGTCCTTTGCAATTTCATCTTCCTCACAAGCCGCAGCCATTGACATAAGCTCAAGACAGATTGATAGCAGTGAGCTCATCCCCTCGCCCGCTTCATACTCCATCATTTCACGTTGAAATTCGTAAAGCATATTGGTCAGAACCGCAAGCATATCATCCTTTGACGGAAAATAGAAAGATATATGACCTGCACTTATATCAAGCTCATTGGCAAGCATTTTTAAGGTTGTTGCCGAATAGCCGTTGGTTAAGAACGTTTTTGTTGCTGTTGTAATAATTTCAGTTTTTGTAGTGTTTGGTTTTCTTCTATGTCTGACTATTTTTAACCCTTCTTTCCGTAAAAAGACATAATTTGGTTGCAACCTAATTAGGTCACAACCAAATTATAAATGTAAAATCTCAGATTGTCAATATAATTTATTTTAAATTTTATTGCTGCACCCTATCAGATTATAAAAACTATTATTACGATATGCTTTATGATGATTTATTGACAGCAAAAACAGCCCGTGATATGATTTATTCAGACAAATATGAATTTTGCAGAGGAGATTTCATATGAGAACGCTTGAATATAAAACAGAGCTTTGTGTTATTGGCGGTGGTATGGCAGGGCTTTGCTGCTCTGTTGCCGCAGCGAGACACGGCATTAAAGTTGTTTTAATTCATGACCGCCCTGTTCTTGGCGGCAATGCGTCAAGCGAAATACGCATGTGGATTGGCGGCTGTCACGGAAAAGATAACCGTGAGGGCGGTATAATTGAGGAGATTATGCTTGAAAACTTCTATCAAAATCCGTCACTTAAATATCCGCTGTGGGACAGTGTCCTTTATCAGAAGGCTATGGCGGAAGAAAACCTCACTCTCCTGCTCAATTCAAGCTGTCTTGACTGCACAATGGACGGAAATGAAATAAAAAGCGTTAAAGCATGGCAATCCAACGCTGAAACATTCCATATTGTAAGTGCCGAATATTTTGCCGACTGTTCGGGAGATTCCGTTCTTTCAACTCTTACAGGTGCGGAATTTATGTACGGCAGAGAAGCTAAAAGTGATTTTGGCGAAGCAATTCCACCCGATGTTTCCGATAAAAAAACTATGGGTATGAGCTGCCTTTTTCAGATAAGGGAAACAGACCGTCCTGTGAAATTCACCGCACCTGAATGGGCATATAAATACACTTCGGATGACGACCTGCCGTTTAAAGACCATGACAAAGGCAATAACTTCTGGTGGATTGAAATCGGCGGCGAATGGGACTGCGTTCACGAACCCGACAGATGCCGTGAAGAGCTGATAAAGATTTGCTACGGCGTTTGGGACCACATGAAAAACTACGGAGATCACGGCGTTGAAAACTGGGAGCTTGAATGGATAGGCTTCCTGCCCGGAAAGCGTGAAAGCAGGCGGTATATCGGAAAACACATTGTAACTCAGAACGATGTTGAATCCGAAGGCAGATTTGAAGATATCGTTGCTTATGCGGGCTGGAGCATGGACGACCATTTCCCCGAAGGCTTTTATTACACCAAAGGTTATCCCACAATCTTTCACCCCGCTCCGACACCATGGGGATTACCACTCAGATGTATGCTTTCAAAGAACATTGAAAATCTTTGCTTTGCGGGAAGAAATATCAGCGTTACCCACGCAGCACTCAGTTCATCAAGAGTAATGGCAACCTGCTCAATTTTAGGGCAGGCATTGGGAACTGCTGTGGCTCAGGCAATCAAAGATAACGTTACACCCGAAAATGTTGATATAAGCAAATTACAGCAAAGCCTTATGGATGATGATTGCTATATTCCGTGGCACGAAAGAAAAATGCCCGAGCTTACCCGAAAAGCAGAGTGTTCTGCTGAAGTTATCCGCAACGGCACAGACAGAGGCGAGGAAAATCTCTGGACAGGCGATAAAAACGACGTTATCGAATATCACTTTGATGCCGACACGGAAATAAGCAAAATCAGACTTGTTTTTGATAGCGACCTGAACCGTGATTATCACAATATGCCGTGTAACTATCCTTTGGTGCAGACAAAGTTTAAATTACCGGAAACCCTGATTAAGGAATATAAAATTCAGGGAATAACCGAAAACGGCGTGATAAAAGAAATCCATATCAACGATAATCATCAAAGGTTTGTGAAACATACTGTTGATTGGTGCGTAAAAACAATCCGGTTTGTTCCGATATCCACACTCGGCTCGGAAGAGTTCAGGTTATTTGATTTTGAAGTCGAATAATTATATGAGCAGAATGAGAGGTTGTCATGACTGCAAAAAAACGAAATATCGTGCTTGCTGTCGGTGCAGTTATCCTTTTATTACTTATAATTTGGACGGCATGGAGCAACACTGCACTTGAGCAGAATATATACACGATCACAAGTGAGAAACTGCCGAAGTCTTTTGATGGCTACCGCATTGCTCATATTTCGGATCTGCACAATACAGAGATGGGTGAGGATAATACGAAGCTACTTGAAATGTTGTGCGATGCTCAGCCGGACATTATCGCTATTACCGGTGATTTGATTGACTCCCGCAACACCAATGTAGATATCGCCTTGCTATTTATGCAGGAAGCCGTAAAGATCGCTCCCTGCTATTATGTAACAGGTAACCACGAGGCCCGTGTAAATGAGTACGAAGAATTAAAGACAAGGATGGCATCTGTAGGTGCTATTATCTTGGAAGATGTCTCTATTGAAATCAGCATTGCTGATGACACCATCACGCTAATCGG
>JAZRQW010000050.1:0-19685 GCA_045650165.1 Acutalibacteraceae bacterium | reverse complement strand
AAAGATTCTCGGAAAAGATGATATCGCAACGGAATATTACAAGAGATCAAAATATTATAAGAATCTTTTCGATAAGGAAACGGGCTTCATGCGTTCCAGAAATGAAGCGGGGGAATTCCGTGAGAATTTCCATCCCGAGCGTTGGGGACTTGACTATACGGAAGCAAGCGCATATCAAACAAGCTTTGCGGTACAGCACGATATTGACGGACTTGCAGCACTCTATGGCGGCAAAGACGGTCTTATCAAAAAGCTTGATGAATGCTTTGCTACCCCTGCGGATTACAGAATCGGCGGTTACAACTACGAAATCCACGAAATGACAGAAATGGCGGCTTGTGACTGGGGACAATGTGCTATATCCAACCAGCCCAGCTTCCATATTCCGTTTATTTACACTTATCTGGGCCATCCCGAAAAAACGGAGTGTTGGCTTAAGAAGATTTGTGCTGAGGGCTTCTCATGGAAGGACGACGGTTTCCCAGGAGATGAGGATAACGGCTCCATGGCAGCATGGTATATATTCTCGTGCCTGGGTATATATCCGATTACTCCCGGTAAACCCATTTACACTAACTGTAAGCCTATGGTTGATAATATCAGAATACTCGGTAAAAAGGTCGATTTCACAAAATTCGGTAACATAGTTACATACGATGAAATAATGAAAGAAATCGAAGAATAAACCGTCACATTTAACGGGTAATCATACAGGAGTACCTTCTCTATATACCGCAAAGAAGCCGACGAATTTCGTCGGCTTCTGATAATTTCAAAGCGCTTTGTCGCTTGTATATCGGAGTACATTTCCGAAATCGAGAAACAGCTTGCTTTTTCCGCTGTCAACGGTTACGGTATCAGGCTTGCGGTTGGCTTTGCAGAACTTGCTGTCATATCGTGCAAATTCCTTTTCGGCAGGCTTACCGTCAACACTGTATTCACCGTCGTACGAAACGGCAAGTGCACCCGAATCTGTTGTGTACTCTACCCTTCCGTTGTCGCTGAAAACTACGGCATTTTTCTTTATTCTTGCTTTGAAGCCGTCAAAGGTTTCTTTGTCGGCGTCGGAAAGCTCGGTGATATAAATATGATAATCGCCGCCGTATCTACACAAATCAAATCCGTCTTCGAGGCTACAGCCCTCGGGGAATTTTCTGCCCTTGAGCACACCGTTTGCGGAGTTTGTATCAAACGGTCTGAAATTCAGCTCACCGTTTGAAATCAGCGCAACGAACACCCCGTTTTTCCTTGCAAAAACGGTATTGCCGCAAAGCTCAAATTCATCATAAAAATCCTTGGGCATATAGGCGTGAGTCATAGCCGCAATACCCGATTCACCAAGACGCTTTTTCTCGGGCAGTTTGTAAATTGTTATATTAACGCTCTCGTTTTGTATGCTCATAGGGCGTCTGCCGTTGCCTATCCAATATCCGGGCGAAGCACCGTATTTTCCGTTTCCGTCGCCAGCAGGATGAGTTGTAAACAACGCAAGGCTTTCGCCGATATTTGCACTCCACTCGTGGTCCTGCGCACCGCAGGTACCGACATCCTTACAGACATCGGTTGACATTGAATAATGCGCGTTACGGAAGGTATAAACATTACCTCTGCCCAGAGCTATTCCGTGAGGCATTATGTTGAATTTCGCGGCAAACTTGCTCCAGTTTACAGCTTTAAGCACCGTGAGATTCAGGAATTTAAAATAACTGACAAATGAATTGCGGTACATTTTGTTATCTTTGAGATATTTAAGCGTGTTTTTGATTACTTCGGGATTTGTAAAAGTTTCTGCACCCATCTGCGCCATAATCTGATGCGGCTGCTGACCGACAAGCCCTTCTTTCACCATATCGGCAGGTGAAAGTCCGCAGCTCATTTTTGAAACGAAGCTTTCCTTCGAAAGCGCTATATCTTTTATTGCCTGCGGAAGAACATAAAGACCTTTTTTAACAATATCGTTAAAGCAAAGGACAATATAATTAGGCTCTTTTGCAAGCGATAATTCAATCTGTGCTTTCTCTTTTGCGGAAAGGTATGGATTACTCAGCACTTCCCCGGCACCGTCTGCACCCCAGAGGATATTCATTGCCGCCTGTATGCTGTTGCCGATAAGGTTTGCCGCCTTGTTGTTGCCGTACATTCTTGAACTTACCGCAACAAAACGGTTATTCACGCTGTTGAGTGCAACATCCAGCCAGAGAATATCCATTATAATTTTCATCTGTTCAACAGACTTTTCGTCCTTTGAATAGGCAATGTAATTTGCCATCGGTGCAATATCTTCGGCAATATAGTTGTTGCTCAGATATTCCGAGAAGCCGAAATCAAAGCGTTGTTTCATCCACGCATCAATGCGTATTTTCGCCTTTCGCATATGCTCTGCGCCCGTCATACCGTTATTGCCAAAAACTTCATCGCGCCATTCCTGACCCGCAAGATATTCGCTGACTGCAAAAAGAAGCAGATGGTTTTCCGACCAGTAGCACATACTGTCGTCACCGGGTTCATCCATAAAATATTTGAAATTCAGAAAAGTGTTTTTTATGAGTTCTTTGCATTTATCGCTGAGTTTTTCTGAGCAGTCTTTATAAATTTTAAAAAGCATCTGTGCCCTGAAATCTGCACAGTCAAAGCGTTTGTTCATATATTCCGCCTGCTTTGAAAGCAAGGAATATATTTCTTCCTCGCTGAAGGAAGGCTCGGTCTGTCTGCCGCTGAGAAACAGATACAATTTCTCAAAGCTCTTGCCATTTATGCTCAAAGAATATTTTTCGGCATCCGCCTTGTCAGGCGAATCAGACACGGACTTGAACCGCAACCAATACACAAGCTCAACTGCCGTAAGCAGCACAAAAAAGCCGATTACAGCGAGCAACACATACAAGACAGTCATAGGCTTATGCCATCCTCTCAAGAGCTTCCAGGGTTACCTCATAGCGTGTCGGTTCACCGGAAAGAAAGCTCTCCATTTCTTCCATCATATAATAAGCCATTCTCTGCGGTTCCTTGCCCGTGCTTCCCGCAATGTGCGGAGTAAGTATCGCATTAGGACACCAGAACAGAGGATTTATATACGGGAATTTTTCCTTTTTAAGCACATCGGCAACAAAGGTTCTTGACGGATGAAGAAGAAGTGACAGCGCAAGCGAATACTCTGCAACCTGTGCGCCTCTGCCCGTATTGATAAATGTAGAATGTTTTTTCATTCTCTTAAAAAGTTTATAGTTGAAGATGTTTTCAAGCTCGGGTTTATTAGCCAGGTGGTTGCTGATAATGTCACATTCGCTGAAAAGCGTTTCCATATCAACAAGAGTAACGCCAAGCTCCTTCGCATTTTCTTCAGGCACAAACGGGTCGCAGGCATAGACCTCAACATCAAGCTCTTTCAGTCTTTCCGCAACCATCCTTCCGATTGCTCCGAGCCCAACAAGGCCAACCTTACATCCGAAATTACCTGTTGCCTCGTTTGCAAAGATAAGTGAACGAAGCGGAAGAATGTGATAATATTTAGCCGCCTGAAAATATCCTTTTGCCGCAAGGGTGATCTGTGCAAAGGTGTATTCCGCAACAGGTACTGCATTTGCCGCAAACGCGCTGTATACCTTTATTCCGCTTTCAAGAAACGGGCGGGCAAAATACTGTACCGTGCCCGCAGCATAGAAAACCGCCTTGAGCCTGGGCATATACTTTGCAATTTCTTCCTTGGTAAACTGCGGCATTCCCCAGGTTGAAAAAGCAATTTCGCAGTCAGAAAGGAAATCCGCATTTTCCGCCAGATTTTTTTGGTTGATTTTTTCCGAAAGTTCACCGTATTCGCTTAATTTCTTCAGAACCTCGGGCGTGTAAACCTTTGAAAACTGAAGCTGATTTGTTCCGAAAAGTGCTATTTTCATCTTATTTTGCCACCTTTGCTTTGTTCGCTGATAACATAAATTCTTTCAGTATTTCTTATCTGCCGATTGCAGGACAAATCTATATATTAAAGTGTAACATACTTATTTCCAAAAAACAACAATCACTGATTGTTTTATTTCAGGTAATATTTCAAAAAACGGTGAGCATTAGCTCACCGTTTTTTGTGATTAATTGTTTTAAGTTTGCCTCAGTATCAGTAACCGAAATACTCTTTGCAGTACTGTTCAACTGTGTTGGTGTATTCCATTTCACACAGCGGGTCAAGGCCGAGTCCGTGGTTGGAAAGCGGATAGAGGATATAGTTGTGGGGTGCGCCTGCGGTTTCAAACGCCGATTTGATTCTTTCCGCGTTGCCCGAGGGAACTATCATATCCGTGCCGCCATAAGCGAGTATTGAAGGCACCGTATCTTTCGTTACATAAGCAGTGGGAGAAACAAGGTTGATTACCTTTTCAGCTTCGCCGTTTTCTTTCATTTCTGCCGTAATTTCAATGCCCGAAAGCATGCTTGCAAGGCTTGTGCTGCCCCAGACTTCCGAATGGAAATCAGACGGTCCTACCTGATTTGCAGTAAAGACAAGTTCGATTGCGGAATCATCTGCCCTTGAAAAACCGTAGAGCATTGAAAGATGCGCGCCTGCAGAATAGCCCGAAACGGCGAGCTTTGTGATATTGAGCTCTTTTTCATCGGAAAACGCCTTGATTCTCTCTATTGCCTTACCGATTTCGTCACACATTGTAAGTGCGGTTACCTTGCCGAAAAGTCCGTCGGCATAAAGTGTGTAGTTCATTGTTGCGGTTATGTAACCTTTTCGTGCAAAGCGTTTGCATCTTTGTGCCATATCCTCTTTATTGCCCGAGGTCCACGAACCGCCGTGGATGTAGAGGATTACACCGTTGTGCTCATTTTCGTATGCCGATTCGGGCACATAAATGTCCATTATGTTTCTTTCGGCTTCTCCGTAAACAAGGTCTTTGTAAACATCGTAACTTTCAAAAGACAAATTGCCGAAGAAAGCGGAAGCAACGCTGAACGAGGAAAGGATAACAGCAATAATTCTTTGTAAAATCTGTAACATAAATATTTCCTCCTTTACTTAAAGGATAAATCTGAATGCGTAAATTACAACATTGGCAATGTTGTTCAGAATAAATCTGATGAAAGTGAAGATATAGGGGAATTCAAAATTCCAGTCGTCAAAGGTATCGAGTGTACCGATGAGCGATGAATCGTAGGTGATTTCGGGATTTTTGAATGCCTTTGTTTCCATTTTCATTATGCACAGGTTTTTGCAGGCTTCACGCAGTGCATTACCGAAGCCTATCGGGTCTTTTGCATAGGCAAGCTTAATTGCTGCTTTGTGCTGAACAACCTGAAGCGCCCACATACCGGTCAGCATTGTGTCATTGCCGTTGTAAACTGCAAGCACGGGGCTCATATAACCGCTGCCCGTGAAGTTTGTAGAGTAGTCTGAAACAACGAAGCCTTCAAATCCCCACTCGTCACGAAGCAGGTCGTTGAGAAGTGCCGAGCTTGAGCCGCACCACTTTGTGCCGATACGGTTGTAGGCTGACATAATGCCCTTGGGCTGTGCTTCTTTTACGGGGATTTCAAACGCCTTGAGGTAGATTTCACGCATTGCCTGCTCGTCGCACCAGGTGAAAATTCCGTTTCTGTGAGATTCCTGGTCGTTGAGCACATAGTGCTTGATTGTTGTTACAAGGCTTTCGGAGTTTGCGCCCTTAATAATTTCTGCCGCCATAATACCCGAGATTATCGGGTCTTCGGAGAAGTATTCAAAGTTTCTGCCGCCTCTGGGGTTGCGGTGGATATTTGCACCCGGTGCATACCAGGTATCGGTGCCCATATCAGCTGCTTCCTTGCCTGCGCCCTTACCCATTTCGTAAGCAAGGTCTGTGTTCCACGTACAGGCTATAGCTGTAGCGCAAGGATAAGCAGTACCGCTGTCTGTATAGACAAGGCCGTTTCTGCCCTTGACGCTTGAAGGACCGTCGTTATCCATTGTGTGAGGAATACCGAGTCTTTCAACGCCGTGTGTTTCGTAGCCGCCGTTGATAACAAGCATAGTCATTTCATCAAGGGTCAGCTGGTCAAGGAAAGCATCCCACAGGCTTTCGTCCTTTGCAACATCCTGCAGGGTTATTGTCTTGTCGTATTTAACGCCCATTTTCGGGGCTTCGCCTTCGGTTGTCGGTTCGGGGACTTTGTCTACATCAACAAGATAATCGTCTTTGTTGAGTTCGCGCAATTCGGGATATGTGCTGTCTGCATCTGCTCTGGACATAATTTCATATCCGCTGTAAACATCGGCAAACAGGTTTTCAATTTCCGTGCCTGTTACGGAATCGTTTTTGATTACTTTCGTTTCGCTTATTTCGTAATCGTATGATGCTATATGGTTTCTTACATCATTTGCAACGATGATTTTGTATGTACCCTTTTCGAGCACCCACGCTTCGTTGACTTTATAATCGTAGGATGCCATATCGTCTGTTTTGAAAGTGATTGTCAGGGATTCACTTTCTCCGGGGTTGAGAAGCTTTGTTTTTGCAAAGCCACCAAGGCAGATTGCGCTCTTTTCAATGCCGCCCTCGGTATAGGGTGCGCTGTAATAAAGCTGTACAACTTCCTTGCCTGCCTTATCGCCCGTGTTAGTGACATTAACCTTTACGGTTATGGTTTCATTGTTGAAATCGGTTGAAACAATTTCTTTTTCAAAGGTTGTGTATGAAAGACCGTAGCCGAAGGGATAATGCACCTTGTCCTTGGCGAAGGTTTCAAAATAGCGGTAGCCTATGTATATACCCTCGTAGTATTCTACGAAATGCTCTCCGCCGTCATAGCTGTTGCTGCCAAAACAGACACTTGAAGGATGGTCCTCAATTTTATATGAGATTGTGTCTGTAAGCTTACCCGAGGGGTTGACCTTACCGTTGAGCATCTGCGGCACGGCAGTCATACCAAACTCACCGGGAATCCAGATAATTGCAGCCGCCTTTATGCTTTCATACTCGTCAATCCAACCCATTTCCATAACATTGCCGATATTGAAAAGTACAACAACATTCTCAAACGCGGATGTTACCTTTTCAACCATTGCTCTTTCATCTGCGGAAAGGCTGAGGGTTTCAACCGTGTGGTCTGTACCCTCGGCACTTGTTCGGCTGATTACGATTACCGCCGTATCAGAAAAAGCAACTGCGTTTTTAAGCAGTTCGTCCGTTAAATGCTTGGGGTCCATTTCTTCAAGCGTATTCTTTGCAAGAAGCACCTGGAGAAGGTTGTTGATAACCGTGTTATCGGTTTTGGGAAGCTCATTTGAAAGGCAATGCTTTTCGTAAAGAGCACGAAGCTCGGAATTATACTCTATACCTTCTGCCTCAAATGCCTCATAAAGAGTAACCGGGTCATCGGTTGTGATTGCGCCCGAGCCGGCACCGCCGAAAAACGGACAGACAGAGCCGGCACCGAAAATATTGACCTTTTTGTTATTGAGCGGGAGGAAATTATCCTCATTTTTGAGAAGAACTATGCCTTCGCTTTCAATCTGCACAGCTGTCCCACGTGTTTCGGCAATGATTGCGGGGTCAACATCACCGCTCGTTGCAACTGCGGAAACGGTTGCAACAAGTGAAAAAACAAGCAATAATGAAATGATTTTTATGAATTTTGCTTTCATACAGACACCTCTTTGCATTATTCTTTTTTCTCATTATACAATGCTTATATTACTTTTTCAACAAAGAATTAATTTTTAGTGAAGATTATTATCTGTTAAAGTCTGTTACTTCTGCTCAGGAATATTGACTTTTTAAAAATCGGATGATATATTTTTAAAAAAAGCAAAGGAGACTACGTTATGAAAAAACTGACAGCAATCGTTATGACAGTTATAATCCTTTTTGGTGTTTTCAATGTCTGGGCATATGCAGAAAATGAAAAACCGTTTTATCTTGTGCTTGGCGATTCCATTGCCTACGGCTCCGGTATATCCAATTCAAGAGAGGCGTGCTACGGCAAAATAGTTGCGGACACCAACGGCTATGACTACGCCAACCACGCAATCCCCGGACACACAACCAATAACCTGATTAACCGACTCAAGGAAGAAAGCGTAATCAGCGACCTGAAAAAGGCGGACATAATCAGCATTTCAATCGGCGGAAATAACTTCCTGCTTGGTAACCTTTTCGGGCTGATGTTTGATTCCATTGTCAAAAATGACCATACCCGATTTGACGAAATTGCTGACGGCTTTTACACGGATTTTTGCGAAATAGTCAGAATAATCAATTCACACAACGAAGATGCTGTCATTCTTATGCAGACGATTTACAACCCTCAGACCGGCTATATCGGAGAAGCTTATCAGCAGGGTGCGGACAGAATCAATGCACAGATAAGACGCTTTGCCGATGAAAATCCGGGCGAAATCGTTATTGTTGATGTTGCAACGGCACTCGGCGACGATGCGCTGAACTATGCCGATGATGAAATTCACCCCAGCGCACAGGGCAATGAAATAATCGCACAAACAGTTCTTGAAAAGCTCTTTGAGCTCGGGCTCGGAACTGATGCCGCTCCCGTTATTGCCGTAAAAGGAAAAGATATACAGATATCGGCAATCTTCACAATGCCGATGAGAATGCTCGGAACGATATTCCATTATTTGTCTTTTGTTTACAATATGTTTATCTGATAAACAAAAACCACAGTATCAGCTGACCGATACTGTGGTTTTCAAATATTTAGGTTTGTTTTAAATCTTATTACCTACGGTGTAACCTTCATAAACAGCGTTGGGGATTATTCCGCCGCCGTTGGAATCACCGATATTGTAGATTTCTTTAACCTCGTCTTTAAGCGAATCGTAAAGTGAGGTTTCGGGTCTGCCGCCGACTGCAAAAACAACCGTGTCCGCTTTTACGGAGTTTGTTTTGCCGTCCTTGGATTTGTACACAACATCCGTTGCGGTAATTTTCTCTACCTTCGATTCGGTCAGCAGTTTTACACCGTTGCCCTTGAGGTGACCGAGGAGAATGGTCTGATCGGTTTTGCCGGTATTGCCTGCAAGGGTATCTGTCATTTCGATAATTGTTACCTTCTTACCCTGCTTTGCAAGGAATTCTGCGGTTTCGCAGCCAATTGAGCCGCCGCCGATTACAACTGCGTTCTTTCCGCTCTCCGTGCCATTAAGTATATCAACCGCATTGACCGCTCTGTCAGCACCTTCTATTTTAAGTGCGATGGGTGTGACGCCTGTTGCGCATACTACCGCATCGGCATTCAAAGCAAGAACATCTTCTTTTGTTAACTTTCTGCCAAGGTGAACATTGACGCCGTGAAGCTCAAGCTGTCTTTCAAGATAGGGCTTCATCAGAGCGAGATGCTGTTTGAAAGGAGGCTTGCAGGCAAGATTCATCTGACCGCCAACTTCGTTTTCCGCCTCGTAAAGGTCAACAGTGTGCCCTCTCATTGCCGCAATTCTTGCTGCCTCAACACCTGCAACGCCTGCACCTATAACAACAACCTTTTTCTTTGTAAGGGCAGGGATTACGGTGTAATCGTTATCGCCTCTTGCGAGTACAGCGTTACCCGAGCAGATAGCTCTTTCGCCGTGCTGAAGCTGATGGTTAACACAGTGACCGCAACCGATGCAGGGTCTGATTTCATCCTCTCTGTCCTCGTCAATAAGATTGACAAGGTCGGGCTGTGCAAGCAGACCGTGACCGATAAATATAAGGTCGCACTGCTTTGATTTGAGTGCTTTTTCGGAAGCAACGGGGTTTTGTGCACGACCGCCGCCGATGAGAGCAACCTTCTTTTTGCCCGTCGTAATCATAAGGCCGATTTTCATGACAAGACTCAGTGCAACTGCCATGCAGTCCGAATAAGCGGATTCGGGTTTCTGGTTTTTGCCTGCCTCGCCTGACCATATACCTGCAAGCACTTCAATTGCATCAACGCCTGCTTCCTGAAGCTTTTTGCAGTAATACAGGCCGTCTGGCATTGAAATGCCACCGTCCTTGCCCATTTCGATAACGGAAAGCTTGACGATTATAGCAAAATCGTCACCGCAAAGCTCACGGATTCTCTTTATTATGTTGAGGTGAAAGCGGATTCTGTTTTCACGGCTGCCGCCGTATTCATCCGTTCGGACATTGGCTGTTTTTGATAAGAACTGCTGGCCGAGATAATAGCCTACTGCGTGGATTTCAACGCCGTCAAAGCCTGCCTTCTTTGCACGCAGAGCTGCCTGCGCATATTTTTCTTCTATTGCTTTTATCTCATCAATTGTAAGCGCACGGGGTGTTTCGTTTGCAAGACCCATCATATATGAGTAAGGCATTGCAACCGCACTCGGGCCGACAGGTTGGTCGCCTATGATTTTTCTTCTTGCGCCTCTGCCCGTGTGGGAAAGCTGAAGAAAAGCTTTTGAGCCGCCCTCGTGAATAACATCGGCAAGCTGTGCCATACCGGGGATATATTTGTCATCGTCAATTATGAGCATGCCCTTGGTGTTGAGTCCGAGCGGTGAATCAACACAGGTTACTTCTACAATAATTGCGCCTACGCCGCCTTTTGCTCTTTCGGCATAGTGGTTGAGTACAGCCTTGTTCACAAAGCCGCCTTCGCTTTGGCTCATGCCCATTGCCGCCATAACGGTTTTGTTGCGAAGCTCAACCTTACCTATTTTCCCGGGTGATAACAGATTAGGATATTTCGGGTTCATAATAATCCCTCCGTTTATTTCTTACATGGAATGATTTTGGTTATACAGTCTGGCTTTCTGCCATTGCTGCTGCGCTTGCTGCACGGATTTCTTCAAGCTCGCTCATAATCTTTTCCTTGCGCTTGCCTGTGAAGTTGTCAAACATCATAATAATTCCGGGCAGGAGGTTGCCGATTATGCCGGGGATAGCAACAAGCAGGAATATGCCGTGGAGTGTTTCAGGGGTCTGCACTGCTTCGGTCATAACGCCGTTGATTGAAACGGCACTCTGGTAGCCGATAAGCGTCATACCGCCGTTGATGAGAAATTCTTTCCACAGAGCGGAAATACGGGAAACCATTGTGCTGAAGGCGAAAACCATACCTTCGTTACGCTGTGCAACACCGTATTTCTGGTAGCTCTTCCATTCCATATAGTCAGTTGAGTCGGCAAGCAGAATTCGCTTTGCGGCGCTCATTGCGGCATTGGGCATACCGCCGAGTGCAATAAGAATACCGACAAGCCACAGGTGCTTGTAGCCGAAAAGGAGGAGCAGCAGGTAGCATATACCCGTGTGCAGGTAGCCCCAGACGACAATATCTCTTGATGAGCGCTTTTTGCCGACAAAGGGAACGGAAAGCAGACCGCCGTAGGAGAGCGCGGAACTGCCCATTTCAACGTAGGTTTTCATATCGTAGCGGTTAAGGGTGTGCTTGTAGAAGTAGGGGAGAGAGTTGTAGCAAACCTGTCTTACGGACTCTATAACCTGGCTCAGGCAAAGGAGCAGGAGCGGTCTGTTGAGAAGAATAAGCTTATAGTCAATCTTGATTTTCTTTTCTTTTTCACGCGGCGGAAGCACCATATTGCGCTCTTTGAGCGTGAAGCACGGTACGAGCATTGTGAAAAGACCGAGTATGCCGAAAATAAGTGCAACGGTGAAGAATGCCCACTTTTCTTTGGCGTAGTCGTTGCCCTGAAGCTCGATTATAATCGGCACCATACCGCCGGGCAGCATTGAGCCGAGGGTGGAGGCAAGCTGAGCTATCGTGTAGAAATTCTTTCTGGATTTTGCGTTGGGTGTCATTCGCACGGAAAGCGTTGACAACGCAACGTCAAAGAACGTATCTGATATATTGAAAAGCAGGTAAAGCAGAAAGCTCCAGATAACGTTGAAGGTGATCGAGGAAGATGGGACAACGAAAAGGAGAACGGAAGCAAGCGTAAACGGAATTGCGGAAGCTGTCATAAACCGCCTTGCGTTACCCTTTGTTGAGTGGTTGTTGTCCAGCAATGCGCCTACAATCGGGGCAATGATAATGTTGATGCCCGTTGTGACAGAATTCATAGCGAGAAGGTGATGAGATTTAAGGCCCATATAGTCACGCATAAACTGGTCGCTGTATGTACTGACCGAGTCCTGACCCATACAGTTGCCGAATACGCCCGAAACGTAACCCACCTGCTCCTTGAAAGCAACATCAGGGTTATTCTTCATTTCATAGTATTTTTCTTTTATGTTGAATTTTGACACTGTTTCAGCTCCTTTAAATTTCTATATCGGATTTATAGAATAATCATAACATATATTCTGTCATATAACAACAGTTAATTTTCTGTTGAGTTTCGGCGGTTTATATGCTAAACTGAAAAGCAATGAAAGGCACGGTTGGTGATTATTATGCAATTCGGTTTTACTACCACATCTTTCCGACAGACAAAAAGTCTTGAAAAAATTGTTGAAATAGCCGTTAAGGCAAAAGTTGACTGCATTGAGTGGGGCGGTGACAAGCACGTAAAAAGCGTTGCGGACGCAAGGCGCGCAAAGGAGCTTTGCGACAAGGCAGGTATCCGCATAAATTCCTACGGCAGTTACTACCGCGTTGGCTGTAAAGACGCCGTTGAATGGAAGAAAATCTGCGAAATATCAAGCACTATGGGCGCACGCAGCGTGCGAGTGTGGTTGGGTAAGGCCGACAGCGAAAAGACCGACGAAGCAACCTATATGAATCTTGTTGAGGACACCAAAAGTATCTGTGCTGTTGCCGCGGAATACGGGCTTATTGTCTGCCCCGAATGTCACGACAATACCTTCAACAACAACACGGACGCTTTTCTTAAAATTTACGCTGATGTCGGCTGTGACAATTTCAGAACTTATTTTCAGTCACGCTATAAACGCCAGCAATATGACCTTGACCGAATTGAGCGCACTATGCCGCACATAGAAACCGTGCACATTTCCTATTCCGAACAAAGCCGTGAGCAGTTTCCGAAATTCAACCCGACCTATATTGATGCTTTGCTCGACAAAATAAAGCAATCGGGCTTCGACGGAAATATTCTTATCGAGTACACCTATCTTTTCGGGTATTTCGGTATCCCCTCTTATATGTACAAGCACCTTACAAAGCTCAAATCAAGCCTGAACAAATAAAATAACGCGGCGGGTATCATTTTTCGAGCCAAACCCTATAGGCAAAATACATATAAACCAACCGCCGTTTTTGTACAAAAGGCAAAAAATTGAAAAATGTATTTAAAATAAAGAAAATAAGTGTTATTATATTAAACTGTAAAAACATTTCCGAACAGGAGGATAACCATGAAAAAATTTATAGCAATTCTTCTTTCAATTGCCTTGGTCGTTCCTATGGTTCTTGTGCCCTCATTTGCTGAAGGTGCAAGCCAGCCCAAGGTCACAACCGCAGACTCCCTCGAAAGCGCATTTGCAGAGGGTGACAACAGCCTTGTTGTTTTCGTAACAGGTATCGGCCAGAGCTACTCTTATCTTTTCGATGAGAGCTACACACAGGAAGGTGCTTTTGAAAACGGCACACTTCAGGATTTTGAAAACTATGCTCCGCTTATCGCAGAGGGCAAGTATCTGTCCAGATGGAACCTTTTCAACAGCTTCGATGAAGTTTTCTCCAACACAAGCACAATTCTGACTATTGTCGGCGCAGTTCTCGAGCTTCTCACTTCTTCCGTGCTCAGAATAAACATCATTGACCAGAACAAGGTTGACAAAATCATCAGAGACCTTTTCCACTTCAACATCGTCAATGAAGACGGTAACGGCGACCCGAGAGTAGTTACTCCCAGATACGCTATGCCCGTTTCCGAGTTCCCCGGTGTAACACTTGAGGATGGCAAATTTGAGAGCGAAGCAAAGAACCGCTTCTATTCTTCAATTCCCTGTGAGGATATTGCAAGAGAGAAGTTCGGCGAGAATTTTGAAGATTATCTTTATGTATTCAACTTCAACGCATTCTCCTATACTTCAAAGAACGTAGCAGCAATGCACGAGTTTGTTGAAACAATTCTTGCAGAAAACAAGGTTGGCGCTAAGGACATCGTTCTTGTTCCCATGAGTATGGGTGCTTCCGTTGTTACCGCTTACATGGATGCATATCCCACAGTTGCCGAAAACCACATCAGACGCGTTGTAAGTATCGTAGGTGCATGGGACGGCAGTGACGTTGTTGCAGATATGCTCGCAGGCGAATTCTGCGACAATTCCGCAGACCTCTTCTACAACGGTCTTCTTGCAGACCTTATCGGCGAGCCCTGGGGCTACCTTATCAACATTGTTCTTCGTCTCTTCCCCAAGCCCATTCTCAGAGGCTTTATTGACCAGGCACTCCAGGCAATCGCAACAGAGCTTCTTTGCGCAACACCTTCTCTTTGCAACCTTATCCCCACCGACAAGTATGACGGTGTCAAGCACCTCATCAAGTCCGATGTTGTAAAGGCAGAGGCAGACAATTTCCAGGCAGCAAAGAAAAGACTTAACGAAACAATGTCCGCTCTTGAAGCAGAGGGCGTAACTTTCTCCTTCATTTCCGGCTACGGTCTTCCCTTCGGCGCAATCACAGCTGACTACTCTATGTTCGGCTTTATGAAGAGCGCACCGCTTACAAACTCCGACGAAATCATCAACATCGATTCCACAGCTCCCGGCACTTCCTTTGTTGCCGCAGGCTCAAAGTTTGAGGATACAGAAGGCAGAGAGCTTTCTCCCGACGGTGAAATCGATATTTCCACTACATACCGCAAGGATTCTTCCTGGTTCTTCTATCAGCAGAAGCACGAGCTCGAGTACAACAACGTTGCTATCGCACTTGCTCTTGAGCTTGCAACAGGTCACGTAAAGACAGTTGCTGATTGCGACAACGCAGAAGAGGATGAGTTCTACTTCCCGCAGTTCAACGGCGCAAGAAATCTCAGAGATTACAAGAGACACAATCTTCCCGACCTTGAAAGATACTGCGCAGAAACAGGCTATGTTCTCACCGCTGAGCAGCAGGCAGTTCTTGATGCAGCAGACAAGGCAGCAGACAACATCATCTGTAACCCCGAGGTTGACGATCCCTACTTTGCAGCAGTTAATGATCTGCTTGTAGAAATCGGTGTATACGCCGCAGAGGAAGAGCCCGGCTTCTTTGACAAGGCTCTCAACACAATCCTCAAGGGCGCAAACGACATCGTATATAAGGTTGTTGGCCCCAAGGGCTTCCTTGATTTCTTTGTAAAATAATTTTCCCGAAAATATTAAGGGCTGTCTTGTTCACACAAGACAGCCCGCTTTTTATAGGCTTATTTACTTACAGGCGTATATCAACAGTCCTACTGCTCCGGCAATAAGTGCAACGGGAAGAATCAGCAACAGTCCGCCCGCAAAAATCAGGCACAGTATAAATACCGGCAGAGCGAGTATAAGAAGAATAACCGCAAGTATTTTTGTTACTCCCCAACCGATTTTAACCGCAAGGGTTATCGCTTTAACAAAAAGAACAAGTGCTATAATTGAAAAAATAATTTCAAACACTAAAATCACTCCTCATTATATTTTATTGATAAGTATGTTTTTTGTCCGCGCGGACAAGGATTTTGCCGGCTTATTCTTTTTTTGCTTCTTCCTTTGTATATATAATAGCAAATAACAACAGATAAGTGAATAACAATTTTTGCAAAAACAGATATGCTCAATTTGCAATTTGTGCAAATTACGGTTTATCAGGGCAGAGCGCACACCAAATGTTACATAAATTGAGCTACCACAAATCAACTGCTGGATTATAAATTAAAAGACTGATTTTCGCTTTTTGAAAATCAGTCTTTTTTCCTATATTGTCTGTCTGCCTTCGAGGGCACGCAGGAGCGTTACTTCGTCGGCATATTCGAGATCTGCACCCACGGGGACACCGTAGGCAAGGCGTGTTGTTGCAACGCCGAGGGGTTTGAGCAGACGTGAAACGTACATTGCTGTTGCCTCGCCCTCAACTGTCGGGTTAGTTGCCATTATGACCTCTTTTATCTGCCCGTCGCCCATTCTGGCGATGAGCTCTTTAATTGTCAGCTCTTCGGGGCCGATACCGTTAAGCGGCGAAATAACGCCGTTTAAAACGTGGTATGTGCCGTTGAACTCGTGTGTGCGCTCGATTGCGATAACATCCCTCGGGTCTTCCACAACGCAGACGACCGACATATCTCTGTCCGCCTTTGAGCAAATCGGGCAGAGCTCGTCCTCTGAAAGGTTGCAACAGACCGCACAACGGTGGATTTTTTCGTGCGCATCGAGTATTGCTTTGGCAAAGCCCTTCGCCTGCTCCTCGCTCATATCAAGCACATAAAACGCAAGGCGCTGAGCCGTTTTGTGACCTATGCTCGGCATACGCTCAAACTGCTCTATGAGCTTAGCCAGCGACGCTACCTCGTAGCCCATTAAAACAGACCCGGGATATTAAGGCCGCCCTTTGCCTTTTCCATGCCCTGCATCATAGCGTCCTCAGCCTTGCGCAGAGCCTCGTTAACAGCGGCAATAACCATATCCTGAAGCATTTCAACATCCTCGGGGTCAACAACCTCGGGGTTGATTTTAATATCCTTGAGAACCTTTGCGCCTGTTACGGTTGCCTCAACAGCACCGCCACCTGCGGAAGCGACGTAGTCTGTAGCCTCTACCTCTTCCTGTGTTCTCTGCATTTCTGCCTGCATATCCTGAAGTCTCTGGAGCATTGCTGCCTGACCGCCCTGAGGCGCACCGGGAATTCTTGCTTTCATTTTTATCTATCCTTTCAAAATTATTATTAATTATTTTCTATTGCTATACCATTCGCTTCAGCCCTGCTGAGCAAATCGGCAAGCGGGTCAGTTTCGTGAGGTACGGGCTCTGGCTCGGGAATATTTGCCGGCTCGGAGACTTTCTTAAATTTCATAAGACAGTCTGTACCCGTGATATTGTAAAACGCCTTCTTCAGATCCTTGCGGCTTTCCTCATCCTTGAACTTGCCGACAAGGAAGGCACTGTTGTGGCAGATGTTCACAACACCGTCCTTAACGACAGCATAGGTGTTGAACATCATACTCGCAAGCGGAAGGTTGAATGTTTTAAGTTCCTGAATAACATCCGTCCAGCAACCCAGCTCACCGTCCGGCAGGGTTTTCGGCGCAGGTGCTGCCGGCTGTGCAGGTGTTTGTACCGGTGCAGCTTCATTAGCAGAAGGCTGACTTGCAACGGGCTGCTGTACTGCAACCGCACCCGTTCTGACTGCGGTTTCAACCGCTGCAACACGTTTGAGAAGCGCATCGACTGATGAATCAAGATTGGGAGTACAAAGGCGTACAAACGCCATTTCTGTTTCGACACGGCGGTTGAGACCCTTGCGCAGATTACCGCAGGTTACTTCAAGCACGCCGAGAATGTGCATAATGTGTTCGAGTGTATAGCTCATCGCCTGCTGTTCAAGCTGCTTCATTTCTGCCGCAGTGCAAACGATAAGGCCCTCGGGCTGTTTAACCGAGCGGATTATCATAAGGTTGCGGTAGTGGTCGATAAGCTGAGTGCACAGTCTCTCCATATCGCAGGAGGAATTGTGCAGGTCATTTATAATCGAAAGTGCCTTGGCACAGTCGTTATTCTTAATGCAGTCCGCAAGCAGGAAAAGGTGATCGTGACCAGTAAGACCTGCAACGTTGCTGACAAGGTCTGCGGTGACAGACTTGCTCTGGCTTGCACATTGGTCGAGCAGGGACAGCGCATCACGCATACCGCCGTCGGCAATTTTGGCGATAAAGGATGCAGCTTCGCTATCAAGCGAAAAGCCCTCACGCTCTGCAACAAATTGAAGCCTGCCTGCAATGTCCTGCGGCTCGATTCGCTTGAAATCAAAACGTTGGCAACGTGAAAGAATTGTTGCAGGGAGCTTGTGTACTTCTGTTGTGGCGAGGATGAATTTGACGTGCTCGGGCGGCTCTTCAAGCGTTTTGAGAAGGGCATTGAACGCACCGACGGAGAGCATATGCACCTCGTCTATAATATAAACCCTGTACTTCGCTCTTACGGGGGTGTAATTCGCCTCGTCACGCAAATCACGGATATTGTCAACGCCGTTGTTACTTGCGGCGTCGATTTCCACAACGTCGAGAATTGCGCCGGAATCTATACCACGGCAAACCTCGCACTCGTTACAGGGATTGCCGTCCTGCAGGTTTTCGCAGTTGACGGCCTTTGAGAGAATTTTTGCACAGCTTGTCTTACCCGTGCCCCTTGAGCCTGTAAACAGGTATGCGTGAGCAAGCTTATTTGCCTTTAGCTCGTTGACCAAGGTATTTGTGACGTGCTGCTGACCGACAACATCGCTGAAGGTCTGCGGACGCCAGGTACGGTATAACGCACGGTACATAAAAATCACCTCTCAAAAAGTCAATTGTTAAAACTCATAGTACAAGTAAGATTTGTGCAATGCGTTTTAAGAAATACATTCAATAAAAAAACTTTGTCTTGGTCACATGGTGTGCAGGCGGACTGTGGCGCACAGTACTTTCTGCTTAATGCTGCTCGGTTCCCCGCCTGACATGGTTCGCAGTGCACCGTCGCACAGAACCCACACACCACATGACCAAAACAAAGTTTACAGTGGTTGGTCTTTTTATAAAACACCAAAGTTATGTTACTAAAGTATTATAATATATATTCTTCCCTTTTTCAAGAGGAAAACGAGTATTTTTTAATAAAAAAAGAGACTCAACTGAGCCTCTTTATGAAACAACTTTTTCTTCAGTTGTGTCGAGCGTATTGCCTTTTGCTTCGATAACATCCTCAAACGCAAGGGCAAGGCAGGAACCGATCATCAATGCACCGCCGAGTGTAGCCGCAATAATTAACATATCATTTACTCCTTCCTTTTTTAAAACTGATTTTAATATCTCTTTTGTTTGTGATGTGATTATAGCAAGCGGTTTTAATAATTACAAGAAAAGTTACAACGTTGTAACTTTTTGTAACTATTTGTAACCATTTTGACATTTTCTGACATTTATAATAATGCGTGAAAAACGCCCCGGCTTTTCAGCCGAGGCGTTAAAAGATATCTGTTAGATTTTAAAGGGCGTAAGACTTACTTGGAAGCCTTCTTAGCCTTCTTTGTTTCCTCGACAGCTGCCTTGTCATCAACGAGCTCGATGATGCACATTTCCGCTGCGTCACCGCGACGGGGGCCTGTCTTGGTAATACGGCAATAGCCGCCGTTAACATCCTTATATTTGGGGGCGATTTCGTCGAAGAGCTTCTTAACGACCTCTTCCTTTGTGACGAAAGCAAGAGCCTGACGCTTAGCGTTAAGGCTGTTGTCCTTAGCGACAGTGATCATTTTCTCTGTCAGCGCACGGACTTCCTTTGCCCTTGTAACGGTGGTTTCAATTTTGCCATTCTCTAAAAGATATGTCACCATTGCACGAAGCATTGCCATACGGTGATCGCTGGCTCTGCCGAGCTTTCTGGTTCCGGGCATTTAAAACACTCCTTTACAGATAAATGTGTTGGGTTGAAGATTATTCTTCTTCCTTGCGAAGGTCGAAGCCGAGGCTTCTGAGCTTTGCAACAACTTCGTCAAGTGACTTCTTGCCGAGGTTGCGGACCTTCATCATGTCCTCTTCTGACTTATTGATAAGATCTTCAACCTTGTTGATTCCGGCTCTCTTCAAGCAGTTGAAGGAGCGCACAGACAGGTCAAGTTCCTCAATGGTCATCTCCAGA